>JANLPE010000088.1:0-8748 GCA_031366985.1 Gemmatimonadaceae bacterium
CTTAGAGAGACCAGTGGCCGAGATCAGCCGCTGGTAGTAGTCTGAGGGGAACTACGGCGCGTACATCGACGACCTCAAACGACGCAAGGGCGCCGATGCCGATCAGCCGCATCGAATTAAGTACAAGCCGTTGGTGCGGAAGTAATTCGTTGTGCAACTATGGTTTACGTCTTTGACGGCGTTGTAGTCACCGGCAGACGGCTTCGTTACGTGTGGAAACGCCCGACCATCGCGCCCTGATGGTCGGGCGTTTGTTTGTCACATGATTTGTCACATCCGGAGCTGTCAGAGGGTTGGATGGCCGTCTCTGGCGCGTTCGAGCCTTCCAATCGGGCGTGGGTGGCACGCCGACCGCTACGCAACGCCACTCGGTGCAAACCGCGGCGTGCTGAGCACCTCACCCCAACCCGGCGTCACGGAAGACGATAGCGTGCAGCGGCGTCATCGTGCTTCTTGGAGCGCTTCGGCGTGACGCGTAGCTCCGTCGAGCACACACTCCTTTCCGTGGCCGTAGTGGAGACGAAGCGCGAGTTTCGAGCGTGTGAGGAGAGTTGCGGAATGGCGAAGGGAGTGGGAACATGACTGCAGTTTGGAAATCAGACTCGCACTCCGGCGGTTGACCTGAATGTCCCGTCCTGATTAGTGTCTACACGTTACCTGAGCAGCGAACGTGAGCAAATGGAACGAGTCTACCATCGATACCGCGCGGAATTGAAGCGGCGTCTGGTCGAAGAGATCGAGCAGGGGCAGCGGTCGGTGCGGGAGGCGGCACGCGATGCGGAGATGAAAATCACTGCGATCAAAACGCGGTCGCCGAACGGGCCAACGGCATTCTCAAAGACGAATTCGACTTGGATGCCGTGTTTCCCTCCGGGTCAGCCGCGGTCCATGCGGTCGAACGGGCGGTCGCGATCTACAACCGTGTGCGCACGCACTGGAGTCTCGACCTACACGCGCCTGACCACGTGTTTTACCAAGCCGCATGAACATGCTCGCCACAACCTTGGTGTAGACATTTTTTAGGACTAGACAGAACTGCGTGTACTGATAGCCGTCCGGCGTCTGCTGCTTGTACTCGAGCCAGAGGAGCTGCAGGGTCACGCCTTTCCGCTTGCGTTCGGCGTGGAGCGCGGGCCAGTCGGGCACGGCTCGGCCGGTGGTCGGCACCGCGTCGCTCGCGAAGAGTCGGGCATCGACCGCCGCCTCCTCAACCTGGGGCGGCAGCGGCCACACCAGCCCTGCCGCCCGGAAGCGGCGGAGGTACTCGTTGACGGTACTCTGGGAGAGCCCGAGCGCCCGCGCGATCTCGCGCTGGCTCCGGCCCTGGTCATACGCGAGGCGGAAGGCCTCGAACACCTGTCGCATGGGAATTCGCTCTGCTGGCAACGCCTCGCTCCAGATAGAAGTCCCGGAGGAACAGTGCCCGCGGTGAGCGCCCGGCGTCCCTCGTCACGCCCTGATCGGCTTCGACCGAAACAGGTGATCGGCATCAACCGAAATGGGTGATCGGCTTGGAGCGAAATCCGCACGGCAGATGCGCGGAACGCGCGACGAGTGGATGCGGGTTCGTGAGCTGGTCTGGAACTGCCACGTGGTTCTCGGGCAGCGCCTCGAATTGGCGTTGTGTACTGACGGGCCCCGTGTCTTCGACCGTCGGGACTGTTGGCAGCAGCTTTGGAGGTTGACGAAACGTGACGGTTAGACTCTGCCGACTTACCGATGCGGGCAGCTTGGGGAGCGGTGCCCTGCGCGGTCGCTGGCCAGCGGCGATCTTCGCCCAGTAGCCGCGCGGCGGTGTCGGTACTCGCAGGCGCGCGCATGTCTTTTTCAAACTGACGTCGGAAAGGCCGAGCTTCGGCGCGAGGATCGCGATGGCCTCCGTCCAAACTTTCTCGTACAGCGCTTCACGCGTGAACGTCAACGGCTCGGTAGATGTCTCGGTCGACATCGAATCATCCTCGGTTGTGATGTCTGCAAGCAGCGTCCATGCCGCAGGTGCTACGTTGCGGCGGTGATGTCCTCGACGTAGCGAGTGACGTGCTCAATGATCGCATCGGCCGTCGTGACGGGGAGTCCCATATCGATGGCGCGTTGCTCCATCGGTGCGATCCAGGTCTCGTGCGTGAGAATCGCCGGCGGCCAACTCTGTCGACCGCGGATCAGAAACGTTTCGTCGCAGACGACGCGAAGCGCGGCCGAGGCAGGTTCGAGATCGCTCAGCATCACCAGGTCGACGAGGTCGCGAAAGCGGTCGTTCTTCCCGCTCGCGACGTCATCCGTCACTGCGTGCAGCTTCTGGGCGATCTGCTTTGTGAGCGTCATGCACGGCAGATGACTCGGCCCGTCGATGCCGAACGGCTTGAGTGAAAACGCGAGTACCTGATCTGCGGGATAGCGTGTCCCTTCGTACGCCGAGATCTCCAGCTTCACGTTGCTCAGGTCGCGAGCGACCACGCCGGCGATTCCCTGCTCCAGATACGATACGTGGACGCGGAAGCGGCGCATGTTGGGGGCGTCCGGTATCTCGAGCTCCGTACGAAACGCAAAGCCGTGCCTCGGCGCCGTCAACGCGCTTTCTACCGCTTGCTGAAGCTCGTTCATCTCGCCGTGAAAGGCAGCGTCCAAGTCTTTGGTAGCTCGTGGCCGGAACGACGACGAAGTCGCCGTTGTCGGCTGGTGGAGTCGGTGCAGTCGCATCTCGATGGCCGCGCCGCCCTTGAATTCAAACACGGCCGCTCCATCGGGCGCGTAATTCGCCAGCGCATCGGCGACCACGGTAAAGCTGAGCCAGCGCTGCACCCAATCGGGCCCCAGGTTGAGCTGTTTCGCACACGTGTTGATGGCCGACACCATCGCGGTTTTCGTCCGCGGCGGCAGATGCGTGAGCAGTGGATTGAGGCTGTCGAGCATCAGCGTGGGTCGTGGTGGAGGATCAGCGATCTCAGACCTGGTCAGGCGACCAATGGTACGTGCGTCACAGACTTCCAGCAGCGGTCAAATCGCGGTTCAGATCGCGCTCCTCCTCCGGCGTCAGCCAGCCGCCTGTTCTGGCGTCGGCGATGGCCTGGCGAAGCAGCGCCGGTCCAAGGTGCGCCTGCGCGCAGTCCCGGATCGCTCGGGCCACCGTGGTCGCTGGGATGCCCTCGATGGCGGTGCGCTGTTCTGCGGGCACATCGGCGTGATGCACCACCACCCCGGGCGGCGGTAGCCGCCGCCGCGCGCGATAGGCAGCCGGCACGGCGATGTGGATCACAGCGGGGTTGACGTCCGACAGGTCGAGCAGGCCGAGTACCGTCTCTCCCGTCAGCAGGCCGACAGTGGTGCCGTAGGGCCATAGCGCGGCCGCCATGTATGGCGTCCATCGGGTTTCCGGAACGCCGCGGTCGCGGTAGACGCCATAGGTAACGCGGTCGAGGCGGCCGCGTGCCGCCATCGCGACGAGCGTCTTGCGCGCGACGCCGCGGTCGGTCGCCTGCGTGGCCTTCAGAAGGCCGTGCTGCTCAGTCGCGATCTCGTGGACCGTGTCGTATGCGATGTGCGCGGCCATCTTCTCTTCACAGGACAAGATACCACACAATGTAGTATCTCGTCCAATTTGAACGTCCCAATCGATAGTGTCAAGGACAAGATACTACACTTTGTAGTATCTCGTCCTACCGAAACGACCAAAATGGAAATCAGATAACGGTCGGACGTCTGCGAGCGCTCGCACCGCTCGGACCGAAAACGCCGATGTCCCGCGCTCGACACACTGCGCCTCGCCAACGCGACCACTCACGCCAATGCAGCACGCGCCGAGCCCGACCTGCCGCACCGTCGCCATCACCGACGGCACCGGCAACCATCGCGCGACCGCGCGCCAACCTCGGCCTACCGACACCTCGCACCGTGGCCTCGGCCACGGCGGCCGACGTGCCGAGGTTCAAGCAGATGTTCGTGTTCCATCCGTACGACTACGCGATCCAAAGCATCGACTGGGAGCGTCGCGTCCGACGGGAATGGCGAAAAATTCCGACGGATCAGCATCCGCCCATCACGGACGTCGAGCTGTTGGCTCATCTCAACCAGCGTGAGTCCGTCGCTGTGTACGCGGCGAAACGCGAGCGCGAGAAGAATGGAACGACGCAAAGGTTTTCGACGACTCGTCACCTGCTGATTGATCTCGACCTCGGCAACGGCCACGAGGACGTCCTCGCGCGAGCCGCGGGAGAACGGAAGGCACTCGGCGCACCGACGTTCGCACTGTCGTCGCCCGGCGGCGGGGTGCACCGAATCCCGCGGCGTCATGGAAGTCTTCCCCGCGGCTCGCTCATATCACGCGCAGGAGAACGTGTGCCGGCTACCATTCGGCCCCGGCGCGTATCTGCTCGATCCGGACAGTCTGAACATTGAGGTTGCCACGATGCTCGGCGCGCGAGCTCTACGACATGTCCATGAACAGATTGTGTCGGGCGAGCTCGAATACGTGGACGTCGCGGCGAGCACGAGCCTTAAAGCTGCCGATCATCCGTGAATCACCGACGAGCGGTGGTCGGGCGAATGCACGAGCCACGGCGGAACCGTTCCTAGAGCACGGCATCCGGGCAGAGGGTGCGCACCGTCGCGCCGTGCGAGCACTCGCGTATCACTGGTGGGAGGCCGCCACGAGCGAAGAAGAAGCCGTCACGCTGACGACCGAGTGGCTCGCGACGCGGCACAACGACCGCTCACGAGATTGGAACGCCGCGCGTAACAAAGCACCCTTGCTGAAAAAGTGCGAAGACGTCGTCCGCGCAGTTTTCTCGCGTCGTCGCGCCTACCTCGCGACACGCGGCGACTATTGGCCGCTGCTGACGCTCCGCGAGGTGCAACCGCTGATTGCACGCGCGCAGTGGGTTGCTGCACGCGCCAGAGCCGGCCGCCCGGTGAAGATCACGAGTCGCTGGAAAGAGGTGCGTATTGATCCGGTCAAGCTCGTGGACTTCGGCGTGCATCTCCTGCAATGCTTCGTGGCGAAACTCCAGCAAATCGCGTTGCTCGCGCACGAGCATGCCGACGGGCAATTCGACAACGCGTACTGGCGGATCATCAGCCGGTGTCAGCCCGACTTCGAGCACCAAACAGTTCGCCTGCCCCTACCACATCGTGCGATGATTGCGCCCGGACCGTCGCCAGAGAGCGATGACGGCGATACGGTGAAGCGCAAACGGGTGGTCGGCAAAGACAGCGTCGCGGCGTACAAGAAGTTCTTGTTCAGCCGCTGGCGGAAGCTCTTCAGGGTCGAATCCAAACACTACGCGCAAGGCCGGAAGTGCTGCTACTACTGGGTGCGCATTGATCTCAGCGGGGAACGTATGGTTGCAACGGGCGCCGACGCTTGGCTCCTCACGGGGAAGTCGCGGGAGTTACTGAGGAGGCCGGATAATAGTGCGTAGTTTGTCACGCGGCGTAGCGCACGTGTTTCTCTTGAAACACGTTCTGGATGACGTGCGGCTGCTTCTGGCGCCGAAAGAGATGACGGCGGACGGCCGCCATCATCTCGAGACGCGTGCGGGGCCGACTCTTCCCGCGCGCATTGGTTTTCACGTCTTGATGCAGCAGCTCGTCGGGATTGAGTTCCGGGCAGTAGCCGGCCAGCTGGATCAGGCGGACGTCGTTCGTGTTGGCGGCGACGAAGGCCGTTGCCACTTTCGACCGATGGACGGGATGGCCATCGACGATGAAGTACACCTTGCCCACACTCTGCAGCCGCAGTCGCCGCATGCAGTCGACGAACATCGGTGCGCGGAATGTGCCGTGAAAGACGCGAAATACGAGCCGCCCGCGATTGGTGATCGCCGAGATCATGCTACCGCCGAAGCGCTGACCAGTCGCGCGCACGACGGGGGTCCGGCCGACCAAGGCCTAACTGGTGCCGGTCACATGATCGCTGCGGAGCCCCATCTCGTCGCCCCATTATAGATGGTGGCGCCGTCGCGCTTGGCGTCGCGCACGATGGCGGGATACTCCGTGCGCAGCCACCGCGCAATCGCGACGTCATTGCGTTCGTACGCGCGACGCACCGGCTTCTGCACACTACAGCCCCACGCCTTCAAGTACCGCCCCACCGTCGTCAGCGACACCGTCACGTCGTACTCCCGCGCGATCAGCGCGACGACGGCCGCGCGCGTCCAGAGATAAAAGCCGAGCGTCAACTGATCCGGCATTTTGTCGAGGATCTGCTGGCGGATCTTCGTGGCCTGGGCCGGGGACAACCGCCCGGCGCCGACCGGATGGCCACGCCGTTGCTCGGCCACGGCACGCAGGCCGCTCGTCTTGTCCACCGCGATCCATTTGTTCACCGCCCGTCCGCTGACGCCGAACGCCACGGCGGCCGCCGTCTGGGTCATCCCGGCGCGCACCGCCTTCACCGCCGTCCGTCGCACGTGCGCTTGTGTCGCGGCATCTAGCCGGCGTCCCTCGATGCGAGAGAGCATGCAGACAAGTTACCACTACGAACCAATTAATGCACTAGTCAGTAAGCGTCGCGGTCGCAATGTTCGTCCTGGGGATTGGATAAGCTTCGCGAACGCGGCGCGGCGGTCGCGGGTGCGTACGATGACACGGCGCGCTAGACGTTCGAGAACCGCCCGGTGTGCATGACGCACGCCGGGCGGGCACTCTGCGGCGCGCGCCACTACTCGCTGCGCGTCGACGGATGGAGGCGCTTGAACTCAAAGTCCAGGCAATCCATGTAATCTCGACGATCCATAATGTGGGCGTACGTCTCGCGCACGAGGCTATCCGACTTGTGTCCGAGCGATTGCGCGACGTCCCAGATCGAGCGTACTGCCTCGGTTCCACTCCGCGTCCGAACGGTCGTCAGCAGCATGAAGCTCGTGAACGTGTGTCGCAGCGTGTGTGGGGAGATCGCGCGATCATCCAAGCGCGCTCGGCGCAAGACACGGCCAAATTGCTTCGCGAAGCTGTGACGCATCTGCTCGTTGCCCTGCGCGTCAATTGAAGGGAACAGCAACCCCTCGGTGCGCCCGCTCTTTGCGAGAAAACGCTCAAGCGTCGCACGTAGTCCCGGCCACATCTCCACCCGTCGCGCGTGCGACTTGCGTTTCAGCTTGCGATACTTGTTCGCGCGCACATGCACCATGCCGTTCACGAAGTCGAGGTCCTGAACGAGCAAGCAAAAAGCTCCCCGTGGCGCATTCCCGTGTAAAGAAACAGCGAGACGCCCGTTTCAAGGATGGGTTCAACGGTACCATGGAGGTGCGCCAGTCCGGCCGCCAGGAATAGGCCCTGCAATTGGCCCTTAACCTCACGAGCGCGTTCGTGGGCACCGGCGTCGCGCAGCACGCGCTCGTGACGCTGTAGTTCGCGAATGTGGCACGCGACGTGCGCCTCTTGATCCATCTCTGCGGTTGCATCGAGCACGCGCGCGCCAACAGGTTCGATAACGAGTGCACGTCATTGCGAACTGTGGCGTTGCTCAGTGTGGTGCCTGGGCGTCGGCCTTCCTCCGCGCGGCGCTTCTTGATGTAAGCCTTACTGCGCAGCGGCGTGATGTCATTCAGCTCACAATTGCCGAAGAAGTCGAACCACAAGCGCAGTGCGATCTCGTCGTGGCGCAGCGTCCCATGAGAGGACTTCCCGTCATTGGCCTTTTCGAGCAGGTGCTCCTCGATGACGGCTCCAAATCGCGGCACAACTGGCGTCGGCATCGCAGTGCGAGGACCCGCTTCCGCGAGTTCCATCAGGATCTGCTGGCGCTTCGAAAAAAGCGCAGTGGCGACCGACCGGTCCTTGGTGGCTTGGTGCTCGCCGTCTGGCACGAGCGCTGACTGCCTGCCGCCCCGCGCCGCGAACGGACGAAAGTCGGCGTAGAAGGCGCCGCCCGGCGACTTCTGGTAGACCCCGCAGCGACGAGCTCGCGCGATAACGGCCGGCGAGAACTTGAAGGCTGGCTTCGCGCGCATGCGGCGGCCCTCCACGCGGCGAACCGCTTGGTGTCGAAGCTCTCGGTCTCTGTCGGCTGCGCGGCTCCCGCACCCGGCGTCGACGAGTCGGTCGGGGGTGTCGTCGGCCAGCACCAAAAGCATGCTTACCTCGCGGCCGGTCAGTACGAGCGCGTGGAGCACTCGCTGCGCAAGGTCGTGCTGGAGATCCTTGTGCGCCTTTGCGGAGAGCCCGCACAGCGCGGCGGTGTCGTCGAGATTCGACTTCAGCCGTTGGACGACGGCGTCGAACGTTTCGCGGACGGCCGCGGCGGACGGTACGGTCGAGGTGGGGAGGGATACCGGGGCAGGCGCTGGCGCGGCGGGTGTCGACCGGCGGCGGTTCGGGAGGTGTCACTAGTGATAGGTCATGGCGCGCGGGGCTCAGGAAACGTCCGGGACCCACGTGGGTCCAAGCCTGCGGATCGGGCTCTCGGGGAGCCTCCGGAAGCTCTTTGGTGCGCCACAACGCCGTTTACCCCTTATATTTTCGGAGTTTATACGGCATCTAATCGGTATTCATTCGGCAAATGTGGATAAAGCATGCGTGAGTTACACGTTGTCGTGGGACCTTAGCCTACCGGTGGGCTAAGGTGGCGGCAGAGCGCCCGCGCCGGACTGCCGTTCGCCATAGACTTCGCATAACGAGGGCTCGGTGCGGACGGGTGGCGACGCTAGACCGAGATGTCACCGACGCGTCGCAGTAACAGAACCGGTAACAAGCGGTACCAGAAATAGCCCTTTATGCCGGTCAAGCCATTTTTCTTTGGTGCCGTAAATCAAC
>JANLPE010000090.1:0-87308 GCA_031366985.1 Gemmatimonadaceae bacterium
GCTGCTCGAGATTGGCGACCGCGTTTTGCCAAGAGGTCAGCATGACATCTTCGCCGTTGACCGTCGCGACTGCGGTAGAGGTCGTGACCGGGGCGCGACCTGATAGACCAGAAGTTTGGTAGAGCAGGAAGCTTCCAACGAACGCCACGACGAGGAACCACCAGATGTACTTCGCGACGCTCCGCATCGATTGCAGCACCACGGGGCGAAACTCCTGAAGACGGAAGAGCAGGAAAGTAGGGAGAGCCTCAAAACCTAGCGGCCGCAAAGCGCTAAAAGCAAGAGAAGACACGACTTCTGGCCCTGCGGCACAATTGACTTCCCGGAACGACGAACACTAACTTGGCGCGCCCTAGTGGGCGCCTCGCGTCGAACTGGGATCACCCCTTGAGGGGACTGGACGGATGAGCACAGCTGCCCGGATTGACGAGCTCCGGAAAAAGTTCGAAGAGAACCCGCGACGCTATTTCGCGCCACTCGCCAACGAATACCGGAAGTCCGGTGACTTGGCGATGGCCGTAGCGTTGTGCCGAGAGCATTTGCCGAAGCAGCCCGGACACATGAGTGGGTATATCGTGTTCGGGCAGGCGCTGTATGAGTCCGGTGATTTGGGCGAGGCCCGCGCCGTCTTCGAACAAGCGCTCGCGCTCGACCCAGAGAACCTGATCGCGCTGCGCCACCTCGGCGATATCGCACGGGCCGATGGAGACGCACTGGCGGCTCGACGCTGGTATGAACGCGTGCTCGACGCCGATCCTCGCAACGACGATATCGCGGCCCAGCTCGCGACGCTGGCGACCGGGCTGACGCCGACCTCGGTGCTGTCATTTGCGGAACCAACCACGCCGTCAATGCTGCCGGCGGCAAATTCGTCGATCGAACCCTTCACGCGCACGCCGCTGACGCCGACGCCAATGGTGGCGATCGGTCTCGGCGCTTCGCCGACGCCTGATTCCGTCATGCGAGCGGTCGATCTCGACGCCTTCAGTGGGCGCGTGACCAGCCGGACGCCAATCGATCTCGACGAGATCGAGACACCGCCGGTCGCGCCACCGGCAGAGGCCGCGGCAGCGCCGGCCGGAGCCGGTCTGGGATGGCCGAGCGTCAGCGGGAATGAGATTCTGCACGGCGCCACGCACGCCGACGCCGTGGAAAAGGACGAGGTGGCAGACGTTCCCGAGGAATTCGAGGCGACGCAACTGGTGGTATCACCGCGCGCCGAGGCGGACGCGTTCGACTTCCCGGACGTGCCGACATCGGCGTCGATCGCCGCCGTCGGTTCTGATTTGGTGACGCCGGCCGCTTCAGTCGGCGCGCTGACGACCTCCGCACCCCAAGCGGCGCCGATCGGAGACGCTGACCCGTTGCGACCGGCCGAGGCGGCCGCGCCGTTCGAAGAGGAGTTCGAGGAAGGACTGGTCGCGCCGGAATGGCCAGAGACGTCGGCGATCGTGGCGCGAATCGTCACGCCGCGTGCAACGACGCCGTCGGTTGCTCCGAACGCCATCACGCCGCCAACGCCGTACGCCGTGAGCGACGCGGTCGCTGCCTTCGGACGCGAGCCGCACGATCCGATGGAATCACCGCTGTCCAGTGAGGAGTCAGCCGATTCGCACGAACGCGTGACACCGCGCTGGGACACACCACGTGTCTCGATGCCGTCCGTAGTGGCCGACGCGTCGACGGCCGACGAGGAGTTTCACATCGAGCCACTGCCGCCGGAACTCGCCGCCGCATTTGCCCAGCCGACGACGAGCGAAGCGACCGTCACTGCGACCGAGCACGCCGGGCCGGAGATTGAGGAAGAGGTCTCGTTCGACGCGGACGTCGTTGCGCAGGGCGAAGAGGCCCACACGACTGATCTGCCCTGGATTTCGACTGCGGATTCAGTTCCCAACGACCGCGAACCGACGATGTCGTCGGCGATGGACGCGCCGGGGCTCGAGGAGATCGTCGAAGCCTTTACCGTCGACGCGCGTGCGGCTGGTGATGATGAGCGGTTCACAGTCGCCGCACTCGACGGGCCTGTTCCAGCGGATGACATCACGTTGTTCGCCGATCATCGCGCGGACATGGTCGATCCAACGGTCGAACAGTCGGACGTATTTATGTTCGAAGAGTCTGACGTTGGCGAGATACAGGAGGTGGCGGCTGACGTCGGTGGCGAGCTCGATGATGGCGAAGAGTCCGTAATGGTGGAGTCCGTGGACATCGTCGAGAGTGAGCCTGCCTTCGTCACGGAGACGATGGGCGAATTGCTGGTCTCACAAGGGTTCGTCGCCCGGGCGATCGGCGTCTACGGGGAATTGGTGCGCCGTCGACCATACGATCCGCTGTTGTCCTCGCGTCTCGCCGAGTTGCAAGCGCAGATGGTGCCGTTGGAGACCTCAGCGTATCAGCAGCAGACGGAGTCGGCGGACGCGTCGGCCGACCTGTCGTCGTGGGCGGATGAAGCGGTTGCACACGCGTCCGCCGAGACGCCAACTCCATCCTACGGCAGGCCAGTGTTCGCCACGAACACCCCGCTCGCATCGCGGCGTGTGACACCGTATGCATATCCGGCGGCGGCCGAATCCTTCGCGCCGCGGCGTTCCGCGCGTGAGTGGTTCTCGTCGATCGCGGCGCATCGGGTACCACGTCGAACGCCACCAATCGCCGTCGTCGCCGTGACGGCCGAACCCTCATCGCCCGAAGGACTGTCATCGCTTTTCGGTACCGACACGTCACTCAACGAGGATGCGGCTGCGCGCGCCTTGGCGGACGCCTTTGCGCCGGTGTCGGCGCGGGATCTTGAGTCGGGCACAACGCTGGATTTTGAGTTCGCGCGATCGACACCGGAATTCGTGCGTTCTATTACGCCGGTGATGGCGACCGCGATGCCAATCGTGCCGACGCCGGCGCAGGTGCCGGCGATGCGGCCAAGGCGCATGACGCCAGCCGCGCCGTCGTCTTCGGTACCGTCGGGCGCTGGGAACGCCGGATTTTCGTTCGACAAGTTCTTCCCCGATCCCGCGAATCATCGTGGCACGCCAGCCGCACCATCGCCGCCGTTGTCGGAACCGCCGGTCACGGACGATCTCGCCCAGTTCTCCGCTTGGCTCAAGGGGCTTGGTAATTCGTGAAGATTGGCCTGCTGAACGGACCGAACCTCAATCTGTTGGGCACGCGCGAGCCCGCGATTTATGGCACGACGACGCTCGGTGATATCGAAACCGCAGTGCAGCGCATCGCGGCTTCCATCGGCGTGACCATGGTCTGTGCTCAGGTGAACGGGGAAGGACAGCTCATCGACACGTTGCACAGCTGGCGCGGCGTCGTTGACGGTGTCGTCGTCAATGCCGGTGCGTACACGCACAGCAGCCTTGCGCTGCGCGACGCCTTCTCGGCGACATCCTTGCCGTTTGTCGAGATTCATCTGTCCAACATCTATGCACGTGAGCCCGAACGCCGGACCTCCGTCCTGGCATCGGCGGCCATCGGTGTGGTGTGCGGGTTGGGCGCCGACGGCTACGAGTTCGCGCTTCGAGGGTTGGTGAGCGCGCTGCGCGCGCGCCAGTCGGGTACGTGAGCCAGACGTGACCGATTACCGGTCGACGCGCCTGTCGTCGCTGCGCGACGTGCTGGCGCGCGCCGATCTAGACGCGTTATTGGTGTCCTCGTTGCCAAGTATCCGGTATCTCACCGGTTTTTCCGGAAGCAATGCGCTGTTGATCGTGACGGCGAAGGACTGTGTACTGCTGACCGACTTCCGCTACGCGTCGCAGGTCGGTGATGAAGTGGGTGCATCGGCGACGGTGTGTATTGAAACGACCAGCCTGTGGCATGGCGTTTGGAGCGCCTTAGCCGGCACCACGGCCGTCGAGCGCGTTGGGTTCGAATCGGCGCATCTCATGCATCGCGACTTCCAACGCTTGCTCGAGCAGGGACAGCGGTGGCAGTGGCGTCCTGCCCTTGACCTTGTCGAGGGGCTGCGCGAACGGAAAGACCCCGGCGAGGTTGCATGCATCGAGCACGCGATCGTCATGGCCGAACGCGCGCTCGGCGCTACGTTGCCGCATATTCGGCCCGGTCTCACGGAAACGCAGGTGGCTGGCTTCTTGGAGCGTGAACTGCGCGAAGTGGGGAGCGAGGCCTATCCGTTCGCCTCCATTGTGGCGGCAGGGCCGCGTTCCGCGCTGCCGCACGCGAGAGCCGGAGATCGAGTCCTTCAGGTCGGTGATTTCGTCCTGATGGACTTCGGAGCCGTCTCCGGAGGATATTGCTCGGACATCACCAGAACCGTTGTCCTCGGCAAGGCGACGGCGGAGCAGCAGGAAGTGTATGACGTGGTTCGGGAGGCGAATGCACGCGCTTCGGGCGCGATTCGGGTCGGAATGAAAGGGATGGCTGCAGATCACGTCGCGAGAGAGTACATTCACGCCCGCGGTTTCGGTGAAGAGTTCGGCCACTCGCTTGGGCACGGTATCGGGCTCGAGGTGCATGAGGCGCCGCGTTTGGCCAAGACTGCGGACGCTCCGCTTCCAGTGGGAGCCGTCGTGACAATCGAACCTGGCATCTATCGGCCAGGGTGGGGCGGTGTGAGAATCGAGGACGATGTACTGCTGGCCGAAACAGGTCCCCGTATTCTGACATCGTTTCCGCGCGAGCTGCTACAACTCCACTGATCACAACCAGTGTCGTGGGCCAGTGCCTTCGATGTTGGCGACCCTTGGGACGACGCGCGCCTCGCGGCGATGCGTGAACCCGTTCTGTTCCTCCTGCCTGACACGCCATGATCGACCTGCGCTACGTGAAGAAGCTGATCGAGATGCTCGACGGCTCCACCGTGGATTCCATCGAGATCTCCTCCGACAAGGGGATGAAGCTCCGGATCTCGAAGAGTCCGCACCAGCGTGCGGCGGCCGTTACTATGGCCGCCCCGGTGTTGCCCGCAGCACCCGCCGCGCGTCCAGCCGAGGAAGGAGTGGCGCCGGTGCCGAAGGCCGAGGCACCGAAGTCCGCGCTTCTTGAGATCAAATCGCCGATGGTGGGGACGTACTACTCTGCTGCCGAGCCCGGTGCGAAGCCGTATGTGGTGGTTGGCGATCGCATCAGCAAGGGACAGATCGTCTGCGTCATCGAGGCGATGAAGATCATGAATGAGCTCGAATCCGAGTACTCTGGTGTGGTGCGCGAAGTGAATGTCACGGACGCGCATCCGGTCGAGTATGGACAAGTGCTCTATCGCATCGATCCAAACGGCTGAGATATGTAACCATGACGATGGTATTGGGCAGCGCCAACGGCGCGGCCACCAACGCAGCGCCGGCCACCGGTCTCGACCTGAAGGCGGCGTTACAGCGCATGGTTCGTGAAGGCGCGTCGGATCTCCACCTGAAGGTGGGGCGTTCACCGACGCTGCGACTCCACGGAGACCTCGTTCCGCTCGCGATGCCGGCGTTGCGTCCCGAAGAGTTGCGGACGCTCGCCGAGCACCTGTTGCCGCCGGCGCAGTTGCGCGAGTTCGTCGAAATGCGCGAAGCCGACTTCGCGATCAACGTGCCGGGCATCGGCCGCTTCCGCGTCAATGTCTATCAGCAGAAGGGAACGGTCGCGTTCGCGATGCGTTCGATCATGCACGCGGCGGCGTCGATCCGAGAATTGAATCTGCCGCCGGTCCTCGAGCAGATCGCCATGCGTCCGCGAGGGTTGGTGCTGGTGACCGGTGTGACCGGGTCAGGGAAAAGCACCGCGCTGGCCGCAATGATTCAGCATATCAACGAACGCCGGTCGTCGAACATCATCACGATCGAAGACCCGATCGAGTTCGTGCATCGGGATTTGCAGAGTCATATCAATCAACGGGAAATCGGTACCGACACGGCGACGTTCTCGCAGGCACTCCGTCGCGTGTTGCGTCAGGACCCGGACGTGATCATGATCGGCGAAATTCGCGATCTGGAAACGCTGGACGTTGCACTGAAGGCGGCCGGCACCGGCCACCTCGTGTTCTCCACGCTGCATACGACCGATGCGACGCTGACGATCAATCGCATGCTGTCGTTCTATCCGCCGCATCAACAGAATGAAGTGCGCTTCGCGCTGGCGAATGCGTTGTCGGCGGTCGTCTCGCTCCGCCTCGTGCCACGATCGGACGAACCGGGTCGCGTTCCGGCGTGCGAGGTGCTGGTCAATACCGAGGCCGTACGCGATCAAATTCGCGATTTGTCCGCGAGCCTCAATATCCCGGATCTGATCAAGGAAGGCAGCGTGGCGTACGGCATGCAGACCTTTGACCAGTCGCTGGTCAACTGGTTCTCGCGCGGTGTGATTTCGTACGAGAGCGCCCAGTTCTACGCGACGAATCCGGCCGAACTGGCACTTCGCATTCAGGGCGTCAATGGATCCAGCGACACGACGTGGGACGGCTTTCGTCAGGGAAGCTCAGCCAAGTAACGGCCGGACCGCGCGGCTGTGACGTTCGCCGGTCTGACGGCGATCCGAACGTGCGGACAGCGGTCGCCAGCACCGTGCAGCCCTAGCGTCGGGCCGTCGTCCTCGCCACCATTCGGCGTGGCTCGACACGGGCCGGTCGCGCTGCGGCCGGGCCGGCGGGCGGCGGGATCCTCCGCCGGTCCGTGATGCCGGCCCCCTGCCCAACGACATGTTCAAAAAGGTTTTGATCGCCAATCGCGGTGAGATCGCCCTGCGCATCATCCGGGCGTGCCGCGAACTCGATATCCAGACGGTTGCCGTGTATTCCGAGGCTGATCGGGAGTCCCTCCACGTCCGGTTTGCTGATGACGATGTCTGCATTGGTCCGCCACCAGGCAAGGACTCGTACCTGAAGATTCCGCGCCTGATCGCGGCGGCCGAGATCACCGGTGCCGACGCGATTCACCCCGGCTACGGCTTTCTGGCCGAAAACGCCGAGTTCGCCGAGACGTGTCGGGCCTCCGGCATCACGTTCATCGGTCCGACGCCGGAACAGATCCGCGTCATGGGCGACAAGGCGTCGGCGCGTCGCGCGATGAGTGAAGTGGGCGTCCCGATCGTGCCGGGGACGCCGGGTCCGGTGGAGGATGTGGAAGATGCGCTGGTCTTCGCACGCGAAATCGGCTTCCCGGTCATCATCAAGGCGGCCGCCGGCGGTGGCGGCAAGGGTATGCGCGTCGCGCGCGATCCTGACGATTTCGCGCGCTCGTTTCAGCTCGCGCGCTCGGAAGCCCTCTCGGCCTTCGGGAACGGCGACGTGTATGTCGAGAAGTTTCTCGAACGGCCGCGTCATGTCGAGTTTCAGATTCTCGGCGACACACATGGCAATGTCATTCACCTCGGGGAACGTGACTGCTCCGTGCAGCGGCGTCACCAGAAGCTGATCGAAGAAGCACCGTGCCCCGTGATGACGCCGGACCTGCGCGAGCGGATGGGCGAGGCCGCCGTGAGAGGCGCGAAGGCCATCAACTACGTTGGTGCCGGCACTATCGAAATGCTGCTCGACGAGGATGGTTCGTTTTACTTCATGGAGATGAACACACGCATTCAGGTGGAGCATCCAGTGACGGAAATGCTCACCGGCGTGGATCTCGTGAAGGAGCAGATTCGCGTCGCTGCGGGGCTCCCGCTCAGCGTCACGAAGATGCCGGAGCTACGCGGGCACGTGATTGAATGCCGCGTCAACGCCGAGGATCCGTCCCGCAATTTTCAGCCGTCGCCGGGCAAGATCGAAACGTTTCATCAGCCAGGTGGTCCTGGTGTCCGGATCGACACGCACGCCTACGCCGGATACACGGTACCGCCGTTCTACGACTCGATGATCGCGAAGGTCATCGTGCAGGGGAACACGCGCGAGGAGGCACTCAAGCGTATGCAGATCGCGCTCGAGAGTTTCGTGATCGAAGGGATTCGCACGACCATGCCATTCCTCGCGCGCGTGATGCAACACCCCGGCTTTCAGGCGGGCCAGGTGCACACCAAGTGGCTGGAATTCGAAGGTGCGGAACTTCTGAAGGAGCCGGTATAGTGCGTATCGATGTGCTGCTCGGCGAGGCGCCGGTCGCGCCCGCCGATGTGGCGGATCGGCTGGTGGTGGTGATCGACGTGCTTCGCGCCGCGACGACTGCCGCACTGGCACTCTCCCGCGGCGCCCGCGCGATGATCCCGTTCGAATCGGTTGAGGAGGCCGCCCAGCGGGCGAAGACCATGGATCAGGAATCCGTTCGCCTTGGCGGTGAACGACGCATGGTGCGGATCCCCGGGTTCGACTTCGGGAACTCCCCACTCGAGTACACGCGCGAGCTGGTCGAGGGACTAACGATCGTCTTCACGACGACCAACGGAACGCTCGCGTTAACCTCGACCCACGGTGCGCGAGACGTGTTGTTCGCCGGCTTCGTCAACGCGCAGACCACGATCGACGTGATCTGCGAGGCGGCTGATGCGTCGACGGATATTACGATCGTCTGCGCCGGCAGCGAGCGACACATATCGCTTGAGGACACGGTGTGCGCCGGTCGTCTGGTGCGGGGCATCCGCGACGCGCATCCGGGGGCCGTCTGCGGCGACGGCGCGCGTCTGGCTGCAATGATCGAGCTGACGTACCAGGACGAGGCCATGGCACTGCGCGATGACGCGACGCACGCGCGGTCACTCATCGCCGCCGGTTTCGGCGATGATGTCGACTGCTGTCTCGCGGTCGACTCGGTGCCTGTTGCCGTACGGTATCGCGAGCGTATGCTGCACGCGGTCCCCGTCACGAGCGGGTAAGCGTCGACGTGGACGCCCGACTGCTGCGTCGCGAGTTCGCCGCGATCGCGTTGACGTTGCTCGCGGTGTTTCTCGGCGGCGCGTTGATATTCCAGCGTGTGCCCGACGCTGGCGGGTGCCTGGATGCCGTGGGCGCGTTCGGCCCAGCAGGGACTTGGGCGCGCTGCGCCCTCGTCACGACGGTCGGGATTCCCGGTGCGGCGTTGGTTGCGGCAGGGTGTCTCGTCGTGGGTCTCGTGCTCTTCGGCCGTCTTCGGCAGCGTGACGATCAGGCGGTCGAGTGGGGTCTGCTCTTCGCTGGCATCGTCGCCCTCGTTCCGTTGGCGATTGGCCTCGCGCTCGGCGGCGAGCCGTCGGCGTCACCCGCCACAGGGCTGTGGGGTAGCATTGCCGCGCATTACCTGCGCAAGGGACTGGGTGCCGCGGGCGCGTGGATTTTCTTCACGCTGGCCGCGAGCGCATTGACAGTCGTCACGATGCGCTGGAATCCGATCCGCCTGTTGATCGGACCGAATCCCTCGCGTGGTAGCGATGCCGCGGCACGTGGGTCTGACGCGCTATCGAGACCAACGCTGGCGGAGCGGCTCGCGCCAGAACCGGAGGATCTCCCCGCGATCGATCGGGCACTGGCGCGCGAAATGCTCGGGCAGGTGCGTGGTACGCCGGATGAGGCATTCGCGCCGCCGAAAGACCCGTCAGATCGAAAGAAAGGCAAGGCGAAACACGAGCCAGCGCGCGTGGCAGCGATTGATGCCGCGTTCGACGCGACGGCTGATGCGTCGGCCTTCAGCGACGAGCTGCCGCCGACCGACTTGCTCACGGCGGCGCCGAAGCGCAATCCGGATGCGGGCCGGCGTGAGCTGGATCTCGCTGGCGAGAAGTTGATTGCGACACTCCGCACGTTCAAAGTGGAGAGTGAACTGGTCGGTCGCACGACGGGTCCGACGGTGACGCAGTTTGAAGTGGAACCAGCGGCCGGCGTCAAGGTGCGACAGATCGCCGCCCTCGCGGATGATCTCGCACTGGCCATGCGCGCACCGAGCATACGCATCGTCGCGCCAATCCCCGGTCGTGGGGCCGTCGGCGTCGAAGTGCCCAATCCATCACCGGAAATGGTGGTGCTGCGCGAAGTACTGGAGGCGCCGGAGTTCAAGCAGGCGCGCGCGGCGCTGCCGATCGCATTGGGCAAGGATCTCGAAGGTCGGCCGGTGATCGCCGATCTCGCGAAGATGCCACACCTGTTGATTGCTGGCGCGACGGGCTCAGGTAAATCCGTCTGTGTGAACACCATCATCACGAGCCTCGCGTATCGCCATACGCCAAAGACCCTGCGCTTTCTGATGGTGGATCCGAAGATGGTCGAGCTGAGTGTGTACAACGCGCTCCCGCATTTACGGCACAAGGTCATCACCGATAATCGCGATGCCGCATCGGTCCTTAAGTGGGCCGTGTACGAGATGCAGGATCGCTATCGGCTCCTCGAAGCGAACGCCTGTCGCAACCTGCAGGAGTTCAACAAGCGCGTGCAATTGCGCGACGCCGGTGACGGCGCGCCGTTGGTACATCCCAAATCCCCTGGCGTTGCCTTTGAAGACCGCACGTACGCGGGGCCGGTCCTGCCGTACATCGTCGTCGTGATTGACGAAATGGCGGACCTCATGATGACCGTGCAGGGCGAGGTGGAGACCCCTATCGCGATGCTCGCGCAGAAGGCCCGCGCCATCGGGATTCACCTCATTCTTGCGACGCAGCGTCCCAGTGTGAACGTCATTACAGGACTGATCAAGGCCAATTTCCCGTGCCGGATTGCGTTCCGCGTCGCGTCGCAGATCGACAGCCGCACGATCATCGATGGCGCCGGCGCCGAAGCGTTGCTCGGCAACGGTGACATGCTGTTCATCCCTCCGGGAAAGTCTGAGCCGTCGCGCCTTCAAGGCGCATATCTTTCCAGTGAGGATACCGAGCGTCTTCTCAAATGGTACGACGACGCCGCGGCGCGCGCGGCCGGGGAATCCGTCGTTCAGGAGCTTGATATCCTTGAAGCCGTGCGTGTGCTCGAGGCGAAGTCGTCGGGCAGCGACGGCGATAGCGCGGACGGCGCTGGCGATGATCGCGACGTCCGTTTCCGCGAAGCGGCAGAAGTCGCAATTCAACACCGTCATGGCTCGACATCGTTGCTGCAGCGGCGACTGAAGGTGGGCTACGGGCGGGCCGCGCGCATTATTGATCAGTTGGAAGAAGCCGGGGTCCTCTCGCCCTCAGAAGGCGGTGCGCGTCCACGCGAAGTACTGGTCGGGCTGCAGGATCTCGACCGCATCTGCGGCACGACCTAAGTGCCCTGACGTATTGACGTTCGCCCTCAGGGCGGCGAAGATAGGGGCAGTCTCCCCGCCTCCGCTCGCCAGTTTGCCGCGGGCACTCGCCCAGTGCGACGTACCTCTCCCTCCCTCCTAGAGGTGTACGATGTTTTTGAAACGTATTCGACGTTTCCTCTCCGCCACCGTTCTCGCTGTCGTCGCCGTACCGTTGCTTGGCTCGAAGCTCGCCGCGCAAACCGGCACGATCTCAGGACGGGTGACTGCAGAATCCGGCGGTCCCGTGCCGGATGCGTCTGTTCAGGCGATCGGTGACAAAGAGTATGCCGGGCGCACCGGTGCTGATGGCTCGTATCGGATCGTGAATCTTCCCGACGGCGTGTATACGGTGATCGTGAGGCGTCTTGGCTTTGAAACCAAAAAATCCATAGGCGTTCGTTCGGGCAGCACGCTCAACATCGTCGTGAAGCCGCGGCCGATCGAGCTGAACGAAACGGTCGTCACCGCGAGCCGCAGTCGTCCGGAGAAAGCGCTCGACGCCCCGGCGTCCATCTTCGTCGTCACCTCCGAGCGCATCGCGGAGCGCCCTGCCGTCACGGTGATCGATCACGTGCGCAACACGCCGGGCGTCGATATCAGCCGCGGTGGTATCGCGCAGTCGAACGTCGTAGCGCGTGGATTCAACAACGCGTTCAGTGGCTCGATCCTCATGCTGCAGGACTATCGGTTTGCCGCCGTGCCGTCGTTGCGCGTGAACGTTCCGTTCCTCATGACCGGCACGAACGAGGACGTCGATCGAATCGAAGTGCTGCTGGGACCGGCGTCGGCGCTGTACGGACCGAACAGCTCGTCCGGCGTGCTGCACGTCATTACGAAGTCGCCGTTTAATTCGCAGGGGACGACCATCAGCGTCGACGGCGGCGAGCGCTCGATTATTCGCACCGGCGTGCGCCACGCGGGCGTTATCAACGAGAAGCTTGCGTTCAAGGTCTCCGGCGAGTACATGCGCGGCAAAGACTGGCAATATACCGATTTCGCCGAACCGAAGACGTTCCCGAACACGGCGAATATCCCTGCCGCCCGTCGCGGTCAGCCGAATAACCGCGATTTCAATGTCGAGCGCTACACCGGCGAAGCGCGCCTCGACTTTCGCCCCATGAAGGGCATGGAAGCCATCACGACGTACGGCACCACCAAAGTGCTCAGTGGAATCGAACTGACTGGTGCGAACGGTTCGTCGCAGATCAAGAATTGGTCGTACAACAGCATTCAGCAGCGATTCACCTGGAAACGTTTGTTCGCGCAGGCGTTCCTCAACATCAACAATGCCGGCAACGACACGTCGAGCTCGGCCAGCGGCACGTATCTGCTACGCTCAGGCCAGCCGATCGTAGACAAGTCCCGCGTCTTTGCCGTCCAGCTGCAGCATGGTTTTGATCTCGGCACGAAACAGTCGTTCACGTACGGCGTCGATTACATCAAGACCGATCCGCGTACCGGCGGTACGATCAACGGCTCGAACGAACTCGTGGACAACACGACGGAGTCGGGCGTCTACCTGCAGTCCAGCACGAAGCCAACGAAACAGTTCGAGATTCTGCTTGCGGCGCGCGCCGACGGGAACGACGTCATCAAGGGATATACGTTCTCGCCCCGCGCGGCGCTGATCTTCAAGCCGACCGAGAATCAGAATATCCGTGCGACCTACAATCGCGCGTTCTCAACGCCCGCAAATTTCTCGTTCTTCCTCGACCTGATTCAGGCACCGAATGTCGGCAATTCCGGATTTAACGTCGTGGCGCGTGGCAACCCACCGAAGACCGGCTATCAGTTCAATCAGTCGTGCAGCAACAACAGCGCCTTCGGCAGTTTCTGCATGAAGTCCCGCTTCACGGGCGCCGGCGGCTACGTCGGTGCCAGTGCAGCCAGTGCGTTCCCGGGACTGATTCAGGGCAACGCCGCGGCATTGACGGCGGCCGTGGCCGGCGCGCTGCAGCAGAATGGCGTGCCAGCGGCGTTTGCGTCGCAGTTCGCGTCGTCGGCGATCCAGTACCTTGGCTCACGGGCGCCGACGAACAGCGATATCGCGACGCGCGTGTCGTATATCTCGTCGGCGACGACGCCGCTGCAGACGTCACAGGTCAAAGACATCGCGCCGCTCGGCGCCTCGTACAGTCAGACGTTCGAAGTTGGTTACAAGGGCATCGTCGCGAACAAGTTCCGTTTCGACGTGTCGGTGTGGGGTCAAGACCGTGGCGCCGTCACGGCCACGGCGGCACTCGCGACACCGAACGTATGGTTCGGCAATCCCGCCCAGCTTGGTGGCTACATCGGCGGCCGTCTCGGTGAGTCGCTTGGGCCGGCGCTCGCACAGCTCGGTGTACCCGCGGCAAGCATTCAGGCGCTCGTCGGTGGTATCGCGAACGCGTTGACGACGAACCTCGCGCCGGCGCCGTTGGGCGTCGTCACGTTCAATAGCCCCAATACGTCAGCGACGGATGTGTACGCGACGTATCAGAGCTTCGACAAGAAGATCTGGGTGAAGGGTCTCGATGTCGCGCTCGACTTCGTGGCAACCGATCGACTGACCCTCGAGAGCGCGTTCTCATACCAGAACCAAAACGTCTGGAATGACATCGTGGTTGGTGGCATTCCCTTCATGTCGAACTCCGCCAAGAAGCGCGGTTC
The DNA here is from genome assembly GCA_031366985.1 of Gemmatimonadaceae bacterium. GTDB lineage: Bacteria > Gemmatimonadota > Gemmatimonadetes > Gemmatimonadales > Gemmatimonadaceae > Gemmatimonas. The sequence continues at coordinate 13,749 of JANLPE010000090.1, forward strand.
GATCGGCGGTCGCTTTCGGAACGAAAGCAACGGCATCGGCTTCGAATTGCGCACGCGCTACAACGACGCGTATCCGGTGAACTCGGGCGTGTATGCCACCAACGTGGCGTTCCCGATCGCCGGCGCCACGCCGGTCGCTGGCGCCCAGGGCTTCGGCAAGTGCTCGCCGTCGCCTGCCGCCGGTACGTTCTGCTACGAGGACGTGCCGCAGGCCGTGACGTTCGACGCGCAGTTCACGAAGCGTTTCGAACTGAACGCGCAGCGTCTGAACTGGACGCTTGGCGTTACCAACTTGACCGATAAGCGCCTGCGTACCTTCCCGGGCGCCCCAGAGATCGGACGTATGATCATGACGCGCCTGCAGTACGCGTTCTGATCGTGGGTCAGGCGCGCGTCGCCAGACCTTTACACGATTGAAGTAGCACGAAGGGGTGGTGCGTCACACGACGCACCACCCCTTCGTGTTACCTTGCCGAATGATCCTTCTCGATCCGCTCGCGCGCCCCGTCGTCGGACATCGCGGGAATCGTTCGCATGCACCTGAAGACACGCTCCCCTCGCTGCTGGAGGCGGTCTCGCTCGGCGTTGATGCGCTGGAGTTTGACCTCCACGTTTCGAAGGACGGTCACCTCGTGTTGATGCACGATGCCACGCTCGATCGTACGACGAGTGCGTCAGGCTTGGTCATGCACCGATCACTTCGTGAACTCCGCGAGATTGATGCCGGATACCGGTTCACGCTCGACCGCGGAACCACCTTTCCGTGGCGAGGCAGGGGGGCGACCATCCCCGCCTTTGATGACGTCGTCGAGGCCCTGCCACGCGACATGCCCTTTATCATCGAGCTCAAAACGCCCGCTGCCACCGAAGCACTCCGGTTGGCGGTCCGTCGACACTCGCTAGACAAGCGCATCATCGTCGCCGGGTTCAGCGCCGAGTCCGTCCGCCCACTTCGCGGCGAAGGATTCGCGCTCGGTGCGAGTACGCGCGACGTTGTCCGCGCGCTACCCGCAGCACTGTTTGGACTCCAAATCAGGCCGAGTTGCCAGGCGTTCTGCGTCCCCCCATTACACAACGGCATTCCCGTGCCGATCGCCGGTCTGGTCCGCGCGTTGAGAACGTCGCGGACCGTAACGCACGTCTGGACTATCAACGACCCAGGCCACGCCACACGACTATGGCAGCAGGGCGTGAACGGGATTATCAGCGATGATCCCCGATCAATCTTGGCTGTCCGTTAGCGCGCAGCGTTACGCGATCCTACCGAGACGCCTCACGGATGCCGACGACGCCAAGTGCGACACGCGCCGACGTGCCGGCGAGCAAGGCGGCGAGCAATACCGTTACGGCTGCAATGATCATGCCGGGCGCGGGAAAAATCTGACCCAGTTGCCTGAGAAGCGTACCGAATGCGTGGTTCGGCGCCAGTCGCAGCAGGAGCGCGAGCCACGCGAGCGCCGCGCCCGCTGCCGCATCCAGAGGCGCGGATCGCTCGCGACGGGCGATCGCATACACGATCGCGCAAAGGGGCACCGCGAGCCATCCGCCAAACCATGTGCCGACGGCGATAACAGCGGCGACGAGAACCACTCCAAGTGCGCGCATCAACGGGCTCCGGCAGATGGGGTAAGCACGAGGCGCGCACGTTGTTGCGTCGCGGAGAGATGCTCGGGTGTCGTCGGTAGTCTCAGTGTGTCGAGTGTGCCCTCGCGCCAGAACTTCAGTCGATCGTCGTATCGCGTACTCAGTGGATTCCCAGACTGTCCGCCGGGATAGGTGCCCCACGCGCGTCGCGGCGTGGACATCTCGACGACCATTCGCCAGCTCGGCCCATGTCTGCCATCGCCTGTCGAAGGCCAGATCGTCGCGGATCCACCTTGCACCGGAATTCGTGTTCGCGAAAATGCTGGCAGGCGGAGCAGGTGATTGATGTTCGCGAAGCGCACGTGGTCCCAACGCCAGCGATCGTCGCTCGGCTCGCCGTGCGCCGCGATCACACTATCGAGCGCCGTGGCCATCACCGCGCGCAGTAAATCGTCGCGATGCTCGATTCCTGGAGTGGCTCGCTCATCCCACCACGCGGATGTCGAATCGCGAAGCAGGACGGCCGTCAGCATGTCCGTCGGAATCGGATTCCCGGTGCTGTCGGTGCGAAGTTCATCCCAAAGGCGCGTCGAGAGTTGACGCATCATCTCTTCGAATAGCACAGCGCGGCGATTCTCGCGTGTGTATCGTCGGTCCCATTCGCCGAGTAGCGAGGCCGCGCGCGCGCTTTTCGGGTTGCTCTGTGATTTCGCGGCAAACAGGAACGCATCGACGAAAAGGTCCGCCCGGACACTCGCGGGATCTGTTTGATAGCGGCGCATCGCATCAGGCGTGACGGCCGAATCTTTCCGCAGCAGTGTATTGATGTTGATCGCGCGCCACGGCCGCTCCCAATTGGAGCCGAAATAGCGCGGCTGCACTTTGGGATCGAATGGCTCTTGATTCGCCGAGACAAGAAATCCCTGCGCGGGCCGCGACGACTGCGGATAGTCCTTGATTGGCCAGCTTCCCGTCCAGTCACTCGCGCTCAGGCTGCCGTCACGCAGCAGATCGCCACGACCGGTGCTTGGACGCATCGGAAAGCGACCGGTCGAGCGAATGCCAATCGCGCCGCTGGTGTCTGCAGTGAGCATGTTTTGCGCCGGTGATTCATACAGGTCGCTCATGTCGTCCAGCAGTTCCGCCGAAGTCTTCGCGCGCGACGCGGCATCGAATCCCTCGAGAAAGTGCATCGATTCCAACACCGTCCAGCGGACGGATATCCACTTCGTCCCGATCTTCCGCATGGGGCCGCGATGCGTGAAGCGCAGCGTATCGACGCGTAGCTCGTGTCCGGAGGCGTCACGATAGGACTCGGCGCGCAGCGTCAGGGAGCGCCACTCGCCGTCGACCTGATACCGGGTCGGCGCATTCGGCTGGTCGACCGTCTCGACGTAGTAATCCATCACATCGGCGCCGGTATTAGTGAACGTCCACGACACCGCCTGCGTGAACCCGATGATGATGCCGGGCGCGCCAGGGATGGTGACGCCATACACATCGAGTGTGTCGGGCACCACGAGATGCGCTTCGTACCAGATGCTGGGAAGCGTCAGTTCGAGGTGGGGATCACCGGCCAGCAGCGCATGCCCCGCGGCCGTGCGTGATGCGGCCACCGCCCAATTATTGCTGCCGATTGCATCGTCGGCGCGCGACGGTGCAAATGCCGTGAGTTTGCTGAGCGCAGATGCGGGCGTAGACCGAAGCATCGCAACCGCGTTGAGGTCAGGCGCACCGGGCGGCGGAATCATCGGCAGGTCGAATCGCGGAGCGCGTGCGCCGTTCGGTTGAATCGGCTCGACAATCGGCGCGTGATCGGGGAACAGCGCGTCCGCGGCCGCTGAGCCGACGCGGGATGCCGCTTCGAGATGGGTGAGTTCGTCGGAGGACGTCGCTAGGGTCGCGCCCATGCGATTGAGAAGATGTAGCACGTCTACCAGGGCGAACACTTTCGGCGCCTGTCCCAATAGTTTGTATTCGATCGGATAGTCGCGGGGGGTGAGCGATGCAATGAACGCATTCGCGCCGCCCACATAAGCGTTGGCCAGTTTATATGCGTTGGTGCTCGTATCCATCCGCGAGAGCCGCTCTTCGGCCGACGCCGGCATACCACTCGCTCGCGTGTCACGATCGACCTCGAGCGCGCGGGCGCCAGCCAGTTCCGTCAACGTGCCACCACCGGCGCGTGCCGATAGTTCCATCTGGAACAGACGATCGCGTGCTACGACGTACCCCAGCGCGCGATAGGCGTCGCGGACATTGTGCGCGAAGATGTGTGGCACGCCGCGATCGTCGTAGACAACGCGTGTGTCCGCGCCAAGCCCGGAAATAGTCGCTGCAGCATCGGTCGGCAGCTCAGCCGTGGAGACGGTGCTCCAGATGCCGTTAGCAGGGTCGAGCAGCGGGCCGAGTGCCGGCAGCGGTCCGACCGCGCGCGACGAGACGGTTGCAACAGCGGCGAGAACGATCGCAGACGCGATCGTGCCAACAAGCGAAGGGTGGCGCATGGGCGACGGAAAGGAAGGAGCACGCAACCCGCGACGCGGATCGATCGCGGAAGATGCGCGTGGTGCGTAATTCCGACCAGCGGCGCGCGATTTCGGTGGTGCTGTTTTCGCCGGTCGACCTATCGTGGCTGCCATGACGAAACAGCGACAAGAGCTCGGACTGCAGGGCGAGCGCATAGCGGCGCGGTGGATGCAGCGTGACGGCTGGGCCGTCGTGGCACATCGATTCCGCAGTGGTCATCGTGATCTCGACCTCATCATGCGACTCGGCGATTTGATCGCCTTCGTCGAAGTGAAGGCTCGACGCGGCGACGCCTTCGGCTCGCCGGTCGAGGCGGTCCATCACCGGAAGCGCCGGGAGCTCACGAAATCGGCCCAAGTTTGGATGGATCGGCACGGCTCTCCCGGGCTTTCCTACCGGTTTGACGTGGTTGGTGTCTTGATTTCGGGCAGTAGGGTTCGAGTTCGACACGTTTCCGACGCGTTTCCGGAAACAGGAAGACAGTGAAACTCGCAGTTGTCCACAACGCGTTCTCTTCGTATTTTATTCGGGTCTTGGTCCTGCTGGCGCTTCCGGTAGATTCTCGCGAGCCAGGGCATGGCAGCTTCACCACTCACGACGGCGGTAACCCATGGCGGGCACAGTGATGACAGACGACAAGCGCAAGGCCCTGGCGCTCGCAGTCGCGCAAATCGAGAAGAGCTGCGGCAAAGGCTCGATCATGCGACTGGGCACCGACTCCAAGGTTCGCGTAGAAGCGATTCCGACGGGAGCGATCAACCTCGATGCAGCGATCGGCGTAGGTGGAATTCCGCGCGGTCGCGTGACCGAGATCTACGGACCGGAATCCAGCGGTAAGACGACGCTCTGCTTGCACGTCGTTGCGAACGCGCAGCGACTCGGTGGTGTGGCCGCCTTCATCGATGCCGAGCACGCGCTCGATACCGAATACGCCAAGAAGCTAGGCGTCGACATCGAAAACATGCTGATCTCGCAGCCGGACACGGGTGAACAGGCGCTCGAGATCTGCGAGATCTTGGTGCGCTCCGGAGCGGTGGACGTCATCGTGATCGACTCCGTCGCGGCGCTCGTGCCGAAGGCTGAAATCGAAGGCGACATGGGCGATTCGCACGTCGGCCTGCAGGCGCGCCTCATGAGTCAGGCACTGCGCAAGCTGACGGGTGCGATCGCGCGCTCGAAGACGTCGGTGATCTTCATCAATCAGTTGCGCGAGAAGATTGGTGTCATGTTCGGGAGCCCCGAGACGACGACGGGCGGTAAGGCGCTCAAGTTCTACGCCTCGGTGCGTCTCGATATCCGTCGCATCGGTCCGGTGAAGGAGAAGGAGGAGGTGATCGGCTCGCATGTCCGCGTGAAGGTGGTGAAGAACAAGGTCGCACCGCCGTTCAAGCAGGCTGAGTTCGACATCATGTACGCCGAAGGCATCAGCCACACGTCACTGCTCGTCGACATCGGTTCGGAAGCCGGTATCATCGATAAGGCCGGCGCGTGGTACAGCTATGGCACGCAGCGCATCGGACAGGGCCGAGAGAACGCGAAGATGTTCCTCAAGGATAATCCGGTGCTACTTGCCGAGATCGAGGAAAAGGTGAAGGTCGTACTGGGGATTAAGGCGGCCGAGCCTGTTCTCCCAGAGGAGACGGAAGAGTAAGCGCGAGCGCTCAGTCGTTCTGATGAACACGCGTGAGGGCCGAGGGGTCGCTCGCGGTGGGAAGTGGTGCCCGGATCACCACGGCTCATCGTGAGTAGCCCCTCGGCTCTTTTTCCGTCCATGAGTGACCCCATGTCCGAAATCTCCGTGAAGGAGCTGCGAGAATCGCCGCGTAAGCCTGGTCGGTATCTCGTGGTCCTGTCGAACCAACAGCAATGCATCGTGGGCATCGATGTTCTCGCGGACACCGGTGCCACGCGCGTGGGCGCCGTCCTCGACATCGCTCGGCTTGAACGGCTGTTATACGCGGGCGCCGTCACCGCACTCGTCGACCGTGCGCTCAACTATCTGGCCCGCGGTCGACGGACACGCCGCGAGTTGGAGCTGCGCCTTCGCCACGTGAAACCCGGGAAGCCAATTCCCGAGGTGACGATGATCGCCGAGGCATTGGATCGCCTCGAGGCGAACGGCGTCCTATCTGACGACGACGTCGCGAAAGCCGAGGCCTCAGCCAGACTGCGCCGAGGGGAAGCGCCGGCGCGCGTTCGGCAGATGCTTCGGCGCAAGGGCGTTGGAGCACGTAGCGTCGATGCGGCCATCGTCGAGGCCGTGGAGTTGGACGGGTTCGACGAACTCTCGGCATGTCGCGCGCAAGCCGAGAAGCGTTGGCGATCCCTGAGCGCGTTGGAGCTGACCGTCGCGAGGCGCCGACTCATGGGATTCTTGCAGCGGCGCGGTTTTTCTGGTGAGGTGGTGCGTGCGATCGTACGGGACTTGGAGCGTCGGTAGCGAACGTCATTTTGAGGGCGTTCCCCCGAAGACGTAGCGGCTTCGGGTGTCTATATTTCCGCGCCTATGCTCGCGTCCGAAATCCGCTCCCGATTCTTGGCCTTCTTCGAAAAGAATGGCCACGCCGTCCGCTCGAGTTCATCACTCGTGCCGCAAGATGATCCCACCTTGCTGTTTACGAACGCGGGGATGGTGCAGTTCAAGAAGGTGTTTTTGGGCATGGAAGAGCCGCCTGAGGGTAAACGGCGAGCTACGACATCCCAGAAGTGCGTTCGCGCCGGAGGTAAGCACAACGACCTCGAACAGGTCGGTCACACGGCGCGGCACCACACGTTCTTCGAAATGCTCGGGAACTTCTCCTTCGGCGACTATTTCAAGCGTGACGCGATCAAGTTCGCGTGGGAATTCATCACCGAAGATCTAAAGATTCCGCGCGAGCATCTTCGCGTGACCGTCTTTCACGAGGACGACGAGGCGCGTCAGCTGTGGAAGGAGATCACGGGCGTGCCCGAGAGCCGCATCTACGGACTCGGTGCGCGAGATAATTTCTGGCAGATGGCAGACACGGGGCCCTGCGGCCCGTGCACCGAGATCTACGTTGACCTCGCGAAGCTGGCCCCCGACTGGGCGTTCCCGAAGGGAGCCACGGGCGAGTGGACGCGTACCGATCTCGAGGAGTACTCGCTGGACGCTTTCGTCGAAGGCGCCGAGGCGGGTCGATTCCTCGAGATCTGGAACCTCGTCTTCATGCAGTTTGATCGGCAGATGGACGGCACGCTCGTGCCGCTACCGAAACCGTCGGTGGATACCGGCGCGGGACTCGAGCGCATAGCGGCTGTGCTGCAACGCGTGACAAACAATTTCCACACCGACCTGTTCCGTCCGCTGATCGCGAAGGTGGAAGAAGTCGTAGGAATCACTTACCCGTATCGTCCCGGCGTCGGCCTCGGCACGGCGCACGATAAGAGCGGCAAGGAGATTGATCCGGCGTCCTTCCGCGTCATTGCGGATCATGCGCGCGCCGTGTCCTTCTTGCTCGCCGATGGCGTATTCCCGAGCACTGATGGGCGCGGCTATGTATTGCGTCGAATTCTTCGTCGCGCGGTGCGCCATGCATGGCTGTTGGGACGACGTGAGCCGACATTAGTGCACATCGTTGAAGTGCTCATCGAGACGATGCGCGACGTGTTCCCCGAGTTGCAGACGCGCCGGAAGCACATCATCGACACGACGCGCGCCGAGGAGGAGAGATTTCTCGCGACGATCGATGCGGGTATGACGCGTTTCGAGGAATTGGCGCCGACGGGGTCGACACAGGGGTCGACGGCTATTCGCGGCACCTTGTCTGGTGACGATGCCTTCCGTTTGTACGACACCTTCGGATTCCCGATCGACTTGACCGAGTTGATGGCTCGCGAGCGTGGATATCTGGTTGATATCGCCGGATTCGAGCATTCGTTGGCGGCGCAGCGCAAACAATCGCAGGATGAGCGTAAGTCCCGTCAGCTCTCGGTTGGTGCCGATGAGTTCGGTGATCAGACACGATGGGCGCACGATGCACAGCATGCGGCGTCGATGGGACGCTTCGTGGGATATGACGTGATCGAAATCGACACGGTCGTGACGGCGGTGCGTGAACTGCCCGAGGGTCGCGTTGCCGTCATGCTGCGTGACACGCCGTTCTATGCTGAGTCCGGCGGGCAAGTTTCCGATCACGGTTCGATCACGGGACGAGACTGGTCAGTCGATGTGACGGATGTCAAGAAGTTCGACGGTCGCATTGCGGCGATTGGTCGCGCGACTGGCACGATCGCGTTTGGTGCTGCAACGGCGCGCGTTGCGCGTCGTCGGCGCCGTGATACGGAGCGCAATCATACGGCGACACATTTGCTGCACGCTGCGCTGCGCAACGTCCTCGGCGATCACGTGCATCAGGCGGGATCCTTGGTGACGCCGGATCGACTGCGTTTCGATTTCACGCACAGCGGGCCGATGACGGCGGAGCAACTGGTCGCCGTCGAAGCGCAGGTCAATGACAGCGTGTGGGCATCGGAGCCGGTGACGATTCGTGAGGAATCGTACGTCGCCGCAGTCGCGGCGGGAGCGATGGCGCTGTTCGGCGAGAAGTATGGGGACGTGGTTCGAGTGGTCGAGATTCCAACGCTGTCGGTGGAACTGTGCGGTGGCACGCATGTGCGGAACACGTCTGAGATCGGCTTGTTCCGTATCGTCGCCGAGGTCGGCGTCGCCGCCGGCGTGCGTCGTATCGAAGCCGTCACGGGTCCACGCGCATTCCAGTTTCTCGCTGATCGCGAACGCGTCTTGTTGCACGTGGCGAGTCGTTTGAAGGTCCCTATGACTGGCACCGGCAGTGGTACGGAACAGATCGAAAAGAAGCTTGACACCCTGATTGACGACAAGAAGCAGCTGGAGAAGCGTCTCGAGGAAGCGATGCGCGGCGGGGTGTCCGGCGGTGGGCTGGCGCAACAGCTGGCATCGCAGGCGAGGGATGTTGGCGGCACGCGCGTGCTGATCGCCCGTGTCGACGTTGCTGACGTCAAGTCGCTGCAGGCGCTCGGTGATGCGGTGCGTGAGGCGCTGGGCAGTGGCGTCGCGATGCTCGGTGCCGCGCTTCCAGATGGGAAGGGTGCGCTGCTGGCCGTCTCGACGGACGACGCACGCGATCGCGGGCTGCGGGCCGATGTCATCGTCCGTGAGGCCGCGGCAACTGTTGGCGGACGCGGTGGTGGCAAACCGCATATGGCACAAGCGGGCATCGACGCGGCGCATCTTGATGCGGCGCTGGCATCGGCCGCAGGAATTATCGCGAAACTGGCCGCAGGCGACTGACGATGATGCCGGCCGACACGCGAACCGTTGGGAGTTGGCTGGCTGCGCTGGAACCGGCGCCTCCCCCAGCGCTGGCGGCGCGGCTGGCCGAATTGCTGGCGCCGTACTTAGCGCAGCCGATTGCACAGGTTCCGGACGTTTGCGTCGAGGCAGGAGAACGGCTCCTGGGCACCCTGCTGGCGTCGGGATCAACGGCCCGGGGCACTGCGCTGGACCTGTTGGCCGTAGATGCGTTGGTGACTTATGCGTTTCAGGCGGCGGCCGATGTTCCCGGTGAACTCGAGACGCGTGCCGCGCGGGCCATGGCGCGCATCGCCGCGCTCCCCGGAGCGACGAGAGACTGAGCGATCACGCTTATTGGGCGACACGTTGTTCACGCGCATCGCGCGTCGGTAGTAACGCCAATCACGTACGTCGCGCAGGAGGAACGCCGTGATCGACATTCACTCACATCTGCTTCCGGGCGTGGACGACGGCTCACCGTCGCTCGCGGTGTCGGTCCCCGTGCTCGAGCGATTCGGTGCAGAGGGCGTGAGCGTGCTTGTGTGTACTCCGCACCTGAACGCCTCGCAGATCGCGAGCGCGCCCTACGAACTGTACGTGCAGATTCTCGAGACCCTCCGCGCGGCGGTGCCGGCGCTTCCAACCCTGCTCCTCGGCTGGGAAATCATGCTCGACGCGCCTGGCGTCGATCTGACGCCGATGGAACTGACGCTCGGACATTCTCGTGCGTTGCTGGTCGAATTCACCCGCGGCGGACTCCCTCGTGGGGCTACATCAGAACTTCGTCGAATAACGCGACTCGGTCGTACGCCGATTCTGGCGCACCCGGAGCGGTATTTCGGTTGCACCATGGAGCTCGTGCGAGAGTGGCGGCAGCTGGGGGTCGTCATCCAGACCGATGCAAGCGTGTTGATGGGACGCGGCGTGCCGGCAGCATTGGCCCGATCGATGCTCGCCGAGGGTTTGATCGATATTCTCGCGTCGGACAATCACGGCGACCAACGGTCATTGGCGTCCGCCAGGGACTGGCTGCTGGAACGCGGTGGTGAGGGGCAGATTGAACTTCTCACGCACACGAACGCTGAGTTGATTTTAGCGGATCAGGATCCAATCGCCGTGCCGCCGCTTCGTCCCGGGCTCATCGGCCGGGTCAAGCGCCTGTTCGGCGGCTGATGCCGACGCCTATGTCACGCGCGGCGTTCGCAAGACGAACGCCGACTGCTCTTGGGGAGTGCTGCATATGACCGAAATCACGTCGCCGGTGTCTGCGCTGCTGGAGTTGGCCGAGACGGCGCAACGAACCGCGCGCGAGTTGGCGTCCGACATCGAGCGGGCGCTGGCCATGGTGCGAGCGACCGTTCAGCGGGGCGGGACGCTGTTCTTTTGTGGGAACGGCGGGTCAGCCGCCGATGCGCAACACATGGCGACCGAGTATGTCGTGCGGTATATGAGAAACCGCCGGGCGTACCCCGCGATCGCCTTGACGACGGACACGTCGCTGCTCACGGCCGTTGGCAATGACTTTGGATTTGATCACATCTTTTCGAGGCAGATCGAAGCCTTGGCCAAGATCGGCGATCTGCTCATCATTCATTCGACCAGCGGAAATTCGCCGAACGTTTTGCGTGCGGCAGAAGCGGCGCGCGCCAAGGGTATCGAGGTGTTGGCGCTGTCAGCGCGCGACGGCGGAGCACTTCGCGCTCTGGCGGATCATAACATCATTATTCCGACCACTCGCACGGATCGCGCGCAGGAGCTGCATCTTTGTATTCAGCACGCGATCTGCGACGCGATCGAGCAGTCGCTGTGATATGTACGCGGCAATCGCATGTCAGACGGGTAGTTACGGCGAATCAACTCATGTACATCAGCAGGCGAGCGACGACATGATTTCACTAACGGGCAAGCGCGCATTGGTCACCGGCGGATCGAGAGGGATCGGCGCCGCCACCGCTGTTCTACTCGCCAACGCCGGCGCCGACGTGGGCATCGCGTTCCGAAATCGAGCGGAAGAGGCCCGCGAAGTTCTCGCGGCGATCACCGGTTTCGGTGTGAAGGGATTCGCGTTTCAGGGCGATCTGGCGACGCCTGAGGCGAATGAGGCCATGGTCGAGCAGGCGTTCACAGAGTTTGGTGGAGTGGACATCTATGTCGGAAACTCCGGTATTTGGCCGCCGACTCCTGTGCATGTGGACACCTTAAGTGATGCTCGTTGGCGTGAGACGCTCTCCCTCAATCTCGACGGGATGTTCTACGGTGCCCGGGCGGTGGCGCGGGTCATGTCATCGGGCGGTCGCATGATCTTCGTTTCGAGTACCGCTGGACAGCGTGGCGAGGCCGGACATGCCGACTACGCCGCCAGTAAGGGCGCGATGATTTCGTTCGTGAAATCTTTGGCCGTGGAACTGGGGCCTCGTGATATCACGGTGAATTGTGTCGCGCCCGGATGGGTCGACACCGAGGCTGTGGAGCGACCGTTTGCCGGCGCGGGTCGCTACCGCATCGAAGCGGCGATTCCGTTGGGACGGGTGGCAGCACCTCGCGACATCGCCGGGCCAATCCTCTTTCTGGCGAGCCCGTTGGCCCGGCATGTGACCGGCGAGGTGCTCAACGTGAACGGCGGGAGTGTTCTCTGCGGGTGAGCGTCCGGTGAGCGACACCGGCCTGAACGTGCGGCCACCGACCGCGGTGCTCGACATCGTGCGGACACTTCAACGTGCCGGTCACGAGACATGGTGCGTCGGCGGTGCTGTTCGTGATGCGTTGCTGGGGCATGCTCACCTGGACTGGGATCTTGCCACCGCCGCGACGCCACCTCAGGTGCGCCGACTGTTCGACCGGACCGTTCCGGTTGGCATCGAGTTCGGGACGATCGGCGTGCTCGACAAATCCGGACTGATGCATGAAGTCACGACGTTTCGTCGCGACGTGCAGCACGATGGCCGGCACGCCGTCGTCGAGTTTGGCGCCTCGCTCGATGAAGATCTTGCCCGGCGAGACTTCACGATGAACGCAATCGCATTCGATCCGCTCGCCGACGTCGTGCACGATCCATTCGGCGGCCAGCAGGATATCGCGCGGCGCCTGGTGCGTGCCGTCGGCGATCCGCAGGCACGCATGCACGAAGACCGTCTGCGGGCGCTGCGGGCCATTCGCTTCGCGTCGCGCTTCGACTTCGCGCTTGATCCCGCGACGTGGGCGGCGATCATCGAGAGCGCGCCGTTCCTCTCGCGGTTATCGCCGGAACGCGTGAAGCAGGAAATTGAAAAAACGATGGAACAGGTCCGTCGCCCGTCCGTGGCGTTTCGTCGGTGGCGCGACTCCGGCGCGTTTCGGTCGGTGGCGCCCGCGTTGGCGACGATCGGTGAAGCAGCGTTGGATGCGGTCGATTGCATTCCCAAGCCCGGGCTAGGCCGACAGGCGTCTCGATTGACGCTGCGCATCGCGGTGCTTTTCAGCGACCTGTCGGCCCGCGATGCCGAGTCCGCGCTGAGGGCGCTGCGCTTCTCGAACAGTGACGTCGCGTGGATCAGTACGCTCGCCGGTCGATGGCAGCAGCATCGGATATCGATGACGTCCGCGCTGTGCTCTGCCGACGGACTGGATGCGCGTTCCATCCGTCAGCTGGTGGCCAGTGTTGGTCGCGTACGTGTTCGCGCATTTATGCGCCTTGCTGCCGCTCGATGGAGTGCCGATCGAGACTCCGCGGATGACAGCCGTGTCGCGCCGGATGCACCCCGTGTCCGTGATGCATATCGCCGTGCGGTGCGCTCCGCGCTCCGCGATCCGGTCGAGATCGCAGACCTCGCGCTCGACGGAGACGATCTGCGGCAATTGGGTGTACCGCCGGGCCCGATGATTGGACGCACCCTCGCATCGTTGTTGGCCGAGGTGCTGCTCGATACGGCCCGCAATTCGCGGGAGGCCTTGACGGCCAGCGTGCGGCGCATCAAAGCCGAATCGTAGCCGATGCCGCATTTCGCACAGCAGGACTCGTCCGTCGCGAAACGCTTTCAACGCGATACCGACTGGTATGTCGCGACCGATGACGGTGCGATCCGCACCTTCCAGATTCACGCGAACAGCGAGCGCGTCGTGGAATTGTTCTATCGCCTCTCGTCATTCCTCGAGCCGGTGGTCGACATGGTCATCGATGATCGCCGGCATCAGCGGGTCTGGGCGGGATCGCTGCGCTTTCTGCCCGACGTGCGAGAGGCGCTCGGGCGGCTGCGGTGGCCGCTGGCTGCCTTCGGCGGCGTCGAGATGTCGCTCTACACGGCGAATGATCAGCTGACCCTGACGTCGCCCCTCACCTTGGTGATTTACTCGCGCGGCGACCAGTGGCCGGTTCGTCTCGCCGCGGAAGGCATCGTATCGAAAAAGCAGGCTCCGCCTCCGGTCTGGCAACCCTCGGCGGTTCCGTTCTCGGATGCAGCGGAGCTCGATGCGGCGCTGATCCTTACGGCCGAACGGTTAGCGCTGGAGTCGAGACCGTGAGTCGTCCATCGAAGTCGGACGAGCGCTCAAAGAGCCCGTCGCTCTTTGCGGGCCGGGTGGCCGAACCGCTGGCGTCACGATTCCGCCCGCGCACGCTTGACGAGTACATCGGCCAGCAGCATCTGCTCGGCGCGGGCATGCCGCTACGCGAAGCGCTTTCACGAGGCATCGTCGATTCGATGGTGTTCTGGGGACCGCCCGGTGTTGGAAAGACGACGCTGGCACGTCTGCTTGCCCAGTCGGCCGACTCCGCGTTCGTGTCCTTTAGTGCGGTGAGCGATGGCGTCGCTCGCGTGCGTGAGGTGGTCGCCGAGGCGGAGCGCCGACGTGACACCGGGCGCGGAACGATGCTCTTCGTCGACGAGATTCACCGGTTTAATCGCGCGCAACAGGACGCGTTCCTTCCGCATGTCGAGGCCGGAACGGTGGTGCTGATCGGCGCCACGACCGAAAACCCATCCTTCGCGCTCACGGGTGCACTATTATCGCGCGTGCGGGTCTTGGTGCTGCAGCCGATCGCGCGTGAAGATCTGTCCGATCTCATCGCCCGCGCATTGACCGATCGCGAGCGCGGATTGGGTACCCGCGCGCTGACGATTGCGGTCGAAGCCCGCTCACTATTGGCGGACGTGGCAGACGGCGACGCTCGGCGGACGCTCGGGCTGTTAGAGGCGGCGGCCGCGCTCGTGGATGATCACGCGGAGCTGCAACGCTCGCACGTCGAGGCGGCTGTGCAGCGTCGCGTGCCGCACTATGACAAGAGCGGCGAGGCGCACTACCACCTGATCTCCGCGTTGCACAAATCGCTGCGTGGCAGTGATCCGCAGGGCGCGTTGTACTGGCTTGCGCGCATGATCGAAGGCGGCGAAGACCCGCGATACATCGCACGTCGCATGATTCGCATGGCGAGCGAGGATGTGGGGCTCGCCGATCCCCAGGCGTTACCGATGGCGATCGCGGCCGCCGAGATGTACGAGCGCTTGGGCTCGCCCGAAGGTGACCTCGCGTTGGCGGAAGCGGCGGTGTATCTGGCCACGGCCCCCAAATCAGCGCGTGTCTATCAGGCGTGGTCGGCGGCGCTCGACGCGGCGCGCCGATCGCCAGCCGCACCTGTGCCGCTACACCTGCGCAACGCACCGACGTCGTTGATGAAGGAACTCGGCTATGGGGAAGGGTACCAATATGCCCACAACGTACCCGATGCGTATCTCCCCCAATCGTATCTGCCGGACGAGCTCGAAGGCAGCTCGTTCTACGAGCCAGGGCCGTTCGGGTTCGAGCGTGACATCGCCAAGCGCCTCGCGTGGTGGGCACAGCGGAGGGCACGCGCCATCGAAGGTGAACTGGATTCCTCTGCGGGAGAAACCGAGTGAAGCAGCTGACGTCTGTCGTTCAAAGAGCGGGCGGTCGAGTGTCGGCGTCGCTGGTGACTGCGGTCACTGGCGCGGCGCTCGTGATTGTAGTCTTGTCATCGTGTGCGAGCCTCGCGCGCGGCGCGTTCAAAGCGCCTGAGGTAAACCTGCGACAGGTCATGATCACGGGGCTCGGCTTGACCGGCGGCAGCCTCGATGTCGTGCTCTCGATCCACAATCCGAACGGCTACAAACTCGAGGCGTTGGGCATGACGTACTTGGTCGACGTCGACAGCCTCAGGCTCGGCGAAGGGTCGTTGGACGAGCACTTTGTCGTTCAGGCGGGTGATTCGTCGCTCGTACACCTCCCCGTGCGATTCAGCTATGTCGGATTGAATGCCGTCGGCCGCTCGCTCATGACGGCGGGTATGGTGAACTACCGCGTGCATGGCGACTTCTCCGTCGGCACGCCGGTGGGCAATTTCACGCGCCCGTACGACAAGAAGGGGCGCTATTCCAGCGTGACCGGGAACGGCCGCTAGATTCTCACACACGCAAAGTACGCACCGTCGCGCGCTTCGAATACGCAGACCTCACCGGAATCGTCATATCAGTCGCGAGATCATCTCCTTAGCGCCACCCATCGAGCGTGCCGTGTTGGTCAGTGCGCCGTCAAAACGGAGCACTGCGCGACATCACGTCGATGAACACCTCGAGGAACTGGCGCGCTTGGCGGACACCGCCGGTGCCGTCGTCGTTGGGACGCTGACACAGCAGCTCGACCGGCCGCATCCTGCGACGTACCTCGGAAGTGGCAAGGTCGAAGAGTTGAAGGCGCTGATCGGCACGCTCAACGCGACGCTGGTCATTTTCGACGACGAGTTGTCACCCGCGCAAGGCAGGAATGTCGAGACGATCGTCGGCACGCGCGTCATGGACCGCGCCGAGCTGATCCTCGACATCTTTGCCACGCGAGCACGTTCGAGTGAAGCGCGTATGCAGGTCGAACTCGCGCAGCTCGAGTATATGCTGCCGCGGCTGACGCGCATGTGGACGCACTTGGAGAAGATGCGTGGTGGCATCGGCATGCGCGGGCCCGGTGAAACGCAGCTCGAGACCGATCGACGGCTGATTCAGCACCGCATTCGAGTGCTGAAAGAACGGCTCGTCGACGTCGAGCGCGCGCGCGAAGTGCAGCGGCAGGGGCGGAAGGCGCACTTTCGTGTGGCGCTGGTCGGATATACCAACGCGGGAAAGTCGTCGATTCTGCGCGCGATGGCGAACGATGCGCAGGTGTTCGTCGAGGATCGGCTGTTCGCGACGCTTGACCCACTCACACGTGAAGTCGACATCGGCGACGGCTACACGGCATTGCTGACCGACACGGTGGGCTTTATTCGCAAGCTGCCTCACCATCTGGTCGCGTCTTTCCGCGCGACGCTCTCGGAGGCACGCGAAGCCGATCTGCTGCTACACATCATCGACGCTAGTCACTCCGTGTGGGAAGAACAGCGTGATGTCGTGGATGGCGTGCTCGCCGATCTCGGTTTGACGGGCCGCCCGATGCGTTACGTGTTGAACAAGATGGACGCGCTATCACCCGAGCATGCGCAGGCGTTGCGCGATCGCGTCGGAAATCTTGCGCCGGATTCTCTATTCGTCTCCGCGCTCGAAGTCGGCGGCCTTGATTCGCTGCGCGCCATGATGCGCGAGGTGCTTCGCAAGCAGCGTCCGATTCTGGAAATCCGCATTCCGGCATCGAACGGGCGTATGCTGGCCGAGGTGCACCGTGAGGGCGAAGTGCTGGATCAACGAACCGATGAAGACACCATGATTGTCCGGGCCCGCCTAGATGAGGCCACGATTGGTCGACTACGCCACGCCGGTGCGCGGATCACGGTCACTGCCGCCGCCTGAGTCGGTCGAGTGTCGCATCCGGAATACAAGAAGGGGCCAGCGATCGGTAAATCGCCGGCCCCTTTGGATTTTCAGCAAGTGGGCGTGCAGGGACTCGAACCCCGGACCTCTGCTGTGTGAAAGCAGCGCTCTAACCAGCTGAGCTACACGCCCGTCGCAAAGCACCTGACG
The DNA here is from genome assembly GCA_031366985.1 of Gemmatimonadaceae bacterium. Taxonomy (GTDB): domain Bacteria; phylum Gemmatimonadota; class Gemmatimonadetes; order Gemmatimonadales; family Gemmatimonadaceae; genus Gemmatimonas. The sequence goes on from JANLPE010000090.1 coordinate 31,092, forward strand.
GGCGCCCACAACGGATCGGAACAGTAACGGCCCTGACGAGACGACGGAACCCCCCGCCGTCGCAGGAGCGGCTCACCTTCGAGTGGTCCGGGTGGGACTCGAACCCACGACCGAGCGATTATGAGTCGCCAGCTCTAACCGACTGAGCTACCGGACCGTTTTCCGACATACCTTCGGATCGTGCGAATCGGTGAACGATGGATACACCGTGCAATCTGGCGTCGCCGTCACGTCTCCGCGAGGTGGCGATCGAACGCGTCGAGAACTTCTGCGGCGCTCACCGTTGCCGCACCAAGCTTGCCGACTTCGACGCCGGCCGCGTAGTTCGCGACGATCGCCGCTTCGAGCGCGCTGGCACCGGCGGCCAACGTCGTGGCGAGGTACGCGGTGACGGTATCACCGGCACCGACCACGTCGTACACCTCGCGAGCTGTTGTTGGCACGCGATGAACGATGCCATCGGCCGACACGAGGGCCATGCCGCGTTCGCCGAGCGTCAAGAGGAGATGGTCGACACCCAGACGCGAAAAAGTGGTCGGCAGCGCAGCTGGGTGGTCGAGGTCCACCGCGGCACCCAAGGCGCTTTCCAATTCCCGTCGATTCGGCTTGAACACCGTGGCGCCACGATACGCGAAGAAGTTCCTGAATTTCGGATCGACAACGATCGGCAGTTTGCGCTCCGCCGCAAGCCGAATGGCCCCCTCGATCACTGCCGGCACGAGAACGCCCTTGTTGTAGTCCTCGAAGACCAGCGCGCTCGCGTGCGGCATCGCTCGAGTCACCGCTTCGAGCACGCGATCGACGTCGCACGCATCGAGGTCGGCATCGTCTTCTTCGTCAAAACGCACGAGTTGCTGCGAACGTGCCATGACGCGCGTCTTGGTGGTGGTCGGTCGTCCCACCGTCACAAGCGATCGCGACTCCATTCGACCTGTTTCGAGGCGTTCGCGGAGCGTGGCACCGGCGAGATCGTCACCGATGACGGCCACGAGATCACAGCCGGCGCCAAGCGCCGCGACGTTTTGCGCGACGTTGGCGGCACCGCCGAGAGCGAGCCGTCGCTCGTTGACGCGAACCACGGGGACCGGCGCTTCCGGCGAGATACGATCCACGTCGCCGCGGAGGTACACGTCGAGCATCGCGTCGCCGATAATGACGACGTGTTGGCCTGACGCGGCGTCCAGCAGCTCGACGAGCCGCCCGCGTGTGATGATGGGCATTGAAGAGGCAGTCATGCCATGGCAAGCTAAGGCGTTCCGGCAAGCTTGGGCAGCAGCAAGTTCGGTGCGACGTCGATCAAGGCGCAGCGATCGTACCGTTCGCGGGTTACTTTGCCGCGCGTGACGAAACGACTGTTTGCAACGGGCGTACCCGGCCAGGCGCCCGATCATGTTCGGTCGTCGTTGCTGGTGTTGGCGTTGTCCGTGCTGGGTATCTCACTCGCCGCGCCGTTGGTCAGGTTGTCTGCGGCGCCCGCGCTGGTGATTGCCGCGTGGCGACTCGGATTGTCGCTCATCATGATCGCCGGAATCCTCACCGCCCGTGGGGAATGGGGCGAGATCCGTCGGGTCTCACGAGCCGATGTCGTGTTGACGGCGGGCGCGGGAGTATTTCTCGCGGTGCATTTCTGGAGCTGGAATCAGTCGTTGCGATACACCACCGTCGCGGCGTCCGTGTCACTGGTGAATTTGCAACCCGTAATCATCGCGATCGCGTCAGCGCGTTGGCTGAAGGAGCCAGCGAATGGCCGACAGTGGGTTGGAATCGCGATCGCCGTCATCGGGGCATTGGTGGTCGGCCTGTCCGACATTCCTGGCGGACTGACCGGGATCGGAAGCGCGCTCGCCGGCGGCGACTCGGCCACGGGAATCCGTCCGCACGCCCTGTTCGGAGACTTCCTCGCATTCGTCGGTGCGATAGCGGGCGCGTTGTATTACGTCATCGGCCGCCGCGTTCGGCAGACGTTGTCCGTTTGGCCGTACGTGGCAATGGTCTACGGTGCGGCGTTCATCGCGTGCGTCGTGCTGGCACTCGGTAGTGGGCTGACCATCGCACCGCAGCCGACGCGCGAGCTGCTGATCTTTGCCGCTCTGGCATTGGGCCCGACGATGATCGGCCACACAGGCATGAACTGGGCGCTTGGCCACCTTCCCGCATATCTCGTGAATCTTACAACGCTGGGCGAACCGGTTGGGGCGACGTTTCTGGCGGCAGTGCTGCCCGGCATCGCCGAGGTCCCAGGACTGTGGACGGTCGCCGGAGGCGCCTTGGTGCTGAGTGGCGTGCTACTGGCGGTTCGGCGGCGCTAGACCGGGCTCACGCGGGCGCCTCGCCGTCTCGGGCAGACCGGCCGTTCGTGGCGGGCCGTATGCAGGTGGTCGTTATGTTTCAAGGGTGATGCCTTCTCTTGCCCCCTCGCCACTCAGCCCGACGGCCGCCTTCTCCTTCGGCCCCCCCGACGTGACCACGACGCTCGACGTGGTCGTCACTCGCGGCGAACTGGTTGAGTCGCGTCATCGTGTTCACGCGGCGGTCGTCGACGCCAACGGGCACTTGTTGATGTCGGCCCGGGATCCGCATGTGGTCACTTGGTGGCGATCCTGCGCGAAGCCGTTCCAGGTATTGCCGATGCTTGAACGCGCACAGTTCGCATCCTTGGGTTGGGGCGTTGGTGAGTTGGCGCTGGCGTGCGCGTCGCATGGCGGGGAGCCAGAACATGTCGCGCTCGCGGCCTCCATGCTGAACCGTCTCGGGCTCGAGGAGGGAGATCTCGCGTGCGGGCCACACGAGCCGTTGTCGGCGCGCGGCGCGCGTCTGTTGCGCGAGAGCGGCCATCGGGTGACACGGTTGCACAACAACTGTTCCGGCAAGCACGCGGCGATGCTTGCGCGTGCGCTACTCGAGCAATGGCCGTCGGCGGGCTACGAACGCCATGACCACCCGGTGCAACTCGGCGCGCGCGCATCCATCAGTCACTGGGCCGGCGTTCCCGAAGACGCCATTCCGTTGGGCGTCGATGGCTGCGGCGTGACCGTATTTGCGTTGCCACTCGCGAATATGGCGCTGTCTTATGCGCGGTTATCGCAGGCGGCGACGCGTGGTGATGATGCGCCGTCGCAGATCGTCGAAGCGATGACAACGCAGGCGTTTCTCGTGGGCGGCACGGATCGCTTCGATACACTGCTGATGAATGCCTGCGGAGGACGCGTTATCTGCAAGATCGGAGCGGAAGGCGTCCACACACTCGGCATCGTCGAGCGCGGTATCGGAATTGCGATCAAGGTCGAGGATGGCGCCCAGCGCGCCCAGTTTCCGGCGGTGCTGGCGATGCTGGCGGCCCTTGGCGAACTGCCCGATCCGTTGCCGGCACCGCTGCGTGAGTTGACCGGCCGACTCGTCCGAAACACGCGCAGCGAAACCGTCGGCGAAGTGCGCATCAGCGCTGCCGATCTCGGTGCGCCGGTGACACGTGCGCGCGACCAGCTCGCGTGAGCCGCACGCATACACCGCGCGAAATCGCGCCGACACGCAACGATTCGATGACGTACGAAGAGCCCGCAGCCGTTATGCTGCAGTCGCTGGATGATGAAACACGCGTGCTTGTTCGTACCGCGGCGCTGCTCGCCGGCGGCGATGAGCCGGCAATGCGCGTGGCCCTCGGTGCGGCGCATGGCGTCGTGCGACCGGACTGGGTCGAAGAGGTAGTGCTGCAGACCTGCTTGTTTGCCGGATTCCCGCGTGCGCTGAATGCGGCACGTGAATGGCGGCGCATTTCAGGCCGTCCGGCACCGGCAGAGGATGAGGGCGCCACGTACGATCAAGACGAGTGGCTCGCGCGTGGTGCAGCAACGTGTGCCACCGTCTATGGGCCGTTTTACGATCGACTCCGTATCAACATCCGGGAACTGCATCCGGCACTCGAAACGTGGATGATCGTCGATGGGTACGGCAAAGTGCTGGGGCGACCGCAATTGGATCTCGCGCGACGGGAGCTTTGCGTGGTCGCGGCGTGCGCGATCGCCCGACAGGATCGGCAGCTGCACTCGCATTTGCACGGCGCGCTTCACGCCGGTGCCAGTGCGGCGACGGTGACGTCGGCGCTGGGTGCCATCAGCGATCTGTTGTCAACCGACGACGTTCGTCGCTACGCGGGTCTGTGGGCGCGCGTGCAGGGAAAGTAGCAAACTTCGCACATCCATCGCGGCTCACCCCGCATCATCGTCGTCAGGTCGCACATGTTTGTAGATCGCGTCATCGTCAACATCGAAGCAGGCACCGGCGGATCGGGGAATTCCTCGTTCCGTCGCGAGAAGTACGTGGCCATGGGTGGCCCCGACGGCGGTGACGGCGGTCGCGGTGGCGACGTGTACATCCGCGGTGACGGCAACCTGGCGACGCTGCTCGATTACACGTATCGCGATTCGTGGAAGGCGGAACGCGGTGATCACGGCGAAGGGAGCAATCGCACCGGCCGGTCCGGCGAAGACGTCATCATGCCTGTGCCGCCCGGCACCGTCATTCGTGATGCCGACACGAACGAACTGCTCGGCGAGATCATGGACGATGGCGACACGATTCTCGTCGCCAAGGGCGGTCGTGGCGGCAAGGGCAACGCATTCTTCGTGTCGGCGACGCATCAGGCGCCGCGTGAATGGCAGCCAGGCGAAGAAGGGCAGTCGCGGAAACTCGAGCTGGAGCTGAAGCTCATCGCCGACGTCGGGCTGGTCGGTCAGCCGAACGCGGGCAAGAGCACGTTGTTGTCCGTAATCTCCGCCGCCCGCCCGAAAATCGCCGCGTATCCGTTCACGACGCTGTCGCCGAATCTTGGGGTCGTGCCGCTGAGCGATCACCGGACGTTTGTAGTGGCGGATATTCCGGGCATCATCGAAGGGGCGCACGAAGGTAAGGGGCTCGGGCTGCAGTTTCTGCGTCACATCGAGCGCACCCGCATGCTCGCATTTGTGATTCCGATCGATGCAATGGATTGGCAACATGAGTTCGATCAGCTTCGTACGGAAATCGAATCGTACTCCAAGGCACTCGCCGAGAAACCGTACTGTGTCGTCTTCTCGAAGCTCGATCTGCTCGGTGAGTACTATGTGCCGGAGATCGAATCGCCGGGTGCGTTCGGCAAGTACGCGATCAGCGCGCCGGGACGGATGGGATTGACCGACTTACTGGATGCATGGTGGCGACAGCTGTTGTCGATGCGCAGCGCGACCGCCCAAGCGGAGCAGGATGCCAAACTTCTCCCCTGAGGCCGACGACGCGCGCCACGCGATTGCCGCGCGCTCGATTCCGGGGCTCGGCGACGCTGGCGTCGCGCGTGGACTTGCCCACTTCGGGTCTGCGCGCGCGCTCCTGTCGCATACGTCGGATGACGTCCGCGCGCGCGCGCTCAGCGAGGCTGACGACGTGCTGACCGCCTCGGCGCACATCGGTGCCGCCGTCCTCACGCCAGCGGATGACCTCTACCCATGGCGCCTGCGTGAGCTGCATCAACCACCGGCGGTGCTCTTCGCACGTGGGACCTTGGCGAGCGCGGAGCCGCCCGCCGTGGCCATTGTCGGCACCCGCGTCGCCTCCCCGTATGGCGTTCGCGTTGCGCGCGCGATCGCGACGGCGTGCGCGCGTTCGGGGGCGACAGTCGTCAGCGGTCTCGCCGCAGGCATCGATGGGGCCGCACATGACGCAGCCCTCGCTGCTGGCGGTCGTACCGTTGGCGTCCTGGGTACCGGCATCGACGTGGTGTTTCCGCGTCGCCATGTTGCATTGCAGGAGCGCATCGCGCAGGAGGGGCTGCTGCTCAGCGAACTGCCACCCGGCCAGCGGGGACACGGCGGCACATTTCCACGACGGAATCGGATCATCGCCGCGCTTGCCGACGTGACGGTCGTCGTCGAAGCGGGAGAGGGCAGTGGGGCGCTGATCACGGCGAGTTATGCGCACGAGCTGCATCGCGCCGTCGCGTGCGTGCCGAACGCCATCGATATCCCATCGGCGCGCGGCAGCAACGCGTTGATGAAGGAATTCGCTGAACCGATTCTCTCGCCCGATGACGTGCTCGAGATGCTGGCGTTGCGCGCGCAACCGACGCCCGCGCCCATTCTCGATGACCATGCAGCCGCATGCTGGTATGCGATCGAACACGGCGCGTCATGTCTCACCGACCTGATGCGCATCACGACGTTGCCGATGCGGATCGTGGCGGCCGCAGTCACCGCGCTCGAACTCGAAGGACTCATCGTGGTCGATGCGGCCGAACAGATTCGCCTCGCGCTCAACGGTACGGCGAGGCGCTCCGAACGATGATCACGTCGCCGTATCGCCACCTCTACGTGCATGTGCCATTCTGCGCACGGCGCTGCAGCTATTGCGATTTCTCGATCGCCGTCCGTCGCGTCGTGCCCGCTGCAGCGTACGTTGCCGGCGTTCGTGCGGAGTTGGCTGCCCGTCAGGCCTCCGGTGATGCACTGGCACTTGACACCCTGTATTTCGGCGGTGGCACGCCTTCGCGCCTCGGTATCGAAGGCGTTGCGCGGTTGCTCAAGGCGATCCGGGAGTTCGCGTCGTGGCATGCCGAGGCTGAGGTAACCTTGGAGGCGAATCCCGAGGATATCACGGCTGACGCCGTGCGGGCGTGGCGAGACGCGGGCGTCAACCGACTGTCGATCGGCGTGCAGTCTTTCGACGATACCGTGCTCGCCTGGATGCATCGCGTCCATGACGCAGCGTCCGCGCGCCGCGCCGTCGCGATCGCGCGTGACGGAGGACTCGAGGCGTTCTCGCTCGATCTGATCTTCGCGCTACCGTCCCACCTCGATCGCGACTGGTCGCGCGATATCGAGGAGATGCTCGCGCTGGCGCCGGATCACGTCTCCCTGTACGGACTGACCATCGAGTCGCATACGCCGCTCGGCCGCGGAGCCGCGCGAGGCGACGTCGTCGAAGGATCTGAGGACCGTTATGAGTCGGAGTTCCTCGAGGCGCACGCGCGACTGGCGGCCGCTGGTTTCGAGCATTACGAAGTCTCGAACTTTGCCGCTCCAAGAAAGCGCGCGGTGCACAACAGCGCGTATTGGCGAAACGTTCCGTACCTTGGCGTCGGTCCCAGCGCTCACGGTTTCGATGGCGCGGAACGTCGCTGGAACACCGAGGCGTACGCCGCGTGGCAGTTGGCGGTGGACGCGGGACGTGATCCTGTCGCGGGAAGTGAGCAACTGACGCCGGAAAACCGCATCGCAGAGTCGGTCTACCTCGGGCTGCGCACGATTGACGGGCTGGTAATCTCCGCACATGAAGCCGATGCCGTTGCGGCATGGTTCGACGCGGGGTGGCTGGAATGGGTCGGCGGTGGTCAGAATCGACGAGTGCGATGCACGCCTACGGGGTGGCTTCGACTCGATCGTTTGGCTCGCGACTTGACAGCACTCCGAAGTCATTCGTAGCGTACGACTTATGGCGCACTCAGGAGAACTCTCCGATCGGGAACGACAGGTCCTTGAAGCGGTAATCCACAGCTACGTGGCGACGGCCGAACCGGCCGGGTCGCGTACGCTCTCGCGTCGATTCGGGTTGGGTATTTCACCGGCTACGATTCGCAATACGATGAGCGATCTGGAAGAGAAGGGATTTCTCTTCCATCCGCACACCTCGGCCGGTCGCATCCCGACCGACAAGGCGTATCGCGTGTACGTCGACTCCCTGATGCGTGTGGATCCAATCACGCCGCACGAACGGTTCCGATTGGCGGAAGACATCGGTGCCGGAGGGTCGGCCATCGAGGCAATACTCCGACGCGCAGCGCAATCCCTCGGCATCCTGACCCAGGAGCTCGGCGTCGCGCTCGGTCCTCGCCTCGAGCGCGCAACGCTGCGTCAGCTTGAACTTGTCAGGGTCTCGTCGGATCGGCTCCTGATGGTGCTTGATTTGAGCGGCGGCGCCGTGCGCACGATTTTCGTCGACGTGCCAGGGGCGATTGCCGAAGAGGCGCTGACGGAAGTAACGGTGGTGCTCAACGAGCGCCTCGCAGGGCTCACGTTGGCGCAGGTCCGGACGTCGCTCGCGTCGCGGCTCCGCGACGTACAGGCTCGGCCGGAAACCGCCGAGCTGCTGAATATCTTTGTGCAGGAGGGTGATCAGGTGTTCGGTCGCGTGACCGAGCCGGACGAGCCCGTGGTGATCGGGCAACCGTCGCTGCTGGCCGATCAGCCGGAGTTTGCGAGCGGCGAGCGCTTGCGTCAGCTGATCGAACTGACGGAGAAGCGCGCACAGTTAGCGACGATGCTCGAGGCGCGTCCCGGCGCGCACGGCGTCAGCATCACCATCGGCAACGAGCACGGGGATCCCAGGCTCGGAGCTTTCACGGTCGTTACCGCCGAGTACACCGCTGGATCGTTAAGCGGTGTCATCGGCGTCATCGGTCCGACGCGCATGCCTTATGACAAGGTGATCGCGCTCGTCGGACACACGTCGCAGCTCGTCTCCGAGCTGCTCTGCTGATCTGACTTCACATGGCTGATTTTTACGCGGTACTCAATGTGCCGCGCGATGCGTCCGACGATGACGTCAAGCAAGCGTATCGTCGACTCGCAATGCAGTGGCATCCGGACCGCAATGGCGGCGCGAAGGAAGCCGAAGAGAAATTCAAGACGATAACCGAGGCGTACGACGCCTTGCGTGATCCGCAGAAGCGCGCGGCTTACGATCGCTATGGCGAGGCCGGCTTGCGAGGCGCGTCACAGCAGGCGTACGAACACGTCGATCTCGCCGATGCACTGAACATTTTCATGCGCGACTTCGGTGGCTTCGGCGACTTGTTTGGCGGGCAGGGTGGTCGGCGCCAGTCTGGTCCGCGCAGCGGCGCCGACATCAAACTGCCGCTGCCACTCACACTGACGGAAGTTGCGACCGGGGTCGAGAAGACGGTCGTGCTCAAAGTCCTCGAAGCGTGCGAACATTGCGACGGCTCGGGTGCAGAGCCCGGTACCAAGCCGCAAACGTGTGGCACCTGTCAGGGACACGGCGAAGTGCGTCGCGCGCAACGCTCGTTCTTCGGTCAGTTCGTCTCGGTAGCGCCCTGTCCGACGTGCGCTGGTGAGGGCGTGGTCGTGTCGTCGCCATGCAAGAAATGTCGCGGCGAAGGACGCGTCCGCGCAGAGCGCACGCTCAAGATCACCGTCCCCGCCGGCGTCGCGACCGGACAGTACATGACGCTTCGCGGCACCGGCAACATCGGACCGCGAGGTGGCACCCGCGGCGACGTCCTGGTGGTGTTCGAGGTCGACGACGACGAGCGCTTCGACCGCGACGGTGAAGATCTGTTCTGCGAAGCGTTGGTGACGTACTCGCAACTGGTATTCGGTGCGGACGTTCGCGTGCCTGGACTCACGGGCGCGCTGTCACTGCGCGTGCCGGCGGGTACGCAGAGCGGCACGGTCTTCCACTTGCGCGGGCGCGGTTTGCCGCGCGTGAATGCATCGGGCACGGGCGATATGCACGTCAAGGTACAGCTGTGGACGCCCCAGTCGACGACGCCAGACGAAGAAGCGTTAGTCACACAACTTGGAACGCTGCAGGGCTCCGCGCCGCCACAGCGCGAAAAGAGTATCTGGTCGAAGATGAAGGAAGCCCTTGGCGCCTGATTCGGCAGCACCTTGGGTGAGCGTGCGCGTGCAACCGTCGTCGCCCGACGTTGCCTATCGCTCGTGCATGGCCGCGCTCTTCGCCGCCGGCGCGCAGGGCGTACATGAGGACGGTCTCGTGCTCGTGACCCACTTTCCACCGGGCACGGACCTCGAGTCCGTGTACCGTGCGCTTTCGGAAGTCGATGAGGAGGTGGTCATCGAGACGGCGCCGGTGCCGGATGTCGATTGGAGCGAGGCGTGGAAGCGCAATATCGTGGCGCATGATCTTGGCCCGCTGACCGTGTCGCCGCCGTGGCTGGTTGGCGATCGTAATCTCGACACGACGATCGTGATCGAGCCCGGCATGGCCTTCGGCACGGGGGATCATGCGACGACGCGCGGCGTCGTCCGGCTGTTGCCCGGTGTGTTGCGGGTTGGCGATGTCGTCGCCGATCTCGGCGCCGGGAGTGCGGTGCTGGCCATCGCCGCGGCGAAACTCGGCGCCACTCGCGTGTACGCGATCGAGTTGGACGGCGAAGCCATCCCCGATGCGGAAGCAAATGTCGTGCGCAACGGCGTGTCCGAACGCGTGCACGTGTTCGAGGCGGACGCCGGCTCGCTGTTGCCACTCGTCGCGCCCGTGCGCGTCGTACTCGCCAACATCATCTCGTCCGTGCTGATCGAGCTGTTGCCGATCATCGCCGACGCCCTCACCGCAGACGGCGCCGCGATTATCAGTGGCATTCTTCTCGAGGAACGGGACACGATGATCACCGTGCTGACGACAACCGGCTGGCGCATCGTGAACGAAGATGCTGAGGGGATCTGGTGGTCGGCATCGATCGCGAGGGCGTAGGCGCCGGGCTTCCGACGTTCATCACCAGCGACGCGCTGGTGCCGCAGGGAGCGTGCGTGCTCGACGAAGCCGCGACGCGTCACATTCGTGTCCTTCGTCTCGCGGTCGGCTCCACGGTGGGCCTGCGAGATGGCCAGGGCAGCGTGGCGGAAGGACAGCTGGTGCGACTGACCAAGTCGCAGGCGCATGTCGAGGTGCAAAGCGTCGAGCAACGGGAGCCGCTTCCGGACGTGCACCTTCTGTTGCCGGTGGCTGATCGCGACCGAATGCTGTGGCTTGCGGAGAAGGGGTGCGAGCTCGCGTGTACGAGCTGGCGCCCCGTGCTGTGGCGCCGATCGCGAAGTGTCGTGCCGCGCGGAGAAGGCGTGAGCTTTCAGGCGAAGGTCCGCCTGCGGATGGAAAGCGCGCTGGCGCAGTCCGAGGGGGCTTGGCTGCCGCAGCTCTATCCGGAGGCAAACGTCGAGCGCGCCATGCTTGCCGCGCCGCCAGGGGATCGAATCGTGCTTGACCCGGACGGCCAGCCGCTACTGGGTCCGGGGGCACGACCGCTCGTCGCGCCGGTGACGTTCGCGATCGGTCCCGAAGGCGGAATCGAGCGCGACGAACTCGCCGCCCTTGAGGCTGCGGGATTCCGACGCGCCTCGCTCGGCGCCACCATCCTGCGATTTGAAACGGCGGCGGTCGCGGCACTCGCGATCGCTAGAACGGCCCTTGGCCATCCCGGGGGCGGGCCACGCGCTACGGAGATGCCATGACCGATAGTTGTCTCTTCTGCCGCATTGTCCGGGGTGATCTCCCCGTGACTCCGATCGCTCAGAACGAGCATGCGATCGCCTTCCGTGACGTGCACCCTCAGGCGCCCGTCCATGTATTGATCGTGCCGCGCCGACACGTCACGTCACTCGCCGAGGCTACCGATGCGCTCGAGTTGGGCGCCGTGGCGCTGCTCGCGGCGGAGGTCGCTCGTCAGGAAGGGATCGCCGCCTCCGGGTATCGGACCGTGATGAACACGGGCGACGACGGTGGGCAGTCGGTCCACCATCTTCATCTGCACCTCCTTGGCGGACGTGCAATGACGTGGCCACCGGGTTGACCACGGCGTAGGACAGGGGTAAGATACATGGCTGTCGTACTTTGGCTTGTGTCTCGTCGAGCGGCGAAAATCGTCGCCGCACCACGCAAGCGTCACATTATCCGCCGCCGTCCGGGATCAGTTGGCGTTCATCGCCATTCGACCCGCGACGTGTAGCCCCACGGAGAGATCGAGTTTGTCGGAAGTCATCATCCACGAAGACGAGAACTTCGAGCGGGCCCTCAAGCGCTTCAAAAAGAAGTGCGAGAAGGCCGGCATCTTGTCTGATCTGCGCAAGCATCGCCACTACGAAAAGCCATCTGAGCGTCGCAAGCGCAAGATGAACGCGGCCGTGCGCAAGAATCGCCGCACGCGTCAGGGCTGAGTACTTCCGTGTCCGCTGAGGGCGCTCCGCTGCTCCTGCGGTTACAGACAGACCAGGCGGCCGCTCGACGGGCGCGGGAAAAAGACCGCGTGATGCTACTCGGCATGGTCATCTCGGAGCTCAAGAACCGGGAGATCGAGTTGCGCCGAGACGCGACTGACGAGGACATCGTCGAAGTGATTCGCAAAGGCATCAAAAAGCGCCGTGAATCCGTCGAGCTGTATCGCAAAGCGGGTCGCATCGATCTCGCCGACAAGGAACAGACGGAAGTCGGATCGCTCGAGGGGTACCTGCCTGCGCAGATCGATCCAGAGCTGATCCGGGCGGCTGTTCGCGCAGCAATGGCCACCGGTGCGACCAACGCGGGCGCGGTGTTGGGCAAGGTCATGCCGCAGTTCAAGGGAAAGGCGGACGGCGGTACCATCAGTACCATCGTGCGCGAGGAATTGGCACGCGCTTGACCGCTCAAGACGATTGAGTACGACAGCACAACCGACGAACTTTCAGGCCCGGATCCGAACCCTCGGTATCCGGGTCTTCGTTTTCTCCGCTCTTACGCGCTGATCTAACGCGCTCGAATGAACGCGCACGCCCTCGGCATTCTCGAATTTCCGCGACTGCTCGCGCTCGTCGCCTCGCGCGCGCACTCCGCGCCGGGCGCTGCCGCCGTGCGCGCCCTCGTGCCGAGTACCGATCGGGAATGGATCGAAGCCGAGCACGCGCGCGTCACGGCCATGCGTTCACTGATTGAGTCGGACGCCGGTTGGGTCAGTGAGCCGATTCCCGACCTTGCCGAACCGCTCAAACGACTGCGCATTGACGGTCTGTCGTGGAACGCACTCGAATTGCTGCAGGGGGCGATCCTCCTGCATTCGTCACGCCGCACGCGCAATGCGTTGCGTGACCCGCGTCGACCAGTCGTGCTGCTGGCGTTCCTGCAGGACTTCGCGAACGCCTTGATCGACCTGCGTGCGCAGGAAGAAGCGATAACGCGCGCGATCGGCGATGATGGGACCGTCAAAGATGAGGCGTCGCCGGCGTTGCGCCGCGTGCGTCGCGAATTGCGAATGGCCGAGGGCGAATTGGTGCGCTTGCTCGAGCGTGAGATGGGGAAGCTCGAGTCACATCATCAGGTCGGCGACCTTTCCGTCACCATGCGCAATGGGCGATGGGTGATGCCCATGCGGCGCGGTGCGCGCGGCTATGTCGGGGGCATCGTGCACGACAGTTCCGGCACAGGAGAGACCATCTTCGTTGAGCCGCCGGCGGCCGTGGAGTTCGGCAACCGTCTGCGCGAACTCGAGATGGAAGAGCAACGCGAAGTCGAACGGGTACTGCGCGAACTCACCGAGGGACTGCGCCCGTATCACGATGCGATTCAGGCCGCGTATCACGCGCTCGTCGCCCTCGATGCGTTGTTCGCGCGTGCAAAGTACGGTGTCGAAGCGCGCTGTGCGGATGTCGCGTTCGTCGATCCCGCCGATGGGCTGACGATCGTCGATGGCCGCCACCCATTGTTATTGGCGCGCGGCGTGCCCGTGGTCCCCTTTGACCTCACGCTCGATCCGCACGAACGCACGATGCTGGTCTCGGGTCCCAACACTGGCGGTAAGACGGTGTTACTGAAAGCGATCGGCCTGTTGAGCATGATGGCACAGGCCGGAATCCCCGCGCCGGTCGGCGCCCTGTCGCGCCTCCCTGTATTCAACGATGTATTCGCCGATGTCGGTGACGAGCAGAGCATTGAAGCGAGCCTGTCCACCTTCAGCGCTCACCTGAAGAACCTCGGGGAGATTCTGCACCTCGCGACGCCGGCGTCGCTGGTGCTGGTCGATGAACTGGGCTCAGGCACGGATCCCTCAGAGGGCGCGGCACTGGGCGGCGCCATTCTGGAAACGTTGACCCACCGCGGGACGCTCACAGTCGCCACGACGCACTTGGGACAACTCAAGCTGTTGGCCACCGAAGTCGCCGGAGTCGTCAATGCGTCGTTGCAGTTTGATGCCGTGTTGCTGGCGCCAAGCTACCGGCTGCTGAAGGGGGTGCCTGGTCGCAGCTACGGCATCAGCATTGCTCGACGGCTGCGGCTGCCTGAAGCCGTGTTGCATCGGGCCGAGGAACGCCTACCGGCTGGCGAGCGCGATCTTGCGGTATTGCTCGCCGACCTCGAGGCGCGTGAGGCGATTCTGACGGATCGCGAACGCCTCATGGCCATCGACGCGGAAAAGTATCGTGCGCGCGTGGCGACCGTCTCGGATCGCGAACTCAAGGTGCGCGAACGCGAACGCGAATCGGAACGGGAAGCGCGACGAGAGACGCGACGCTACCTGCTGGAAGCGCGTGGGGAGGTCGAGCGGGCGATCGCGGACGTTCGTGCGCGTGGAGCCGAACAATCGGACCAAATGGAAGAAGCGGCCCGCGCAGCGCGCCGTGCGATCGAGGACGCCGCGGCGGCGCAGCATGCGGCGGTCGAACGGGTCGAGACGCGTGCGCAGCGGGAACGCGAACGCCAGGCGGAGAAGCGCGCTGAGACGAATCGGGGCGTGAGCGTGGCAGCGAAGTCGGCCTCGCCGAGTACGCGCGCCGTGCGCAGCGATGCGCCGCTCGCGGTCGGCGACGCCGTCCTGGTTGGCACGCTCGGAGACAAGGCCGGACGAGTCGTGAGTGTGAAGGGCACGGAGGCGCGTGTCCTTGTGGGTTCACTCACGCTATCGGTTCCGATTCGCACGCTCACGCGGACGGTCGCGCCGCCGCCGCCGGCGTTCAAGGTGTCGCTCGTCGGGGATGCCCCCGACGTGGATCCGATGCGTGAGGTCGACGTACGCGGAATGCGCGTGGATGAAATCGACGATCGGGTACTGCAGGCACTGGACTCGGCGGTGCGCACGGATATGCCGGAACTGCGCATCATTCACGGCAAAGGGACGGGTGCCTTGCGCGCACGCGTCGGCGAGATGCTGAAGAAGGACACGCGGGTCACCGGCATTCGTCTCGGCGCGTGGAACGATGGCGGAGACGGTGTCACCGTGGCGATGCTCTCGTGATCGCCGATGACGTGATCGAACGCGTACGGTCGGCCGCGGATATCGTGCAGATCATCAGCGAATATGTGCCGCTCAAGCGTCAAGGGACGGACTTTCGCGGTCCCTGTCCCTTTCACAACGGCACGAAGGCGAACTTCTCGGTCCAGCCGAAGAAGAACATGTACCACTGCTTCGTCTGTCACGAGAGCGGCGACGTCTTCACGTTCATCCGGAAGCGACTTGGTCTGGATTGGGTGGCCGCGGTGACGCTGGTCGGCGAACGCGTCGGCATCGAGGTCATCGATCAGCCGACGCGCGTGCACGCGCCCGATCCGAACGAACGCAACTGGGAAGTGCTCGCGTCGGCCGCAGAATGGTTTCGTACGCAACTGCAGGACGAACAGATCGGGCGCGACGCGAGAGCGTATCTTGAGAGTCGCGGCATTGATGACGCGGCACGCACGCGATTCGGGATCGGGTTCGCGCCACGCGATCCGGACGCGATGCGCCGGTATCTTGGCGCTCTTGGATTTGACGAGGCGCGCCAGTTCGATGGGGGCGTGTTATTCCGCCGTGAAGGAGAGACGGAGACCCGTGCCCGGTTTCGAGGGCGCATCATGTTTCCAATCCTCGACGAAATGGGGCATCATGTCGGGTTTGGCGGGCGCGCGATGGGCGATGCGACCCCCAAGTATCTGAACAGCGGCGAGTCCGCGGTCTTTCAGAAACGCCGCACGTTGTACGGCATGCACACGGCGAAGAACGCGATGCGGCGCGCCGGTCGCGCGATCGTCGTCGAAGGGTATCTCGATGCGATCCGTCTTGTTTTGGCTGGGGTCGAGGAAGTCGTCGCACCGCTTGGCACGGCCCTCACGGAGGAACAAGCGGCGCTGCTCGTGCGATACGCCAGCGAGATCTTCCTGCTGTACGACAGCGACGATGCCGGTCAGAAGGCCACTTTTCGCTCGGGCTTGGAATTGCTGCGACACAAAGCCGCCGTCCGCGTCGTCTCGCTGCCAGATGGCGAAGATCCGGACACCTTCGTGCGCGCGCACGGACGGGGCGCGCTGGAAACGCAGTTGGCGCACGCGATCGATCTGTTTGATCGGCAAATTCAGCTCTTGGCGCGAAAAGGCTGGTTCGCGGATCTCCGCCACCGTCGTCAGGCCATCGACAAACTGCTGCCGACACTACGGGCCGCACGTGATCCACTGACACGCGATCTGTATCTGGCGCGCTTGGCCGACGTGTCGCACCTCGACAAATCGACGATCGCGAGTGAGGCCGATGAACCGCCGTCGATGGGGCCCGGCAGTCCGGTGCGGCGGTCCGTTGAACCGGAGCATGAGTCGCCCCCCGCGCCGAACGGACCACCACCGGATGAGAACTCTGCGCCATCCCCATCGACGCTCCCTCAGCGTCGCCCGTGGACCGGACGTCGCGGCAAGCCAATGGCACCCGAATGGCAAGCCACGATGGTGCCCCCGCGCCCTCGCCGAGATGATCCGGTCGAGCGTGCGGTGGTGCGCGCTATGCTTGTAGATCGCGATTTGGTCGAACGTGTGGCTGAACGCCACGCGCCGCCGGAGTTTCGTGATCCGAATTACCGCGCCATTTTCGCGGCGCTCCTTGAAGCGGGGCACAACGACGCGTTGGATGAGATTGCCGGAACGCTACCGTTGGGAGCCGTTCAGGTTCTGCGCGAACTCACCGAGATCGGACAGGTGCTGCCGTTGGAAGCCGCGGACGTGTCGTTGAGCCTGGCGCGATTGGATGCGCGTCGGCTTGAAACACGTATCGACGAGATTCGAGCCGCAATGGGTATCGCGTCGCTGGAAGAGCAGGAAGCGCTCATGCGAGAGCAAACGGAGTTGGTGAAGGAAGTTGGTCGGCTCTTGCCGATCCGCAGTCCACGAGGTAAACCGAAAAGGTGATATGAACGACCACAGTCTGGAGGCGCAGTGAATCCCGAGGTCCAAGCACTCTTAGCGGTGCAGCAGGACGATGAAGGCATTCGCGCGATCGAAGCACGACGCGACGCGTTAGCGCCGCGCATGGCGGCACTGGACAAGGCGCGGCAGCGCGCGACGGATGAAGTCGGTCGCAACGACGCCGCCCTCGAACGCGAGTTGGCCCGCATTCATGCGCTCGAATCGCGCATCGCGGATCATCGCGATCGTCACGAGAAGAACCTCAACGTGTTGAATCAGGCGCATAAGCTGAAAGAAGCGACCGCCGCCATGGCGCAGGTCGAAACGGCCAGGCGCGTGCTGGCGGATGAAGAGAGCGAACTGCTGGGAGTGTCGCGTCGTATTACGGACCTGCGTTCGGCCGCCACGGCGTCGAGGGAAGTGCTCGAGTCGATCGTGCACGAGCAAAACGATGCACGCGAAACGATCCTGATCGAACGGCAGTCGATCGAGGCCGAGTTGGCTGAGGCGCAGGCCAAGCGGGCAATCACGGCTGCGGTCGTCGGACGGTCGCTGTTCTCCAAGTACGACCGACTGCAACAGCGTCGCCGCTCGGCGGCGATCTATGCGCTGCACGCGGACTTTTCGTGCGGCAGCTGTGATACGGCGATCCCGTTACAGCGCCGGCCCGCGATGGCCAGCGGACAGTCCATCGAGATCTGTGAGGGCTGCGGCGTGCTGCTCTACTTGGCCGCCACACCGAAAGCGGTTTAGTCGCCAGCGGCCGCCTGAGCACTGGCGGCCGTGCGGTATCACTCGGGTATCAGTCGGGACGCTCACGGGCTAGATTGTCCGATGTGAGTGTCCCGCCGCCGCCGTCCCTGACTGGCTCCCTGAATGGGGGCGAAGCCCGCGTGCAACCTGCGGCGGGCAGTGGTTCGACGCCGGCGCGCGCGCCGGATGTCGCACCGGACGTCGCACTGCCGCGCTCGCGGCCCCAAGCGCGATGGGTGATGACGGCACCAGCCGATCTCACGACCGTTCGACAACTCGCGAGCGAATTGCTGCTGCCCGAGCCGATCTGTCGCCTACTGGTGGCGCGCGGCTATCACGACGGCGACGCCGCAAAGCAGTATTTGCGCCCTCGCTTGGAGCAGTTGCGCGCGCCGGATACGTTGTTCGATCTGCCACGCGCCGTCGACCGCATCGCGTCCGCAATCCGTCGCGGAGAGACGATCTTCGTGCACGGGGATTACGATGTCGACGGCATGAGTTCGACCGCGCTCATGACGCGCGTCCTGCGTGGTTGTGGTGCGCGTCAGGTGGTACCGTTCGTGCCCAACCGACTGACGGACGGCTACGACCTCGGACCGGCCGGCGTGGCGGCTGCGCTTGCCGCGTCAGCATCGTTGGTCATTACGTGCGACTGCGGAACGAGTGCTATCGACGCCGTCGCATCGCTGACCGCCGCCGGCGTGGATGTGATCATCACCGATCACCATTTGCCCGGTGGACCGCTGCCGGCTGCGTATGCCGTCTGCAATCCGCGCCGCGCCGAGTCGTCGGCGGCGGATCAGGATCTGGCTGCGGTCGGCGTGGCGTACAAGATCGCGATGGCGCTATGCGATGCGATGGGTGCTTCCCCGACGCTCGCGCAGCGGCAACTGGATCTGGTAGCCCTCGCGACAATCGCCGACGTTGCCCCCCTGCGCGGCGAGAACCGGGTGATGGTGCGCTACGGTCTCAAGCTGCTGGCAGAGACCACCCATCCGGGTTTGCGCGCGCTCATTCGCTCCTCCGGACTTGAAGGGAAGCCGTTGACTGCCGGACGCGTGGGCTTCGTGCTGGCGCCGCGGTTGAACGCCGCGGGGCGCATCGCGGATGCGAAGCTGGGACTCCGTCTGTTGCTCTGTGAACGCGACGACGAAGCCAACGTGATCGCACGCGAACTCGAAGAGTTGAATCGCGCGCGACAGGAGCTCGATCGCGCCGTGCTCGACGATGCGCAACGGCAGCTGGACGCGCCCGGGATGCGCGATCGGTATGCGTTCGTGCTTGCACGCGAAGGGTGGCACGCCGGAGTGATCGGCATCGTGGCCTCGCGCATCGTCGAACAGACGGCCCGGCCGGCCGTGCTCGTCGCGGTCGACAAGGGCATCGGGAAAGGCTCCGGGCGGTCGATCACGCCGTTCGATCTGCACGCGGCGCTCGGTGAGTGTTCCGCGCATTTCGTACGCTATGGCGGGCACCGTGCGGCCGCCGGACTGACCATGCACGCGACCAATCTACCGGCCTTTACGGAACAATTCGACGCGGTGGCACGAACGCGCCTGTGCGAAGCGGATCTGGTGCCAGAGCTGCGCGTGGATCTCGATGTAACGATGGATGACGTCGGAGACGAACTCGAACGGCTGGTCCGTCACTTCGAACCGTTCGGTATAGGCAACCCGGCGCCAGTGTTTCGCACACTTGGCGCACGCATGGCCAGTGCACCACGGCGGATCGGGACCGACGGTGTGCGTCTGACGCTCGACGTACGCGATGGCACCGTGGATGCGGTCGGCTGGGGCCTTGCCGGCCGCGCCGCCGGGCTCGACGTGGCTCGGCCGATCGATCTCGCATTCCGTCTTGAGCGAGACGAGTATCGTGGCATCTCGCGCCTGCAATTGAAGGTCGCTGACGTTAAAGGATGAAGTCGATGATGGTGGACGCGTGAGAATCATTGCGGGACGATGGCGCGGTCGAAAGATCGAGGCGCCCGAGGGTGACCTCGTACGACCGACCGGCGATCGCATCCGGGAATCGTGGATGAGCATTGTACACCATCAGTTGCCGGAAGCACGCGTGCTCGATCTGTGCGCCGGCAGCGGCGCGTTGGGACTGGAGGCGCTCTCGCGCGGCGCGGCGACGTGCGACTTTGTCGAGAAGTCGACGAGAGCGATGGAAGTCATCCGGGTGAATCTTGAGGGCCTCGGGGGACATGGAGGCGCGATAATTCACCGGGAAGACGCGGTCGCATTCGTCAGCGACCTCGGTCCGCTGGCGTACGATGTCGCCTTCGCGGATCCCCCGTACGCGTCCGACACGACACAGTCGCTGGTGCAACGCTGGCTCGAGGTGCCGTTTTCCGCCATTTTCGGCATCGAACATGCGTCGACGATGAGCATGCCTGCCCCAGGCGAGACGCGTCGCTATGGCTCCACGTCGCTGACATTTTTTCGGGCCTCCGATCCGTGACCGCTTCTTTCGACCGCGGCGAACGCGTCGCGCTGTACGCCGGTTCGTTCGATCCGATCACGCACGGGCATGAAGATCTGATCCAGCGCACGTTCACCTTCGCGGATCGACTGATCGTGGCGGTCGCGACGAATGTAAACAAGCAACCGCTGTTCACGGTCGAGGAGCGCATCGATTATATCCGCGACGTGACGAATAACGATCCTCGGGTCGAGGTGCGCGCGTTCAGCGGACTGTTGGTCGATTTCGCGCGCGAAGTCGGCGCCCATGTGAACGTGCGTGGGTTGCGTGCCGTGAGTGATTTCGAGTACGAGTTTCAGATGGCGCTGATGAACCGGCACCTGCATCCGTCGCTCGAGACGATCTTCATGGCACCGTCCTTCGATACCACCTACATCAGTTCGAGCATCGTGCGCGAAGTGGCGCGCTTTGGCGGCGATGTCACGCGACTCGTGCATCCGGTCATCGCGCGCGCGCTCGCGGAACGATTTTCCCGGTGATGGCGATGGCACGGCCCGATCCTTCGGATCACGCAACCGCCTTTCTCGACGAAGTGCATCGGCGCGCGGCGGCATCTGCACGAACGATCCTCTTTCCGGAGGCCACCGACATGCGCACCGTGCAGGCGGTCGTGCGCCTGTCGCAGATGGGATCGGTCGACCCGTGGCTGGTGCGCCGCAGCGATGCCTCCACCGGACCCGTGCCGTCGCATGGCGCGCATCTGATCGATCCACTGAACGATGCGCGGTTGCCCGACGTCGTCGAGCACCTGCTCGCCCGTCGAGCGTCGAAGGGGCTCACGCAGGCGGACGCCGAGCGATTGGCGACGGATCCCCTGTATTTCGCCGACGCCTTGGTCGCACTGGGGCACGCGGCCGGCTGCGTCGCCGGCGCCGTGCACACGACCGCCGAAGTACTTCGCGCCGCTTTATGGACCGTCGGTGCGGCGACCGGTGTGCGCACCGTGTCGTCGGCATTCTACATGATCGTCCCCGAGTTTCGCGGGAATGGCAGCGAAGTGCTGACATTCACCGATTGCGCCGTGGTGCCGGATCCGACGGCGCGGCAGCTCGCGGATATCGCGTTGGCGGCCGCGGTCGACCGACGGCGAATTGTCGGCGATGAGCCGCGAGTGGCGCTCCTTTCGTACAGCACCATGGGCAGTGCGGATGGTCCGTCCGTCAGTCGGGTGCGTGAAGCGCTAGACATACTGCGGCAGGAGGCGCCGTCGTTGGTCGTCTCGGGTGAACTGCAGGCGGATGCCGCGCTCCTGCCGACCATCGCACGGCGAAAGGCGTCCGGAGAAGCCGCAGCCGGGACGGCAAACGTGCTCGTGTTTCCGTCGCTCGATGCGGGGAACATCGCGTACAAGCTCGTTCAGCGCCTGGGGGGCGCATCGGCGATCGGTCCGATTCTGCAGGGACTCGCGCGCCCCTGCAGTGACTTGTCCCGCGGGGCCACGAGCGACGACATTGTTCATGTGGCCGCGATCACCGCACTGCAGGCGGCCTCGGTCACGCCCTCGGCAATCGTCTCCTGATTCTCGGTCTTCTGTGCCTCCTATGAGCTTTACCCTCGCGCGCACCAACGATCGTCTGGTGGTAGACGTCGACGGCCAACTCGTCGTCGGGAACCGTCAGGAGTTCAAGCAGGTGATCCTCGACGAGGTCGAGCAAGGCGTTTGCCTCGTCATTGTCGATTTTTCCAAGTCGGCGTACATCGACAGCTCTGGGCTTGGCGCGCTGGTCTCGCTCGGCAAGCGCTTGCGCGAAGTTGGTGGTGACCTGCGTCTGACCGGGTTTAACGATGATCTGCGCACGTTATTCGAACTGACGCGGCTCGATTCGCTCTTCCCGCTCTTCTCCTCGCGCGAAGACGCGCTCGCCGGTTCCTGAGCGCATGGTTGCACGGCGCTCCTCCCGACATTCCGCGCCTCGCGTTCACGATTGCGTGGCGCGTCGCGCGTGGACGATCGCATCAGATGTGCAGGCGATCTCGCCGATTGTCGAGACGGTGCAGAGTCTCTGTGTGGCGGCGGGATTTTCTCCGTCGCATTGTCGCTTGAACATTCCGGTGGCCGTGACGGAAGCGCTGTCGAATGCGATCATACGCGGCAACGCCGGAGTATTGGTAAAACGGGTCCAGGTGGTGGTCGTCATCGACGCGACGCGTCTGATTGTCGAGGTGACCGACGAGGGCGAAGGCTTTGATCTGGACGCGATGCAGCACACGCCGGATGATGCAAAGTGGCTCGAGCGCGAAGACGGACGCGGGGTGTTTCTCATGCGCTCGTTGATGAACGCGGTGGAGAGTCTGCGACTGGAGTCGCCGCGCGGACACATGCTGCGCCTGGTACTGCATCGATCATGAGCGAGGTCGCCGCCCTTCTGGCCGCGTTTCGCGAGGCCACCGGGCGCGAAGCGGCACTCTGGGAACGTCGGGACGGGAACGTCGCCGCCACGCTGCTCGGCGCGTCGTCACCGGGATTCGCCTCGCGCACCGCGTCCGGACCCACCGCGTGGGATGTGCAGGCGTGGGCGCGGACGAACGACGTCGTCGCACACTTGGCGAATACCGGCGAGAGCGTCGGATGGTTGATCCTCGAACCGGGCGGATCGACCGAGATCGATCGACTGCTCAGCGGTCTCATTCCACTCGTGCGACGACTGGCGCGTGAGCGGGACGGCGCGGCGCAGGAGCTCGTCGAGCGGTACGAAGAGATCAACCTGTTATATGCGATCAGCGAGTTACTGGGTGGTACGACGTCGGTTGAGAACGTCGCCGACACGCTGCTGCGCGAACTCGCTATCACCGTCGGTGCCACGCGTGCCGTGTTCCTGAGCGCCCAACGCGGCCAGTCAATGCTGACGCCGATCGCGACCATGGGCCTCGACGGCACGAGCTATCCTGCGGTCGCGCTGGATGCGTTCGGACATATCGCGGTACGCGCCTACCGGACGGCGAGTGCCTGCACTGAAGACGGCGTCGCCGCGCGGATGGCCGATCCGGTGCTGTCCTTCGATGGCGACGCACTGCTTGCGGTGGCAATCACGCGCCCGAGCACCGGAGTCGGCATCACGGGACCGCATCCGGCGATCACAGCGCGGCGGGTGGGACCCGCGACCATGGACGCCATGACCAACGTGCCGCTGGGTGTGCTCGTCCTCGGCGGGCATCGTGCCGGCAGAGCCTTCACCGCCGGCGATCGGAAGCTCGCGATTGCCGTCAGCACACAAATCGGCACGGCGATGCACAACGCCTCGCTCGTCCGTGCCGCCGTCGAGCGGCAACAGCTCGAGCGTGAGATGCGGCTCGCGCACGACCTCCAGCTGAAACTGTTGCCACGGCCGTCGGTCGTTGCGCCGGAAGCGCGTGCGGCGGTACGCGTCGTTCCGGCGGAGAGTGTCGGCGGTGACTTCTTCCTCCTGGCGCGCCTGGATCGTGATCGCACCGGGGTCCTGATCGGTGACGTATCCGGTCACGGGTATCAGGCGGCGCTCGTCATGGCACTCGCATTGAGCGCTGCGGCCATCCATGTACAGGCGGCATTCGATCCCTCGATTGCGCTCGAAGCCGTGCAACGGTCACTGGCGGACGAACTCGCGTCGACTGAGATGTCGCTCAGTCTGTGCTACGCCGTTATCGACAGTCGCGTTGGTGAGTTGCGGTTCGCGAACGCCGGACATCCGCACGCCTTTCGCGTGGGTCGGGAGGGTGATTGCACACGGCTCGCGGCCATTGCGCCACCGATTGGGTTCAGCGATGCGCCGATCGACGAGTGCGTCATGACGTGGCGGCCTGGCGATCGGTTGGTCCTCTTCACCGACGGACTCACGGATGCGCGCGATGCGCGCGATGCGCGACTCGGTGAAGCGCGCATTCTCGAGTTGCTCGCGGCGCAGACGGCGGGCGAGTCGCCGGACGTGATCCTGCGCGCCCTGTTCGCCCTCGTTGATGGACACGTCGCCGGCACGCCGCTTCGTGATGATCTCGCTGCAGTCATCGTTGATCGCCCCTCATGAGCATGCGCTCGTGAACGTACCCTTGCACAAGCCCTCGTGAATCGACAAACGCGTCGTCCCACTCCAGCATTGCCCGCGCCGCGCAAGCGCTTCGGGCAGCACTTTCTGCGTGACGAACGCGTGCTCGATGCTATCGTCGAGGCGCTTGGGCCCATCCACGATCGTACGGTGATCGAAATCGGACCGGGGCGGGGAATTCTCACCGACCGGCTCATCGAGCGCGCCGGTCGGGTCATCGCGATCGAGATCGATCGGGATCTCGTGACGCATTTACGCGACCGATATGCGGATCGCCCGAACATCGAGATTGTCGAAGCCGACGTGTTGAAAATTTCACTCGCTGAGCTGGCCGGTGGTCCTTACGTGCTCGCCGGCAATGTCCCGTACTACATCACGACGCCGATCCTCTTTCACGCGCTCAAGAAGCCGCGCCCTGACGTGGCCGTGTATCTCGTGCAGAAGGAAGTCGCCGATCGCCTCGCCGCGCCACCCGGTGACAAGACCTACGGAGCGTTAGGGGTCAACGTCCAGGCGTTTGCCTCCGTCGAACTCATTCGTCGGGTGCTGCCTGGTGCCTTTAATCCGCCGCCAACCGTGGACTCGGCCGTGATTCGTGTCACTCCGCGCGATGTCGCCGTGATCGATCCAGAGGACGAGGTTCGCTATCGACATTTCGTGCAGGCAGCGTTCGGCCTCCGACGCAAGCAACTCGTGCGCGTGGTGCGAACGGTCGCGGCGCTTGACGCGGAAACGGCGGCGGCGGTGATCGCGTCCGTCGGGCTATCGGCCGAGTCGCGGCCAGAAGTGCTGAGTCCCGCGGATTTCGCAAAGCTGGTGCGCGCGTTGCGTGCCCTCAATACGTCGATGCCTGACGTTTCGTCGGACGACGTCGCGCTGGACTAAATGGCGCCGTGGTTTATCTGGCTGTTGGTCAACGCGAAGGAGAGCCCTTCCAACTCCATCGCCATGTTGACGGACTTGAGCGAGACGTGCGGCGGTACCGAAATTTGTGCCGGCGCAAAATTCAGAATCGCCCGGACACCGGCAGCAATCATGCGATCGACCACATCCTGCGCATCCTCAGACGGGATGGCGAGTACGGCGATGATCGAGTCCTCGCCTCGGAGATCCGTCTCGAGATCCGCAATGTCCCGAACGATGGCTTCTCCCCAGGGGTGGCCGATCTTTTCCGGGCTATTGTCATAGACGCCGGCGACACGAAACCCGCGTTGCTTGAAGCCACGGTAGTTGGCCAATGCCGCGCCGATCTTACCGGCGCCGATGATCACAACCTTCCACTCACGCTCGAGTCCAAGAATCTGTCGCAGGTGGGCGGTAAGTTCGTGAACGGGATATCCTAGCCCGCGCTTGCCGAAAGACCCGAAAAAGGAAAGGTCTTTCCGCACCTGCGCAGGCGTCGTGCCGCACAGATGTGCAAGCTCGTCGCTCGAGGCGGTATGCTGGCCGCGCGTATCGAGATCCTCCAGATAGCGGAGGTACATCGAAAGGCGGCGTACTGTAGAGTCGGCGATTCGCTTCACGGGAGGAGCTTGTGAAATTCTTCACAAAGTTAGAAGATTGCGCGTCGATTTACTAGCCGGGGCACGCCGCTAACTTGCTCCCATGGCGGCTCACTTCTCCTCGCGTCCGAGTGCCCCGGGCACCGTTATCAGTCAACGACCGACCACGCTCTCGGCACGGGCGGCGGAACGGTTGGCCGCTGGGCCGCTCGACGCTGTTACGCTCATGCGCGATGTCTGTCGCGTCGAGCGGCTGCAGCGAGACGCCGCCGAGCGCATGGCGCTCGCCCTCCTGTCGAGTCATGACGAGTTCGTGCAGCTCCCGTCCGGACACTGGTCGCTTCGAGAGAGCGTGAAAGCGCTGCTCGCCGTCTCGCGAGCGGACACGGTCGATCCCGTCGGGCGCGCTGAACAACCGAAGTCACCCGGGTTATCGTCCGTGAGCTTTGCGGTCGTTGACGTGGAAACCACCGGAACACGCGCCGGGAACGGTGACCGAATCACTGAGATCGCGATCGCGCAGGTGCGAGAGGGCGAGATCGTCGAGGTCTACTCACAGTTGGTGAATCCGGAGCGCCCAATTCCGGCGTTCATCACCGAGCTCACGCAGATCACCTGGGCGATGGTGAAGGATCAACCGGTCTTTCGACAGATTGCTGACGAGGTGACATCGCGCATCGCAGGCCATGTCTTCACGGCGCACAATGCCGCCTTCGACTGGCGCTTCGTCGGCGAAGAATTGTCACGGAGCAACGTGCGTCTCGCGGGACCGCGCCTGTGCACCGTGCGCATGGCGAAGATGTTCGTTCCGGAGTTGGGCCGCCGGTCGCTCGATCATGTCACGCAGTATTTCGGGGTAGATATCGCCTCGCGTCACCGCGCGGCAGGCGATGCGGAGGCAACGGCGCGCGTGTTGTTGCGCATGCTGAAGATCGCCGAGGAACAGGGTATCGCGACCTGGCCGATGCTCGAAGCGCGACTCGCATCGCGCGTCAGTCGCGCACCGCGCACGGCGTCCGAACGTCGTCGTCGTGCATTTCCGCTTCCCGCTGCAGAGGATCACACCGCGTGAGTTTTCCAGAACCACTCGTTGACACGCGCATGCTCGGTCGCTGGCGCATCCACGCGATTCAGGCGGGAGGTCAGCGTCTTGACGGCGGCGCGATGTTCGGCGTCGTGCCGAAGACGCTCTGGGAGCGTCGCATTCCAGCCGATGCGCGGAACCGTATCCAGTTGGGCATGCGCTGCCTGCTGATCGAACACGACGACGGCCTCGTGCTGATCGACACCGGCGTGGGCAACAAGGAGTCGCCAAAATTCCATGAAATCTACGGCGTCGAGGAGAACCCGACGCACGACGCCATCGCCGGACGCACTGCGCTCGAAGCGGGACTCGCAGTGG
The DNA here is from genome assembly GCA_031366985.1 of Gemmatimonadaceae bacterium. Lineage (GTDB taxonomy): Bacteria > Gemmatimonadota > Gemmatimonadetes > Gemmatimonadales > Gemmatimonadaceae > Gemmatimonas. The sequence continues at coordinate 58,145 of JANLPE010000090.1, forward strand.
CTGGATTCACCTCCGCCGATGTCTCGTTGGTCATCAATACCCACTTGCACTTCGATCATGCGGGCGGCAATACGTGGCGCAACGAGGCGGGCGAGGTTCGGACCACGTGCGAGAACGCGCGATACGTGGTCCAGCGCGGCGAGTACGAGTACGCGTGCGGGGCGAACGAGCGCACATCCGCCAGCTACTTCCCGCACAATTGGGATCCAATCTTTGCTGCCGGGCGCTTCGATCTGATCGACGGCGAGCCTGAGTTGAGGCCGGGAATCCGCGTTCGCCGAACGCCGGGGCACACGCCCAACCATCAGAGCGTGATCCTGACGTCGGCTGGCGAGACCCTGTGTTTCCTCGGAGACGTCGTTCCGACGGCCCACCACCTGTCGCTGCCGTGGATCATGGGGTACGACGTCGAGCCGCTGGTGACGCTGGAGTCCAAGCGGGCACTGCTCAGCGACGCGCTCGCCGGCGACTGGCAGCTGGTCTTCGAGCACGACGCCGATACGGGATTCGGTCGGGTGGCACAGGACGGGAAAGGGTACCGACTGGCCGGCTGAGCTGGTCGCCCCCTTGACCCATCCCCTAAGTCGTCTACCTTTCACGGGTTCATAAGAAGTTCTGTCGCAAAAAAACCGAGAAGCGGATGGGCAGCGACGCCCATCCCACCCTTCGGCCCTCGACGCGGAATGTGCGCATTCCCCGAGGCGAGCTGCTGGAGTCCATCGAACCGACCTCTACCGACGCGCCTTGGCGCGATCGGTTCTGTGGTCGTTGCGACGCGGATTCCTGTTCAGGGGTCCGCGTTTTCTGTTTCTTCTCACGGGAGTTCGGCCTATTCAGGATTCGACCAAGCGTCCGCCACGGGTGAACCGGCAAATCCGGATCAGCCCCGTTCGCGTGATCGCCGCCGACGGAAGTCAGCTCGGCATCATGGAAGTCGATGTGGCATTGGCCCAGGCGACAGAGCAGGGGCTGGACCTCGTCGAAGTGGCGGCCGCCGCGCGGCCACCCGTTGTCCGCATCATGGACTACGGGAAGTTCAAGTTCGAACAGGCGAAGCAGGCGCGGATCGCGAAGAAGAAGCAGCACGTCATTCATCTCAAGGAAGTGAAGTACCGCCCAGGGATTGATGATCACGACTTCGAGACGAAGACGCGCCATGCGCGCCGCTTCCTCGATGAAGGGAACAAGGTCAAGGTCACGCTCATGTTCCGCGGTCGGCAGATCGCGCACCCTGAGTTGGGCAGGCAGGTCGTCGATCGGGTGGCCGTCGAGTTGGCGGATATCGCCAAGATCGAAAGCCCCTCGATGATGGAAGGGAAATCGATGACGATGATCCTCGCGCCGAAGTGATTCGCGCGTGATCCAAAGCAGGGCCGTCTCGTGTCAGAGGCGGTTTACCGTAGCCGCGAGTAGACGATGCCGAAGATGAAGACCCACAGTGGCGCCAAGAAGCGCTTCTCGATCACGGGATCGGGAAAAGTTCGGCGCCTGAAGGCGTACAAGAGCCACATCCTGACCAAGATGGATGCCAAGAAGAAGCGCCATCTGCGCCGTCCCACGATCGTCGAGACCAACGGCGAAGTGCGGCGTATCAAGCGTATGCTCGTCGCCTGAGGATAACCGACCATGCCTCGCGTTAAATCAAACGTCGTCCGCCTCAAGCGGAAAAAGCAGATTCTCAAGCACGCCAAGGGTGCTTTTGGTGGCCGCTCCAAGCTCTGGAAGGCCGCGAAAGAAACCGTTGAGCGCGGCTGGCGCTACGCGTATCGCGATCGCAAGAACAAGAAGCGCGACTTCCGTCGCCTCTGGATCGTGCGTATCAACGCGGCCGCGCGCATGCACGACATGTCGTACAGCGTCTTCATCAACGGCCTCCATGCCTCCGGCATCGAGATCGATCGCAAGGTGCTGGCCGATCTCGCCGTGCGTGAGCCGGAAGCATTCGCGGCAATCGCCGCGCAGGTCCGCCAAGCCATCGACGCCGCCAAGACCGCCGCGTAAATCGCGACCGTCTGAGGTTAAGTTGAGAGGCCGGCATCCAGTTGGATGTCGGCCTCTCGCGCATCGCGTATCGCGGCCATATTCACGACACAGCCCACGGCTCTCCAACTCCTCTCGTGCAACTCTCCGAGTATCTCGCTCTCGCTGATGCCCTCGCCTACGACGTGCGTAGGCTGCTCGATGGCCTCGAACCCGGCACGCGGCTCGATGTCGCCAAAGGACAGTTGAATGCGCTGAAGGACGAACGGCTGAACGCGCTGCAAGCCGCGTTGCGAACGCTGGCGGCCGAAGAGCGTCGCGCCGCCGGCACGGCGTTCAACTCGCTGAAAGTGTCGATACAGCAGTCGCTCGACGCATTCGGTGCCGCGCAGTCCGCGACCACCGGAGCCAGCGCATTCGATCCGTCTATGCCGGCGCGGCATGGATGGAACGGCACGTTGCACCCCGTCACGCTTGTCATCGACGAGATCTGTGACATTTTCCGCGAGCTGGGCTTCACCATCGCACTCGGTCCCGAGGCGGAAACGGAACGCTACAACTTCGGGGCGCTCAACTTTCCGCCCGATCATCCGGCGATGGAGTTGCACGATACGTTGTACCTCGGCGAAGACACGTTGCTGCGGACACACACGTCACCCGTACAGGTGCGCACGTTGCAGCAGTTCGCGCCACCGGTGCGCGTGTTGGCTCCCGGTCAGGTATATCGTCGCGACTTCTTTGATGCGACGCACGCACCGGCGTTCATGCAACTCGAGGGATTGGCCGTCGACGAAGGCATCTCTTTCGTCGATCTCAAAGCGACGCTCGCGGAGTTCGCACGACGCTTCTACGGCGCGACGCGACGCGTGCGCTTTGGCCCGTCGTATTTTCCGTTCGTCGAGCCCGGCGCACAGATGGATGTCGAAGTCGACCTCAATGACGGCAAGGGTCTGCGCTGGGTTGAAATTCTTGGCTGCGGCATGGTGCATCCGAACGTGCTCGAAGCTGCCGGGCTCGATAGCGAGAAGTACACCGGCTGGGCATTCGGCATGGGACCGGCGCGCATCGCGATGTCCCGGTATGACATTCACGATATCCGGTTGCTGTACGACTCGGATGTTCGATTCCTGGAGCAATTCGGTCGATGATCGTCTCGCACGATTGGCTCAAACAGTTCGTCCCGCATACGCTCAGCGCCACCGAGGTCGGCGAGCTGCTGAGCCGTCATTGCGTCACGCTCGATGGCTTGGAGCGCCTCGGTGCCGAACTCGCGCCGTTCGTGATCGCACACGTGGTCGAAGCGGGGCGTCATCCCGACTCCGATCACTTGTGGGTGACGAAGGTCGATGACGGCAGCGGCACGCTCCTCGATGTCGTCTGCGGCGCTCCAAACGTCGTCGCGGGCAACAAATACCCGTTTGCGCGCACGGGTACCGTCATGCCCGGTGGCCTCAAGATCGAAAAGCGGAAGATCCGCGGGCAGACGTCGAACGGCATGCTCTGCTCTCCGCGTGAATTGGGACTCGGTCAGGACCATGAGGGCATCATGACGCTCACCACCGACGCGGTTCCCGGTACGCCGCTACTCGACGTGTTGGCGTTGGCCGATACGCGGCTTGATCTCGATGTACTGCCAAACCGCCCCGATCTATTGTCGCATCGCGGCGTGGCGCGGGAACTCGCTGCCATCCTCGGCATTCCGTGTGCCGATGTGCCACGCGATGACGTCGCGGAAATTTCAATGCCGACGACGATTGTGCGCGGCGCGTCCGTCGCGTCGCACGATGGTATCACAGTCCGCGTCGACGACGCGTCGCAGTGCCCAGCGTACGTGGCCGTCGTCATTCGCGGCGTATCCGTCGGACCGAGTCCTGCCTGGCTCGTGAAACGCCTCGAAAGCATCGGGCAGCGAAGTATCAGTAACGTCGTGGACGCAACGAATTACGTGTTGCATGGACTCGGGCAACCGGTGCACGCATTCGACTTGGCCAAGCTGTCGCAGTCGAGCATCATCGTGCGTTCGACGCGCGCTGGTGAGTCCATCGTGACGCTCGATGGCATGACACGCTCGGTGCCGGACGGGACGACGGTGATTTGCGACGGCGACAAGCCGGTCGCGTTGGCCGGCGTGATGGGCGGCCAGAATTCCGAGGTGTCGGATACCACCACGGATGTGTTGCTCGAAGTCGCGGCATTCGAGCCGCGCTTCGTGCGGCGCGTCCGTCGCCACGTCGGACTCAACACGGACGCCAGTTATCGCTTCGAACGCGGTGTCGATGCGGCGGCACTTGTCGCCATCGCACAGTTCGGCGCAGCACTGATCGCGCAGGTCGCGAACGGCACGGTTGGCGCGCTGTTGGATGTCGGTGCTGCCGCGGCAGTACGTCCAGCGATCGCGTTGCGGCCGGCGCGCCTGACACGCGTCTTGGGTGCGGAGGTCGCAGCCTCCGAGATTTCGCGCCGTCTGGAGTCGCTCGGCTGCAGCGTGACACAACGGAGCGAGGATCTTGCGGTCACCGTGCCGTCGTGGCGTCACGATTTGCTGCTCGAGGTTGATCTCATCGAGGAAGTGGCGCGCTTGATGGGCTTTGATGCGTTGCCGGATGAGCTCCGTCCGTTCCGTCCTGGGAACGCGCCGGATCATCCGTTGCATCTGTCGGCGCGTCGCGTGCGCGACGTACTGGTCGGACGTGGACTCGCCGAAACCCGTCCAATGCCATTCACGTCCACCGGCGATGCGCAGACACCGCGCGTGCGAAATCCGCTTGCCGACGACGAACCGTATCTTCGTGCCTCCTTGCTGGATACGCTCGCACGGCGTGCGGAATACAATCTGTCGCGCATGCAGGGCAACATCCGACTGTTCGAAATCGGCAACGCATTCGTGCCCACGAATGACCGGTTACCGCGGGAAGAGATGCGTGTTGGTGCGCTCGTCATGGGCGCGCGTCGTCCACCGCATTTTACCGAGCCGCAACCGCCCGCGTACGACTTGTGGGATGTGAAGGCGATCGCCGAGGACCTAGCGCGCGCGGCGTTTCCGGGTGTGGTCGTCTCGCTCACGCCAGCAGACGGTGATCGCGTCTGGTCGATCGAGGTCAGTGGACAAGGGCTCGTTGGACACGTGGCGCACGTGCCGATGGATCGACCGGTGTGGGCGAGCGAGGCGTTTGGCGTAGAAATAACGCTGGGCGTGATGCCTTCGGCGGATATCGCAGATGCAGGGGCGCATGCGCATGCGACGGTCGTCGAGCGCGCGCCGTCCGCCACGGCCGGTATTCGCGTCAGCGGGCTGCCCGTGACACCTGCCGCTGAGTTCGATTTGGCACTGGTGGTGCCCGACGGGCTCACGGCAGCAACGGTTGAAGCCGTACTGCGGAGGGCGGGTGGCGAGCTGCTAGAACGCGTCGCACTGTTCGATGAGTTTCGCGGGAACGGTGTGGCGCTGGGCTCGCGCAGTCTCGCGTGGCGGTTAACGTTCCGACATCCGGAGCGCACTCTGCGCGAAAAAGAAATCGAGGGGCGTCGGGCGAAGCTTCTCGACACGCTCGACAAGGAACTGGGAATCCGACCACGTGCGTCCTGAAGTCTCCGCATTCCGTGAGCTCGACACGCTCGTTCGAAACCTCACCGACCAGCTGGCCGGGTATCGCCGGCGCGCGCTCGCGGCGGAATCGCGAACGCGCGAGCTCGAGTTGCAGGCTGGCCAGTTGGAACGGGCCTTAAGCGATAGCCGCCAAGAGCTCTCGGCGGCCAGCGAATCGCGTGAACATGCGTTGGCCGCAGCGCGTGCGTCGACCGCAGCGGCGCGCACAGCGAGGGAATCGCTGGCCCAACTTGAGCACGCCCATACGGAGCTCGAGCGCGCTTCGGTCGAGCTGTTTCCGACCGCTGCGTTGCACGGAGCACACCGCGCGGCAGGATCGGTCGACCCGGATCTGGTCGCCGAGAACGAACGACTACGGTCACGGCTCGCCGAGGCCAAGGAGCGGACCACGCTCATTTCTGACCGGGTCCGTTTTCTGCGCCAGCAGTTGATGACCGGGACCGAACGATGATGATGGACAACAAGACGGTCGTGCGCGTTCGAATTGTCGGGGAGGACTACACGCTCCGGACCGAGGCGTCCTCAGCCCATACCGAGGCAGTGGCCGCGCACGTCGACAAAACGATTCGCGCGATTATCTCCAGCGGCGCCACCGTCGAAACGCACAAGGCCGCCATTTTGGCCGCGCTCCAGATCACCGACGAGCTCTTTCGCGAGCGCGCTGCTGCGGAGTCGCTGACGTCCGACCTCAAGCAGTTGGCGGCGGATATTCGCCCGCTCCTCCCCCCCGCGAAACGCGGCGACGAACGCATCGCCGGCTCGGCCTGACGACGCAGGCCACCGAATCGGCGGGATGGCGGCGTTGGCCGCGGATGAGCCGACCCTTCGGTACGCAGGTTGCTATACGGCAATGATTTCCGTACGTTCACGAGGTAAAGCGCATCGAGCGCCGGGCCTGTGATTCGGCTGCTGTTTGGTCCGGATGCATGGGTTTGGGCATGCCATATGATGCGATGGACACTCAATCCGCGCCCCGCCGCGGTGGAGCATAGATCTCATGGAAGGGATTGTCGTAGAGGCGCTCATTGGCGCCCTGGGACTGATCTCGGCTGTCGCGGCGTTCGTCTTCGGACGGCGCGCTGGACGGAGCGTCGAACTAGGCGAGCAGCGACGGGCAAAGGCCACCGCTGACGAGACGGCAACACGCATTCTCGACGAAGCGCGTCGGGAAGCTGAGACCGCGCGTAAAAGCGCCATCGTCAGCGGGAAAGAAGAGATTCTGCTACTTCGTGAGTCACTCGAGCGCGAATTGCGCGAGCGTCGCGGTGACATCGAGCGCGAAGAAAAGCGGGTGCTCGACCGAGAGACTCAACTCGACCGTGCGCGCGATTCCTTGGAAGGACGCGAGACGGAATTGAAGCAGCGCGCGGGCGACGTCGGTACGCGCGAGGCCCGGATCGGCGATCGCGAGAAGGAGATCGAGAAGCTCGTTGAAGAAGAGCGCCGGCGTCTTGAGCAGCTGGCGGGCCTGAGCGCCGAGCAGGCAAAGGCCGAGTTGATCCGTCGGATGGAAGACGCCGCGATGGCCGACGCCGGGAATCGCTTGCGCGAAATCCGCGAGTCGTCCCGTCGCAATGCTGAGCGCGAGGCCAAGAAAATCGTCGCACTCGCCGTGCAACGGGTCGCCGCTGAGACGACCGCCGAGACCACGGTATCCGCGGTATCGCTGCCAAACGATGAGATGAAGGGGCGGATCATCGGGCGCGAAGGGCGCAATATTCGCGCATTTGAACTCGCGACCGGCGTCGACGTCATTATCGACGACACGCCGGACACGGTCGTGGTGTCGTGCTTCGATCCCGTGCGCCGGGAAACGGCCCGCCTCGCACTCGAGAAGCTCGTCAGCGATGGGCGCATTCATCCAGGGCGCATCGAGGAGGTAGTGGCCAAGGCGCGTAAGGAAGTCGAGGCGACCATCATCGAGACCGGCGAACAGGCCGCCTACGAGGTCGGCGTCGCCGGACTGCATCCGGAGTTGATCAAACTCATCGGTCGTATGCGGTGGCGGACCAGCTACGGTCAGAACATCCTGTCGCACTCGAAGGAAGTTGCATGGCTTGCTGGCATGATGGCGGCCGAACTCGGACTGGACGTGGCGCTAGCCAAGCGTGGTGCGTTGCTGCATGACGTCGGCAAGGTACTGACGCACGAGCATGAGGGCACGCACGTGCAGCTCGGTGTGGAAGTCGCGACGAAGTACGGCGAAAACCCGCTGGTGGTGAATTGTATCGCGGCGCACCACGACGACGTGCCGCACGAGAGCGAAGTCTCGGTGCTAGTGCAGGCGGCGGATTCGATTTCCGGATCACGGCCCGGTGCTCGGCGCGAGGCATTCGAGACGTACGTCAAGCGTCTGGAAGGGTTGGAGAAGATCGCATCCAGCTATCGCGGCGTGGATCGCGTCTTCGCGATTCAGGCGGGTCGCGAGGTGCGTGTGGTCGTGACGCCTGAACAGGTCGATGACGCCCGCATGACGGCGTTGTCGGAAGAGATTGCGCGGCGCATCGAATCCGAGTTGCAGTATCCGGGCCAGATCAAAGTGGTCGTCATTCGTGAGAGTCGGGCGGTGGACTTTGCCCGCTGAGCTGATCGACGGCAAAGCGATCGCGGCGACGATACGCGAGGAAGTCGCCCGAGACGTCGCGTTGCTCGCGGCACGCGGGATCGTACCCGGACTCACCGTGGTGCTGGTCGGCGACGACTCGGCGAGCGCCACCTACGTCGGTGCGAAGGAAAAAGCGTCGCAGGCGGCCGGCATGGCGGGGCACACGATTCGGTTGCCGGCGTCGACCACGCAGTCGGAACTGCTGGCGCTGATCGAGCGATTGAACGCCGATCGCGCCGTGCACGGTATTCTCATCCAGATGCCATTGCCGAAGCAGATCAATCCCGACACGGTGATCCGTCATATCCTGCCCGAGAAGGATGTTGACGGTTTTCATCCCGTGAATGTCGGCAAACTGTTGATCGGGCACACCGATGGTTTCGTGTCGTGCACACCGGCGGGCGTCATCGAGTTGTTGCGGCGCAGCGCTATCGAAACACGCGGCGCGGAAGCGGTGGTCATCGGCCGAAGCAACATCGTCGGCAAGCCGATGGCGGCACTGTTGGTGCAGTCGCGCGCTGGCGCGGATGCGACGGTGACGATCTGCCACAGCCGTACGCGGGATCTGGCGTATCACACACGTCGCGCGGATATCCTCATCGTCGCGGCTGGACGCGCGAACATGGTGACGGGCGAGATGATCAAGCCGGGCGCGGTCGTGATCGACGTCGGCATGAATCGCGTACCGGATGCGACGCGCGCCAAAGGCACGCGGTTGTGCGGCGACGTACACTTTGCGAGCGCTGTCGACGTGGCGTCGAAGATTACGCCAGTACCTGGCGGCGTCGGCCCGATGACCATCGCGATGCTCCTGCGGAACACGGTACGCGCGGCCGAGCAGACGCTCGCGACGTCGGCGTCCTGATCGATGGCGCGCCGTACGGCAGCAAGCAATGCGTATGGCCCGCCACCTTCGGCAGACACTGGCACGCCTGGCAGCGCGCCCGAAAATGCGATTGCCGTGCACACGCTGACCTCGGCGGCGAAGGATCTCGTCGAGGGGGCATTCCCGCCGTTGTGGGTGCGTGGCGAAATCAGTGATTTCAAGGCGCATCGCAACGGACATTGGTACTTCGCGCTGCGTGATGCCGACGCGCAGGTAAAGTGTGTAGTGTGGAGCGCGCAACAGCGCCGCATTCCAGCGACGCCGGATGACGGTATGCAGGTACTGGCGTTCGGCCAGATGACGGTCTGGCCGGTCCGCGGCGATCTGCAGTTTTCGGTGCGCGCGATCGAGGCGGAGGGCGACGGGCTGTGGCGCAAAGCACTCGAGCAGACTCGCCTGCGTCTTGAAAACGACGGTTTGCTGGACCCGGCGCGGAAACGCGCACTTCCGTCATTCCCGCGTCGTATTGCCGTCATCACGAGTCTCGACGGCGCGGCACTGCACGACATCATCACGGTGGCGCGGAGCCGCAGCGCCGATGTGGAACTCGTCGTCGTCGGTGCCAAGGTGCAGGGCGAGGGCGCGCCGGAGTCACTCGTCACCGCGATCGAGCGGGTGAGCCGCTGGGGTGATGCCGACCTGCTGATCATCGGACGCGGTGGCGGGGCGCGCGAGGACCTGTGGGCCTTCAATGACGAACGTGTCGCGCGTGCACTGGCCGCCTGCCCGATGCCTACGGTCTCGGCAGTCGGTCATGAAGTCGACGTGACGATCTGCGATTTGGTGGCGGACGTGCGCGCCGCGACTCCGTCGGCGGCAGCAGAATTGGCGGTGCCCTCGCGGCGGGAGGTGATCGCGCGCGTGGAATCGTTGAGCAAGCGACTCGCAGCAGCGGCGATGCGTCGAGAGGATCGCGCCGTGGCGTCACTGGCGCAGGTCAAGAAGCGCCTCACGCTGGTCGCCGAGAAGGTCGTGGAGCGCCGCCATGCGCGAATCGAAGCCGTCGCGGGGCGGCTCCACGCGTTGTCACCGCTGGCGACGCTGGGTCGCGGATTCGCTGTCGCGAGGGCGCCCGGCGGAGCTACTTTGAGCGATCGTGAGCAATTTGCGGCCGGTTCCGTGTTCGATCTCTGGTTGCGAGATGGTATCGTCAACGCGACTGCCGGCGTTTCGCGAACACTGCCGGACGGGATGCCCATTCCCTTATCGACGGAGACGCCGTGACCTTCGAACTGACTCTCCAGCGCCTCGAGGAGATCGTACGCGAACTGGAGCGCAGTGATCTGGACCTCGACAAGGCCCTGTCACTTTTCGAGGAAGGAATCGGTCACCTGCGATCGGCGGGCCTGTCGCTGAAGGCCGTTGATGCTCGGGTACAGCAGTTAGTCGAAGCGGCCGACGGCTCGTTCTCGGTCTCGGACCTCGGGTCCTGAGTTGACGATGTCCGCGCCTAGCATCGAGACCCCCGCTGTGACGTTCGCCGGCGACCGCGTTGCGGTGCAACAGGCCCTCGACGCGTTCTGCGTGCGCTGGCTTGGCGACATTGCGCCGCTGACGGCGGAGGCTATTCGCTATTCGCTGCTTGGCGAGGGGAAGCGACTGCGCGCGATTCTGCTGATGGAGGCGTATCGCGCGTGCGGCGGGACTGGAGACGTGCGCGACCTCGCGGCGTCGGTCGAGGTCGTGCACGCGTATTCGCTAGTCCACGATGATTTGCCTTGCATGGATGATGACGACGTACGTCGGGGTCGACCGACCGTGCATCGGGTGTACGGGGTGCCGATTGCGACCGCGGCGGGGCTCGCCATGGTACCGTTGGCGGCGCGTAGCGCGTGGCATGCCGCTCGCGCCCTTGGACTGCCGGCGCACGAGGCCGGAGCAATCGTCCGCGAGTTGATGGAGGCGTCGGGTGGTGGTGGGATGATCGGCGGACAGCTTCTCGACCTCGAGGCCGAAGGCGTGCATCTCACGGTCGAAGCGCTTGAACGAGTGCACCGGCTCAAGACGGGCGCGCTGATCGCGGCCTCGGTCACGCTGGGGGCTCGCGCCGCCTGCGCGTCGACGGCGCAGCGTCAGGCGCTGGCGCGATACGGGGCGGCCATCGGATTGGCGTTCCAAATTGCCGATGACGTGCTCGATATCACGGCGACGACGGACCAACTTGGGAAGACGGCCGGACGCGATCTCGACCTGAACAAGAGCACCTATCCGGCACTCTTGGGCGTCGAGGGAGCAATTGCCAGGGCCGTCGCGTTGGTGGAGGATGGGTGTGCGGCGTTGTCGACGGTGCAGTTGTTGACACCGACGCTGGAACTGCTGGCCCGATTCATCGTCGAACGGCGATCGTAGTCGGCATCACAACGGCGCGGACGTCTCCCGCGACGCACTACACGAGTTCTCCATGTCGATTCTCGAAGGCATTCACTCTCCGGCCGATCTCAAGTCGTTGTCCCGTGATGAACTGCGCACCTTGGCGCAGGACATGCGGGATCGGCTCATCGATATCTGTTCGCGTACGGGTGGGCACATTGGCGCGGGCCTTGGTGTGGTCGAACTGACGATCGCCCTGCATACGGTCTTCGACACGCCGGTCGATCAACTGGTGTGGGACGTGGGCCATCAGGGCTACCCACACAAGCTGCTGACGGGACGCAATGACCGCATGGAGACGCTGCGCCAGGAGGCCGGCCTCTCGGGCTTTCTCAAGCGTACCGAGAGTGTCTACGACACGTTCGGCGCCGGCCATGCCGCCACGTCGATTTCCGCGGCGCTCGGCATGGCGGCGGCGCGCGACGTAAAGGGCGAACAGTTCAAGGTTGCCGCGATTATCGGCGACGGGTCGCTCGGCTCAGGGCTCGCGTATGAAGGATTGAATAACGCCGGCCACTCCGATCGCGACATCATCGTCGTACTGAACGACAACGAAATGTCCATCGCACCCAATGTTGGCGCGATGCACAAGTATCTCACCGGCATTCAGCGCAATCCGCTGTACAATCGCTTGCGGTCACGAATCGGGGAACTGGTCGATCACGCGCCCGCGCCGTTTGGATCGATGAGCACGCTGCTGCGGAAATGGGAAGAGAGTGTCAAGTCATTCCTCACGCCCGGCGTGCTCTTCGAGGAATTGGGGTTCCGTTATTTCGGTCCGATCGACGGGCACGATTTGGACGCGTTGCTGGACACGTTCAAGGCGGTGCGTGGGATGAACACACCGCGTCTCGTGCACGTCATCACGCAGAAGGGAAAGGGTTTTCCGGCCGGCGACCACGGTGAAAAGTGGCACGCGCTGCCACCCGGCCATGATCCGGCGACTGGCAAGCAGCTCAAGGCGAGCACCGCGAATCCGGCGTGGACCGCGGTCTACGGAAAAGGGCTCGTCGAGCTTGGCGCGGAGCGCAAGGACGTCGTCGTCATCACAGCGGCGATGCCGAGTGGCACCGGTACGGGCGCGTTCGGCAAGGCCTATCCGGATCGTTTCTTCGATGTGGGAATCGCCGAAGGACATGGCGTGACGTTTGCGGCTGGCATGGCAACGCGTCGCCTGCGGCCGATCGTGACGATCTATTCGACGTTCTTGCAGCGTGGGTACGACAATATCATTCACGATGTTGCGCTGCAGCACCTCCCCGTCGTGTTCGTGATGGATCGTGCGGGTCTCGTCGGCGAAGATGGCGAAACCCACATGGGTCTGTATGACATTCCGTACATGCTCGCTGTCCCGAACATGACGGTCACCGCTCCGCGCAATGGCACCGAAATGCTCGGGTTGTTGCGGGCCGGCGTCGAGCACACCGACGGACCGTTCTGCCTCCGCTTGCCGCGCGATGCGTCGCCTGACACACCGCCGGAAATATCGAAGATTCCGGCGACGCCCTACGCCACGTGGGAAGTGCTGCGTCATGGACATGAGTTTGCCATTCTCGCGGTTGGGACGATGGTGGATACAGCGCTCAAGGCCGCCGAAGCACTCGCGTTGGAAGGTCTTGACGTCTCAGTCGTGAACTGCCGCTATCTCAAGCCGTACGATGCCGTCACGTTGAACGCGGTACTCGCCGAACACTCGCACGTGTTGACGGTCGAAGAAGGCGCGGTGGTCAACGGATTCGGCGCGTACATGAGCGCCATCATCCAGCGACTCGCGCCGACGGTGCGCGTCGCGACCCACGGCGTACCCGATCGCATCGTCTATTCCGCCTCGCGCGGGAAACAGCTGGCTGAACTCGGGCTCGACAGCGTCGGCATCGCCGCTCGTGTGCGCGCACTGCACGAGTCTGAAGCGATGGCCGGTTGATGCGTGTCGGCGTCGTTGGCCATCGCGGATATGCTGGTCTGCCCGCCATTCTTGGCACGTTGCTCGACATCGCGCCGTCACTGGGGCTGACGCTGGCGTTCGAAGACGAGCTCTGGGAGATCGCGGAGGACGGCGATCGGCTCAAGGATCCGCACCAGATCGACGCACTCGTCACGCTCGGAGGCGATGGTACGCTGCTGCGCGGCGCGCGTTTCCTGAATGGCTATTCGATTCCGATTCTCGGCATCAACCTTGGGCGCCTAGGATTCCTCACGAGTTGCAGCGGCGAAGAGTTCGAACTGGGAGTTCGGCGATTCGCCGCCGGCGACTTCATGTCGGAAGCGCGCATGGCGTTATGGTCGGCGACGCTCGACCGCAACGGAGCGGAGCGCTGCAATTGGCTCTCGTTGAATGACGTGGTCCTGCACAAAGGCGGCTTCGCACGCGTGGTGAAGTTTGCCGTCTACGTCGATGATGAATTGATCGGCACGTACTCGGCCGACGGTCTGGTGCTGTCGACGCCGACGGGATCGACCGGCTACTCACTCTCCGCGGGCGGCCCCATCGTCGTGCCGACCGTGGAGAGCATCGTGCTGACACCCGTCTCGCCGCACACGTTGGCGATGCGACCGCTGGTGCTGCCGCCGCAGGTCGAAGTGAAGGTCCGCGGCGATGATGGGCCGCTCGAACTTTTGGTAACGATCGACGGGCAGGTCGGCACTACGTTTACCGCAGGAGAAACACTCGTGGTCCGTCGCGCGCCGAACCCTGTGCACATCGTCCGATTCCCCGGCACGACGTTCTATAGTCGCATGCGACGCAAGCTCGGCTGGGGTGGCTTGAGCGCGCGAGACGGCGACACGATCTAAGCGCGTACGCTCGCCATCAGACCGATGCTCATCGAACTGCGTCTCAAAAACGTCGCGGTGATCGACACCGTCAGCCTTCCGCTCGCCGAAGGACTGAATGTGCTCTCCGGCGAGACCGGTGCCGGAAAGTCGTTGATCGTCGGTGCGCTCGGCATGTTGCTCGGCGAGCGCGCTGCGTCCGATCGCGTGCGCGCCGGTACAGAGAAAGCGACCGTAGAAGGAGTGTTCGACCTCAAATCCGGCTTCGCCGTGCGCGCGGCGCTCGATGCACGCGGGATCGACAGCGACGACGAGCTGCTGGTCCTCAAGCGCGAGATCGCGAGCAACGGTCGATCGCGGGCATGGATCAACGGATCCGCCGTCACGGCGTCCGTCCTCGCCGAGATCGGGGCCTTACTGGTCAGCGTGCACGGGCAGCATGATTCGCGGCAATTGCTCGAGCCCGAGCATCAGCGTGATGTGCTCGATGCATTCGCCGGTGCGTCGGCGGGAGGCGAACGCGTGGCCGCGGCGTTTGCGACGCGGGCGGCGCTCGCAGCACGTGAACGCAATCTCGAAGTCCGGCGGCAGGACGCCGAGCGACGAGCCGACTACTTGCGATTCGTTGCGCGCGAGATCGGTGAGGCGCAACCGGTCGTTGGTGAGGATGACCAGCTGGATGGTGACATCCGCCGCCTCAGTCATGCCGGAGAGTTGCGTGCGATCGCCGCACAGGCCGCGGAGGCTATCAACGGCGACGACCGCGCCGCACTCTCGAGCCTCGGCGTCGTCCGGCGTGCGTTGGCGTCACTCGCGCGCATCGACCCCGGGACGGAACAGTGGCAGGGTGCATTCGACGGAGCCGTCTATACGTTGGATGAACTCGCGCGGGAACTCGAGGAGTATGGCGAGGGCATCGATGCGGACCCGGACCGATTGCGAAAGCTGGAGTCGCGTCGCGAAATCCTGCTGACGTTGCTCCGCAAATATGGTCCAACCGTTGACGATGTCCTCCTGACCGGACAGCGCGCACGCGAAGAACTTGATCTCGTCGACGGCGGCGCCCTCGACTTACGTGCAATCCGCGACGCGCGTGCCGCCGCTGACGGCCTGTTGCGTGAAGCCGCCGCAGAATTGACGCGACGACGCATGAGCGGTGCCCGTCAACTGGCGAACGCGGTGACGGCGCTGCTGCCCGAACTTGGCATGCCCGACGGACGCGTCGACGTGATCCTCACTCCGCTCGAAGACATCAGTGCAGGGGGCGGCGAGTCAGTGGCGTTCTTGGCCACCCTGAACGCGGGTAGTGAGATGCGCCCGCTCGCGCGCATCGCGTCCGGCGGCGAGCTCGCCCGCGTGATGCTCGCGCTCAGCACAGTCCTGGCGCGGTTGCAGCAGGTGCCGACGCTGGTGTTCGACGAGGTCGATGCCGGCATCGGCGGATCGGTGGCGTGGCAGGTCGGCGCCCTGCTGCGGCGCGTTGCCGGACATCACCAGGTCCTAGCGATCTCCCACCTCGCCCAGATCGCCGCGCGCGCCCACCATCATGTCGTCGTTCGCAAGGGCGCTGTGGGTACCGTCACGACGGCCGACACCACGGTCGTCACGGATGAAGCGCGCGTCGTCGAGGTCGCTCGAATGCTGGGCGGTGACGCGGACCGCGAAGTCAGCCGTGCACATGCACGCGAACTGCTCGATCGCGGCACGCGCGACGACGTGGCGCCACGCACCGTCCCGCACTCCGGGAAGGGCGTCGGTCAGCGTCGCGGAAAGCCGCCCGTATAGATCCGCAGCTCGACCCGATCGGTCGCCACGGCCGGGACCGCGTCGCCGCTGCCCGTGATGGGCATCGTGTGCATGAACTGCGCCTCGAGCGGCCACTTCGAGCGATGCTGCATGTAGCTCGACAGCGTGGAAAACGTCAGGCCGAACATCGCCGCCTGCAACATCCGCGATGAGGTCGTGAGTGTCGCGGCACTCGCGGTTTCCGTTGCGGAAAATACGTACGAGTCGGCTTCGTGGCGCCGGATGAGATACGCGGCGGAGATGCCGAAGTATTGACCGATGACCATGCGCGGTGCGATCTCGATGTCGATGCGACGACCGAGTGTTCGCGCCGCACGTTCTGTCGTCGACGGAAAGAACAGCGCGGAGTCGGTGTACAGGGGACGTCGCACTGCGATGTTATCACCAAGCGGTTGAATGAGGCGCACCGTGCCGCTCATCCAGAATCGCTCGCTGAACAACACGTCGGTGACGCTGCGGGCAAGCATCGCGCTCACCCCCTCACCGATCGGCACATCGAGCGCATCTTCCGAACGGTCCGCACCAGCGGTGCCGAAACGAAAACCTCCAGTCACCTGGCTGCGTACGCCGAAGCGCTTCGCATTGAGCCACTGACTCGGCCGAGCACCCAGCGTGTTGAACCAGAGGAATGAAGCGATGACATCGATGTCGCCGATCCCGGAGCGCCGGGTCCCGCCCAGCCTCTCGTAGTTCACGCCATACGCACTGTCACGTGCGATGCGCGCAATCGATCCCGGACCGTTGATGAGCACCGCTGCTGACGGGAACAGCGCGGACAGACCACTGATCCCGAAACCGCTGAAGGCCGTTCGCAACGCCGTTAGTGTGGCGTTGATCGCCAACTGCGTCGTCGATCCACTGATCGGTACCACGGCGGCGCCACCACGAAGACTGTCGCCGTAAATCGCGACCACCGACGACTGCGCGGCCGTCGACTGCTGCAACAACGATTGGGCCGACGAAGGATTGGCGCGAATCGCCTCGCAGTTCAGCGCCGATAGCGTGGCGCAACGCGTGATCTCTGCGGCGAGTTGCGAGCGGGCCTGCGCCAGCTGGCGCAGGAGCGATCCGTTGATGCTGCGAGAAGTGGGACCCGTGGTCGTGCCGAATGCCGGGTTCTGCCCGACGTTGGCGCCCGACCCATTCCGGTTCAAAATGAACAGGGCATTGCTGCGCGTTTCGACATACGGCACGAGCACGCCGATTGAAAGGCGATCGGTCAGTCCGACGTCGATGGCGATCGGCGTCGTGGTCGAACGCACGTCCCCGGTCGTTTCGAGCGTGCCGAGTGTCAAGGTGTATGCGCTGACGCCGGACAGTGCACGAATCGCTTGCTGCGCCGCGTTCAGCTGCGGCATCGCGCGGACCCCGAACGCCGACGTCTGTAGCACACTCAGAGCCGGTCGCGCGCCCGTGTCCGAATAGACCCGATCGTACGAGTCCCATTGACCGCCGATTCCGATGCGGACGATGCGACGCGGGATCGGAATCGCCGACGCGCCGACGCCCGAGACGGCCTGCGCTACGGCTGCTGCCGGGAGCGCGAGTGTCGAGAGAACGAACAGTGGCAGCATTTGCATGGCACGCGCACGGATGCCGGGCGACATACCGGAGCGACACCGAGAATGAGAGTACGAGACCAGCGAGAGCGGTGGCATGCGGTGGCAGGAGCGTGAGGACGGTAGATGACGTGTAGATTATACCATCACGCTTTCCTCTTCGTTCATCTCTCCGTGCAGATACCCACTGTTCCCTGGCAGCTCACCGGCAATCATTGGCTGACGCTGCCGTGCATCAATCCGGCCGACGGCGCTATTCACGCGATAGGCGTGCTGCATCGTGGTGCGCGCGCCGCCGTCGAATTCGCGGGTCATGCGGATTTTTCCACCGGGGCTGAAGCGCCGCTGTGCGTCCCCGTCGTGCGGGTCGATGGGAAGGTCCATGCCCTGGCGGCTGAAGGCATCGCGTGGGAGCAGGCGATCGGCTGGCTGCCCACGTTCACTTGCACGATTGGCTCGCTGCTGGTTCGCGGGACCGTGTTCGCGCCGTACGGCCGCGATGCCGACATGGCCGGTGCGGTCTACACGATTGGCATCGAGAACCGAGGTGCGAGTGAGGTCCATGTCGAAGTCGCCCTTGAAGGCACCTTGGGACATCGTCAGCAGCGCGTGCGTACGGCACGCCCGTTCGATGATGATCATCGGGTGAGCATCGGCGACGGCGACGTGCTGTTGCTTGAAGGAACCGCGATACCTGGGCTCGCGGCGCTCGCCATCGGGGCGGACGGCCCGGCTCGGGTTGAAGCGACCACCGAGCCGTCGCGTGAACCGCGCGCCTTCGCCGTTCGCCGGGATTTGCTGATTGCCCCCGGAGCGAGCTCGCAGTGCGCCTTCTACATCACGGTTGGGCCGGAACGCGACGGTGCACAGGCGACAGTCGCCGTGATGCGGCGACGTGGCTGGCGTCCGCTGCTGACGGCGACTCGCGAAGCGCTTGCCGCCATGGAGCAGACCACCGGTAGCGAAGGCATTGACCGCATGGTCAATCGGAATCTGCTCTTCGCCTATTTCTACGGCGTCGGCCGCGCGCTCGACGATGCGCACTTTTACCTCATGCGCTCGCGGGCGCCCTGGCATTCGGCCGGCGTGACCGTACGGGACTTCGAGGCGTTGCTCTGGACGCTGCCGGCGGTCCAGTTGGCGGATGCGAGTCTCGCGAGGGAACTGCTCGTCCGCGTGTGCGAATTGCATGGGTATGCACCGGGGCAGGGCGTGCACTACTTCGATGGAACGCTCTTTCAGCCAGGATTCGCCATCGAAGGGCCGGCGGCGTATGCGATCGCGACCGATCGCTACATTCGCGACAGCAATGACGACCAGATCGTCGAAGAGCCGGTGGTCGCCGATACGCTGTATCTCGCCGCGGACGACATCGCCGCGCGTCGCGACGAGCGGATTCCGCTCTATGCGACGGAAGTGTCACCGTCAGGCGAACCAGCGCCCCATCCATTCACGTTGCACGGCAATGCGCTGGTCGCACTGGCGCTCGAGGTCCTGAAGCGAACGCTCGATGAGGAGGCGGCAGCGGAGTTGCAGGATCCCGCGGCGGTGCGCGCGGCGATCCTTCGACACTTCTCCGTTGATCGGGGAGGAAAGGCACGTCTCGCCACCTCGATCGATCTTGCTGGCGCGACGGGGCTTGAGGACGATCCGGTCGGCTCGCTGCTCTGGCTCCCGATGTATGAGGCGATGGATCGAGATGACTCACTGTATCGACGTTCGGTACGCGCTGTCTCGGGGCAGACGCCGGCACTCGCGCCACAGTTGGCACGGCTGCTCGGACCAGATGCGAACGAAGTGCTCGCGTGGTTGCGACGAGCGCCTTTGGATAACGGGGTGGCGGCGGAGATGGTCGACGAGACCGGACGCGCGGTGGGAAATGGGGGCGACGCCGCGCTCGCGGGACTGCTGGCGTATACGGTCTGGTACAGTGCCCATGCGCTTGGGTTGCGTGGCTGACCACGATCGACAAGGTGAGGGCGCCAGGTCGCTTGTCCCGGGCTCGGGGACTGCGTTAATGTTGGGGGCGCAGGGAGAGGCCGTGTTGTCTGGCCGCTGTCGCGCATTGCGGGAATAGCTCAGTTGGTAGAGCACAACCTTGCCAAGGTTGGGGTCGCGGGTTCGAGTCCCGTTTCCCGCTCTCGGCATCAACGGTATTCGTTACTCGTCGGGAGCGTGTCCAGCGCTCCCGATGGCGTTTGCGGAACCCGGGTGGCGAAATGGTAGACGCGAGGGACTTAAAATCCCTTGACCGTAAGGTCGTGTGGGTTCGAGACCCACTCCGGGTACTTTCGAGGAGCTAGAACGATGCGAACCGTACGCGATCAGCTTGGTGTCACCTGGATGTGTTGGGATGATCCCCTGACCGATGCGCAGCGGCCGGAACCGATTACCGCCCTGCTGCATTGAAGCGCGGATGTCTGACGTCGTCACGCTCGCCTCAGCACTGATCTCCATCGACTCTACGACCGGTCATGAACATGACGCGGTGGAGTTTGTTGCGCGTTGGCTAATCACGCGCGGATGGAACGTCACGCTGCAGGAAGTCGAACCACGCCGTTCAAACGTGTGGGCCACACGACGCGGCGGCGGCGTCACATTATCGACACACCTCGATACCGTTCCGCCGTTCGTGCCACCGCGTCTCACTGGCGATCGGTTGTACGGCCGCGGTGCCTGCGACACCAAGGGGATCGTTGCGGCCATGCTGATCGCGGCGCAGCAGATGGCCGATCGTGGTGAAGAACGGGTGGATCTGCTCTTCGTGGTCGGTGAAGAGAAGGGGTCGCCTGGCGCGCGCGCGGCCAACCGCCTGCCGGCCACGAGCAAGTGGCTCGTCAACGGCGAGCCGACGGAAAGCAAGCTGGCGTCGGGTGGTAAGGGGGCGCAGCGCGTGATCGTACGGGCGCGCGGACGGGAGGCGCATTCCGCCTACGCACACCTCGGGAGCAGTGCGCTCGAACCGATGCTGCATCTGCTGCCCAAGCTGCAGACCGTTGCCCTGCCGATCGACCCGGTGCTCGGCGCCACCACGTACAACGTCGGTGTGTTGCGTGCGGGTACTGAAGCCAACATCGTGCCGGGACTCGCGGAAGCGGAAATCATGATTCGCCTCGTGGGAGATGTCGCACCCGTGAAGCGCGCATTCGCCGAATGGGCGGGAGACGCCGTTGAGCTGCTGTGGGGATCGCACATCCCGGCCATGCATTTTTACGTCATTCCAGGTTTCGAGGTGGAACCCGTCGCATACACCAGCGACATTCCACTGCTGGATCGCTGGGGCACGCCATTGTTGTTCGGCCCTGGCTCGATACACGTCGCGCACACTCCGATCGAGTACATAGACATCCACGAGCTCGAAGCGTCGGTCGGCGCCTACGAGCGCATCGTTCGTACGCTTCTCGCATGACTGCTCCCCGCATGACGTCCGCCAATCGTTGGCCCGTCGCTGTCCTCGGCGCAACCGGCGCTGTTGGCCAGGCATTCATCCGCCTGCTCGAGAATCATCCGTGGTTCGATCTGGTCGAGGTCGCGGCGTCAGAACGCAGCGCCGGCAAGACATACCGCGAAGCGACACGATGGTTGGAAGGGCACATGCCCGACGCCGTCGCGGCCCTCACGGTCGCGGCCTGTGATCCGAGCGTCGTGCGAGCGCCGATCATTTTCTCGGCGCTCGATTCGTCCGTCGCTGGCGAGGTGGAGGCGGCCTTCGCCGCGGCGGGACGCGTGGTCTTGAGCAACGCGAAAAACCATCGCATGGAAGACGATGTCCCCCTGGTGATTCCGGAGGTGAATGGCACGCATCTCGGACTCCTCGAACGGCAGCGTCGTGATCGCGGGTGGCCGGGTGGCATCGTTACGAACGCGAATTGTGCCGTGACGACGATTGCGCTGGCTCTCGCGCCACTGCATGAAAAGTTCGGCGTGACAAAACTGTTCGTGACCACCATGCAGGCGGTCTCGGGTGCCGGATACCCGGGCGTCGCGTCGCTCGACATTCTCGGCAATGCGATCCCGTTCATCGGCGATGAAGAGCCGAAGATCGAATCCGAGATCACCAAACTGCTTGGCGTATTCGACGGCACGTCCATCGTTCCGGCTGACATTGTCACCAGCGCGCACGCAAACCGCGTTCCGGTCGAACACGGACATACGGTGTGTCTGTCGGTGCAGTTCGCAACGAAACCGTCGCCCGCTGAGGCCATCGAGGTGCTGAAGGCGTGGACCGGTGATCCCGCCGTGCATGGACTGCCGTCGGCGCCGTCACCGGTGCTCATCGTACGCGATGAAATTGATCGTCCGCAGCCACGTCGGGATGCCATGGCCGGAAAGGGGATGGCCGTCAGCGTCGGACGTGTACGGACGGATCCGATCTTTGATCTGCGACTGGTCGCGATGGCGCACAACGTGATCCGCGGAGCCGCTGGCGGTTCGATCCTGAATGCCGAGTTGATGGTCGCATCGGGGCAGTTGGGGATCCCGCGCACGTGATCGTCTGCAAGTTCGGCGGCACGTCAGTCCAGGATGCTGACGCCATCGATCGCGTGGTGAGCATCATTCGCGGCAAGTCCTCGCGCCGGCCAATCGTCGTCGTGTCCGCACTTGGTGGCACGACCAACGTCCTGCTCGAGATCGCGCACAAGGCGGCGTCCGGTGAGCTGCTCGTTGCGCTCCAGTTGATCGAACAGTTGCGCGATCGTCATCTGCGCGAAGCATCGGCACTGCTGGTCGGATCGCCTGAGGGCGACGAGATCGCGATGGAGATCAGCGCGGGCTTCGACGAACTCGCGCATCTCGCCGAGGCGTTTCGTACGCTGGGATATCTGACGCCGCGGTCACTTGATACCGTCGCCGCCGTCGGTGAGCTGCTCTCGTCGCAGATCGTCGCCGCTGCCTTCCGTCAACGGGGGATGCCGGCGGTGTTCGTTGACGCGCGGGATGTGATGAAGACCAATGACTTTTTCACGCGCGCCGAGCCGGATCTGCCGGAGATCGAGAAAGCGGCGAACGCGGTGCTCACACCGATCGTGGATCGCGGACAGATTCCGATCATGGGTGGCTTCGTCGGCTCCGCGCCGGGCCGTGTGACGACGACCCTCGGACGCGGCGGCTCCGATTACTCCGCGTCGTTGGTCGGTGCGGCCGTTGGCGCCGAGGCCATCGAGATCTGGACGGATGTCGATGGAATGCTCACGGCGGATCCGCGCGTGATTCCCGGAGCCAAGCTCATCGAACGCATTCGGTTCGACGAAGCCGCCGAGCTCGCGTCGTTCGGTGCGAAAGTGCTGCATCCGAGCACGATCGCGCCGGCCGTGCAGCGTGGGATTCCGGTGTATGTGTTCAACTCGCGTAATCCGGAGGGACACGGCACCATGATCGCCTTCGACGCGCCGCGCATGGCCGTTCGCGCGATCGCCGGCAAGCGCAATACAACGGTGGTCAAGCTCCGCTCCGCGCGCATGCTGCTCGCACCGGGCTTTCTCCGTCGCGTCTTCGAAGTCTTTGAAACGCATCGCACATCGGTCGACGTCGTCGCGACGTCGGAGGTCTCGATTTCCGTGACGGTTGACGATCCGAGTAATCTCGAGGCCGTCGTCGCGGATCTGATGGAATTTGGTGACGTCGCGATCGAACGTCAGCGTGGCATCGTCGCGATCGTCGGTGCAGGGATCGCCGACGGCAGTCGTGCGATTGCGGACGCGATTGCGGCCATTGGTCCGGTACCGATTCACATGGCCTCGCTAAGTGCAACCGGCATCAACTTCACGCTCGTGATCGATGATGCGCAGGTCGTGCCGGCGATGCAACGCCTGCATCACCGATTCTTCGAGACGCAAACGTGAGCACGGCGTTGGTACGTGTCGCGCTCGTCGGCATGGGTCGCATGGGCCGTGCGCTTGAGGCGTTGGCGCCTGAACGCGGCATGCATGTCGTGGCGCGACTCGATGCGCCGGAGATGTCGCGTGGCCTGACGCGCGCCGACTTGAATGCGGCGCAGGTCGTCATCGAATTCACGCAACCGGCGTCTGCGGTCGACAACGCCATCGCGTGTCTGGCGCTCGGGTGCCCCGTGGTGATCGGCACGACTGGCTGGGCGGCGCAGTGTGATGCGCTGGTCAGCGCGGTGTCGACGCATCAGTGCGCGGCGCTCTGGGCACCGAACTTCTCCCTCGGCGTGCAACTCTTTTTGGCGTTTGCAGAAGACGCTGCCCGACGACTGCGTGGCGTGAGCGCCTTCGACGGACACATTGTCGAGACGCATCACACTGCCAAAGTCGACGCGCCGTCCGGAACGGCGATCGCCATCGGCGAGAGCATCGCGCGCGGGCTCGGGCACGAGGTGCCGATCACCAGCGTGCGTGTTGGTGCGGTCCCTGGTACGCACGAAGTGATCTTCGACGCGCCGTTCGAGCAGATTCGACTGGTGCATGAAGCGCGCGACCGCCGGGTGTTTGCCGATGGCGCGCTCGCCGCCGCGAAGTGGCTGTCGTCCGGACGGACACCCGCGCTGTACACCATGCAGGATGTGCTCGCCGGGTCGGCGAGTCACTAGCCGCGAGGATCTGGGATGACGGCAAGTCGTTTGCACGGCTGTGGCACCGCACTGGTGACGCCATTCACGACGTCCGGTGCGATCGATGAAACGGCGCTCCGCACATTCGTCGAGTGGCAGGTCACTGAAGGCGTGAACTTCGTGGTCCCGTGCGGGTCGACTGGTGAGGCGGTCACACTCACCGTCGCGGAACATTGCCGCGTCGTCGAGATTACGGTCGAGCAGGTGGGCGGTCGGGTCCCCGTGGTCGCCGGTGCCGGGTCGAACGACACGCAGAAAGCCATCGTGCTCTCGCGTGAGTGCAAAGCCGTCGGCGCGACGCATCTGCTGCATGTCACGCCGATGTACAACAAGCCGCCGCAGCGCGCGTTGATGGCACACTTCCGCGCGATCGCCGACGCGTGCGACTTACCGATCGTGATCTACAACGTGCCAGCGCGCACAGCGATCAATCTGGAAGCGCGCACGTGTCTCGAGTTGGCGCAGGATCCGCGCTTCGTCGCCGTGAAGGAAGCGTCCGGCAATATGGCGCAGATCAGCGAAATCATCCGCGAACGGCCCGCAGGATTCGGTGTGCTGTCTGGTGATGACGGCCTGACATTGTCGGTGATGGCCCACGGCGGAGAGGGGCTGATCTCCGTCGTGTCGAACGCGGCGCCGCATCTCGTCGCGTCCCTCTGTGCGGCGGTCGCGCGTGGAGATCTCGCCGGCGCCCGTCGCATCGACGCGCGGTTGGCGGGCGTCGTGCACGCGGCGTTCATCGAGTCGAATCCGATCCCGGTTAAGGCGATGCTGCACATGCAGGGGCGCATGGAGAACGTGCTGCGTCTGCCGCTTGTGCCGCTCGCCGCGATTCATCATGAGCATGTCCGACGCGCGCTGGTCACGGCCGGCGTGCTCGACGTCTGATCCACCCCAAGTCGACGACGCGTCCTTGGCGCGTTTTTCCCGGACCACTGAATCATGGCCTTCTCGCTCGCCGACCTCGAAGCACGACTGACCGACCCACAGATTCTCGACAGCGGTGTGCCGCTGCCGGCAGACGCGCAGCATGTCTTCGATCACTGCCTTGCGCTGCTTGAACGCGGCGAGATCCGTGCCGCGCACAAGGACGAATCCGGGACCTGGCACGCCGTGCCATGGGTGAAACGCGCGATCCTGCTCGGCTTCCGGATCGGTCGGGTGGTCGAGATGTCGGCGACTGGCGGTCCGTTTCACTTTTTCGACAAGCATACGTTTCCGACGCGGGATTTTCGCCTCGATCATCAGGTCCGCATCGTGCCCGGTGGCTCTACGGTTCGACGCGGCGCTTTTCTCGCGCCCACGGTCGTCTGCATGCCACCGATGTACGTCAACGTCGGTGCCTATGTCGGACGCGGGACAATGATCGACTCGCATGCGCTGGTGGGATCGTGCGCGCAGATCGGCGAGCGCGTGCACTTGAGCGCCGCCGCACAAATTGGCGGCGTACTCGAGCCGATCAATGCGTCGCCGGTCGTCATCGAGGATGACGTCATCGTCGGGGGTAATTGCGGGGTCTACGAGGGCACCGTCGTGCGTGCGAGGGCGGTGCTTGGCGCCGGTGTGATCCTTACGCGTGGGACGCCCGTGTACGATCTGGTTAACGAGACGGTACATCGCGCCACCGCCGATCGTCCGCTCGAGATTCCCGCGGGCGCCGTCGTTGTGCCCGGTGCCCGTCGCGTCAGTTCGACGTTCGGTGAAACGCAAGGGCTGTCGCTGCAGACGCCGGTGATCGTGAAATACCGCGATGACCGCACCGATGCGGCGACGGCGCTCGAAGCGTGGCTCCGCTGACCACCAAAGGCATGGACGACCGCCGCTTGCACGTGCGCGGCGAAGTTCGCGCACCTGGCGACAAGTCGATCAGTCATCGCGCGCTGATCTTCGCCGCACTCGCGACGGGACCATCGCGTGTCCGGGACATCCTCCAGTCGGCCGACGTACAGGCGACCGCGCGCGCGCTGCGCATGATGGGCGTCTCGATCCCACCGCTCGGTCGTGAGGTGCTCGTGTCCGGTGTAGGGGTGAATGGATTGCGGGCGCCGAGGCTGGCGATCGACTGCGCGAATAGCGGGACGACGACGCGCCTGATGGCGGGTCTGGTCGCGGGACTTGATGGATGCAGCGCGCGGTTCGAGGGAGACGGCAGTCTGAGCCGTCGTCCAATGCGGCGTATTGCGGCACCGCTGCGCGCGATGGGTGCGCGGGTGGAATTCGAGGGCGCTGACGGACACGAAGGACTGCCGATGCGCGTCACCGGGGCGCCCCTCGCGTCCGTCACGTGGGACAACGCCCATGCGAGCGCGCAGGTGAAAGGCGCGATTCTGCTGGCCGGGCTCGTCTCCGGCGTGGCCGTGGAGATCCGTGAGCCCACGCGTTCACGCGATCACAGCGAGCGGATGTTGCATGCACGGGGGGCATCCATCGAAGTGCTTCCCGATGGTGTACGTCTCGCGGCCCATCAGCAGCTGCGCCCACTCGACATCGATGTACCCGCCGATCCGTCATCGGCAACCTTCTTCGCAGCGCTCGCGGCGATGTCCGATGCGGGCGAGTTGCGCCTGACGAACGTCTGTCTGAATCCTACGCGCACCGGCGCGTTCGATGTCCTCCGTCGGATGGGCGCGTCGCTACGCGTCGAAGACGAACGCGTCGTTGGCGGTGAGACGGTCGGGACCATCGTCGTGCAGGCGGGCGCGCTCGTTGCGACGCGCATTGGCGGTGCGGAGATCCCGCGGTGCATCGACGAACTGCCGATGTTGGCGTGCCTTGCGACGCGCGCTGACGGCGACACGCGCATCGCAGACGCTGGCGAGTTGCGCGTCAAGGAAAGCGATCGGATCGCGGCGGTCGTCGCAAACCTGCGAACCCTCGGTGCTGACGTCGAAGAGTTCCCAGACGGCATGCGAATCGTTGGGTCTCGGCGCCCGTTACGTGGTCACGTCGTCACGCACGGTGATCATCGACTCGCGATGGCATTCGGCGTGCTTGGCGCGCTGCCGGGCAATCATATCACGATCGATGATCCGGGATGTGTCGCGGTATCGTATCCGGATTTCTGGTCGGATCTTGCCCGCGTCAGCGAGCCATTGCCGGCAAACGCATCACCGCGCGCGGCAGCGGCCGCACGCGCGGGTGACGCGGCGCCCATCGCCACGACGCGCGCGAGTACCGGCGCACACTTGGTCATCGCGATCGATGGACCGGCCGCGTCAGGCAAGAGTTCGACTGCCCAGTGGGTGGCCGAACGACTGGCGGTTCGCCACGTCGACTCGGGGGCGTTCTATCGGGCGATGACCTATCTGGCGCTCCAGAGCGGCGTGGAGCCGGAGCTGTGGGTGGCTGAACGGCTGTTGACGCAGGCGCATCGGCTCGGTCAGCGATTGACCGAGCGATCGGTGCTGCCGCTGGTCGACGGCGAGGTCGTGGACGAGGCACTCCGGGACTCACCCGTGACCAGACAGGTCTCCCGGGTCGCCCGCATGGCTCCAATCCGGCAGTGGGTGAACGCTCAGGTGCGCCAGGCCGCCACCGCCAGCGAGGTCGTCGTCGACGGGCGGGACATTGGGACGGCCGTGTTTCCGGAGGCGAGTCTCAAGGTCTTTTTGATCGCCGATCCTTGGGAACGCGCGCGGCGTCGTCTGATCCAGCGCCTTGGTCGCCGACCGACGGATCCCGAAATCGCCGAGGAAACCGAGGCCTTGGTGGCGCGGGACGCGCAGGACGCTACGCAGAGCGCCCCGGCGCGCGATGCCATCACGATCGACACGACCGCACTCACGCAAGAAGAGCAGGTCGACCGCATCGTCGCACTCGCCCGTGCCGCGAGGCGATAGCCCTCGCCGGCTCGTGGGCCGCAGGTCCAACTCTCGGCTCCTCGTTGACCCTCCAGACCGACCTGTCTATGTTTCACGGTTCCGGCGTTTTCGGCCGGACGGGCACTCACGTCCATACCTCACACCCTTTCTCGGCGCGGCGAGTGCGGTTCCGCGATGTGGAGACTTCGATTCATATGAGCAGCGACACGACCCCTGATTTCGCGACTTTGCTGGAGATGGAGGGCGGCGAAGATGCCGGCCACAGCAAGTTGACGCCGCGCGAAAAGCGCGACCTGCAGAAGAGCCAGCTGCGCCCCCTGGCCAACCGCCGTCCGGAACTGTACGAGGAGGACGAGTTCACGTCCGACGAATACGAGCGGATGTTGGAGCTGTACAACGGCACGCTGGCCTCGATCGAGGAAGGCGAGATCGTTAAGGCAACGGTGCTTGAAATTCGCGAGAACCTCGTCGTGCTGGACATCGGCTTCAAGTCCGAAGGCACGATTCCGCTCGAAGAATTCAAGGACATGCCCGACCTCAAGGCCGGCGACGAAGTCGAAGTGCTCCTCGAGCACCTCGAAGACGCCGAAGGCTCGGTCGTCCTGTCGAAGAAGAAGGCCGACTTCATGCGCGTGTGGGAACGCATTCGCGTGGCCTACGAAAGCGACATGCCGGTCGAAGGCACGCTCGTCAAGAAGATCAAGGGTGGCGTCGTCGTCGATCTCATGGGCGTCGATGCATTCCTGCCGGGTTCGCAGATCGCGCTCCGTCGCGTTCCGAACATCGACGAACTGCTCGGACAGAAATACGAATTCAAGATCATCAAGCTCAACAAGCGCCGCCGCAACATCGTGGTGTCGCGTCGCGTGATCCTCGAGAGCGAGCGCGCCGGCAAGCGCGAAAAGCTCATGAAGGAACTCGCGAAGGATCAGGTGCGGAAGGGTGTCGTCAAGAACATCACGGACTTCGGTGCATTCATCGATCTCGGTGGCGTCGACGGCCTGCTCCACATCACCGATATGTCGTGGGGCCATCTCGCTCGGATGCGAGATGCGGCCCCACGACATATCGGTGATATGGAGCAGGCCGTCAACGCCACCGAGATCGATGAATGCACCGAAGTCGGTAATATTTTTGACGACGCCTTTGCGGATCTGATCCTTGGCCAACTCCTTCATGAGCTT
>JANLPE010000002.1:0-125947 GCA_031366985.1 Gemmatimonadaceae bacterium
TTGCGGTGAGGATGAGGACGACGCTTCGTGTATCGCGCGGGTCATATGTACCGCGCGCGCGGCGTTCGCGTGGCGTTCTTGGCATAGATCGTGTCGGTGTTCCCAACGCCCCAGCTGCCGACGGCTCGATTGCGCCTTCACCGCACTTGGTGTGATTATCAGACATGTCTCTTTCGATTAACGACTTCCTGTCCGAGACCGGCGTCGGCAAGTGGGTGGTGGAGATCGGTTGTACCGACGCGCCGATCCCGCGACAGAACATCCGGGCCGCGCTGCGATTTTTCGCGCGAGAGATGCCACGACTGTCCGTCGCTGATGCGGTGGCCTTCATCGCGGCGATGGATCTGTCGAAACCCGTGCGCGAGGTGACCCTGCAGCTTGGCGAGCGCGTCATCGGATTTCGCACCGAGACCGAATCACCGTTCAAGCTGTTCTTTGCCAGACGTGGCGCGTCGGCACACGCGTCTGGGATCAACACGGCCACGCGCGGTCCGGTGCATTTCGTGGTGCGAACCGCAGTGCGCGCACTCGAGTCGCATACGACCGGCACGAAAGACTCGTGGACGAAGATTGCGCCGGGGCAGCGTGTGGGGATGGCGCCGCGGGCCCGGAAATGGTTCGGACGGGAGTTCGGCGTGATGGTAATGGGTGGCGGCGGACAGCTGATCATTCCGGAGTCGTACAGCCACCTGCTGCAGGCGTCGATGTAACGAGGCCGCCGGATATCAACACACGCCCGCAGGACTTCCGGCAGCCTCCGCTGTGTCGTATGCTGAGCCAGTTGATCGTTTCGTCCCTAGCCGGCACCCCCCCTGCCTGAATCCCCGTCGACGCCTCGCGAGGAGCCACTGCTCCCGCGTGTGGCGTACGTTGTGGGTACCTTCGCGCTGTACTTCCTCTCGCAGTGGGCCTCACTCAAGGCGACGGCGACCATCGGGCAAAACACCGGGCTCTGGCCGGCGGCAGCGGTTGGCCTCGTCCTGATCCTCGGCGCTCCCAGCGGTACTCGAACGGCCGTCGCCGTCGCCACCCTGCTGGCCAACCTTGGCGCCCACCTCGTCATGCCCGCCCTATCGGGGTGGCCACTCATCGTCGGCGTCATGTCGCGACTGGCGGCGGAGTGGGGAGGCGCGCTGTTTGTTGCGCGCGTGCTCGGTGATCACCCGTCGCTCGAACGCCCCGACTCGTTCCTGAAGTTTGTGGCGTCGATCAGCCTCGTCGTGACACCGGTCACCTCGATCCTCTCCGCGGTGCTCCAATCGTCAGGGCCAACCGCGAACCTGCTGGCCGACTTCGCACACGGGTACGTGCCTGAAGTCATCATGCTTCTGACGCTGGGCCCCGCCGTGTGGGTCATGCGTGACGCGGTGGCACGCGCCCGTCGGACCGACGGCGTGGAACTGGCCAAAGGTGCGTGCACCTTGCTCGTGCTCGCGGCATCGGCCACGCTCGCGGTGTTTCAGCCGCCGGTCGCCGACATCACGCTGCCCATCAGTTTGATCGTGATTCCGCTGCTGCTCTTTATCGCCTATCGCTTCGGCGTCGGGGCGACCTCATGGGGAAGCATCATCATCATGGGCGTGCTCGTGGCGTTCACGGCGCGCGGCATCGGTCCGTTTGCGGCGACACGCGCGCCAGGTTTGCCGCGTTTTGTCAGCGTCGAGTTGTACGTCGGAGCGTTCGCGGTACCCATGGTCCTGCTTGCCGCGGTACTTGCCGAGTTGCAGGAGTCGGCGGCGCGATTCCAATCGTTTCTCGATACCGCCGCGTCGCCGATGCTGGCGGTTGACGTCGGGCGACGGATCGTCGGTTTCAGCCCGGCCGCCGACCAGATGTTTCGCGGGTCGGCCGGAGTCCCATTGTACGTTGGCATGGATCCGCTCGGCGCACGCATCGGCTCGCTGGAGGTCATGCATCTGCGGGCCGAGGGATGGGAGCGGTCACTGGCGGGCCACGAGGATGTCGCCATCATCGAGCCGGATCCCGACACCCGCCTCGAAGTGCGCTATCAGCCGATGCGCAACGCACGCGGCGAGGTCGTTGGCGCAATCGCCACGGCCACGGATCTCCTGCGGCGGAAGCGCGATGAGGCGGAGTCGGCGCGCCTCAATCGGCTCGAAGCGATCGGCCGTCTCGCTGGCGGCATCGTGCACGACGTCAACAATCTCATGACGATCGTGTTGGGGCAGGTGTTCACCTTGCGATCGACCGTAGGACGCGTGGCCGGCACGGACGCCCCGTTGCGGGAGATCGAGACGACGGTGGAGCGTACGAAACGGCTCGCGGCCCAGCTACTGGCGTTCTCACGCGCGCAGCCGATGGAGCCGATCGTCACTGAACTGCGCGCCGAGATCGAGCGCACGCTGGACATGCTTCGTCGGGTGCTCGAAGAGCATGCCGTGCTCGACCCGGAATACGGGTCGGAGCGCTGGCGCATCGCCATCGATCGCGGGCAATTCGAGCAACTGTTGCTCAATCTGGTGACCAATGCACGGGACGCCATGCCACGCGGTGGTCGGGTGCGCCTCACGACGGCGCATGTCGCGATCGCGACCGAGGCCGCGGTCCAAGACCTAGCGGCCGGGGAGTACGCCACGCTCGAGATCTGCGACTCCGGTATCGGCATGACTGACGAGCAACTCCGCCGCATCTTCGATCCGTTCTACTCGACCAAGGGGGCCCGCGGCTATGGACTCGGGCTCGCGACGGTGCACGCCATTATGCGGCGCGCCGGAGGCGCCGTGACCGTTCGCAGCGCCCCCGGCGAGGGTACCACCTTTTGCCTCTGGTTCCCACGGTCGCACGCGCCGCTCACCGTTCAGACGATCACGACGGTCAGTGACGACCCGCGCTCAATGCCCGCCGGGCACGTCGTCGTGTGCGAAGACGAGCCGGCAATTCGGCGCGTCGTCTCGCGCATGCTTCGCAGCTGCGGCCTCCAAGTCATCGAGTGCGCAAGTGCCGACGAGGCCATGCGCGTGCTCGCGCGCACCGGTGCCGACATCGATCTGCTCATCTCCGATATCGTGATGCCGGGTATGAGTGGGGTCGAGCTGATGCGCACGGCGCGCCAGCTGCGCCCCGGCATTCCCGTCATGCTGATGAGCGGCTACGCCGAAGGTCTCTTCGAGGATGACACAGAGGCGCAACCGGACGCGGTGTTGAGCAAGCCCTTCCGCGGCGAGGAGTTGTTGGCGCAGGTCCGAGGTCTGCTCGACCGCCGGCCGTAGTGCGCGCTGCGCATGCCCGTCGACCGCGCATGCCGTAGTCATCTCACTCTCTTTCCGGGTTCGTCGATGCGATGCTCGTACGTGCTGGCCGCCGTCACGCTCGCGGCGGGAATCACTGCCGCTCGTGTCGGACAGGCGCAGGGCCGCTGTATTCGCGCCTACGGCACGTCGGCCTGCAACACGGATCCGATCAAGCCGGTCTTCGAGCGCACCGGCTGGCGCACGTCATCACTCGATCACATCACCTTTCGCGTCGCGGAGCCCGAAAAGGAAGCGGCGTTCTATACGGCGGTGATGGGATGGAGATTGCGCAGCGCCGACGCGAAACGCGTCGTGATGGACATGGGCGACTGGGGATCGGTCGTATTCAGAAAGGTCTCTTCCGATTCGTTCCCCGCCGCACCCGCGCGTCGGGCGAACGCGGTGCCCATGCACGCCGTTGTCGAAGGCTACACGTGGGACATTGAACCGTGGAACGCGAAGACCGTCAAGGCCGAGCTGCAAAAGCGCGGTCTCAAGCCGATCGCCGACAACGACGGCAAGGGCTACGAAAGCTTTCACGTGATCGATCCCGATGGCTTCGATCTGCAGATCGGCAACGGCAAGGGACTGACGAAAACGCGACAGGCGTCACCGGCCAGCGCGAAGAATTCGGCTGCCGCACCGTTTGAATCGACTGGATGGCAAACGGTGTGGCTCGATCATCTGTCGTTCGGCGCCACAAACTACAAAGCGACGGTGTCGTTCTACGCGAATCTGCTGGGCTGGGGCCCCACGTACGACGAAGGCAGTCAGAACGAACTGATGATCGGCGATGTCGGCGATATCATCATTCGCGGTGGCAATCCGTTCGATCCTGCCTTCGGTCAGCCGGGTGGTCGTCAGGGCGGCCGCATCGATCACATCTCGTTCGGCATCTCACCGTGGGACACCGACGGCGTGAAGGCCGAACTCGAGAAGCGCGGCCTCGTCTGCACGATCGATACCAGCGACGGCGCCGAGATTCACGTCGCGCAATACAAGAGCTATCACACGACCACGCCGAACGGCTACAACCTGCAGATCAGCTACAACACGCACGACACACGATTAAATCTCGCGGTGGCCGTCAATCCGCGGCGACCGAACGTGAAGTAGCGGTCCGCCTTGCACCAACACTATTAGCGAGGTCCGTTCCTTGCGCCTCACCGTTGTCTCCCGGTTAGTCGTCGCCATCCTGCCGACTGGCCACCCGCGGTCTTGAACGCGGGTGGCGGCGACTCCGGGGGTGGCCTACGCGCTGCCCATCGACACGACGCATCTCGACGCCGTTGACGTGGCCATCACGCTGCACGGTGCGCCAGCTCGCTTTCATCTCGCGATGAAGGTACACGCGGAATATGACGCGAAATACTGGCGATTCATCGAGAATGTGCGCGTCGATCGTCCGATCGGCGGCGGCACGAGTGACATCACGCGCGACGACAGCACGCTCTGGCGCGTGTCGCTTCCTGGTGGCAACGGCACGATCCGCTATCGCGTGCGCGTACAGCCCCCGCCGCCAAGACTGCGCGATTCATGGATGCCGCATGCGCGCGCCGATGGGGCGCTGATCAATGGTCCAGATTTCTTCCTGTACGTCCCGGAGCTGGCGCACGCACCCGTCACCGTCGACATCGACGCGGTCGCGGACACTTTTCTGCGCCGAGCGCCGCAGGCCTGCTCGATGCACCCGTCATGCTGGGCGCGCTTCACCGCTGGACGTTTGCAGAGGGCAGCACACAGTACACGGTCGCGTACTGGTCGCAGCAGCAATCCGTGCCGTTCGATACTGTCTCGTTCGTCGATGGACTCGAGCGCGTTGCGCGTCACGCGCACGCGATTTTCGGGCGTACGCCATCGACCAGATACACGATGCTTATTCAGGACGGGGCTACGGACGCGCTCGAGCACGCCGCTTCCATCACCGCCGGTGTCGAAAGCGATCGGCTGGCACGCAGTCCGCACGCGTGGCTTTCGGAAATCGCGCACGAATATTTTCATGCGTGGAATCTGGTCGCGATCCGACCGACGGGCTTCAACGACTTGAGCTATCGCGCACCGGCGAGAACGCCGCTGTTATGGTTGAGTGAAGGCATCACGCGGTACTACGCGGACGCGCGACGTCGTCGGGCCGGACTGGCGGATTCGGCCCAGACACGCCTGGAACGTCTTCGCCGTCTCGTGGAGCGCTATCTCGATTCACCGGGTATGCGCCGCGTGACGCGCGCGTGCGCGACGCCACGCACGATCGCCGCGGACGTGACGATGTCATGCGACGGCTGTTCGATCAGGCGCAGGCCAACGGAACGCGTGGTATCACGCCGGAGGAGGTCGAGCGGAGCGCCGCCGCCACTTGTGCGTGTGCGATGCAGGAGTTTTTCGACTCGCAAGTGCGCGGGACCGGACCAATCGACGCCACGCCGATATTGCGTCGGCTTGGATTGCAGCTGTCGGCGGACACGGCCGATGCCGTCGACGGTAACGGACGCGCGCTGCCCGACGCGCGAGTTCGTCGACATCAACGGCGTGCAATATCAGGATTTCGGGGCACTGCTCAGGACTGTGCGAGCACTGCACGTTGGTGACACGGCATCGGTGCAGATTCGGCGCAATGGCCCAGACGCGCGCGTGTTGGTGCCACTGGTGGGCTACCGTCGGCTTCGCGTTCGGTTTGTTGACGTGCCCAATGTGTCACCGACGCAGCTGGCGCGGCGCGGGACGTGGCTGTCCGGTCGATAGCGTCGCTGTGGCGAGGTGAAGCGGCTCGGCCCCTACTTTTTTGCGTCGGTCGCTTTGACGTAGCGCGCAATCTGCTCACACGTGGC
This sequence comes from Gemmatimonadaceae bacterium, assembly GCA_031366985.1. Classification (GTDB taxonomy): domain Bacteria; phylum Gemmatimonadota; class Gemmatimonadetes; order Gemmatimonadales; family Gemmatimonadaceae; genus Gemmatimonas. The sequence continues at coordinate 6,077 of JANLPE010000002.1, forward strand.
GAACCACACGCCCGGATTCGCCTTCATGTGCACGATCAATTGTTCGAGATATTTCATCGGCGCGCGGTGCCCGGTGACGTGCGGATGCAGTGTCAACACGAACGTCGTGCCAAGTGCATACGCGCCGTCGAACTCGTCCTGAAACAGTTTGAACACGTTCTCAGGAAGCGGCATCGTGCCCCCTCGGCCGAGGTACGGCGTTTCCGTCAACGTCCAGTCGATCCCCAGTTCGACGATACCGGTCGATACGCCCTCCGACATGATATCGTACGGCTCGTCCATGGCCTGCAGACTGCTGTCGTAGAAGAAATTCTTCTTCTTGATGAGGTCGAGTGTCATGTCGCTGAATGCCCACGCCGGCGCGCGATACCCGACCGGTCGCTTGCCCGTTGCCAGGGTCAGAAACTCGATCGCTTGATCGAGAAGCCGCTCCTCTTCGCCCGGTCGGAGCGTCGGCGTGCTCTCGTGAATCCATCCGTGCACGCCGATCTCATGACGTCCCGATTTTTGGATCGCCGGGATCATTTCGGGATGCAGCAGGGCACTGACGGCCGGAATAAAGAACGTCGAGGGGATCTGATACTTGTCGAGCAGCGCGAGAATGCGCGGCAACCCCTCCTGCGCGCCGAAGTCCGCGGCCGAGAGCGTCGTCGGCGACAGCTGCCCCGCGGCTAACAGGTACGATTCGTTATCGACATCGAAGCTGAGACAGGCCGCAACGCGAGCGCTGTTGGGCCAGAGTTTTGGCGTCAGCTTGCGTCCTGCGCGCGCGACCGAGACCGCCTGGCGCAAACGATCGTCGCTCCACGTCGTGCCGACCTGCGAGGCACCGCTGCCCGCCTGTCCGTGCAGCGTGATAGGCGCGGCGCATACCAAAACACAGAGTGCCTGTCGAACCAGACGGAATGAGCGAATCATCGACGGGATAGTTAAGGGTTCGCCCAAGTATACCGCGCGACGGGGCCTCGTGCGTCAGTGACACTTCCCGCCGCTCGGATCCTCGATGCGTCCGTTCGCATCGAGGAAAGCCGACCGATACTCATTCTTCCCCAGCGTCAGAATCAGCACCCCGATGCGCGACGAAATCCGCGTCAGGCTGTTGCGCTCGATCGTGTTCTTGAACTCGCGCAGTTCGGTGCCACCGGAACCGATGACGAACTGCGTGATGCCGCGCGTGGAATCAGGAAAGCCCGCCGGCGTCTGCGCGCTAAAACGTTCGTAATCGTGATCGTGACCGTTGAGCACGAGGTCGACGTTGTTGTCGTACAGCACTTGCCACAACGGTTGCAGTCGTGAGTCGCTGCCGTGCCATCCGGTACTGAAACGTGGATGATGAAAGTAGACCACGGTGCACAGCTTGCCGCTACTCTTGAGATCCTGTGCAACCCAATCGAGTTGGTCCTGACGGTCTTTCGCCGAAAATCCGCGATTCACGAAGATCTCGCTGTTGAGTGCCTGCACGTGCCATTGGCCAAGCGTGTAGCTGTAATAGCCTTGGCCGGGCGTCCCCGCCGCTTTGCCGAAATACGCATAGTACGGGTCGGCGCCGGGGGACAGGTACTCGTGATTGCCCGGCACCGGATGGATTTTCCTCATAATGCCCTTCTTCGGATCGCCCCACGTCGTGCCCCAGCAGTCGATGAACTCCTGCCCCGTTCCCGACTCATACGCATTGTCGCCGATGCTGAACACGGCATCGTCGACTTTGGCCACGCTGTCCGCTCGCAGCACGCTGTCGACGATGTGCGCAGACCGCGCCGCTCCCGTTTCGCCGCACGTCGCAATATCACCGGCGCCGATGAACACGCTGGCCCCCGACAGGGCGACGTACACGGCCGCGGCCGCGGCGGGCGGCGGTGCCAACTGCACCGGTGGCTTCCCGCACGCGTCGACGAGAATGATGACCGTGCCAACCGCAACGGCACCGACGCGTATCAGGGAATTCCCTGGGAAAGAGAATCGCATCAGAAGTTCATACCGGTTCGGATTTGAATGCCGCGATGATGCGCCTCGGTCGTGACAATCAGGGCCGCCGTCGCCGACGCGTCACGTAGACTCGCCCAGACGCCGCCGCCGTGCACTTCGTGCCATCCGCCGGGCGACGCGCCCTGCACAGACACGCGGCCCGATTCCGCAATGCCCGTCACGCCAAGATCGAAGGGCAGGAGGACGGTCACTTTCGCCAGACGCACGCGAAGTTCCGATGTGGCATACACCGACGCGTCGCCCGCGTACCGTTGGATATCCATCGAGCGCAGCGTGCTGTTCCCGCCGAGAAAGGCCGACTCCTGATACGGAAAGTCGCCGAACAGTTTTCGTACACCACTCCGCACGATAAATACGGGGTGCATGGTGATTGGAATGACCTGCCGAATCGACACGGTCGCGGCGACCGATTCGAAGGCCTTGCGTACGTTCCACAGGGTCGGAAACGCGCTCGCCCGCACGTCGACGATGTAGCGAAACCGTTTTGATGGTTCGACCGCATTCGCACCCGGGCGCGTAGCGCTGCGAAACGCGACCTGCACACCGGCCTCGCCGAACGTGCCGGATGATGAACCATCCAGCCCGCTGCCGTAGGGCGTGGTGCGCGTCACGAATCGATTGGGCGTCGCCGACATGGTCGTGTAGTTGACGATCGGGCCGATCGACAGCTCCGTCCATGCGCCGACACTCATCGCGATCGCCGTCTGCGCGGACCATTGTCGCTGCTGCACCCGGAAGTAGTCACTGCCGGAACCGGAATCTATGCTCGCGTTGCCGGCACCGAAATAATTGAGCAGTTCGACATCGGACAGACGCGCCAGCGCGGTCACGTGCAGACGCGACGCATCGAAGCGGTGGTCCACCGTTGCCCGTGCGCGCCAAGACCGAATCGCCGGGGCGTACGCGACATCGGCGCCGAGCCGTGTGGCGTAGGGCCGCTGCGCGTAGCCATACGTGGTCCGCGAGCCGCCGATCATCGGCATGATCCCGACCTGACGATGCAACTCGAGATCGAAATCCGGACGATAGCGCGTCCCGTGATCACGCATCGGCAACCACGAACGTGAACTGTCGCCTTCCACCGGCCGACGATTGAACAGCGTGTCCGGTCCGTACTGCAGGCCGCGCACGACGCCCTCCCCGTACAGATGGGCCGTATGTGACCGACCGCCGACGGTCGATGAATCGAGCAACGTGTTCGCCCCGTCGCCGCCGATGATCCGGAGCGCGATGCTTTCGGGCACGTCGCCGCGGATCACGGCCCGGTCGTCGCCGCCGTGGAGGTAGAGCCGGATTTCGTGAGTGTCGCTGGCGTCGAAACGACGCGTGAAGAATGCCGCACCGTCGGGCGTCGTTAACGTCACACGCACCGAGTGATCGTCGGCCCGCTCGACCCGCGCCACGTCGGCTTTATCGGTCGCGTGGATTTCGACGAAGCGGGCGAGCTGTGCATACATCTGCTGGGCCGCTGCGGGCAAACGATCCCGGCGCGTGCGAAGGGTCGTCGCCAGACCTGGCGCGGCGGAGTGATACTCGGCCGGCATGCTCTGCACCGCGCGGTCGATGACGTCGTCGGTCACCTGCGTCACGATCGCGCGCGTCACGGAATCCCATGTGGAGCGCTCGAGACCGACCAGCAACCGCTGATCGAACTCCCGATAAAAGGTCAGCGCCCCCGTGTCTATTTCGTTGTCGAATGACAACAGTGCGGGCGCACCGTGACGTGTGATCGCCAAGATGGCGCCCTCGTACGACACCAAGGCATGATCACGATCCGTACCGACGGGGATCCATGGGGCATCCTTTCGGTCTTCCAGCTGCGCCCACTTGTATTGTCCTTCGTGACGATCGGCGTCGTTCAGTAGCAGATCCATCAGTCGCCCCGTCAGGAAGGCCCGCGCGTCGACCTGCTGCGTCGGGTCGCTGTTCAGCAGTTTCAGGAACTTGTCGCTGTCGATCACCTTGAACGCACCGGCAAAACCGGTCCCATGCTCGGGCGTGTTGGGATGCTCTTCGATCATGCCGAGGACGCCCGCGTATTTCGTGCGGAACTTGCCAAGCGTGCTGTCGTCCGGCATGACCGTCAGCACGGCCGTGGGATGCAATACATGCACCGCATCGAGCAAGGCAACGGAAACGATCGCGGCCGCCGGTTGCATCGCACTGATCTGATCGAAGTACATCCGATCGACGATCGTCCCCTTGTACGCGGCCGGTGTTTGCACGCCGACCTTGTCAACGCCGCGAAAGACGTATTCGACGCCGGCCGCGTTCACCATGCGGAGCGAGCGTGATTGAAAACCGCCGCCCTCCTTCAACGGACGCAATCCGCCAGCGTAAGTCTGCAGATTCAGGACCGGCACGCGAATCGGCGTCGTCCAGAGCGTGCGATAGTTGTTGCCCCAGAAAAACCGGTGCAGATCACCGGCGCGATACTGCGGACCCGCCGCCAGCGTCACACTGTCCACGGGCGACGGGGACGATATCGGTCTCGGCGTTGACTGGGCGCGAATCGATGGCGCGCCGATCGAAAGGGCGGCGGCACAGACGGGCGCGGCGGCGATCCCCATGAGGCGCAATGCGCGACGCGTCATCGCAGTGGCCAGTGATAGAGGGTGATTTGCCCCTGTCCCGCCTGCCCTTCGTCGCTGATCAACAATATGCTGTCCTTGGTGATCGCGATGCCTTCTGCCTGCGCGTGTCCCGGTGGCAACGCCCGCGCGAAAACCAGCGCACCCTTCGGTGTGATCGAGAAGATCACTTTCGCCTTGGAGGCGATCAGCACGTAGTTGCCGCTGCGCGGATCGATCGCGATGTCCGACGGTTTGAGTGTCTTCCACGCGTTGGCGCCGACCACGCGCGCCATGGGCACCGTCAATCGCGGCAACGCCATCCCACGCGCGGTCTCTCCGGCCACTTTCCACTTGAAGATCACAATCGAGTCGGCCAGTGCCGGCGTCAGCAATGCCTTGCACGCGAATAACAACGACTTGCTCGCCGGCTCGTAAGTCATGCTTTCGAATTCGCAGACCGGTTTGAGACCGGTGTCGATCATCGTGTACTCGACGTGCGCGTCGTTCGCCCCTTCTGCAAACCGATAGAGCAGCCCGGTGCTCGTGAACAGGTAGATCGTATCGCCGACCGCAGCAATGCTCTCGAAGTCGCCCTTGATCGCTTTCGCCCCGAGTGAAAAGCGCTTCACCAGCACGCCGCGACGATAGTCAACTTCCCAGACGATCGCAGACTGGTCCTGGTGCACGAGCAGCCGCCCGTCCGCGGTCAGCGTCAACCCCGAGATCTCGCGCAGCTCCGCCGGCATGGGCCAGCGTGCGATCGGCGTGTCGCGCAAGGCGCCCGTATCCGATGCCGCCATAGACGCTTCTAAACGCGACGCGCGCGCATTGGTCAGCAGGCTCTCCGCCGCCACGATCGCAGAATCGCTCGCGCGAACTTTTTCCGCTTTGCGGCAGGCGCCAGCGCTCAGCGAGGCCAACATAAGTGCGACCGACAGGCGACGGTTCATGATGCCTCATCCAGTTTGCGTTGTGTGCGCACTTCACCGTTCTCGATGGCCAATGCGTTGCCGATTTCGACTTTTGCCGACAGGATCGACTCGTTGGCCGCGCCATGGATGGCCGTCATCAACGCGTCGCGATTGACCGATTTCCGGGTGCTGATGAGGTAGTACAACTCCGATGGCTTGCCGTCATTTGTCAGTACCTCATCGAGTCGCCAGCGCTTAGTCGATGCGTCGAGCGCCTCTTCGACCTTGTGCTTGGCCTCCGTCAACGAATTCGAGGTCACCGTCACCACGGCGTTGTAGCGTGGCTTTTTGGGATTGTGGCCGATGCGGTCGCGCAGGCGATGAAAACGATTTTCGAGCGCCTCCACCTTGAGCGGCGTTAGGGCGATGATCAACGCGCGATCGGGCACGTTCTCGACACCGCCCTTCTGCGTCGTCAGATCACTCAGCGGCTCGGCCCATTTCGGTGCGGCGGCCGCCTCGAGTACATTGCGCCCGAAGTCGTATCGCCAGAGGGCAATCAACACAAAATTGAATGTCATGGAGAGCAGCGCGGCGACCGTGATCACCTGCACGCCCGCGGAGAAGCCGACGCCAATCGCGAGGAAAATGAACACAACGTCGCGCGCGTCGCTCAGCGTTGTCCGAAAGCGGACCGCCGCGACGACACCGCCCAAACTGAACGCAAGCGCCAAACTGTCGCGCACCGTCAACACGACGCCCGCGACGACGAGCGGCAGGATTAGCAGGGTCTGGGCGATGGCCTGATCATGCGTCTTGCCGGGCCGCGCGGACATGTACACCCACGATACCGGCAGCATCAGCGCGAGTGTACTCAGAAAGAGCAGCGCAGTGCTGATGGCATATTGCAGGCGCGTGCCGCCAAGAATGGCGAGACGCGACGTCTTCTTGTTCGGCGCCGCGACGGGCGCCGGCGCGACGGCAATCGTATCCCCCGTGATCAATCCATCCTGCAGCAGTGAGGGCGCGCCCGCGATACGAACGGCCTCGGCTCGCGCGGCATTCGCATTCGCAAACTGCGGATCGATCGTCGGGAAGAAGTGGAGCAGCAGCGCGGCCAGCGACCAGAGCGCCGCGTAGTAGGCGACTAAGCGGCGAACCGGGCGCGGCGAACCAAGTGTGAAGAAGTCGATCGAACGCTTGAAGAAAAGCATGGCGTAGCGGCCTGTGAGTGTCCTGAACGGATAGCACCACAGCTTGGGCTCGCCTATTCGTCGCACGGGATACGCCTTGCGAAGGAGATCATGTGCGCGCGTAAATTCACGAAGGCGCTATCTCGTTCATCACCGTCCCGGATCATGCGTATCTTTAAAGCACAACGTGCAGTGGCGGCGGTCGCCGCGGCAACCCTGTCGCTGACCGCGTCGCCCCTCCGCGCGCAGTCCAGCCTATCCGACGCCGAGCGTCACGTCGCGCGCGCGGTCGATCAACGCACGTCCGCCGCGATCGCATTGCTCGAGCGCCTCGTCAACATCAACAGCGGCACGAGCAACCATGCCGGCGTTCGCGCCGTTGGTGACGTGCTGCGGGCGCAGTTCGACTCGCTCGGCTTCACCACGCGCTGGATCGATCAACGCGCCGTCAACCGCGCCGGACATCTGGTCGCGGAGCATCGGGGCACGGGACCGAAGCTGCTGCTCATCGGCCATCTCGACACCGTCTTCGAACCGTCGAGTCCTTTTCAGAAGTTTGAACGAGGGCCGGATTCGACGGCGCGCGGCCCGGGCATCATCGACATGAAGGGTGGCGACGTCATTATCGTGACGGCACTTCGCGCACTCAAGGACGCCGGCTTGCTGACGCCGATGCATATCACAGTGGTCTTCGACGGAGACGAAGAAGACGCCGGCCGCCCGCTCAGCGAAGCGCGACGCACCCTTATCGAGGCCGCGAAGGGCGCGACCGCCGCGATTGGTTTCGAAGACGGCCCGGGCGACCCCACCAAAGCCGTGATCTCACGCCGTGGCGCGACCAACTGGATGCTGCGCACGACGGGCATGCCGGGACACGCCTCACAGATTTTCCGCGACGACATCGGCGCCGGTGCGATCTTCGAGGCCGCACGCATTCTGCGCGAATTTCAGAGTACACTGGCCGGCGAACGCTATTTGGCGTTCAGCCCCGGACTGATCTCTGGCGGATCGCAGGTGAAGTTGGACAGCACCGGCGACAATGCGACCGCAGACGGTAAGCACAACGTCATCGCCGCCACCACAGTCGTAACCGGCGACATGCGCACCGTATCGCCGGAACAGCTCGAGCGCACGAAGACCGCGATGCGCGCCATCGTGGCGCGGCATCTGCCGTTGACCACGGCCGAGATCACCTTCGACGAAGGCTATCCCCCGATGGCGCCCACAGATGGCAACCGCCGATTGCTGGGCTACTTCGATCAGGCATCGCGCGCGTTGGGGATGGGTCCCGTCGAGCCGGTCGATCCCTCACGCGCCGGCGCCGCTGATGTCGCCTTCATCGCCGGCGTCGTGCCGATGAACGTCGACGGCGTGGGTCTGTCGGGTCACGACGATCACAGCGACAAGGAGACGGCGGATCTGCGCATGTTGAGCGTGCAGGCGAAGCGCGCCGCGCTGCTGCTGCATCGTCTCACGACGGGTGTGGCCGCCGCTATGCCGCGACCCTAGCGCGGGCCGCATATTTTGCGCAGCGTATCAGTTCACCCCTCAGGCGCGATCCTCCGATACTGCACGCCGTCGATCGTCGCCGTGGTTGCTGACGTGATCGTGAACGCAATCGCCGCGCCGTTCTTTGACGAGAATCCGTTCGTGCCGTTGCCGTCGAGCGCGGGGATTCCGTTCGGGCGGCACGCCGCAGCCAATGACACTGTGAACGTCGCGCCCGTCACCGTATAACAGCCGCGCTCGTAGCCCTGCGTGCCACCGAGTGAGCCGCGGCGCTGCACGGTGAATCCCGGTGTCGTGCAGGTGACACTGATGTTCGTGACGTCAGCGCCGCCGAGCGTGCCGTTGCCCGTGTTGACGAGACAGGTCTGCCCCGTCGGTGGCGCCAAGATGGTCAGCGCAAACACCGTCCCGCTCGTCACGCTATTGAACGCGAACGTCGGTGTACCGGCCGCAACCGGTAACGTGACGCCGACGCTCAATTGCACCACCAGCCCGCTGCCCGTTAGACCGTTGATGTTGCCTTTGATGGCGTACGTGTTTGTCACGCAGTCGACCTTCACACTGGTGTTGCTCGTGTTTGCCGTCCTCGTGCCGTTCGTCACGGTGCTCGTCTGCCACGGGTTCGTCGGCTGCGCCGTGATCGTGATGTTGTACGCCGTCTTTGGGAGGGAGGCCGAAGTCGAACCCCGGAGCGATTGGCGCCGGCACCTAGTCCGCGGCGCCGGCAGTCTTCATGGTGAGTCCGCAGCCGAGCAGTCCCGTCACCGTGCCAGTCAGATGCACGCCGTCGTTCGTGCCACCGCCGCCGTTGTTGTTACCGGTGGTGGTGCCTGGGTCACCCTTGCTGGCGCAACCGGCCACGGTGAAGGACAGCAGTAGGAACGACAAGACAGATAGGCGCATGACGCAGAATCCCGGAGTCGGGTGAACCTGGACCGCGCTCGCGAGAATGGGAGCGTATGCAAGCAGTCTGCGTCTCGTCGCGTTATATCGCCGTTAGATGCCGGCCCAAGGTGGCCGACCGGGCAAACTGGATCTGCGCGCCCTTAGCGGCCGAGCATCCGCAGGCGCGTGTGGCAAACCAACCGCAATCAGCAGTAAGTGGTATGAATTGCAACGCTTTACGGTCCCCTTGCGCCCATGAATAACAGGCGCAAACATAACGTTGTATTTCATATGCCAATATTGGTGCCGGTCGCGCCGCACCCCGCGTGCCACAACTGAGCGCCACTCCGGTGAGCGCCACTCCGGACGGAACATGCGATTCACTCGGCTGGTGGGCCTTGCTGGCGTCATCGCGCTGCTCATTGGCACCGCATCGTCGACGCTGCGCAGCACGCCGACGTCGATCACGCCGCGGCGCCGGGCCGATACGACACGCACGCACGATCCGATCGCGCGACTGCAGGCACGCCTCGATGCCGGTGAACTGACGCTGCCACACGACTCGGCCAGCGGCTACCTCGCCGGTGTACTGCGTGCGCTCAATATTCCCGTCGCCTCACAGGGACTGGTCTTCTCCCGCACCAGTCTGCAGACCGACAAGATCGCGCCGTGGGCACCGCGCGCGATCTACTTCAACGACGACGTGTACATCGGATTCGTACAGGGCAGTCACTTTCTCGAAGTCGCGGCGGTCGATCCGACATCCGGCGCCGTGTTCTACACGTTGAGTCAGGAACCGCGCGCACGGCCGACCTTCTCCCGCGAGACGACGACGTGTCTCATGTGCCATCAATCGCGCGCCGCGACGGGCGGCGTTCCGGGCTTCATGGTGCTGTCGACGCTCGCCGATCGCTACGGCTATCCGATCACAGGCGTGCACGAAGGGACGACCAGCGACTGGACACCGATGGCGGAACGTTTCGGCGGCTGGTATGTCACCGGCACGAACGGCACCACGGGGCACTCGGGGAATGTCTACGCTCCGATGCTGAGTCACGAGGTGTCGGACAAGCGCGCCTACAAAGCCCAGTTCAAATTCCAGCGCGAGAGCGCACGCACCGATTTGGCCGGCAAATTTGATGCGACGCCGTATCTGTCGGCACAGAGCGATCTTGTCGCGCTGATGGTACTCGTGCATCAGACCGGCGTGCACAATCTCATCACGGCGGTGCACGAGGCGGCAAGGGAGGCGCTTCTCGAGCGCAGCCTGTCCGTCGACAGCACGCTACCGATGATCGCGACCGATTCGACCGTGATCACGAACGTGCATCTCCGTGGCGCGGTCGAGCGGCTGGCGCGCTCGATGCTCTTCGCCGGCGAGGCGAAGCTGGACGCGCCGATCACCGGCACGACGTCGTTCGCCGCAGATTTTCCGAAGCAGGGGCCACACGATGCGCAGGGTCGCTCACTGCGCGAGTTCGATCTCACCCGGCGGCTCTTCAAGTATCCGCTCAGCTTTTTGATCTATTCAGAGAGCTTCAACGCGATCCCCGCGTCCGCGAAACGCGCGGTCTATCGCCGCATGAAGGTCGTGCTCGATGGCAAGGACGACGACCTAGATTTTCAGCAGTTGCGCGAGAGCGATCGCACGGCGATTCTCGCAATTCTCCGCGCGACCAAGCCCGACTTTCCTCAGTGATGCATGTGACCTCACCGCCCACTCACCACGGAGCGGGCGGCTGAAGGCCTGCATGCTCGCGCGAATGCCTGACTGAACACCCGCTCACGCGGACACGTGTTACTGCTTGAGAACCTGTCCGCGGATTTCACCACCCGCATTGTTCACCGTGTGGATGTTGACATAGGTCAGACCGGCAAACAGCAACTTCTTGAGCGAATCGCCGTTGACCGTTGCGGTGATCTGCGTCGCCGCCGTCAACACCGCCGTGCCGCGCGCCGTGCCACTCGTGAGGCCAAGGCTGAACTGCGCACCGGGCAGCGTGTTGAAGTTGATCGTCGTGCCCGACGACGCCGTCGCCAATGCGGGGCCGTGGAGATGGCCGTTGTTCACGTTCGACGACAGCCCGCTGAAGACGATGTCGTACGTGAACACGTTCGTCGACGTGTCGAGTGTTGCCGTGAACGTGCCGGTGCCGGTCGAGGCGTTCGCGGGAATTTCCTTGCTGCCGTTCATCACGGTTGAAAACGTGACGATCTTCGAGACTGGCGGAGTCACAACTTTGTCAGCGCCGCAGGCGCCGGCGGTCACGACTGCGGCAGCGAGGGCGAGTAATACGAGGCCATGCTTCATCGGATGGTCACCTAGTTGGGTCGCGGTCATGCGGGCGGGCCAGCGTCATCGGACGACGGAGATGTGCGCCCGCTGGCCTGTGTTGCTACGTAGAGTAGATGGATCGATGACCGTTTTTGTTCCCGATGTATTGGGAATGTGGGGCACTCATCCTTTTAGACGCGATGGTGTCAGCGGCTTGCCAAACCGGAAGCTGGTGGCTTCGTAGCCGATGCGCTCATAGAATCGGTGTGCGTCGAGCCGCTTCCGGTTACTGGTGACTTCCATCAGCACACAGCTCGCGTCCGTCATGATCTGTTCGGCGGCCCGCATCAGTGCGGAGCCTGTCCCAGTGCTGCGCCCCGTTTCGGTGACCACCAACGCCGTGACACGCCCGACGCCGCCGGCGCGATGCAGCACGGGCGTCATATGCAACGTCGCGAGCCCGATTACCTGCCCCGCCAGTTCAGCCACGAGGGCCCGTTCTCCCTGGGCCGAGAATCTCTCGAACCGCTGGGCGAGCGTCGCGGCGTCCACGATGTAGCCGAGCTCCGCGAAGAGCGTCCGCATGACGGGCAAATCGTCGACATTCGCATCGCGGATCGTGACACTCGGCGCGGTCATGACGGCTCCATTGGGTGACGGGATATCTGCGCAAGACCGCAGACTATGCGTGACGGCCAACCTTCGCGCTGAGCTTCGACACCGTCGTCAAATTCCGCATCGTCAGGTCGAGCGTGAGCGCCTTCTCGACCTTCGGCCACGAGACGAGTGAGTCGGTCGTCCGGCCTCGGCAGAGCCAGTACAGTTCGCGATCGTGGATGGCAAACGCATCCATCGTGGTCGCGCGGGCGCGCATGTCGCCCGCAATGGCCGTGGGCGGCGCGTCACGCAGAAAGCCGACGTGAATCGTATGACCCGGCGTCGCTGCGTCAATTGCACTGAAGGGCGTGTGCGCGACGATCGCCGCGAGCTGCGACGGAGTGCGGAGGAACGTGGCCACGGCGTAGCCCAGTGCGCCATGCAGCATGGTTTCGATCTGTCGTTCGAGCGCGGCCGGCGCGGTGCGCCCGGCCGCAGCGAAGATGATGTTCCCACTCGCGATGAACGTCTCGACGTTGGTGAAGCCGTCGCGTTCGAACAGTGATTTTAACGTCGCCATGCTGACGCGATGACCGCCCACATTCATGCCACGCAGAAACGCGATGAGGCGCGCGGTTGCGGCCATCACTGCACGCCCGTGATGCGCTCGGGCGTCACGGCATCGGTCGACGTGAGGGTGATCAACGCCACGCGCAACGTCGCCGCCGCGTCGGCTTGCGCAAGCACATCGGCGGCGGACGACGGACGCCCCTGCAGCGGCAGCGACGCGGCGACGACCACGTGCCCCATCATGACCGTCAACGTCTCGCGCAGCTGTTCCGTCACGAACGATGAAACGGCCGACGCGTTCACAAGGGCCACGCGCTTTTCCATGAACTCGCCCGATCCGACCACCCAGTCGAGCGCATTCTTGAGCATCCCCGGCACGCCGTGCGCATACTCGGGACTGGAAATCAGCACCATCGATGCAGTGCGCAGCGCGTCGCGCCACGCCACCACGGACGGTGGAAACGGCTCGACGTCGAGATCCGGATTGAAGGGCGGCAGTGCGCCCAGTCCGTCAAAGACGTGCACCTGTACATCCGTCGGCGCACACACACGCGCCGCCTCTACGATTGCGCCGTTGGCCGAACCCTGTCGCAGACTGCCGGAGATCGCGAGCACCACGGTCATACTGCCGTCATCAGTAACGCATTCACCGTGACGCCAGCCACGTCCAGATGATGCGCGAGCAATCGGCCATCAGCGCGCGTGCCACTTTCTCATCGGGAATGTTGCGCGTCAGCATGGCGATCGCGTATGGCGCGCGCGTCGCGGGATACACCAGTCCCGCGTCGTGCAGCACGCCGGTGATCGATCCGGTCTTGTGCGCCATCCGCGTTCCCGGTGGAAGTCCCGCCGGAATCTCGTCGTTGAACGCCTGCGCTTCGAGAATCGCCAGCATGTCGCGGGTACTCGCCGCATTCGCCACCCGTCCGCGATGCAGCGCCACGAACAGCGCGACAAGATCATTCGCCGTCGTCGTGTTATTAAGTCCCGCACGAAACGCGAGGTTATCCTCGACGCCGCGTCGCACCATCATCTGCGTCGCCCCGAACGTGCGTGTCAGGGCCGTGATGCGCTGCTGGTCGAGCAATTCGATCAACGCGTTCGTCGCTAGGTTGCTCGAGTGCGTGATCATGCGCGTCGCCAGTTCGCGCAACGGCACCTCTTTCCCCACCATGCCGTACACCGTGCTGTCGCTGTCGTCGTTTGGATTGAGCGTGTATGCCGACTGATCGACGATGGACTTGAATCGATTCTGCAGCAGCAACACCTGCGTCGATTTCAGACGACCACTTTCGAACTCGCGAAAGAGCGCGAACAAGACCGGCACCTTCATGGTGCTCGCCGCATGCATCACGGTATCGCCGTCGATGCGCAGACGGCGATTGCTCGCCAGATCCTGCACGCTGATGCCGACCTGTGCGCCCGGCACCTGCGCGATGCGCGCGATCAACTGCGCGCGAACCGTCGCGACGTCGACGCGCTGCGACATCGCGACCGGCCACGGCAGGCAGAGGCTGAGCAGCGTCACACTGGACCGGAGGGCCGTCGAAAGCGTCATAGGTCGATTACGGCGTGGGGACGGCGCGCGGCTCACCCGCGAGTCGCAATGATTCGAGCACCGCGTTGATGGGCTGCTGATGTTGCTCGTCGCGCGAGAGCGTTGCCGCATGATCACCGGGCTGGGACCCATACCAACCGAACTGCGAATGATTGCCGCCCTCGATCTTCACCCACCGCGTGCTGGCGGGCAGCGTGTTGCGACGCTTGCCCACCTTGGCCATCGTCGCGAGGCCGTCATTCGTGGCGACGATCTTCGTGACGGGCCGCTTGTACGATGCCATATCAAAATTGACGGGCTGTACGGTACCCATCAGGATCAGCCCCGCGATGCTCGTGCCGCCCATTTTCCCGACCTCCACGGCCAAGCGCGCCGCGATCGCCGCGCCCATCGAATGGCCACCGACGACCCAGCGCGCGGCCCGTTCGTCTTCGTGAATGCTGCCAAGCGCCGGGTGCAGCACGTCCGGAACCCAGCCGCTGCCAAACAGACCGCGTCGCGGCAGCGGAACGAGAATGGCGGGGTACCCCGCGGCCGCAACGGCGCGAGCCAACGGCGCGTACGCCAACGGATCAGCCATCCCGCCCGGAAAGAACACCAAACCGACCGGCACCGTCTTCTGCAGTGATTTCGGCGAAAACCGGTACAGCCCGTGCAAATCATGCACGATCTCAACACGCGCATCGCTGATGATGGCCGCTTTCGCCTCCGACGTCGCCTGAAACACGGTCACCAACCACCCGCCGACGCCGAGCAGCCCAACCACGCCGACGATCACCACCACTTTTACCCCACGCTTCACCGGGTCGCCTACGCCAGTCCCAGATGCTTCAACACTTCCGGCGGGGGACCGTCCCACTTGGGCAGTGCGACGTTGCCCATGTAGCCGATGTCCTTCATCCCTTCGTCAGTTGTGTAAAAGCCGGTGGCCGTCAGATTGCGCATCAACGCAAAGAAACGCGCGCCCTGCTGAAACTCCGGCTTCGCTTTCGGCAGATAGCAGATGTCATCGCAGATCTGCGTCTTCTGGTCGTGCGTCAGCTTGGCGAACCTTTTGCCGAAGCGCTTCTCGCCTTCGAGATTGAGCCACGACAGACCGCCGCGCACGCGCACGAGATCACGCGCGTTGCCGTCGTACGGCGCACTCACATGCTCATTGATGTACGCCGGCACACCCACCGTCGACGCACTCGGCGATTTCGCATCGGCCGGTATGATCATGTCGCATAGCGCCGAAACGGTGACCATTTCTCCGGCCAGCAGCTTGCGCGGCCAGTCTTTCTTCGGACGCAACAGATCCGGATCGCTCGGCGTGCCGCGCGGCCCCGACATCAGGCTCACCGGACGCGCCGTCGCGGTCGCCGCGCTCTTCGCCGGCGCCACCTGCGCCTCCGCATCGGTATGCCCGAACCCCTCGAGAATCGGCAAACTCGCCGCCGCAGCGAATACCTTCAACGCATCACGCCGATTCACGCTCCCGCCGTTCGTCTCGCCGTTCGTCACAAGACTCGCAGTTTCTGAGTACTCAGAACCCCTGTCTCTATTACTCATCCAATCTTCCTCTGCTTGAGCTGCTCGAGTACGTAATCCGTCGTGCGCCACGCGAGCGCGAGGATCGACAATGTCGGATTTTTGTCCGCGTTCGACACGAACGGCGCGCCGTCGGTGACGAACAGGTTCTTCACGTCCCACGACTGACAGTACTCATTCAGGACGGACGTCTTGGCATCCGTGCCCATGCGGCACGTGCCGACCTCGTGAATGATCTGCCCGCCCTTCGCGATCGCTTTCTCGCCGTCGGTCTGCACGGTGCCGTTCAGAGTGCCGCCCATCGATTCGATGATCGAGGCGAACGTCTTCTGCATGTGCACCGCCTGCTTCAGTTCGTGATCCGACCACTTCCAGTGAAAGCGCAGCACGGGGATGCCGTACTGATCGACGACATTCGGATCGATCTCGCAGTAGCTGTCTTCGTTCGGAATCATCTCGCCGCGGCCGTCGAAATACACATCGGCACCGTAATAGCGACGGGCATCTTCCTTGAACTTCCGGCCGTACGAGCCGCCCGTGCGCGATTCCAGTCCGTTGAATGCGCCATTCCCCGGCATGCCGCGGCCGCCGCCGAATTCGACGTGATAGCCACGCGCGAATCCAAGCTTGCCCTCGAGTTGTTCCTTGTACTGCCACCACGGGATGTACATGTGCATCGCCGACGCGCCGTCGTTCTGGTGCGGCGGCATGTTCTCCATCATCGGGATGTGTCCACCGATGCCGGCGCCGACGGTATCCATGAGATACTTGCCAACGAGACCGCTGCTGTTCGACATGCCGTTCGGGAACATCGTGCTCTTGCTGTTGAGCAGAATGCGCGCGGTTTCACAGGCACTCGCCGCCAGCACGACGACGCGTGCTTTGACGTGTCGGTCGGTGCGAGTGTTCTTGTCGATGTAATGCACGCCCGTCGCGTTGCCCTTGGCATCGACGGTGACTTCACGCACCATCGCATCCGGGACGATGTCGACGTTGCCGGTTGCAAGCGCCGGCGGCAGCAGCACCGTCGTCGACTGGAAATTCGCCTTGATGCTGCAGCCGTTGCCGCACGGCGTCGCGTAGAAACAGGCCATCCGGCTGTTCATCGAATCGCGCAGCACGCGCTGCGCGAGGGCGTTGCCGGGATGCAGCTTCTTCGGCAGCGTGTTCGCGTTCTGACGCTGCGTCATGATCGCCAAGTGCGCCGGTATGACGGGAATACCCATCGGCGCCGCGTACTTTTTCGTCAGCAACTCGAAGGCACGCGGCGCGGGCGCGGGCTGCAACACCCCAGGCGAGGAACGCGGCGTATTCTCGAGATCATCGTCCCCTCCGTACACCCCGATCAGCATCTCGGCCTTGTCGTAGTACGGCGCAAGTTCCTTGTACGTGAGCGGCCAGTCGGCGCCGAGTCCATCGCGCGTCTTGGGCTTAAAGTCATACTCGCCCATGCGCAGCGAAATGCGACCCCAATGATTCGTGCGGCCTCCCAGCATGCGAGAACGCCACCAGCGGAAATCGGTGCCCGGTGCGTTCGTATAGGGCTCGCCGGGGACATCCCAACCGCCGTCGACGGTCGCATCGTAGAAACCGAATGGCTTCTCCTTCGAGCCCGCGCCGCGCAGGGGGGCTTCGCGCGGCAGCTTGAACATCGGCGTCTCGCGAACCGGGTCATAGGTACGACCCGCCTCGAGCACGAGGACTTTGAGACCGCTCACGGCCAGCTGATATGCGGCCATGCCGCCACCCGCACCGGATCCGACGACGATCACGTCGTAGTTAGTCTGCGACTTCGGACTGCTCTCCATCACGCTGGACGCTCCTTGGGAAACGGAAGATTCGCCCCCAATCTACGTCGTGAATCCGTGTGAGCGAGCCGTATTTGCACCCGCCGTTCAACGCGGGCCGGAAACCGGCACCCATTAGTTCTGGTGTCTGACAGCTGCTCGGTGGACATGGGTCGTGATGCAGAACATCTCGCACGACCTCTGGCCCGAAGTCGTGCCAGATCTCGCCTCAGTACGACCATTCCCCACCGAGCAGCTCACGGACTCCAGAACCAATAGGTCCCCGTTTCCAGCCGCCGTAAACCGCGGGTCTAAACCTCGAACGCTTGTCCCTCCTTACTCGTACCTTTCTCATTACTCGACGTCTCCATACTCGACGTCTCAACCCTCTCCGCCTTCGCAGTCCAGGACTCTGAACGTGAATCGTACCGTTCTCGTCGCAGCAATCTCCGCCCTCGCCGCGGCCGCTCCTCTCGCAGCGCAGTCGAAACCAGCTGCCGCCAAGAAGTCCACCGACAAACCCGTCTGGTGGGACGAAGGGCCGCGGACATGGAAGCCCCGGCCGACCACGGTGGAGATCACCGCGAACGATCTGCGGACTCGCCTCTATCAGTTCGCCGACGACTCCATGCTCGGTCGCAAGATCGGCGAGCTCGGCAACGTCAAAGGCACCGACTACATCGCGAGCGAGTTCAAGCGCCTCGGGCTCAAGCCCGCCGGCGACAACGACACGTATTTCCAGACGCTGGACTTCGGGCCGATCGGCTTCGACCCCGGCACATCAACCCTGGCCGTCGGCGGCAAGACGCTGCCGACCAAAGCCGACTGGGCTCCGATGGCGCCGTCCGTCGGCAACGGGTTTGGCGTCAAGGCCGCGCTCACCAACGTGCCGACCGTCTTCGGCGGTCAGTACGGTGACACGGCCGTGATACTCGATCCGGCGTTGGTGAGCGGGAAGGTCGTCGTATTTCTCGCCGCGCCGGGCGGCGCCAACACGGGCGGCGCCAACACAGGCG
Organism: Gemmatimonadaceae bacterium; assembly: GCA_031366985.1. Classification (GTDB taxonomy): domain Bacteria; phylum Gemmatimonadota; class Gemmatimonadetes; order Gemmatimonadales; family Gemmatimonadaceae; genus Gemmatimonas. Next base: position 24,467 of record JANLPE010000002.1, read on the forward strand.
GCGCCAACACAGGCGGCGCCAACACAGGCGCCCGCCGAGCACCGACCTCATTCGTCAGCTGCGCTGACGTGCCCAATAAATTCGGGGCCGCCGCCGCAGCGGCCGTCGAAGCCACGCCTGCGGGAGCACGTCGCCCGGCGGCCGCCGGATCCGTCCGCGACGCGCGTGCGCAGAAAGCCGGAGCGGTTGGCGTGCTCGTCATCGGCCTCGATGACATGAACGACTCCGCGCGCACCGCCGCGTTCACCCGCCGCCTCGGCATGAAGCCGGCGGCGACGACCAACAGCTCCACGACCGTCGGCGCGACGATCTCACGCGCCGCCGCCTCGCAGATCTTCGGCAAGTCGGCCGATCAGCTCGCGGTCGGTGACGCTGGACAACCCGTGTCGGCCAGCTGGAGCTACGAATGGCGCATCGGGCAGTTTCCGGCGCGCAACGTCGTCGCCATCCTGCCGGGCTCCGATCCAGCTCGCGCAAGTGAGTATGTACTCGTCGGCGCGCACAACGATCACGTCGGTATCAACACGACGACGGTCGACCACGATTCGCTGCGCGCCGTCAACTACGTCACGCGTCGGCAAGGCTCGAACGACCCCGCCTGCGTGCCGACGGCGGACCAGCAGCATCACATCGACTCGCTCATCGCCTTCGCGCGCACGATCCGCCCGCCGCGTCGCGACTCGATCATGAATGGCGCCGACGACGACGGCTCAGGCACTGCCGTGCTGCTCGAGATCGCCGAGCAGTTCGCAAGCGAAAAACCGTCGCGGTCGATCATCTTCGTGTCGCACGAAGGCGAAGAAGGCGGCCTGCTGGGTTCGCAGTGGTTTGTCGAGCATCCGACGATTCCGCTCACCAGCATCGTCGCCGCGCACAACATGGACATGCTGGGTAAAGGCCGGGTCGAACAGGTGAAGTTCGGCGGACCCACCTCGGTCCAGACGCTCGGCTCGCGTCGCCTGTCGCGCGAATTCGGTGACATCATCGACTCGGTCAACGCGACGCGCAAAGAGACGATGGCGATCGACAAGACGTGGGACGTCACCGCGAATCCTATGAATCGCTTCTGCCGCAGCGATCAGGTGAACTACGTGCTAAAGGACGTGCCCGTCACGTACTTCTCACTTGGCTACGCGCTCGATTACCATATGCAGACGGACGAGCCGCAGTACATCGACTACGATCACTCGGCGCGCCTGGCCCGTTTCATTCACGATGTCATGATGGCCGTATCGGAACGAAAAACACGTCCGGTCATCGCCGGGGCTGATCCTTCTTATCCGAAGTGCCGGTGAAAGAGACCTCGACCCAAAACGACATTTCCGATCTCGGCTTCGGCCGCGTCGTTGTGCAGGATGTCCGTGGGCGGTTCATGTCGAAAGACGGAACGCCCATGGGCAAGAAGTACGGTCTCGGTGCCCAGCGCGCCGAGCGCTGGTATCTGCGCGCGCTGGCCGCGTCGTGGCCGAAGTTTCTCGGGTGGACTTTTGGCGCGCTGTTGCTCGTGAACGGCTTTTTCGCGCTGGCCTATATGTCGATCGGGCCGATGGCGATCGCCGGCGTCGACGCGCTCGGTATGACCGATCCGTTTCTGGGCGCATTCAGCTTCAGCATCGGCATCTTCACCACGACCGGCACTGGCGTGATGCACGCCGTCGGCGCTTCGGCCAACTGGCTCGTGGTGTTCGAATCGCTCTTCGGACCGATTGCGTTGGTCGGCGTCAGCGGCCTGCTGATCGCGCGCCTCACGCGGCCGCGCATGCGGCTGCGCTTCTCCGAGTCCGGCGTCATCGCGCCATACGAAGACGGCCGCGCGTTCATGTTCCGGATCGTGAACGTGCATCCGGGCGAGATCAGCGACGTACATGTGCGCGTCAATCTGATTTGGTACGAGACCATCGACGGCAAACGGGAGCGCAACTTCCATCAGCTGGCGCTCGAGCGTGAGTCGGTCGAGTTTTTTCCGTTGCATTGGACGATCGTGCATCCGATCACGCCCGACAGTCCGCTTCGTGGCGCCACGCCAGCAATGCTCGCCGATGCCGATGCCGAGTTCCTCGTGTCGGTGAAAGCACACGAGGAAACCTTCTCGACGCGCGTCGCGGCGAAGATCTCGTATCGCTACGACGAGATCAGCTGGGATGTGAAGTTCGGGAGCATCTTTGCCAACGGCGACGGCGTCGTCGCGATCGACGTCGAACGGCTGGATCGCACCGATCGGTTGCCGGACGGCGCGACGAGTCAGCCCGCGGCGCTGGAACAGTCGGCGTAACCACGCTTACCGCGTTTCGTGCGAAACGCGGTGCCGGCGCTTCCCTCAGTGTACCGCCCCGCCCCCGAGCCGGATCGCATCGAGATCCAGTTCCTGCTCGAGATCGCGCAGAATCTCGTCGCTGATCGCGCCCTCGTTGCGCAGTCGCACCAGCATTTTGCGCTCGGCGTGAATCATCTCGAGCCGCAGTCGACGACGGCCCGATGTCGCGCCGTGATGTTCGCCCAGTCGCATACGGTCGCGTAATTCGGTCTTCAGAAATTCAACATCCGCCGGGTCGACCCACGGTTCGCGCGCGAGATCTTGGAGCGCTTCGGCGCCGCGCCGCAGTGCTTCACGGCGCGCCAACTGTTCCTCGGCATCCGATGCCCGATCCGGTGCGAACTTGAATGCGCGAATCATCGGCGCAAGCGAAAGTCCCTGCACCAGCAGCGTCATCACGATCACAATCAGCGTGATGACGATGATTTCAGAGCGAAACGGAAACGCGATCCCGTTCTCGAGCACGAGCGGCAGGGCCAGCGCCGACGCGAGCGACACGATGCCGCGCATGCTCGTCCACGCGATAAGGAATATGGCTGTCGTCGAGGGGGCCGGATCGCGTCGTCGCAGGTCGCGATCAAGCCAGCGCGGCAGATACGTCGCGACCGGCACCCAGATCAGCCGTACGACGATCGCGACGACACCGATCACGAGGCCACTCACCACAACGTCACCAAGCGTTCCCGCCGGAACCGCGCGAATCAGCGTGCCGAACTGCGCGCCGAGGAGCAGAAATATCAGCGCGTTGAACAGGAAGACGATCAGATCCCACACGGCGCGTGATTGCACGCGCGACAGCGGACCGACGGCGAGCGAAAAATGCTGACGCGTGTACAGCCCACCGGCCACACACGCGAGCACCGCCGAGACGTGAAGCTGTTCGGCGACGACCCACGCGACGTACGGACCGGCCAACGTCAGTAGCGTTTCCGCGAGTGAATCCTTCGTCCACTTCGCCGCGCGGATGATCAGCCATCCGACCAACACACCGATCAGCGCACCAATGCCGGCGTCCACGAAGAAGCGCACGATCGATTCGCCCCAACTGAAGACGCCGGTCACAGCGGCCGCGATCGCGGTGCGATACAACACCAGCGCCGACGCGTCGTTGACGAGACTCTCGCCCTCGAGAATCACGATGACGCGACGCGGCACCGGCAGTCGCGACACGATTGCCGCGGCCGCGACGGCGTCCGGCGGCGAGATGATCGCACCGAGCGCGACCGCGACGCTCCACGGAATGCCGGGCATCAGCGCGTGCGCAGCTAGCGCGACGGCCACGGTGGTCGCCAGCACCAGCCCGATCGACAGCAGGCCGATCGGGCGCAGGTTTGCCTTGAACTCGCGCAACGACGTGAAGAAGGCCGCCGCCCAGAGGATCGGCGGCAGGAACACGAAGAAGACGAGGTCCGGCTCCAACGCGGGAATGGCGAGCCCCGGCAGCAGGGCCACGCCCAATCCAGCCGCGACCTGCAGGACTGGCGTGGGTACCGGCAAGCGACGCGCCAGGGCGGTCAGCGCGATGACCAGCGCGGCGACCGCAATGGCGTAGACGACCGGGAAATGCGTCATGTCAACGCCATGTCGGGCGATCGGACCCTCGGAGGATGATGCCGTGCATGCGTCGGACGCTACCAGCCGGTCGGGTCCTCGCCAACCCCAAGCGCGCCCCTCTCTGGTGGTGACGCGGGCTTCCCTGCTATTACTGTTCTCAGTGCGTCACGACTGCGCCGCTACGCCCGTGCCTGAGCGCGTGTCCGTGCCGTCGACCACCCGTGCCTTTTCTGCCATGCGCTCAGCTATTCGCCAATCGCTTGTCGCAGTCGTTCTCGCTGGCACGCTCAGCGGGTGTATCGCCGAGTCGCTCATCAAGCAACCCGAACTGTCGATTATTCCGGGGCTCCCCGCAGGATGGTCGGGCACGGCGGCGACCTCGGCCATCGGCACGACGGTCACGGAATTCAAGAGCGGCCGTACCTCGGCCTACCTCTCTGGCGCCTTTCAACTGGAGCTCAAGAGCTTCACGCTGGTGCAGTACATCAAGGCCGATGATTATCGCGGCAAGCGCATTCAACTTTCGGCGTGGGTCAAGCCGCGCAACGTGACGAATGTCGTGAATTCCGGTATCTGGATGCGCGTCGATGGCTTCAGCACGACGCTCGGCTACGATGACATGGCGCAACGCCCGGTCGGAGGCTACGGAGACTGGCGCAAAGTCGCCGTCGTGATGGACGTGCCGCAGGCGGCGATCGGCATTGCCTTCGGCGCCCTGTTCCAAGCCTCGAACACGCTACTCGTCGATGACATGCATCTCGACATCGTTGGTACGGACATCGTGAGCACCAGCAGGATCGTCGCGCCGATCTCAAACGGTAACGATTCGACGTCGACCGTTGCGCAGTACGCATCGAGCCCACGTGCTCCGGTGAATCTCGACTTCGAAGGCCTCACCGCATCAGCCGTCGCGATGCGCCGCTGATTTTTGCGACTACTCCTCAGGGCGTATTCCGTGAACAATACGATGGTTCAATGCTCACACCGGTCGCGTGTGGTCGCCGCATCGCTTGAACGGCACCGTCGAACATCAGTCGGGTATACTGAGGGCGTAGCGAAGCATCCCCTCTGTCCCGGAGTGATCAGATGAAAATTAACTGGTGGAAGGCCGCGATCGCCGCGACCACACTCACAGCGCTGTACACGATGCCGGGCACCCTGCATGCGCAGCGGCTCGGCATTCTTGCTGGTGGCACGTTCTCGCAGCTGCGCGGCATCGATGATGTCAACGCGCAGAATCGCACCGGTACCATGTTCGGCGTGTCGCTGCTGTTGCCGTTCGGCAGCAGTGTCGCTCTGCAGCCCGAACTGCTCTTCTCGAACAAAGGCAGCAGATTCAACACCGGTACCGGCGGCGAGAAAAACGTGCGACTCGACTACCTCGAAGTGCCGTTGCTGTTGCGCTACGATCTCGCTGGTGGCGCCGCCCTCGATCCGCATTTCTACGCGGGCCCGAGTATCGGCTACAACGTCGGCTGCAGCGTGAAGTTCAGCGGCACCGGGATTCCGAATACCTCGTCCGACTGTAGCAAGAGCAGCTTCTTCGACGCAAAAACACTCGACTGGGGCGCTATCGTCGGTGCGGGGGTTGACCTGACCGTCGGTGGTCTCGGCGTAACCGGCGGCGCGCGCTATGGCATCGGTCTGGCCGATATCAACAAGACCGGATCACCCACGCTCACCCAGCGCGTGCACAACGGGACGCTCACGGTTTACGTCGGACTGCTGCTCGGCAAGCGGTAGAATCGCCGTACGCTCGCAGTACATTTCCCGCATGAGCGCGCCTGTACCGACGCATTACGAACTGATTGGTGGCGAGGCGGGCATTCACCGCCTCGTCGATCGTTTCTACGATATCATGGACACCGCACCGGAGGCGAGCAATGTTCGCGCACTCCACGCGAGTAGCCTGAAATCGTCGCGTGAAAAACTATTCCTGTATCTGACCGGCTGGACCGGTGGTCCGCAGCTCTACGTCGAACGTTACGGCCATCCGCGCCTGCGCGCGCGACACATGCCGTTCACTATCGGCGCGCGCGAACGCGACGAATGGCTCTGGTGCATGGAGCGCGCGGTGGCTGAGCACGATATACCCGACGCGCTGCGCGCACTGCTCTGGCAACGACTGCGTGAGCTCGCGGACTTCATGCGCAATCAACCCGATGAACAGCCACACGGGCTCAACATTCTCTGAGCATTCTGATCATGGTATGCACGCCGCGCGCGCTCGTGGCCGTCGCGTTTGTCGGCCTCCGGTCACCGCGCCGACGCCTAGACGGCGGCTCCATCCGGGCAGGCCTCATTCGCCGCCATCGCTGATGCCGTGCGTCAACTCGAGGCGGATTCGACGACCGACTGGTCGCGCGTCAACATCGAACGGGTGCGCCAGCCTCTCATCGACATGGACGAACATGACGCAATACGCCATGCACCACCCCAAGCCCGACTGACGCGAACGTGAAGGCTAGCGCGACGACTTGTTGTGGCCGGAACCGTATTGAATCGTGGTCTCGTCACGCAATACCGGATCCGCCCAGCGCGTCAACCCGACCAGCAACCGCCAGAGGGCATCACTAGGAACATCCGGATCCGGATCGAGTTGCACGCTCGTCACGTCGAAGCCGGGCAGTGACATCACCTGCCCGCTCGGCAAACGCTTCCGCCACGCGCCGTCGTTGCGCGGTACATCGTCGGTAAAGCGGCCGTCGGTGGCGCGTCCGTAGACACGCATCGGATCGAGTTGCGCCGTGGTGCCATTTCCGAAGCGATCCGCATCGATGACGGTCAACCACGGGCGACCCGCGTACTCGAGTTCGAGCCCGACCTGCAGATGCCGTGTGCGCTCACGCGACGCGAGCAATGTCGACAGGAAGTTGCTCGGCATTTTGCGGCGCCGGTCCTCCAGCACCAACGGAGACTCGAGATTGCAACTTCCGTCGTCACTGGTGACGCATCGCGTGCCCGCGTCAGCCAGCTGCCAGCCCGGTGGCGTCCCGACGATGACACGCAGCGGCATACCCACCGCCAGCGAACGATCTGGCTGCCGGACCGTCACCTGCACATACAGCATCGCCGTCCGCTTCCCTGCGCTGTTGATCATGGCGAAAGCTAAGCACTGCGCCTACTTCTCGGAGAGCACCTTAAGACCGGTCAGTCCTTCTCCGGCGTCGACTACGGCCGGCGCGACCCCGCGAACGCGGCGGCGGCGATCATGTCGTCGAGGCTCAGCGTCGCGGCCACCTGACTCATCGGCGTGCTGGCGGCCGTCGAGCGAGCGCCGCTCCGGAACGCCAGCAGCTGCCGCAGCAGGTACGACGGCGACCGGCCGGCGATCGGCGGCACCAAGCCGAGCCCCCTGAGCTGCGGTCCGTGACAGCCGGCACACGATTTGATGTCCTTCGATCGTGGCACATTGGCGAGTCGGCGTCCGCGCGCAAGACTCCCCATCGGGACATACGCGACATACTCCGCGGCCGCGTCGCGCAACTCGTGACGCTCGGCGTCGACCGGCATCTCGATGAGGCGCGCGCCGAGCGGCTCCATGTCAGTGCCCGCTTTGCGCACGTACAAGCCAAGGGCGGGACTCACGGCAGGGATGTTGGTTGCCTCGATGACGCGCGCGCGTTGACGGGGCCGTAACGTCGAGAAATACCGCGCCGCTTCAAGCACTTCCGCGTCGGTCACGCTGTCCGCGATGATGCGCATCAACTCGCTGGGACGCGACGGACCATTCCATGCGGGTTTACGCGTGCGCGCCAGAAAATCCACGATCTGCTGCACGATGTAGTCAACCGGCAGTCCCGCGAGCGTCGCATTCTCGGGACGCCCGCCACCGTCCGGCAGATGGCAGTAGCCACACGCAATCACAGCCGCCTTTCGCCCATGGGCGACAATCGGCGGCATGGGCGCGTGCGAGGCCGGATACCAGTCGGGCACGTTGAATTGGTCGCGCAACTGCGGCACCGTGAACGCCATGTCACTTGTCGGCACGTGCAGCAACGTCACGCTGTCGATTGGCGCGGGCGCTGTCGGCGGCGCCACCGGCCACGGCCATCCCGGCACCTCGAACGGCGCCTTCGGCGACGTCCTAGCTGTGGGAGACGGTCGAACGCGTGTGCGCGTTCCTCCTTGCTGGGCGTTCAGCACGACCGGTGTCAGTGCCACGAACGCACACACCACCACGCGCAACGACCACCACGTTTCATGCCGATGCGACATACGCTCGAGACGATGAGAATTGAGAAGACGGCCTGTTTCTATCGCCTCAAGTGTGCCGTCTGGTGCCGCGCTCGGCCAGATGGCCGAGGCTCGTTGCCTGAATACTGCTCACATGAGAAAGCGCTGACGCTGGTCGGCGGTCGGCAACAGACACGCCCGCGCCGCCAACTCGAAGCGACGCCGCGCGACGAGATCATACACGGCATCACGCACCGCTCGCGGCACCGCCCGAGCGCACAGCGCGAGCATGCGCCACGCACCGCCAAGATGCGCCACCACCGCGAGGGCCGCATCGCTGCGCGCGAGCACGCGCGATGCGCCGTTTGGGCCGGGCTCGTACCACAATACCGAGTCGATCGTTGCGACCTCCGGATGCTCCGCGCGTACCACCGTGCCGAACGCCCCCTGCAAGGGTGCGAATCGCAACGATGACGCGCGCGCGGGCGATTCGTGACGCAGCGCGAACTGCACGCTGCTGGCACAGAAGCCGCATTCGCCATCGTAGAGCAGCACCGGTGTGTCGCGCGTCATCAGGCGTGCCCGGACGACGACCCCGCCGCATAACGTCGCGCCAGTGCGCGCTCGATGCGCTGATCCGGCACGAGCCAGATGATCGCGACAATCACATACAGCGCGAGCGACAGCCAGGGGGCGTAGAATGCCAGCGCGAGCGCCACGAGGTTGAAGATCAGTGACAGCTTTTCCTTCCAGCCGCCGATCGCGTCGCGCAGCACCGAATCCTCGCCTTGCGCCGCAATGATTCGCGTCTGCAGCACAAAGTACGCCAAGGCCGCCATCAGCAGGGTGACGCCGTAGAGTGCCACCGGCACCGACTCGAAGTGGTTCTCGCCCATCCACGCCGTCGTGAACGGCACAAGCGAGAGCCAGAAAAGCAGATGCAGGTTTGCCCACAACACACCGCCCGTGACGCGCGACGTCGCATGCAGCAGGTGGTGGTGGCTGTTCCAGTAAATGCCGAGATAGACGAAGCTTAGTACATAGCTGAGAAGCACGGGAACGAGCGGTTCGATGGCGGCCAGCGTCGCGCCGTGCGGCACCTTCAGTTCGAGCACCATGATCGTGATCAGGATGGCGATGACCCCATCGCTGAACGCTTCCAGACGTCCTTTACCCATGCCGTTCCCGGTCCGAGTGGTCGATGACGCGATCGCCGTGACTTGGCGGCTGTGATGTCACGAGGAAATTCACGGACGCGGTCGACAGGTTGATCGCGTGATGCGGCGTGCCCGGACCGATCTCGAGGCCCGCGCCGCTCGGACGCGCATCCGTCCGTAGCATGGCGAACTCGATCACGTCCTCGAACTGTCCGTCCTTGAAGTAGTGCGAACGGTGCAATCCCTCGAAACGCATGCCGATCTTGCTCATCACGCGACCTGACGCCGGATTGCGCGGCAGATAGGCGGCATGCAGCCGATGCACAGCGAGTTCGTCAAAGCCGAAGTCGCGCAGTCGCATGGCGGCTTCGGTCGCATAACCCTGACCCCAGTAGGGCAGCCCAATCCAATAGCCCATCTCGGCGCGGTCGTGCGCAGAATCCAGTCGCAGACTGATCGCGCCGAGCAGCCTGTCGTCGGGGGCGGCGATCGCGAACACCGCCATCTCCCGGCGCGCAAAGCCGGCCGCATGCGTAGCGATCCACGCGTCGGCCATGCCATCGTGATACGGGTGCGGAATATTTAGCGTCGTGCAGGCGACCCCACCCGTGACTGACCGGTGGTGACCGTTACTTCTTCGTCGCAGCGGCCTTGAAGCGCGCGCGAACGGCCATCAGCGCGTCGCCCAGACCCATGTTCTTCTTGATGATGTCTTCGAGCATCTTCATGATGGCGATGTTGTCTTCGACGTTCGTCGGTTCGCCAGAGAGATGCACGCCGAATCCGAAATGTTCGCCCGGCACCATTACCATCTCGTTCTGCAACACCACGTCGGCGTCGCTGTCTTGCACGCGCACAGCGACAAACTTTTTGCCGGCCTTTTCCATGTAGCTGATGCGCAGACCGTTCGCGGTGGCCGGCCAAGCGGGGTACGCATGCGCTTTGCCGTCGCTGCCTTCGAACGACGTCGACGCCGTCGTGAGTTTCGGGAAATTGCGTTCGAAGCCGCCGACGTACATCAGTGCATGTCGCATGGTCGCCCATCCGTAAAATGAAGCCGCCTGCCCCGGTCGGTCGACCGGCGCCACTACTCTAAACTACGCGCCAAACCGCTCCAACGCGAACGACGAAATGTCGAACCCGGGCTCCTTTTCCGTCGCCAGGTTGGCCAGCATCGCACCAATCGCGCTCGCGAACTTGAACCCATGCCCGGAGCACGGACTGGCCACGATGACGCACGCCTGCGCGGGATGCCGACCAATCAGGAAGTGCTCGTCGGGTGTGTTGGTGTACATGCAGGCGGCGCTCGCGGTCACGGGCCCGTTGGCATCCGGCATGTAGCGGGCCATCACCTCGCGGACGACGTCTACCTCATGTGGCCCGACCGTGCGATCGATGGTATTCGGATCCACCGCCGCGCCGTAGTGGTGAAAGGCGACTTTCAGGCCATCGCCCACGTCGGGGAAGCCGTACCACGACTGGTTCGGGCCGTACTCGCTGATGAAGATCGGGAACGCCGGCGGCACGAACTGCTCCGGGCGACGCCGCGGCTCGAACCAGAACATCACGTTCCGCTGCACGACGAGTGGCAGCTGCAGATCGGCCAGCAGCTCGCGCGTCCAAGCGCCGACCGACAGCACGAGCGATTTCGCGCGATAGCGGCCGTGCGTCGTGGACACCTCCACGCCGCCGGGGATCTCGTCAAACCCAAGGACGGTCTCCGACGGGTGCAGTGCGGCACCATGCGACTCGGCCACCGCGAGCGCGGCGCCGATGCACGCCTCGGGCGACAGGATCCCGGCGCGCGGCTCCCACACGCCGATCATGTCGTCGCTGGGGTGAAAGGCGGGAAAGCGCTGATGGACCGCGCCGGCACTCAGAATATCGTGCGGCAACCGGTGAAGTTCTGCCGAGAGACGAGCACCGCGGACCAATGTCCCATCCGGCGGACCGAGCATCAAGCCTCCGGTCTGCTGGAACAGCGTCCGGCCGCTCAGCGCCTCGAGCTCGGCCCAGAGCTGGTACGCCTGCTGCACCAGCGGCACGTAGCGCGGGTCCTCGAAGTACGCTTCGCGGATGATGCGCGAATGCCCGTGGGAAGAGCCCATCGCGTGTGGCGGTGCGAAGCGATCGATGCCGAGGACCCGGTGGCCGCGGCGCGCTAGCTCGTACGTCGTGAGGCTGCCCATCGCGCCCATGCCGGCGACGATGACGTCGTACGTATTCGAAGAGTCGGTCATCCGGCTACGCTATCGCGCGGCCGACTTCCGTGCCAGTCCGTCCTGAGCTGCAGCGCCCGATCGCCGGCGTCAGTGCACCGTGCCCATCTCGACCACGCGCCACAGGCCACGCGGATCACGCACCAATCGGGCACGAATGCGACCCGTCACGTCGATGGTATCACGCGCCGGCACGCGAACGCGCTGCGCGAACCGCGCTGCGCGAACCGCGCTTCGCGAACCGCGCTGATTGGACGGCCGAATCGCCGTGCACGCTGATGCGATCGATCGTAACGTCGTAGCGCACCACCTTGTAGTCAGCGAATCGCTCCAGAAACGCGTCGATCGCCGCCGGTCCGACGATCGGCGTCTCGCCGGGATTTACCACCCGACCCGTCGGCACAAAGAGGGCGGCCATGCCAGCATGATCCATCGCGCGGAGCAGTCGCGCATACTGCTCGAACGCGGCGGCCACTTCAGCCGCACGTCCCGTGAAGTCTGGCAGAGTTGACGTGCGGGCGGGTTGAGCTGCCATCGCGACCCACAGACTCGCGATCAGGAGACCCCGTACACGCGAGTGCCAAATTCCGGTGCTCGCGCCCGTGAAGGCCAACCCAGATTTCGTCACGGCCGATTGAGCGCCGCCGTGATCGACCGCACCGTCACCGCCGGCTCGGCCACTTCGACGATCAGTTCTTTGTAGCGCTCATGAACAAGCGCAATACGAATCGCGTTCTGACCGTCATGCACGTCCCAGAACACCAACTCGCCATGCTGATAGAACGTCCCTGCCGTGATCACCCCCGGCAGCGCCGTACCGGCCAACTTGAGGCCGTCAAACCACCCGCGTTCGGCGCCTTCGGCCGTCTGCACACTTGCGATGTGCGCCAGTGGAATGCGCAGTGTGCTGCGCAAGCTCCAGAGTTTGTCGAGGCCCCGCACCTCGAGCACCAGTTCGTCGTTGTCGATCTCGATGGTCACCATGACCGTCACCGCTCCTGCGCAGGGATCCAGATTTCGAACACCGTACCGTTGCCGACGCGGCTCGTCACGGCGACGTGCCCATTCGCTTGTCGCACGACGGAGCTGACCGTAGCGAGACCGAGCCCGGTGCCACGATCACCTTTCGTCGTGAAAAACGGATCAAAGATGCGGGGCATGGCGTCCTCGGCGATGCCCACACCGGTGTCGCTGACACGCAAATACAGATGCCGACCGGCACGCAGCGTGCTGTCACGATTCGACGGCCCGTCGTCAAGGTGCGTCGACGATGCGTCGATGGTAATCGTTCCGCCCGCCGGCATCGCATCGCGCGCGTTCACCACCAGATTGAGCAGGATCTGATCGAACTGCGACGGATCCATCGACAGGGTCGTCGGCGAGTCTGATTCCCGGCGAATGTCCGTCGACACCCCGTCACCGGCCAGCCGCTGCAACATCGGTCGCAACGCGTCAATGCGCTCCTCCGCGACAAACTCGGCCGACTCGGCCGGCCGCTGCTGCGCATACACACGCAGTTGACGAGTCAGACCGGTCGCGCGATCGACTGCGAGCTCGGCTTCCGCCAGATGCGCGTCCACATCAGGCGATCCGGCTGCTTCGCGCGCATACGAGACGCCAGCGCCGATCACCATCAGCACGTTCGCGAAGTCGTGCGCGATGCCGCCCGCCATCTGACCGAGACTCTCCAGCCGCTGCCCGCGTGACAGACGTGACTCGGAAGCACGGATCTGTTGAGACTGCTCGTCCATCGCCGCGCGCTCCTCGAGCATCAGCGCGGCCAGCAGCGTCACCCCGTTCAAGGCCGCCGTCGCAGCCTGCATGAAGACAATGGACTCGGGAGCTACAGCCTGGCCAAGCGATGCCGCGAACGCTGCGTAGAGCCCGAAGAGCTGCCTCACAACGAGCGCGGCGTACGAGTACGCAACCAGACGCAACGCCGTGCGATTCGCTGGAGCCGTGCGCGACACGCGCCACGAGTCGATCGCCGACAGCAGCATAATGAGCAGAAACAGCGGGCGCGGTCCCCACGACTGCCTCATCGTAGCGAGCACGCCGGTGAATGGCAGCGCGCGGAGCGCGAACGTCGCGATGATGACCAGCACGCCGGTCAACATCATGCGCGGTACGCTCGGCCATCGTGAGGTTGCGGTGCCACCGAGCGCGCGCAGCGCATGCGCATTGGAGGCCCAGCCTGCGGCGGTCAGAAACATCGTCACCGCAAGCATGACGTTGCGCAAGACATCCGCCCCCGCGTTCGTGGCCGCGTTCGTGGCCGCGAGGCTGATCGCACTGCAGACACTTGCCAGCGAGAACAACCCGTACACGACGGCGAACGCACGCATCCCCGGGCGGCGCAGTGCCCACGCGGCGCCGATAATCGCTAGCAGAAACGGACCCTGAATCGCGAGCGCGATTCCGGTCGATGCCGACTGCGCGCGCAACAACGCAGCGCCGGTCGAGACGGCCGCGCCCTGCAGCAACGGAATGAGAAGGAGTTGGTAAGTCGTCACACCGCGTCGTCTGACGAGCGATAGAAGTGATAGAGCGAGGCAAACACGCCGGTATCGCCGATGAGCAGGCCACTCCAGAAGAGGAGCGGACCCGTCGTGGCGTCAGCGCTGTGAACGCCGAGCGCCATGAAGCCAAGACCGAATACCAATGAACCGACGCACCCCCCGACGTACACAGAGATCCGGCGGTGCTGCCATCGACGATCCTGACGCCCCTGCGTCTCGAGCTGCACGACGCGCTCCTCTGGGGACTCCTGTGCTCGGATCAGCGGCGGGCTCATTCGTCATCTTCCTCACGGATTAATCGGAACGCAAGAGCATCTTCGGCGAGGGCGGCTCAAGATACCTTGTCGGACAGGATGACCGCGTCCCCGATACGGATGAGTCCGGGTTGCAATACTTCGGCATTGAGCGCCAGTTTGCCACCAAAACGCAGCCGGATATCTCGCAGGACGGCCGGGTCCCTGGTGATCGTATCCGGGTCGACGGTGGTCATGGGGCAGCGCCCGCGCAGCGAGTCGAGTCGAATGAACGCATCGCCGATGTGCAGGGTGCGTCGCTCCCACTCCCGCTCCGCCATTCCCTCGACGCCGCCGATCAGAATGTTTGTACGGAGGCGGCGGATATCGCGCCCGAATTCGGCGACGGCCCCGTCGGTGGCGACCAGGAGCGGCAGCACGTCGAACCGTTCGACGCCAAGATAGGTATTCAGCTCGGCGTCGTGACCGGCTGCCTCACGGACGAGGGCGGCGGCATCGTCGCTCTGCCACTCGAAGCCATTCACCAGCGGCACGCCGTCGGCGCGCAGGGTACCGCGCAAGCCGAGCAGTTTGTAGTGCCGACGCGACGTACGCACTCCTTCGGGCCCACGCACGTGGACCGTGCGATCACCTGGCACGCCGTCGGCGGTGACCCACGCCTCGTCAATCGCTTCACCGGCCAGCGTCTTCACCGGATAACGCCAGAGCCCCGCGACGAACAGCGACATCAGTCGCGGACCGGGAACAAGATGCGCCGATCGGCAAAATCGATCGGCGCATCGTTGATGCTTGCATAGCGCCGCGCCATCAGTCCCGACGCATCGAACTCCCACATCTCGTTGCCGTACGACCGCCACCACTGACCCGCTTCATCGTGCCACTCGTACTCGAAGCGCACCGCGATGCGATCGTCGCCGAATGCCCACAGGCTCTTTTTCAGTCGATACTCCTGCTCGCGCTCCCACTTGCGCGTGAGAAAGGCACGGATCGCCGCTCGACCGTTCAGAAAGTCCGCGCGATTGCGCCACTCCGAATTTTCCGTATAGGCCATCGACACACGCTGCGGATCACGACTGTTCCATGCGCCTTCGGCCAATTGCACTTTGGCGGTCGCGGTCTCGCGCGTGAACGGCGGGGTGATCGGGTTCATTCGAGGCTCCGTGAAGTGGCGCGTACGTGAGTGCGTTCGTGGGGGCGTGCGCCGTCGGCTCAGGCCGCGGCGGCGAGTTCGACGCGCGGGAAGTCGACTTCGGTCTGGGCGACGTTGTTGAGGTAGTTGGTGAACACGTTCAGCGCCACATGCGCCACCACGTCCACGAGGTCCCCCTCACTCAGGCCGGCCAACCGTGCCGCCGCGAGCGTCGCGTTGTCGACCCGCCCGCGCGTGTTCAGTATGGCCGTCGCGAACGACATCGCGGCCGCCGCGTTCGGATCGGCCGACACGCCGCGGCGCGCGGCGGACAGTTCGCTGGCATCAATGCCGCGCATCGTGCCGATCGCGGTGTGCGCCGACAGGCAGTACTCGCAGCCGTTCTGCTGGGCGACGGTGATCGCAATGCGCTCACCGATTTTCCCACCGAGGCTACTCTTGGCCAGCGCGCCGAAGAGGCCGTTCAGCGCGGTGAGTGCCGCCGGCGACTGCGCGGCGGTGAGGAACATGTTGGGCGTACCGCCCATCGCCTTCCGCGTACCTTCAAGTTGCGTGGCGACCGTGCCCGTGGCGGTGGTTGGATCGATGGGCTGGATGCGTGACATGGTGAGGCTCCGTGTAGTGTGTGAGGGTACATTTGTGTACCGAACGTTCGGTACATTACTGAACCGAACGTTCGTCCGCAAGCCCCTCAAAACTGGTGCGCCCCCCCGCCTTCCTGCTACCGTTAGCAATCGGCCACCCCGCGGCCGGTCCACGGCTCACCGGTCGACGTCAGATGCCCGCTCCGCTACTTCCCAAGTCCGAACTGCTCGCGCGCCTGTCGGACACGTTCCGTCGGCTCGGCTACGACGGCGCGTCGATTACCGACATCGCAACAGCGACCGGCCTCGGGAAATCGAGCCTCTATCACTACTTCCCCGGCGGGAAGGAACAGATGGCCGCCGATGTCCTGGCGGATCTCACCCGGGCGCTCGAGGCAAATCTCTTCGCGCCGCTCTCGGGCGGCGGACGCCCCGCCGAAAAGCTCAAGCAGATGATCGATACGATCGACGCCTTCTACGATGGAGGCCGCAAAGCGTGCCTGCTCGAGCGATTGGCGGCGAGCGCCGGTCGCAACAACCTGCAGGCACCGCTGCGCGCGCTCTTCCTGCGGTGGATGAAGGCGATGGAATCGCTCTGCCGCGATGCCGGCATCCCCGCCGCGACCGCGCGGATCCGCGCGGAGGACGCGCTGGTACGCATTGAAGGGTCGCTCGTGCTCGCCGCCGGTACGGACGATATCAAACCGTTCGCGCGAGCGCTCATCGCCATTCGCAAATCCCTGCTCGCCGACGACTGAATCGCGCGCCTACCAGATCCGCGGCTGTTCCGCCGCTGGACGCACCATCGCGTCCGTCTCCTTGCAGCCGAACGCCGCCCTGAACTCGGGCATGTTGCTGAGCGGGCCGTTCACACGCCACTTGCTCGGCGCGTGCGGATCGGCGTTGACGAGCATGCGCGAATACTCGTCGCGCTGCAACGCGCGCCACGCCGTCGCCCAGCCGAGGAAGAAGCGCTGTTCGGGCGTGAAACCATCGATTTTTTCGTGCGGCCCGGAACCGATCGTGGTCTGCATCGCGGCATACGCCACGGTGAGTCCGCCAAAGTCCGCAATGTTCTCACCGAGCGTGAGCTTGCCGTTCACATGTGTGAGGGTGTCGACGATGGTGTAGCTGGTGAACTGCCGCACGACCTTGTCGGCCTCGGCGACATACTTCGCGGCGTCGAGCTTCGCCCACCAGTCTTTCAAATTGCCGTCCTTGTCGTATTGACGGCCCTGGTCATCGAACCCGTGCGTCATCTCATGTCCAATGACGGCGCCCATCGCGCCGTAGTTGAACGCGTCGTCCGCCGACGCGTTGTAGAACGGCGGCTGCAGCATGCCGGCGGGAAAAACGATCTCGTTCAACTGCGGGTTGTAGTACGCATTCACGGTTGGCGGTGTCATGCCCCATTCGGTGCGATCGACCGGCTTGCCGAGCTTGTTCCAGTTGCGCGCGGACTCGAAACGCTGCCCGGCGTGTCGGTTCGCCCAGTGCGTGCCGGATGTGATGGTGAGTGCGGAGTAGTCGCGCCATGTGTCGGGATAGCCGATCTTCCGCGTGAACGCCGCTAGCTTCGCCAACGCCTGCGGTTTGGTCGCCGCGCTCATCCAGTCCAGGCTGTCGATCCGCGTTTTGAGCGCATCGATAAGACTGCCGACGATCTTCACGGCGCGCGCTTTCGCGTCCGGTGGAAACGTCTTCGCGACGAACTCCTGGCCCAGCAACTCGCCGATCGCATTGTCCACTGATCCCGAGCACCGCTTCCATCGCGGCAGCACCTCGGTGGCGCCCGTCAGCAGCTTCTCGAAGGCGAAATTCTCCTGCACGAACGTGTTGCTCAGCGCGGCGGCGGAGGAATGCACCAGGTGCCAGCGCAAGTACGCCTGCCACTGCTTCAGCGGCACCGACGCGATCATACCGTCGACGGCGGTGATGTACTCCGGCTGTCCAACGTCGATGGCGGGCACCGTCGGTGCACCCTGCGATTTATAAAACGCTGCCCACTCCATGTGCGGCGCCAGCTTCTGGACGTCGGCGAGCATCATCTTGTGGTAGTTCGCCACGGGATCGCGAAGGGCGGTCGGCGTGCGAGACGCTTTGGCCAACTGTGTCTCGAACGCGAGCACCGTCCGGCCCGCCGCCGCCGCGGCCTCCGGCGTGTCGCCCGCGAGTTGCATCATCGCGGTGACGTGCGCGACGAACTTCGCGCGGATGTTCTTCGTGACGGAGTCGGTGCGGAAATAGTAGTCACGCTCCGGCAGCGTCAGTCCGCCTTGACCGAGTGAGACGATCATCGTCGTCGCATCCTTGGGATCCTGCTCCGCCCCGTTGCCGAATGGCGTCAGGCCGTCGCTGTGCTCAAGCTGCGCGAGCGCTGCAGGAAGTTCCGAGCTGCTCGTAATCGCACTGATGCTGTCGAGCAACGGCTTGATCGGCGACGCACCAAGTTTTTCGATCGTGGCCGTATCCATGCAGGCGCCGTAGTAGGTGCCGACTTTCCACGTGCCAGAGCCGGCCTTGAGCGTGCCAGCCTTCGCATCGGCGGCGGCTTTATCGAGAATATCGTGCAACACGTCGTTATTGCGATCGTACACTTCCTCGAACCCGCCGTACGACGGATACGCGGCCGGGATCTTCGTGTGCTTGAGCCATCCGCCGTTGGCGAACTGATAAAAATCGGTGCACGCAGCGCAGGTGGTGTCGAGGTTCGCGAGCGAGAGCGCCGGCATGGCTTTCGGAGATTCCGACGGTGACTGCATACCCGGCGTCGCATCGCCCACGCCCTTACACGAGGCGGCCGTCAACGCGGTCATGCCGAAGAGCGCGGAGATCACAAGGGTTCGCACGGTACCGACAGTTCGATGGTTCATTCACGGTCCTCTTCAGGGATGGGACGTTCGGCGGTCGTTGCGAGCGCACCCTGCAGCACTCGCGGCAACACGCGACGCAACTCGTTTCGGCGAACGGTACTGCCGTGTGTCAGCAGATGGTGCGCGAGCACCGGCGAAATGCAGCGGAAGCCGCCGTCCACCTCGACCGCCATCTGATACTCGACGAGACCTTCGCCGATCCGTGCGGCCCGCAGTCGCGAAATGCCGTGCAGATGCGACAGCAGCTGCGGTTCGAGCGGCGGGATCTGCGTCCACCGGTCTCGTGACACCGGATGCCCCTCCTCGAGCATCAGCACGAGCGCGAGTAACACTTCGCGCTCCATATCCGTCAGCGTCTCCAGCCGTCGCACCAGATGTGACGGGAGCGGCGGGATCAGGTCGCGCGCAGCCGCCAGTGCCCCCTCGTGCACACGCCCCCAATCGTCGTCGAGCGGGCGCACTCGCTCGAGCGCGTCGAAGAGCAGCGACGGGACGCCGTGCGAGATGTCGTGCAACACGGCCGCGTGCGTACTCCAGTCGTGCGGCAGACGTGACACGCTGCTCAGGATGGCCGCAACCGATGTCGCGGACAGCGGCGCCAGCGCGACTCGCGTCGCATCAACCGCCAGCGCCCGGAAGGCGACGCGTCCATCGCCCTCCTCATCCACCGGCATCGTGTACAGCCACACGATGGACGCCTTTTGCAGTCGCTCCATCGCCGCGTGCAGCATTCCCGCGCTTTCCTTGTCGCACCACAAGACGTCGTCGACCGCAACGACGAGCACCTCGTCTTCGGCCAGCGATTCGAGGACGTGCACCCACGCGTCGAGCAGTGTCCACCCTGAGGCGGCTCCCGACGCGACCGATCGCGCGACGCCGGGGAATCGTGGTCCGAGCTCGGGAACGAGTTGCATGAGCGTTTGCAGATACGTGCCATCGACTCCGCCTAGGCCGGGCGCGTCCAGTCCGCTCTTGACGAGCGCGCCGATCGTGACGTACGGCAGCGCCATGGTCGACTCGGTCGGCTGCGCCGACAGCACGGTCGCGTGGTGCGATGCCATCCACGCCAACGCGTCGCGCATCAGTCGCGAGCGGCCGGTGCCTCGATTCCCTTCGATCACCACGGTGCGCGATCGTCCATCGCGCGCCACCTCGGAGAAAGTCCCCGTGATGATGTTCCACGGATGCTCGCGTTCGTACAGCGCCGATGTCAGTTCTGCACGCGTCCTCGGCGCGGCGACGGCACGGACGCCGCGTGCCCGCGTGAGCATAGACCCCATCGCCTCGAGGCGCCGCACAAGCGAGTGGAGCGCGTCGCTCGGTGTGTCATCATCCACTTGAAGTCGCGCACTGAACGCGGCGAACAGCGCGCGGGCAGTATCAGGATCGCGACGCATATAGGCCGCTTCGATGGCGAGTGCAACGGGCGCCTCGGCGTGCGACTCAAGCGCCATCCAGGCCGCCGCGATGTCCGCGCTCCGTGACCAATCGTTCCGCGCGACGGTGTCACGGCCCGCGTCACGGAACGCTAGGGCCGCACGCCGAACGAGTTGCGCGCGCGTGGCGTCCGCCCACTGCCCAAACTCCGGGGCGTCGTCGAGTGTCAAACCGGCCAGGAATCGGTGAACCTCGACCGCCGTGGCCGCGAGCGGATCACGATTGACGTGCGCGGTGAACTGGACGACATCGCAGGTGAACGACGGGTCTCCGCCATCGCGCCACTGTGCGACGGTGCGATCCGCACTGACGCGCTCGCCGACCACCTCGCGCAACTTGCTCAGCGCCTGACGCAGCGACATGGCCGACTTCTCCTCGTCGGCGCCGGGCCAGAGCAGCGCGGCCAAGTGCTGACGCGTGTGCGGCCGAGGGTCGAGCACAAGGTACGCGAGCAGCGCCACGACCTTCTTTGGCATCGGCAGGCGCTGGGTATCGTCGCCGATCAGCGAGGGGTCGCCGCACGTCTTGAATAGCAAGCTCGACCATTGACCTGCGGCGTTCCGGAGAGCCATGCGTCGAATGTGCGCTCGGAGCGCCGAGGTCGCCAGATGGCACTTTCACGATACGTCCCGTCCCTTTCACGGCACGTTCACGGGGCCGACGTAACGTCTCGCCAGAGTTGAACGCGCCGCTCGGGCGCCTGCAGAACATCCAAATCACGAGACACTCCCATGAGCTTCGAAGCCAAGAAGGACAAGAACATCCGCATCGACCTGACGATCGAACAGCAGGCCCAGGTGATGGACGAGACCGGCAAGTCGGCCGAAGCGATTGAGCTGACCGTGAAGGAGCTTGAAGAGCGCATCGCCCCGAGGATGGTGGCGCCGTAGTCTGATCGCAGGTCGGCTGTCCAAACGAGTACTTCGCAGTGAGCGTCACCCGTTCAGTTCGCACTCGGCGACTGAAGCCAAACCTCCCCCGAGGACCGTCCACATGAGCTTCGATTCCAAGCAGGACAAGAACGTCGTTCGCATTGAGCTGACGCCCGACCAGCAGGCCAAGGTCCTCGACGAGACGGGTAAAGTGGCTGACGCGATTGAACTCTCCGCCAGCGAACTCGAAGAGCGAATCGCTCCGATGGTTCCGATCGATCTCGAATCGTAATTCGATCGCGGGTCGGCGATCCTATCGCCAAAATTTGATAAACACATGGGCGGCCGGGGCTTCTGCCTCGGCCGCCCTCGTGCATATTAGGCCGCTATGATCGGCCTGCCCCTGCGAGCGTGACCGCACCGTCCGCTGAACCCGTGCCATCGACGCGGTATCTCGACGTCCACCTCGCGACGCTGTCGCTGCTGCAGGCGTCCGATTCCACGAAACTGTGGCAGAGCCTGCTGGGCGATGCCATCGGCTTGGTCAATGGCGATGGCGGGTCCGTGTGGGTGTCGGACGGTGACGTGCTCAAGACTCTGATGGCCGGCGGCACGGATAGTCTCGCGCGCACGTCTCCCCGCCTCGTGGACGATGATATCGCCCGCGTCCGACAAGATGCGCCGGAATCCTTCGCACTGGTCGGCGAGGTCCGTGTGCCGGGTCGCGGGTCGGTCGGTTTCCTGCGTGTCTGCCGCAATCGCGAGGACGGGCCGTTCGACGCGGAGTCGCGCAGTGTCTTCGCCGCGCTCATGCAGACGGCCACCGCCGTCATGGCCACGTTGCTCAAGCAGGACGACGCCAACGCGCGGTCGCGTGACTTTGCGCTCGTCGCGGAGATGAGCCGAGAGGTCACCGCGACGCTCGATCTCGATCGCGTGTTGCGCGCCGTCGTGAATCTCGCCTCGCGGGCCATCACCTTCGATCGCGGCGCGCTCGCCCTCTACGAGGACGGGGAGTGCGATATCCGCGCCGTCGCCGGCGCCGACGCGATCGATCCGTCAGATCCACGATTAAAAGATCTCGCGACGCGTGCCGCGTGGGCCGCCGGTCGCGGTGAAGGCCTCTACGTCTCCGACCGAGACGATCCAGGTTCAGACGCCGAGCGGACGTTCCTCATGTTCTTTTCCGGCGACCTGGCGTCCGACAACACACGGAGCGGTGTCTACGTTCCGCTGCGTGATGAAGAGGGCATCGTCGGCGTTCTGGTGCTCGAGTCACGTCAGCCGGAATTTGCCACTGAGCATCAGCGCGATGTGATCGGTATTCTGGCCAATCAGGCCACCGTCGCGATTCGCAACGCGCGACTGTATTCGCAGGTCCCGCTGGTCGATGTGCTTGGGGCGATCGGTGAACGTCGTCGCGCGTGGCGCGCGATTCCGCGTCGCACCAAACAGTTGCTGGCCGTTGGAGTGCTCGCGGCACTCGCCACGTTGACGCTGCTACGCTGGCCGCTCCGCGTCGATGGGGTCATGCCAGTATTGCAACCGGCGCAACGCGCGATGGTGCGCTCGTTGGTCGATGGTCAAATCGAGCAAGTACTCGTGCACGAGGGCGAAACGGTCACACAGGGTGCGCCGCTGCTACGATTGCGGGCGCTCGAACGAGAGGCCCGGCGTAATGCCACCGCGGCCGATATCGTCGCCGCCGAGCGTGATGCCGCCCTAGCCGCCAGCCGCGGCGACGCGTCCGCGGAACGGTTGGCGCGCCTGCGCGCCGAGACGGCGCGACAGTCTCGCGCCGTGGCCGATGCAGAGCTCACTGGGACGATTGTACGCGCGCCAGTCGCCGGCATGATTCTTACCGTGCGCCCGGAGGCGCTCACCGGGACTCGCGCCACTGCCGGCGCATTGCTGCTGACGATTGGCCGCACGGACTCGCTCGAAGCGGAATTCACCATCGCGCAGATCGACATCGCGCGCGTGTCGTTGAATCAGGCGGTGCGGCTTCGCGTTGACGCGATCCCGCAACGCACCTTCGAAGGTCGCGTTGCCGTCATTTCGGCAATGCCAACGGCGGCGTTGGCCGATCTTGCGGGCGAATCCATGCGCGGTGTGGCGGACAGCGCCGCAACACCCTCGGCGCTCTTCCCCGTGCGCGCGATGGTCGCCAACCCCGACGGTGCGATGCGCCCCGGGATGAGCCCATCGCTGCGCGTGCTGACTGATGACGCGTCCATCGCCGAGCGTTTGCTGCGGCGACCGGTGCGCGCGTTGCGACTCTTGTGGTGGCGGATGACAGCATGATGCGCATGACCTCTCGCGTTGCAGCTCCACGTCGCGCATTCCTGATGCTGTGCGCCATATCGGTCTGCACCATCGCGTCGTGCAGCGGAAATCGTGACCGTGCGGCGACGCCGTCAGCGTCGGCCGCGACACCCGGCGCGTCCGCTGCGTCCGAGGCGGTCGTCGCGGAGTCCACGAGCGTCGCTGCGCCGCTGGTCTTGCCGTCGCAACTTTATGTCGAACGCGACGCGGTCGTCGCCGCACGTGCCACCGGCGTGCTCGTCGCGCTGACGGTCGACCTCGGTGCGAGCGTGACCGCCAATCAAGTCATCGGCCACGTCGATGACGAGGCCGCGACGCTAACACTCGCTCGTACCAACGTGGCGCTCGACGCCGCACAGAAGTCGGCGTCGCGCGCACGGGATATGAAGAAGGTGAACGGCATCCCTGATGCGGACGTCGAAGCGGCCGAGCAGAATCTGAAGCTGGCCGATGTGGCGAAACGCGAAGCCGAGTACGCGCTGAGTATGACGCGCGTGACGGCGCCGTTCGACGGCGTGGTCACGGCGCGTTATGTACAGCCGGGACGCTTGGTCACAGCGCACGACACCCTGTTGCGGATCGCAGCGCGTGGTCCGCATCTCGCGCGCGTCCGCGTTCCGGAAGCATCGGCGATGTCGCTGCGCGTTGGCACGCGCGTGACCGTGTTCAGCAATAGCCAACGAGGCAATGGCCAAGGAGGCAGCGGCCAACGCATCAACGCGCGCATCGTACGTGTATCGCCCGCCATTGACGCGGCCAGCGGCACGCGCGAGGTCGTCGTACAAGTGACCGAACCCGCGACCACCGCGGGCGGCGCGTTCCTGTCCGGCAGCAGCGTGACGGTTGAGTTGCCGAGTGGAGCGCGCCGCGCGCTCACTGTGCCGACGACCGCGCTCAATAGCAGCGGCTACGTGCTCGTCATGCAGGGGGACCGCGCCGTCGTGCGATCGGTGGTCGCCGGCGCCACGGCCGGAGCGCGCGTCGAGATCGTGTCGGGACTGCAGGCCGGCGAGCGCGTGCGTCGCACGGTCCCAGAATGAGCACCGCGCGGTGAGCGCTCCGCGTCGCCCACGCCTGATGCCTGGCGTGCGGATCGTCGAACAGCTTTATCAGGGCGAACAGGGATTCGTCGCGAAGAGCAGCTCGACCGGTGCGTACTTTCGCTTTCGACCCGCTGAAGCGCGCGTGATGTTCTACTTCGACGGCGAACGTTCGATCGAGCAGATTGTTGCCGAACTCGCCAACGAGGGGCTGAATGTCACCGCCGCGTCGGTGGATGGGTTCGCGACGAAGCTCGGCACACTTGGACTGGTCGAACGCACGCTCGTCGAACGGACCTCCGCGCAGCTCGAGCGATTGCGGAGTGAACGCAAGGATCGGCGTCGGCAACCACTGTTTCGCGGCGAGTTGCTGCGCATGCGATGGCGCGTCGGCAATCCCAGAGCGCTGCTGGGTCGAACACTGCCGTGGTTTCAGTGGTGCTTCACGCCGCCGTTCATCTACGGGTCGATCGCTCTGTTCGTGACGTATGCGCTGATCGTCGGCTCGCGATGGTCCGAAGTGTCATCGAGCTTTGGCGCCCTGATGAGTCCGAGCCACCTGACGCTGGGCACGGGCCTGCTGTTCTGGGTGAGCTTCATCTTCATCGGTTTCGTCCACGAGATGGGGCACGCGTACACGTGCGCTTACTTCTCGGGCGATGTCGACGACATGGGGGTGATGATCATCTACTTCCAGCCCGCGTTCTACTGCAACGTCAATGACGCGTGGAGCTTTCCCGACCTGCGCCATCGACTCTGGGTGACGGCGGCCGGCGGCTGGATCGAGCTGGTGCTTGCGTCGTTCGCTGCCATCGTGTGGGCCGTGGCCGAACCAGGCACACTGATCGCGAATACGGCGCTGATCATCACGTTTATGGCCGGCGGATTGACGTTGATCAGCAACGCGAATCCGTTGCTGCCGTACGATGGATACTTCGCGCTCAGCGACTGGCTCGAGATTCCCAACCTCCGGTTGCGGGCCAACGCGTACTTTCGGTGGTGGCTGTCGGCGAATGTCCTGCAACGCACGCTCGACGAGCCCGCTGTCACCGAGCGTGAGCGGTGCATCTTTCTGACGTATGGCACGGCGTCGGCGGCGTACACGGCCTTCGTGATTTTCCTGCTTAGCACGCTGCTTATCGGGTGGGCGACACGGACGTTCGGAGCGACCATCGTCGTCATCGCGACCATGCTCTGGCTCGTGGCGAGGCGCGATCGCATGCGCACGTTCTATTTCGCGATGAAGCAAGGCACGGCGGATCTCTATCGCGCATCATTGACGACGCGCGTCGGACATCTGCTGCCAGAGCGTCTACGCGGGTGGGGTGGCCTCGCCGTCGCGCTTTTGATCGTGCTGATACTGCCGTGGTCACGGTCGGTCGATGGCGGCTGGGTCGCGTTGCCGACACGCTACGTCGCGATCACCGCGCCCACCGACGGAGTGGTCGATCGTGTGTTCGTCACGAACGGCAGTCAAGTCGCGGCCGGTGCGCCGCTAATTCATCTGTCGAGTCTCGCGTTCGATCGCGCGCGGCCTGACCTCCTGCGCAGGCGCGACTCGCTGCTCGCCGTGTCTGACATTGAGCGCGCACGAACCTCAGACGCCGTTGAATACGTGAACGCCGCCGCGGTCGGTGCCGCCGCGCGCTTGTCCGAACTTGACGCGGCGCGCGCGTCGGGGGCGGTCCGTGCGCCGTCGGATGGTGTGGTGCTGACGGCGCGCCCGGAAGATCTGCTCGGCCGATCCGTCGTCGGTGGCACGCCGTTGTTGCAGCTGGGCGCGACTGATTCTGTCGACGTACGCATCACGCTACGCGGTGGCGGTGCATCAGCGGTCGCCGAGGGTCAAGCGGTCAGTCTCATCCTCGATGCGGACGCGGCGCATCCGCTGATGCGCCGTGTTGTAACGGTCAGTCCGGTCGCCGATTCGGCGCGCGGCGCGGACGGTGCGGTGGAAGCGCGAGTACGTGTCGCCGCCACATCGACGTGGCGACCTGGTGCCCGTGGAGCGGCGCGCGTGACGATCGACCGCGGCACGGTATTCGGTGCGTTGGCGTGGGCCGTTCGCACGCGAATCCGTTCCGACCTTCTGTTGTAGCGTTACTGCTTCTTCAGCAGGTTTTCGGCGGCCAGCATGTGCGCGTGGAACGCCGGCGCGACTTTTTCGACGAACGCCTTCAGTTCGGCGTTCTTGATGGCCGGCAGGAAGGTCGTCGTGACCGCGTCGAGAACCGCTTTGTGGTACGCCACTTCATGCTGCAGGAACGCCTTGTCGAAGGCGGCGCCGCTCAGACCTTTCAGCTGCTTTGTCGTGGCCTCGTAGTCTTTCCTGAGCGCGAAGTCCTTGGCGACCGGCGTCGCGTGACGCCGAGCTTCTTTGCCAGCTCGCGTCCCTGCTTCTGCACACTCTTGTGGTCGCGGGCGAGCATCGCACCGAACGCCTTGACCTCGGCGTTCTTGGCTTTGGTCGCCGCCATGCCGCCGGTGCCGATGTCCCAGGTATTGGCCGCATCGAAGATCCCGACGATCGCGGCATCGTCGATGGCGCCTTTGGCGCCCTGCGCCTGACTCGTCAGCGAGGCACAGCACATGGCGACCGCCACCAGCGACGTCGCAAAGAACGTGGACTTCATACAGAGTTTCTCCAGAGAGGGACGGGCCGCGCGACGTTCGCGGTATGTCGCGACGCCGGCGGGAACTGGAGAATCTCACTAAAAGATCTATATGTCAAGGATTTTCTGTAGTTATTGGACTTACTGTATATTCTCACTATGCCCGGATCGTCGCCGTCGCGTCCCGATACCTTCTCATCGCCCCGGATCGCCGTGCTGGAAGCGGTGCGCCGCGGTCAGGATACCGTGAATGCGCTCGCCGACGCCCTCGGGGTGACCGACAACGCGGTCCGCCTGCATCTGGTCGCGCTCGAGCGCGATGGTTTGCTCCTGCGCACGACGAGGCGCGGCAGCGGACGGGTTGGGCAGCCCGCGGCCGCGTATCGCCTGACGGAAGCCGGTGAACTGGCGCTTTCCAAAGCCTACGCGCCGGCACTGGTGGCGCTCGTCAGCAGCATCACACAACGGTTGGACGGACGGACGAAGCGCGCTCTGTTTGTCGATGCGGGACAGCGCCTTGCGAGCGGCGCCGGCACCGCAGCTACGGGATCGCTTTCCACCCGCGCGCACGCCTGTGTCGCGTTGCTCGCCGCACTCGGCGGTAGCGCGACAGTCGACGCGCGATCAAGTCAGGCGACGATTGCCGGCGACGGCTGTCCGCTCGCGTCAGCGGTCCGCGCAGATCCTGGCGCCTGCACCATCATCGAGGCACTTGTCGAAGCGTACGCCGGCGTAAAGGCGACACAACAGTGCGAGCACAGCGACACGCCGCGATGCCGGTTCTTGCTGACGATGTAGCATCGCGGCGCGTCCGTGCGGCGCGTCAGCGAATGACGACGCGCTCGCTCAGCGTTTCATCGCTCGCATTATTCTCGGCGTGCAGCACACGCAGGTCGTAGGTGCCCTTCGGAATGCTGCGAAGCGTCGCGCGATAGGTGAGTTTGCGGATGTCCGCGGTGCAGATCGCCAGTCGCTGCGCGAAGCGGATGCGCATGACGATCGACGATCCGGAAATGGTCGCATCGCCGCTCACGTCGTAGAGGCAGAGGCTGCCATAGCGCGTGCTGGCCACCACGACCGTGCCCGTCCCCGCCTCCGACGTCGGCCTCACAAACAGGATGCCAGCGGGCGACGGCGCGTCCGTCAGATCGAGGCGAAGCGCACCGTTCTCGACGACTTTCTCGAAGGTACCAGGCGTCGTCTGCTCCGTCGGTGACGCGCACGCGCCGCCGGTGATTATCAGAAGGACGGATGAAAGCCAACGCGCTACGTGCATGAGGCCACTCCGATTTGATGCGTCGACGGGCTCTCTGAATCAAACCCCGCGGGCCGGCTTTAGGTCACTGACCGCTATTGCGACTCGCCGGCCAACGATTGAAGTTCGTACTTCCCCACCACCCCACGTATGAAACTCGTCTTCTCATTTCTTGCTCTCGGTATGTGCGCTTCGTCCCTCAACGCGCAGGCCTCAAAGCTCGGCGATTGGCCGCAGCATTCGCGCACGCGCCCGGTGCCGGCGATCGTCAATCCCGGACCGCAGAAGCCGCAGTCGGCGACCGCGGGCGCGATCGTGCTCTTCGATGGCTCCTCACTCGACAAGTGGATGGCGGCCGACAGCAGCGCGGCCAAGTGGAAGATCGTCGATGGCGCGTTCGAAGTCGTACCGGGCACCGGCACGATGATGACGCGCACCGGCTTCGGTGATGTGCACCTGCACATTGAGTGGATGACGCCCAAGCCAGCCGAGGGGAAAGATCAGGATCGCGGCAACAGCGGCGTGTTCTTCGGCGGCGGTCGCTACGAAGTGCAGGTCCTCGACTCGTACGAGAACGTGACCTACGCCGACGGGCAGGCGGGCGCGATCTACGGGCAGTATCCGCCGCTCAAGAACGCGGCGCTGCCACCGGGTGAATGGCAGACGTACGACATCATCTATCATCGTCCGCGTTTCGATGCAGCTGGCAAATTATTGAAGCCGGCGATCATTTCGGTTACGTGGAATGGCATTGAGGTGCAGAAGAACCGCGAACTCGTCGGACCGACCGCGAACGGTTCACGGCCGCCGTACGAAGCACACGCGGATAAACTGCCGATCTCGCTGCAGGATCACGGACACAAGGTGCGGTTCCGCAATGCATGGTTGCATGAGATTGAGTAGGAACGGCGCGCTGTTCCTACTGACGCGCAGCGCTCTTCAAATGCGATTCGTACCACCCCAGCATCCGCTGATGAAAATCCGTCCAGTCATCGAGCGATGACAACGGCAATCCGTGCCCGCCCTTCGCGTACGAGACCCACGTCACTTCCTTGTTCAGGCGACGCAGGGCGTAGTACATCTCGCGCGTGTTGATGGCGGGCACGTTGCCATCCATCTCGCCGGTCAGCAGCAGCAACGGCGTCGTGATGCGATCGGCGTACATGATCGCCGAATTCGCGAGGTACTTCTGCGGCTGCTGCCAGAGTGTCGCGCCGACGCGGTCCTGACTTTTTTCGGCCGCATGCACATTGCGCACGCCAAGTCGCGGTGAGTCGGTGTAGAAGCTGATCATGTCGACCTTACCACTGATGTTCACGGCGGCCTTGAAGCGCGTGGTCTGCGTGATCAGCAGGTTGGTCGCGAAGCCGCCGTAGCTCGTGCCCTGCACTCCGAGCTTCGTGCTGTCGGCGACGCCCATTTCGATCAGCTTGTTGGCGGCCGCGGTGACACCCTTCACCCACGCCTCGCCGGGGTAGCCGATGTCGAAATTCACCGACGGTTTCACGACGACGTAGCCATTCGCATTCAGCAGATTCGCGACCGCATCCCACGTGTCGGCAAAGAAGTCTTCGTAGATGATGAAGACCGTTGGATACGCCCGCCCCTTCACGTAGTCTTTGGGATAGTGCACGACCCCGTACTCGTTGCGGCCGTCCGCATCGAGATACGTCAGCAGCGACGTCGCGCCGAGGGACTTGGCGGCCAGCGCGGGGTTCGCGTCGGTGAGACGGCGTAACGTCGTGTACGGCGCCGAGAGCGCCCAGAGATCCGCCGGACGATTCCCGTCACCGGCGCTCGCGATGATCGTACTGCCGTCATCCGACATCGCGAAACTGGCGTACTGTCGGTTATCGGCGATCAGCGTATCGAGCTTCTGCGTGCCGCGGTTGAAGCGCAAAATGCCGCGCGTCCAGGTCGAGCGTGACGTCATGCCCAAAAACAGGCTCTGCCCGTCACCGCTGGCGCCGATGTACTGCACGCGCGGCGTACTCGGCACCGAATCGCTGCTCGCGATCACGCGCGTGCGGGCACGGGACACCGGATCGATGATCCAGAGACCGTCCATGGTCGTTGCCACGAGCGCCGGCGCCGATCCGGCATCGATCCAGCTGATGGGGGTGAAGCGCTCACGCACCCGACGCGTGCGCGCGGTCACGGTCGTATCGCTCTTCGGCGTGCTGTCGCCGGCGACGCGCACGCGCATCGTATCGGCAATGGTGCCCGTCAGGAGGTAGTCGTCCTTGAGATAGGCGTAGCGGCGACCGTCCTTCGACCAGAGCAGCCGAATCCCTTTCATCGAGGGGAACAGGACCGTCGGCAAGCCGCCTGCGACCTCGCGCGTCAGCAGACGCTGCTCCGTCCCGCCGATCACATCGTAGTCGGTCTTCGTGGTGATGTCTTCGCTGTACACGATCGCCCGGCCGTCGCGCGTAAGCAGCCATTGCTGCGTCATCGCTTCGGCCAGTACGTCGGTGGCTCGACCGCTTGCGCGCTCGATCGTCACGATGGATTCGATCGCGCCCATGCGCGTCATGCCGTTCCACGCAAGGAACGGTTCGGTACTCGACTGCACGATGCGCGGGCCGGTAGTCAATCGCGTGAACTCGGTCGTCGCTTTTGCGCGCCACGCGTCAGCGCGCATCGAGATGGTGAGCTGCTTTCCGTCGGGGCTCCAGCGCAGGCGGCTGCCCGCGAAGGCGTAGCGACCGACCGGCGGCTTGACGACGCGGGTCTGTTTCGTCGCGCGGTCGACCAGCGTGATATCGAACCGGTCGTCGGTGTTCTGCGCGAGCAGGGCGAGCGTGGCCCCATCCGGCGACCACGACGATGCGCCGATCACGCGCGGTTCGGCGAACAGTGCAACGTGTTCGCCCGTGCGCGTGTCGATGATGAACGATTCGCGCTTCGTCGGCGCGACGTAGGTCGGATCACCAAAACTGCGATTGTAGTCGACGCCCATGCTCGTGCGCGGTCGCGACATGGTCGCGAATAGCCAGTGGCCATCGGCGCTGAGATCGCCCGCCGTCGTCGCTCGGACGTCGAGGAGGTCCTCGAGGGTGAGGCCTAGCGCCGACAGCGCTGGACTCGCGGCGCGTGCGGACGGCTGTGCGTTGGATGTCTGCGGGGCGATGAGGAGCGCCATGACGCTGACAGCAGCGGCGAGATCGCGGTATGACCGATGCGGCATAACGAGGTTTCCTGTACGAGATGGGTGCGGTGGCGGCATCACGATACTACGAGTGGGAACGGCGCGCGGTGAGAGCTCAGCACCGCGCGCCGTTCCTACAACTTGTGCGTCGAGAGCAATAGACTCGTCTCAGAATTCGATATCCCCTTGATCGTCCGGATGCGCCTGAGCGCCTCATCGAACGTCTCCAAGCTGTCGGTGCCGACTTCGGCGACGATGTCCCACCGACCATTCGTCGTGTGCAGCGCGCGGACTTCCGGATAACCTCGCAGCGTCTTCAGGATCACATCCGACCGATCGCCTTCGACGCTGATCATCATCATCGCGCGCACGCGATGCGCGGCCGCCTCGGGGGTCGTACGCACTGTGAAGCCGAGCAGGACGCGCTGCTCGATCAAGCGGTCGATGCGGTTTTGCACCGTGCCGCGCGAGACGCGCAGCTCTTTTGCCAGCTGCGAGACCGGTATGCGGGCGTTGTCGCGCAGCAGCGCGATCAAGCGAAGATCTTGGCTGTCCATGGTCGCTCCTGAGGATTTTATACAATATGCTAAGTATTGCTGTCATTACGCTAGAAATTGACGCATTTATGTGCATCAATTGTGCTTGTTGCTAACGCCGGAGCGGCCGAGCTTTAGTACATGACTCCCGCCCTGTTAGCTGCGCCCGCCTCTCAGGCTTCACGTATCCGCCCGACGTCCACCAGCACCGTCCGCGTCATCGGCGTCCCGATGGATCTCGGCGCCAGCCGCCGCGGCGTCGATATGGGACCGTCGGCCATGCGCCTTTCAAGCCTGAACACCCAGCTCGAACGCCTTGGCCTCGCGATCGATGACGTCGGCAATGTGGTCGTGCCAGATCGCAGCTCGCTGTCGAGCGATGCCGACGCCTGCATGCTCGCCATCACGAACGTCTGTGCCGAGCTGGCCGAACGCACTGCCGACGCCGTCCGCTCGCGGATCCGTCCGTTGGTCCTCGGCGGTGATCACTCGCTGGCCGCGGGCTCCGTCGCCGGCAGCGCGACCGCGCTCGCCGAACGCGGACAGCGGGTCGGCCTGATATGGCTGGACGCGCATGCCGACATCAACACGCCGGAGTCGAGCCTGAGCGGCAACGTGCACGGCATGCCGGTCGCACACCTGCTCGGTCATGGTGACCAGCGCCTCTCGCATCTCTCGTCCGTCTACCCCGCCGTCCTCCCCGAACACGTGGCGTACGTCGGCCTGCGCGATCTCGATGACGCCGAAAGGGCGCTCATCAAAGCGCTCGGCATTCGCGCCTTCACGATGCGCGAGATCGACGAACGCGGACTGCGTGCCGTCATGGACGACGCCGTGGCGATCGCGACGAACGGCACCGGTGGCGTGCACCTGTCATGCGATGCCGACTGGATCGATCCCGCCGAAGCCCCCGGCGTCGGCACGCCCGTGCGCGGCGGCGCAACGCTGCGGGAAGCCCATCTCGCCATGGAAATCATCCATGACAGTGGCGCACTGGTGGCGATGGATCTCGTCGAGATCAACCCGATTCTCGACCGCGAGAATCATACAGCGGAATTGTGCGCCGAGCTGATCGCCAGCGCCTTCGGCCGCCGTATTCTCTAAGTCTCCCGTCTAAGTCTCCCGTCTCAGTCTCCCGTCTCAGTCTCCCGTCTCGCTGTTTCTCGCAACTCCCGACTCCGTACTCCCTACTCATATGACCACCACGCTGACCGCGACTGACGCTCTGATCGCGCGCGAAGATGCCTGGGGCGCGCACAACTATCACCCGCTCGATCTGATGATCGAGCGCGCCGAGGGCGCGTGGGTGACCGACGTTGAAGGGCGTCGCTATCTCGATTGCTTGAGCGCTTACAGTGCGGTCAATCAGGGGCACTGTCATCCGCGCATCATGGCGACGCTGGTCGAGCAGGCCTCGCGCGTGACGTTGACGTCGCGTGCGTTTCGCAACGACCAACTTGGGGCCTTCTGCGAAGAGCTCGCCCAGCTGTGCGGCATGGAGATGGTGCTGCCGATGAACACCGGCGCTGAAGCGGTCGAGACGGCCATCAAGGCGGCGCGTCGCTGGGGCTATCGCACGAAAGGCATTCCCGCGGGACAGGCCACCATCATCGCCTTCGACGGCAACTTTCACGGTCGCACGACGACGATTGTCGGCTTCTCGAGCGAGCCTTCGTATCGCGCGGATTTCGGACCGTTCGCACCCGGCTTCGTGCTCGTGCCGTTCGGCGACATCGATGCCGTACGCGCCGCGATGTCAGAGCACACCTGTGCGGTGCTCATCGAGCCGATCCAGTGTGAAGCGGGTGTGATCATTCCGCCGGACGGATTTCTGCGCGAACTGTCCGCGCTGTGCGCTGAGCAGAACGTGCTGCTGATTGCCGATGAGATTCAGACGGGACTCGGTCGTACCGGCACGGTGTTCGCGTGCGATCACGAGGGCGTGAAGCCGGACATGTATGTGTTGGGCAAGGCGCTCTCGGGCGGTTTCTATCCCGTCTCGGCGGTCGTCTCACGCGCCGATATTCTCGGCGTCTTCGGACCCGGCTCGCACGGCAGTACGTTCGGTGGCAATCCGTTGGGATGTGCCGTCGCGCGCACCGCGCTCGCGGTCATGCGCGACGAGCAGTTAGTGGAGCGCTCGGCGGAGTTGGGCACGTGGCTGCTCGCACAGATTCGCACGATTGCGCATCCGAGCATCAAGGCGGTGCGTGGTCGCGGACTCATGATCGCGATCGAACTGCATGAGCCCGCGCGCGCGATCTGTGAAGCATTGAAAGACTGCGGCGTGCTCTGCAAAGAGACTCACGACACGGTAATTCGCCTGTCGCCGCCGCTGGTGGTTTCGAAAGACGATCTCGCCTGGGCCGTCGAACAGTTGCGCGCGGTGTTCACCGCGCGCAACGTGTAGGCATCTATTTCGTCGCGGTCATGCGCTCGAACCGGGCGTTACCGAACAATGGCTTGAATGTCGGTTCAAGTCGCAGCCACGCGGGTGTGAGGTCCGAGTAGTTCGCGGTCGGTAGCGGCTCGAGAATATCGAGTGCCCGGTCGTAGGCGCCGGCCTGCACCAGGATGCGGGCGACCTGATAGCGGACGTAGGGTCCGTTGCTCTGATCGAGCGTGTTTTCACGCATCTTGAGCGACCGCTCAGCTTCCTCGATCGCTTCAGCGTTGCGGCCCATCAATGCCAGCGCGCGCCCGCGCAACTCGTGCAGCTGTGCATCTTCGGAAAAATTGGCGAGCTGCGCGTCCGCTGCAACGCGCGACGTGTCGCCGTACGCACGACCTTTGGCCGTATCGCCGAGCAGCAACCACGTGCGGCCGATCTTGAGCGCCCACTGCTGTCGGTTGTTCGCGAACGGCGCCACGGACATCTGGGTAATGCGTTTGAGGATCGGCGGATCCAGCAGCCACATCATCTCCTGATACAGCGCAAAGTACGAGGCGTACTCCGTCGTGTCGTTCAGGGCGAGTCCTTCGCGCGTGACACGCTGCGCGGCCGCCAGATCACCCATGCTGACGTAGTTCGTGGCACGACCCCAGAACGCCGAAATATTGCGCGGCGACAGTTCCAGCATCTTGCGATACATCTCGTCCGCCTCAGGATATTTGCGTACGCCGTGCAGGATGCGTGCATACGCGCTGGCCGCGTTCAGGCTCCGCGGGTCGAGCGTATACGCGCGTTTGCCGTGATCGACCGCCGCATCCCAGTGCCCCAGCACCGCATCCAATCCGCTTGCGCCACTGAGCAGATCGGCGTTGTTCGGCTGCGCTTTTAATCCAGAGTCGATCTGCGCGAGCGCACCCGCGTAGTCCTTCTTGACCAAACGCAGATAGCGCGACGTCGCACGACGCGTCATGGGATCGCCCGGCGCAAACCGTACCGCCTTGAACATGGCCGATTCTGCACGATGCGCGAGGTCATCAGTCGCGTTCGTCGAGAATAACTCCGATGACAGCTGCGCCACGCGCGCCCAAGCAACCCCGAACGTTGTGTCGAGGGCCGTCGCGCGCTCGTAGTGTGCGAACCCTTTCCGGTACGAGGGGTTGTCGCCGCGTCCCATGGACTCGGTGTCCTTTTCACCCTGCAAGAACTCCTGATACGCTTCGACATTCGCCGTCGGGCGCTCGGCGAGGCTCGCCTGCAATTCGGCGCCCAGCTTGACGCCGAGATTCTCCGCGACGCGCTGCGCGATCGCCGACTGCACCTTGAAGACGTCGCTGATGACCTCATCGTAGGAGTTCTGCCATTTCGAATCGCCGGTCGACGTACTGATCAGCTCCGGCGACACACGGACGTGGCGCTGCCCTGCCGCGTCCTTCTCCCAGCGCACGGTGCCGGTCAGGATGTATTCGACGCCAAGTTCTCCGCCTATTTCCTTCGGCGACTTCCTGCCGCCGCGGTACTGATTCGACGTCGCGCGCGCGGTTACACGCAGGCCAGGCACGCTGGTCAGCTTCCCGCGCACTTCTTCCGTGATGCCATCGGCGAAGTACGCGTCCGCTGCTTCGCCGAGGTTGTCGAATGGAATCACGGCGACCGCATGTCCTCCCGTGTCGCCGACGCTGCGAGAACGCCAGGCGAACAACGCGCCGACGCCGATCAACAGCCCCATCGCGAAAATCGCCGCCATGTTCGTGCGACGTCTGGCGGGCGTCGCGACACTCACCGTCGCCGTGACCGATGGAGACGGCATACCAGCACCCACTGGCATGGCGCCCGACACCGGCGTCGGGACCGATCCCGTCGCGACGCGCAGCGAACTTGCCGTGACGGTCATCATCGCGGCGCCGAGTGCCTCACCGAATGCATCGGCCGTGGCGTACCGGTCGGCTGGTATCTTCGCGAGCCCGCGCTGCACGACGGCGTCGAGCGCTTCAGAGACGGAAGGGCGCGCGACGTGCAGCGAGCGCGGTGTCTCAGTCAGCGTACGCGCGATCACCGTCTGCACGTTCGGTCCTGTGAACGGCGCTTCACCGGCGAGCATCTCGTACAGCACGCATGCCAGCGCGTACACATCGGTCCGTGCGTCGAGGGCGCGCTCGCCCATCGCCTGTTCGGGACTCATGTAGCCCGGCGTCCCGATCGACGTGCCCGTGCGCGTCAGCGACCCGCTGCTTTCCCCTTCTGAGAGTGCGCGCGCAATGCCGAAATCCGCGACAATCGCGTGTCGACCGGAGAGCAGAATATTTTCCGGTTTGATATCGCGATGCAGGATGTCGTGCTGATGCGCGTAGTGCAACGCATCGGCGACTTCGCGCGCGATGCCGACGGCGTCACTGACGGGCAGCTGCTGCTCGCGTTTGATCCGGTCACGCAATGACTCGCCTTCGACGAACGGCATGGCGAACCACATCCGCCCATCGATCACGCCCGAGTCGAAGACGCCGAGGATATGCGGGTGTTGCAGTCGCGCCGCGAACTTGATCTCGCGTTCGAAGCGCTCCGCGCCCAACGAGGCGGCCACTTCGTCATGCAGTACCTTGAGCGCGACCGGGCGATCATGCCGCAGATCCTGGGCGAGGTACACGATCGCAAAACCGCCCTGCCCGAGCTCGCGCTCGAGGCGGTAGCGATCTGCGAGTTGTGCGGCCAATACGTCGCGCGGAGGCATGCGCTGGGGTCGGGGAGACGGCAGTGAAGCTCCTGACAATCTGCCGCTCTCCCCGGCCGTGTCCAGTCGCTAGACGATTTCGCAGTTCAGCATCATCCCCATGTCCTCGTGCCCCAGCTATCGCACGTACTCCTGCGCCGCAGTCGTGAACGCCATAGGCTTCGATGCGGGATCGGCCACGTACTCGATGCGTATTCGTTCGTCGGACAGCAATCGCACGAGCACCCACCCCGCCTGACTCACTCCGAGCACCGAGGTCCCGTGAAAGACGGTGAGTCCGGAGGACAGTCGCACGGTGGCCGGATCCGGGTCGCCCGACGCAATCGCGAAGACGCCAGCGGTCGCGATCGTTCCACCGATAGAGATGCGCGGCGCTCCCGAGAACCAGTCATACGCGAACGACACAGTTTTGGGCCAACCGGTGGGACCGCCAATGACACCGGCGCTGTCGTTGGCGAGCGACGCATGAAACCAGTCGCCAGCCAGTGTGCCGCGCACGCCGAAGTCCGTGCGCCCATCTTTGTCAGCCGGCACGCCGTTGATCAATCGTACATGCGCATACAGGAACGTACGCAGCGGCTCGGTGAAGTACCGGAGCGGCGGCACGACGTGCAGTGAACTTCCGGAGTAACGTTTGGTGTTCAGTAAGCCGGGTGGCACGACGTCGAAGTCGTACACCCCGAGATCCATCGAGGGACAGCGACCCGTGGTCGTCGCGATCGTGTCACCCGCCTTCACGCGCGTGCCAACGCCAACACCCGGCTTGAGCAAGACATGATCGTAGTAATAGTGAAACGTCTTCGTCATCTGGATGTCGACCTTCGTATCACCCTGCGCTTCAGTGACGAGCGTAAACGTCACCACGCCGCTGCCGGCGGCGCGCACCGGGCGCGCGCGACAGTCATTGTTCTGTTGCTGTCCACTCCAAGGATCGACGAAGCTGATGTAGATGTGATCCGTCGGCAGCACGTGTCCCGGTGGCGCGAGCGAGCCGAGCGGCGTGATGGCGAAGATTGTCGTGGTGTCGAGTGGTGTCACCGACAGCACACCGGGTCCCGTCGTCGTCAGCCCGTACGGATTGTTGGAGTCGGACGGACCGGTGCTGCCGGAACCACCGCCGCCGCAGGACAACGCGGCGGCACTGAGCAGCACGAGCGAGGCAATCGCATTGGGTAGGCGCATATCAGGCTGACTCCCTGCGCACTCGTCACGTCACCCATCGCTCGGGTTCAGGGCCGCCGGACTGGAACAGGCGCGGATCGGGCGCCGATGCCGAGTCTCTTGGCGATCAGTCGATCGATCAGGCGGCGCGGTAACAGCCGCGGCACGATCCAATTCATGAAGGGTTGCGGCACGATCGCGTAGCGGACTTTGGGTGACGCGGTCGACAGTGCGGTCCAGATCAGATCCGCCACACGTGCCGCAGGCAGTCCGGCGCGACCGCGCTCGACGGCGTTCTTGGCGAAACGCCGCAGCGGCTCAGCGAAAATCGAGGACGCGTAGCGCGCGTCGCCGGCGGCCTCGGCCTTGTCCCAGATCGGCGTCGCGATCGCGCCGGGGCCGATGAGAATCACATCGATGCCGCAGCCCATCAGTTCGCGGCGCAGGCTCTCCGACATGCCTTCGAGAGCGTGCTTGGTGCCGACGTAGGCACCCAGAAACGGTCCGCCCAGTTTGCCCCCGACGGAACTCATGTTGATGATGCGTCCCGGTGCGCCCTGCATCGCGGGGTCCATGCCGAGCAGCGGCAAAAACGCCTGCGTCACGGCGAAGAGCCCGAGGATGTTCACGTCGAAAATCTGCCGGATCTCTTCGATCGGCTGCAGCGCGAGCGGGCCGCCAATACCGATACCGGAGTTGTTGACGAGTCCCATCAGCGTGCGCCCTTGGAGGTGCGTGCTCACCACATCGACGGCGCGCGCGATGGCCGCCTGATCGGTCACGTCGAACAGGAGTGGCGTAAAGTGGCTTCCGAGTTCGCGCTGCAGGCGCTCGGCGTCTTCGGCACGACGCACGCTGCCGAAGACGGTGACGCCCTCGCTCGTGAGCCGCTGTGCGGTGGCGTAGCCAATTCCGGTGGCAACGCCGGTGACCACGACGGTGCGCGATGTGTTGACCGCAGGAGCTATTGCAGAAGCGTTCACTCTGATCCCCATGTGGAGGAAGCGTGAACGCTATCGCATTGCCGACCGTCGCGAAACGGCCGCAGCGGAGTTCCTGTATCCATACCCTCGCGCCGTCAGCGCGGCGCGGCGCCAAACCAATCGCCCCACAAATCTCGGTGACGCGTTGTACTTTTCTCCTGCAAGGCGCCGACCCTCACTTCTCCTGCGGGCGATTCGGGCCATGATCGGTGGTTCAGCGTCCGGCCAAGTCATGATGACCGCATCATCTTTCGCTACCGCAGCAGGACCAATCGCCACGCTGCCAGCAGCTGGTGAGCACCACCGTGTCTTCGATTTCAGCTGTGGTTCTTGCCACGCACCGACGCCCGCGGGGCGACTTTTGGTGGCGCCGGCGCGGTCTGTCCTGACGGTACCGGTGTTTCAGCGAACCAGACCATTGCGCATTTCGCGGATGCCATTGCTCCCGCCGCCGGAACGCGTGGCCCTCTAGGCAACGTGTATCCGTTCGCGTTGTGAGTTCGCCGCGCGCGATCTGCTGCCACATCGGCACGTGCTGTCGATTTCAGAATCATCGTAAAACAACGCCTCACGTGCATGCGCCTCGCTGTGCGCATTACCAAACGCGTCGGCGCCCTCTCTCCGCGATTGTACGATGCTTGCTCAGGTACTCCAGGAAACGGTGCGTGGTCGCTTACGCGTTGTCGGTCTCGCCTTCGTACTGTGTTCTGCGCGACCGGCGATGGCGCAGGTCGTGATGCCGACTGCGCCGTCGCTCACGCTCAGAATGTTATTCGACTCCGTGCAGGCGCACTACCCTGCGATTCAGGCCGCCCAACGTCGCGTCCATGCTGCGCAGGGCAGCCTCAGAACCGCGCGCGCATTCGGGAATCCTCTGTTGAATTTGCAAGTCGATCAGATATCGGCTCCCCGTGCACAACCGCTCATTGGTATGCCACAGCAGTCCACGGCGACGGCCACATTTCCTTTGGAAGATCTTTTTCAGCGCGGCCCACGTGTCGCAATGGCGAGTGCCGAAGTTCGCGTGGCTGACGCGGAGGCGATGGCGACACGACAGCGACTCGGACTGGATGCTTCCGCGGCGTACTACCGTACCGTGATTGCGCAAGTTGAGGTCACGACCGCGCGTGATCTCGTCAGCTGGCTAGATACGTTGGTCGCGTACAATCGAGTGCGCGTGAGAGAAGGCGCGACGGCGGAGGCGGACCTGCTGCGTTCCGAATTGGAGCGCGATCGCGCAAGTGCAGAACAGGCAATGGTTACGGCTGAACTCGCACATGCACGCGCGGCCCTGAGCGCATTTGTCTCCGACCCGCGCACGGCGACGACGTCGCCACTGGCTGTTGTGGACGCCACACCGTACCCATGGCCGTCGAACATTGTCAAACCGGGCTCCATCAACTCCGTATTCACGACGAGTGCACCGCCGCCGCGCATTCCGATTGATGCGCGGCCAGACGTTCGCGCCGACCGAGAACGGGTAGACGCCGCCAACGCGGGCATCTCCGCGGAGCGTACGTTGGTATTGCGTGCGTTGGGTGCGACCGTTGGCGCCATGCGGTCCATGGGCATGACGTCGGTCATTGCGGGCATCAGTATGCCCCTTCCGATCTTCGACCGGAACAGTGGCCGCGTCCAACGCGCGACTGCCGCGCGTGATGCAGCAGTACTTGATCTGTCGACGCGAGAACTCGCAGCCGCAGCTGAAGTGCGAGGCGCGTACGAAGCCGCCAGCGTACTCACCGAACGCGCATCAGCGTTGGCGGGCCGAGACTCCACCAATTTTCTGACGCGTGCGGACGAATCCAGGCGTATTGCGCTGGGCGCGTACCGGGAAGGTGCCATGCCGTTGTTCCAAGTGATTGACGCCGCGCGCGCCTGGTCAGATGCGCGCCTGACCTACTTCCGAACGATGATCGCTCAACATCAAAGCATTCTCAATCTCATTGTCGCAGCAGGACTCGACGTGTTTGCGTCGCCGCCCGTACTGGTCGCACCCGGAGCGCCGTCCCGATGATTCCCTCGCCGTCCACGACGATGATTCCCCGTTCACCAATTGGCCGAGTCCTGCTCGTGCTGGCGCTGGCCGGATGCAGCAGCGCCAAAACGGACACTGAACAGGCACGCACGCCAGCCGAGAAGGCGCGCGGCGCAGGAACCGACATGACAGGCATGACAGACATGCCTGGTATGTCCGGTGATTCCACTGCGGACAGCACCGGCGCGCTCCCCACGGTGGTGACGCTCTCCGCCGCGAAAATCAAGCACGGCGGCATCACATGGGGCAACGTCTCCGTTGGTGCTTCATCGAGCGGCGCGACACTTCCGGCTGAAGTCATTCCCGACGAAGACCGGACCTCACGACTCGGTGCGCCCGCCACGGGACGCGTGCTCACGGTATCGGTACGACCCGGCGATCATGTCATCGCCGGTCAGCCGCTGGTCACATTGGTCAGTCAAGAAGCAAGTGCGGCGCAATCGGACGTCGCGAAGGGAGAAAGTGAACTCACCTCGCGTCGCGCGGCCGCACAGTATGCAGCGGCGGCGCGTGCCCGTGCGGAACGATTGCTTGCGCTCAAGGCTATTCCGCGGCAGGAATACGAACGCGCTGCGGCGGACGATGAACAAGCCGCGGCCGCAGTTGCGCAAGCGGAAACCGAACTGCGTCGCGCGCGAACGATGACCGAACAACTCGGTGCGGTGGCATCGAAAAACGGAGAGAT
Source organism: Gemmatimonadaceae bacterium (assembly GCA_031366985.1). Taxonomy (GTDB): domain Bacteria; phylum Gemmatimonadota; class Gemmatimonadetes; order Gemmatimonadales; family Gemmatimonadaceae; genus Gemmatimonas. Next base: position 66,479 of record JANLPE010000002.1, read on the forward strand.
TGTGCTCCGCGCCCCGGCACATGGCGTCGTTCTGGAACGGCTCGCGCTCCCAGGCTCGGTGGTGAACATCGGCGCACCGCTGGTCGTGATTTCCGATGTCAGCCACTTGTGGCTTTCAATCAATGCTCCGGAACTCTTTGCATCGTCATTCCGGAAAGGCGCGCAACTGCGCTTTACAGTTGCGGCATTCCCATCAGATACTTTTCAGGCTCGCATTGACGCCGTTGGCGCCGGGCTCGACGCCACCACGCGCACCTTGAGCGTGCGAGGTGGCATAGCCAATGCAGGATTATTGAAACCGCAGATGCTGGCCACGGTGATGCTCGGAGATATCGCGACGACAGATGGCGTCGTCATTCCCGACGCGGCCGTCCAATTGATGCAAGGAAAGTCCTATGTGTTCGTGGCGACCGCGGACGGCGCAGGGGGCGCTCGCTTCACGCGCCGCCAAGTCGTGATCGGCTCACGCGGCGCGGGATATGTCCCGGTACTGAAGGGCCTCGCAATTCATGACGTTATTGTGCTGTCGGGGGCTTTTGCCGTGAAGGCCGAATTTCAGAAAAGCAGCATGCCGAAAATGGAGATGTGACATGGGATCCATTATCGAATGGCTGATCGCACGATCAATTCAACACCGACTGGTCGTTGTTGCCGGAACCCTGTTGCTCATCGTGTCGGGACTCTGGGCGTTCGCGACGCTCACGACGGACGCATACCCTGATCTGACGCCGAATCAGGTCATTGTGATGACAACGGCGTCGGGCTTGTCGCCTGTCGAGGCTGAGCAAGAACTGAGCTATCCGATGGAAGTGGCGATGCTGGGACTGCCCGGTACGACGGACGTTCGATCGATCTCCAAAGCCGGCTTATCCGTCGTGACGGTGACATTTGAGGACAATGTCGACCTGTACTTTGCGCGCGAGCAGGTGCAGCAGCGTATGCTCGGCGCCATGACACACCTCCCGCCGGGGGCAGAGCCAATGTTGGGGCCACCCGCAACTGCGATGGGTGAAGTCTTTCAGTATTTGGTCGAGCGTGATTCCTCCGCGGCGGACCGTTTAACGCTCGTCGAACTTACCAACCTGCAGGAATACACCATCAAGCCGTTGCTTCGCACCGTCCCCGGTGTCGCGGGCGTGAACACATGGGGTGGGATGCCGCAGCAGTATCAGGTCAACGCGGATCCCACCAGGCTTGCAGGGTTCGCGCTGACGCTGACCGATATCGCAACAGCATTGGCGAAGAACAACGCCAATTTCGGAGGCGGGTACATCGAGGACCGCGGAGAGCGGCTGACACTGCGGGGTCTTGGCCGGGTGGTTGATACGACGGATCTTGCCAATGTGGTACTGGCGACTCGTGGCAGCACGCCGATTCGTGTGCGGGACGTCGCAACAGTCACCGTGAGTTCGCAGCGGCGTTACGGCGGTGTGACGCGTGACGGAACGGGAGAAGCGCTGTCGGCCGTGATTCTCATGCTCAAGGGCGCGAACGGACGTGATGTGGTTGATCGAGTCAAAGCGCGACTCGAAGAGATCAAGCCGCTGTTGCCGGCCGGCGTCCGCATTCGCCCGTTCTACAATCAAGGTGAAGTCGTGCAACGCACGACACGGACGGTGTTCCGGAATTTGCTTGAAGGCGCGCTGCTCGTTGTCGCCATTCTGTTTTTGTTTCTTCGAAACGTTCGCGCTTCGCTATTGACGGCATCGGTCATTCCCTTGGCGTTACTGGGCACGTTTCTGGCGATGAAGCGCTTTGGGTTGTCGGCCAACCTGATGAGTCTCGGCGCCCTCGATTTCGGCTTGATTGTCGACGCCTCGGTGGTGATCGTCGAAAATTTCATGCGACGTCTGCACGAGCGCCCGAGCCCGCTACGCGATCGCCGCGCGCTGTTACAACGTGCGGCGTTTGAAGTGGGCCGCCCCATTGTCTTTGGTGTCGCCATTATCGTCGCCGTCTATATCCCGATCTTCACGCTGGAAGGCATCGAGGGTCGAATGTTTCGACCGATGGCCTTCACGGTATGCGCGGCGGTACTTGGTTCGCTCCTGTTGGCGCTGACCTACATTCCGGCGGTCGCGTCCTACGCGTTCGGCAACATCGACTCGACAGACCTCGCCGGTGACATCGCGACTACCGAGGCTGCGACCGCACACGGTGATGCGAAGTGGTTTGTGGCATTGCGTGCACTCTACGCGCGCGTGTTGGACTGGGTCATTGGGCATCCTCGCCTGGTAAGCGCCGTTCCAGTGGCGTTGCTCGCGATAGCGCTTGGTTCTGTGCCATACCTCGGCACGGAGTTCATGCCCAAACTGGATGAAGGGTATCTCCTGATCGAAACGCGACGGGTCCCGAGTACATCGCTTGCCCAGGGTATGTCCATCTCACGCGACGTCGAACGCACGCTCAAGATGTTCCCGGAAGTCCTGGCAGTCGTGACCAATCTCGGCCGGCCACAGGACGCAACGGAAACGATGGCCCTGAATCAGGCGGATGTGTACGTCATGCTGCAACCGAAGGAACAATGGCGCACAAAGACGTTGGAAGCGCTTATCACGAAGATGGATTCGGCGCTCGCTGATATTCCGGGATTGGATTACGACTTCAGTGCACCGATGGCGATGCGCCTCGACGAAGTTGTTTCGGGTGTGAAGACACAACTCGGCATCAAGATTTTTGGCGACAGCCTGCCGGTGTTGCAGGAAAAGGCCGCAGCGATTTTGAGCGCGGTGAGGACCGTCAAAGGCGCGGAAGATGCTTCTGTTGGCGTCAGCGCGGGCGCCATGCAGCTTGAGGTGGATCTTGATCGACAAGCGATCGCACGATATGGCCTGAACGTCGCTGATGTACGTGAAGCCGTTGAGACAGGAATCGGCGGAACCACGGCGACCGAGGTCATTGACGGTCGGAGGCGCTATCCGGTGGTTGTCAGGCTGGATGATCCGTATCGCTCCACCCCAGAGGCAGTCGGGCACACCTTGATACGAACACCATCAGGAGGAAGCGTCACCCTGTCGCAGGTCGCACGCATCAGGAGTGTCGAAGGGCCAGAGGTGATCAATCACGAAAATGGGAGACGCTACGTCGTCGTGCAAAGCAACGTTCGGGGCCGTGACCTCGGCGGATTTGTGACGGCCGTCCGCGCCGCCGTGTCGAAAAATGTAACGATGGCTGACGGGTACTATCTCACGTATGGTGGACAGTTCGAGAATCAGGCACGCGCGACACGGAGACTCGCCTACATTGTGCCATTGGTGCTCGTACTTATTGCGGGGTTGCTCTACGCGAGCTTCGGCACCGTGCGCCACGCGCTCTTGGTGATGCTCAACGTACCGTTTGCCATGGTTGGTGGGATCGCGGCATTGTGGCTACGCGACATCCATCTCAATCTCAGTGCGTCCGTAGGGTTCATCGCGCTGTTTGGCGTTGCGGTGCTGAACGGAGTCGTGTTGGTCGCATACATCAATCAACTGCGCGGTGAAGGCCAGTCGCTGCGATCGGCAGTACGCATCGGCGCCGATGTTCGGTTGCGGCCCGTGTTGATGACCGCACTCGTGGCGTCAGTTGGTTTTGTCCCGATGGCGATTTCAACGAGTAGTGGCGCGGAGATTCAACGACCGCTGGCGACGGTGGTCATCGGTGGGCTGGTATCGGCAACACTGCTGACCTTGCTGGTGTTGCCGACCCTCTACAGTTGGATGGAGGAGCGCGTCAAAGCCAAGGCCGTGACATGAGATGATCGAAATTGAGCGGTTGAGCAGGTCGTGCGACTGCGACGGCCTTCAGCGGTCTTCTTTCCCATCATGATCGCGATCGCGGAAGGCGCGGAACGCGTTCCGGATGTTGTTCTGCACGGCGGCGCGCACGTTGCCGGGCGTATTCGCGAGCGCGGGTGAGTAGAGACCACCCTGTGATCGCACGAACCACATGCTCAGATCGATCGACACCGTGACGTCATCGCCGCCGGCCTTGATCACGAGCGGTGCACTCAGCGGCACCTCGAGCTTCGCATTCACGTCACTGACGAACGTGAATGGCGCCTTGTTGAACGTGCCACTGATGCGCGCGCTGATGTCACGGAAATCCGGATTGGCCTGACGAAAGGCCGCATCAGCCGAGTCACTGCTGGTGACTTTGTGCAGCGTCATGCGCAGCGACGAGTACGTGCCGGCCGGTACGGGCACGGTGATGCGCGCGCCATCTGCCCCAGTCACGGGCACATTGACCAGAAACGGACCGATGCGCAGCGTGGGGCAATCGTCGTCGCGCTCGCCGGACGCGGCGGTTGAGCTGCTGGTCGACGCTGTCGTCGACACCGACTGGTCATCATCCTTACAGACGGCCGTGGCACTCTGGAGCTTGACGTCGCGCACCACGAGCTGCGCGCTGGTGATCAACAGCGTGTCCGCATCACGCACGATCCGCAGACCCAACGCGGTCGTGGTCACGACTGGTGGCGCGCCGGTCAGACCATTGCCGTCCGCGCTCGAGGAGAACGCTGCGACGGTGCTGGATTGGGCAACCTGAAAGCCGAGCCCGATTTGTGTGGAGGTATCCGGGCCGACGCCGCCATTGCAGGCCGAGAGGGTTGGCGCCAGCAGCAGCAGCGCCGCACTGAGTGTGAATGATCGCATACGAAGTCCTGGTTGACAGGTGACACAACAGCGCTCTCGCCATGCCTGCAGGCAATCGCGCGATTCCACTCTGAAGATGACGACCGTCTTCGGCGCACACGGTGATCGTGCGCACACATCGCATACTGCCTTCGTTACTGTGCTGGCATGCCGTGTCACATCGCGTGACGGACGACACGAATTGTATCGCAGCGCATCGCTCCGAGGTCAGACTGCAAGCATTCCGTCGTCGTCGCCGAATCGCTACAACGGCGCCTTTGCGATCGTCTGCCGTCACCCTCGAAACTTCCCCAGCGCGTGCGTCGGGGTTGGCACCCGACATTACGTGCGAGGAGAGCCGCGATGACGTGGGTGCAGTGGTTGCAAAACATCGTCAACCTGATGAAGCTCGTCGAACTCGGCGCCTTCATCTTCAGCGCTTATCAGTTCTGGGCGGGGCGCCGGGAACGCAAGGTCGTGGATGCGCAGTCGGCGATCCGCGACCGCATCGACGCGAACGACCATGCGTGGCAAGTCATCAACAGCGCACAGGGAAAGTGGGGCAACGGCGGGCGTACGGCGCCGATTTTGGTGGCGCCGTACTGGTCGCCGCGAATCTGACCGGGGCGTATCTGCGTGGCGCCAACTTTACGGATGCACGCCTCTCGGCCGCAACACTCGATGGAGCGGACCTGACCGATGTGATCGGATGGCGCGAACTCAAGCCCATCAGCCACGCGAGCATCGAGGGCGTGCGGTATACGCCGGCCGGCTTCGTGGCGTTTGCACGGGAGCAGGGCGCGGTCGACGCAACGACCCTCGCCGCGGTACAGGATGAGGATCTCGCCGCCGGTTATTGCACCGCGTTCCGCGTTCGCTGATCGAACAACAGGTCAGCCCGGGGTGCGGCCGTGCACCAGCAACGCGCGCATCTGCATACGGAACGGCGTGTCCCCGCCGAGTTCGACGAGACCGGCGGTGACCGCCGCCTCGATCGTGTCCAGATTGGCGCCGCGCTCGGTGAGCTGCACGGCGAGCGGGTTTCCGCGGACGAACCCACGCGCGGCATCACGCGCCGACGGTGCCTCGGAGTCGCCCGGCAACCGGAGTATTTCCGTGTCGGCGAATCCGGCGGCAACGGCCATCGCGTGCAGCACCGCACGATCGTTCATTGCGAAGGGGACATGCATGAACTGCGGCGGCTGGTCCGGAAAGAACGCCGCCACGCGTTCGTGCACGACACGCGCGTATGGATTCGCGTCGAACGAGTCCCAGGTGCTGAGCAGGAGATGACCTCCCGGCGCGCTGACACGCGCCATCTCGCGAAGGCCGAGCGACGGATCCGGGAAGAACATCAGCCCGAACTGGCACACGACGACGTCGAACGCATCATCGTCGAAGGGAAGCGCCATGCCGTCGGCCTGTTGCCACGTGACGCGCGGCGTCATCTCGTGCGCGCCAGACGCATAGGCGATCATCGATTCGCTCAGATCCGTCGCGACGATCTCCGCATCGGGCGCGAGCATCGCATCGAGCTGCCGCGTGACGCGACCGGAGCCGCAGGCGATTTCCAGGACACGCCTCGGTTTGACGTCGGCTACGCGACGCGCGATGTCCTTTGCGTACAACTCGAAGAGCAGCGGGCCGAGATGCCGGTCATAGAGGGCCGGGATCGAACCGTCAAAGGCGATGGAATCTTGCGACATGGGGTCTCCGTGCAGAGAAGTCGCCCCATCGTAGCTCACATACCGCCGATTCGCGCGCTGCTCCTCGGGGTCAACATCGCGGTCGGTTCGGGACGCTCGAACCGACCAGACTTGGTCTCCAGTATGATGCGGAAGACGCTCGCATCGTGCTGCGAGGCGTGTCCCGGATGCTCCATCATCTCCATGCCGTGCGTTGGTGCGGTGACCTCGCTGGTCACCAGTGGCGCGAATCGCTGCACCAACAGATGCAGTGCGCGTATGGCCGGCGCGCCATGCAACTCTTCGAAGCGTCCCCAGGCGATCACACTCTGCCAATTGGCGACGTTTTCGACGTTGTCGACCTCGACGCACACGCGTCCGTTGGTGCGAAGCATGTCGAGTTTGCGGCCACCCGCGCTGTGCGCGTAGATCGCGTCTCCGTCGTACACGTAGCTGATGGGGACGACGTACGTGATGTGCTCGGCGTGCAGGCCCAACCGCGCGACCCACTGGTCATGCAGGAGCGCTTCGATTTCGACGGACGCGAGTTCGCCAAGCATGGTGCGGGCGGGATGGAGGTGGACGCACAGGATCCTGCCCTAACCTACGTCCGCGCCCGTCGTTGCATGACCGGTGGTTTCACCTACATCGTGTCCGGAGACACCCGTAACCCGGTTGCCCGAGGCGGTTGCCCGATCAGGGGGTCAGATCATCCCCCAGACGCCGGTCGTTGGCGAGGTAGCCCTGCACGTAATCGGCGATCGCCGCCTCGAGTGAAGTTGGCGCCTCCTCATAACCGGTCGACCGCAGCTTGGCGATATCGGCCCGCGTGAAGTACTGATAGCGGTCGCGCATAGCCTCGGGCATGTCGATGAATTCGATCGCCATTGGACGCTCCATGGCGGCGAAGAGCGCGCGCATGAGCGAGTTCCAGGTGTGCGCCACGCCGGAGCCGATGTTGTACAGTCCCGCGGCGGCGGCCTGTGTGGCGAGATGCAAGGACATCGCGACGACATCCTTGATGTACACGAAATCGCGACGCTGCTCACCGTCGGCGTAGTCGGAGCGGTGACTGCGAAACAGCTTCACCTGTCCCGTGTCGCGGACCTGCTCGTACGCCTTCTGCACAAGGCTGCGCATGTCGGCTTTGTGCCCTTCGTTCGGCCCGAAGACATTGAAGAACTTGAGACCGACCATGCGATCGAGCACGCCATTCGCGAGGGCATACTGATCGAAGAGTTGCTTCGAGTATCCATACGCGTTCAGTGGACGCAGACGCGACAGGTCGTCGGCACCGCGCACCTCGTCGCTCATGCCGGCCGCGCCGTCGCCGTACGTCGCCGCAGATGACGCATACACGAAGCGCGCGTCATGGGTCAGGGCCCACTGCGCCACGCGCTTGGTGAACTCGAAATTGTTGCGAATGAGGAAGGTCGCATCGCGCTCGAGCGTCGAGGAACAGGCGCCCATATGCAGCACGGTGTCGAAGCGACCGAGCTTGCCAGTCTCGAGCGCGTCGAGCAGATCGTCGGCTTCGAGATAGTCTTCGAAGCGCAGTGGCGCGAGGTTGCGCCATTTGTCGGAGCGACCCAGCCGGTCGACGAGCACGATCCGGTCGACCGCGCGGGCGTTCAGCGCCCAGACGAGGGCGCTGCCGATGAATCCGGCGCCACCGGTTACGAGGACGCGACCGAGATCGCGCGGTTCTCTGTCAGAGGGCATGCCGTAAGGTATCGGCGCGCGGCGCGGTCCGGTAATGGTGGTGCGTCACCGGCGCGTCCGTTGAACGACGTGGCCGCGGATCCACCCGTGTCATGCCTTGCGGCCTGAGCGCGGATCGAACCGATCGAGTTGTGGGCGACGGTCACGGACCGGCATCGGGCCATTTGGGGATGGGCGTCGCTCACCCGGCTCGATCCGCGCGTTGCCGCGTCATCCGCGGCAGGCTTTTAGGGGGGCGCACGCGACTCTGCCCCAAAGCGGTGCCTTGGCGCTACTCTTGTCGTATGACTAGCCGATATCCATTCCGTGCGGCCCTGCTCGCACTCGCCACGCCGCTCGCGCTCGGGGCGCAAGCGAAGTCTGCCGACTGGCCCGTTTACGGCGGTGACAATGACCACACGCACTACACGACGCTGAGCCAGATCTCACCAACGAGCGTGAAACGGCTCAAGGTCGCGTGGACGTACGTCACGCACGATGAGTTCAGCGGCTCGGAGATGCAGGCCAATCCCATCGTGCTCGATGGGATACTGTATGCGACGACGCCCAAGCTGCATGTGTTCGCGCTTGATGCGGCGACCGGAAAAGAGCTGTGGCGCTTCGATCCGAACAATGGCGCACCGCCCACGTCGCGCATCCGGCATCGTGGCGTCGTCGTCACCGGCGATCGCGTGATCTTCAACTATCGCAATCGCCTCTACGCGCTCGATCGCAAGACCGGCCGGCCGATCAAGACGTTCGGCGACAGTGGATGGGTCGATCTGCGCGCCGGACTCAATCGCCCCGTCGAAGGCCTATCCGTCAGTGCGAGCTCGCCGGGCGTCGTCTTCGAAGATCTGTTCATCATCGGCAGCACGGTCCCCGAAGGCTTGCCCAGTGCGCCCGGCGACATTCGCGCCTACGATGTGCAGAGCGGCAAGCTGCGCTGGAGCTTTCACACGATTCCGCATCCCGGTGAGTTCGGCTACGAGACGTGGCCCGCCGATGCATGGAAAATTTCCGGCGGCACGAATGCTTGGTCGGGCGTCACGCTCGATGCCAAGCGGGCGATGATCTTCGCCGCGACGGGGTCCGCGTCCTACGACTTCTACGGCGCGAATCGCATCGGCGACAACCTCTTCGCCAACAGCGTGCTCGCGCTCGACGCACGCACCGGCAAGCGGATCTGGCATTACCAGGTGCTCAAGCACGATCTGTGGGATCGCGATCTCCCCGCGGCGCCGATGCTCGTCACCGTCACGCGCGATGGTCAGCCGGTCGACGCGGTCGCGCAAATCACGAAGACTGGACACGTGTGGCTCTTCGATCGCGACACGGGTACGCCGATGTTTCCGGTCGAGGAACGTCGCATGCCGCAGATGGCACTCGACGGCGAGCACCCGTCACCAATACAGCTTTTCCCCACCCTGCCCGCACCGTTCGCGCGTCAGCAGCTCACGGTGAACGACCTCACGCACCGCACACCGAAAGCGCACGCGGCCGCGCTCAAGATCTTCAACGAGTACAAGCCCACGCATCCGTTCGAACCGCCCAACGTCACCAAGGGGACGATCATCTATCCCGGGGTCGACGGCGGTGGCGAATGGGGTGGCCCCGCATTCGATCCGAAAACCGGACTGATGTACGTCAACTCGAACGAGATGGCGTGGCTGCTCAAGCTCGTGCCGCGCAGCGATCAGTCGTTGTACGCCGCCACCTGCGCCTCCTGTCATGGCGAGAAGCGTCAGGGCTCGGCGATGGGACCGTCATTGATCGACGTCGCGTCACGTCGCTCGCGCGACCAAGTGATGAAGATCATCAAGGAAGGCACGGGTCGCATGCCGGCATTCGCTGAGGCGATGGACGGCTCGGCGACGAATGACATTGTCAACTTCCTGATGACCGGGAAGGACGCCGCCGTCGGCAAGATCAACGACAGCCCGTTCTTCCTGAAATACCGCACGGCGTTCTTCGACATTTTTGTCGATCACGAAGGCTACCCGGGCATCAAACCGCCATGGGGCACGCTCAACGCAATTAATCTGAATACGGGCAAGTTCGCGTGGTCGATTCCGTTCGGTGAATATCCAAAGCTCGCCGCGAAAGGCATACGCAACACCGGCACCGACAACTACGGCGGCGCGATCGTCACCGAGAACGGTCTGCTGATCATCGCGGCGACGACGTACGACAACAAGATCCGCGCCTTCGACAAGAGCACGGGCAAGATCTTGTGGCAGGGCACGCTGCCGGCGGCCGGCAACGCCACCCCGTCGACCTATATGGTGAACGGCAAGCAGTTCCTCGTCATCGCCTGCGGCGGCGGCAAGAACGGCGCGCCGAGCGGTGGTACGTATGTCGCGTTCGCGTTGCCGGAGTGAATGGAGATGCCGTCGTCCTGCGATCGCGTCCTGAGCGTCCTCGGGCTGCTTGCGCTGGGTGCGACGGTCACGACGTCGAGCGCCAAGGGTCAGGCGTTCGGCACGATTCGCGGGACCGTCAAGACCGCTGACGGCACGCGGGTGAGCGGGGCGCAACTTCGTCTGAGTGAGGCGCAACCGCTCGCAGCGGAAAGCGATGACAACGGCGTGTTCTCGATCGCGCGCGTGCCAATTGGTGTGCAGTGGCTTCGCGTGCGCCGCATCGGATTCCGCCCGGACTCGGTGCGTGTGGGGCTTGTCGCTGGCGGCAAAGCGGTCGACGCGTCGGTCGTGTTGGAGCGTATCGCCGTCGACCTCGCACCGGTGCGGGTCTTCGGACGGCGCGATCTCACCGGACCGATGGCGGGTTTCTATGCGCGCATGGCGTCTGGGAGCGGGCGCTTTTTCACGCACGCCGACATCGAGCGCCGCGGCCCGAGCAAGATGACGGATCTGTTGCGATCCGTGCCGGGGATTCGCATCGATTCGCGTTTTCTGACCGACCGAGTCCGTGTGCGCGGCAGCCGATGCGCACCGCAGATCCGGCTCGATGGTCAGTCGCTTTCGAGCGTCGAGTTCGACCTCGACTCGATGGACCCAATGTCGTTCGAGGGGATCGAGGTCTATAGCGGCGGAGCGACCGTGCCGATTGAGTTCGCGGCGAACCGCGACGTGAGCGCTTCGTGCGGCACGATCGTGCTCTGGACGCGTCGGGGCGAGTCCACCCGAGAGTTCACGCGCAAGAAAGGCGACGTGACGCCGGCGGCACAGATCGCGCGCATGCTCGATGAACTACGGGTGTTCGCGGCGAGCGACGTAGATCTGGCGGCCAAAATCGATTCCGCCACGATCGTGAAGCCCCTGTATCCCGACGCGCTCCTTGAAGCCGAGATTCCCGGCAAAGTACTCGTCGAGTTTGTCGTCAGCACGACGGGCACGATGCTCATGGACACGTTCAGCGCGGTGATGACGACCAACGTCGCATTCGTCGAGCCGGTGCGCCGCGCGCTACGCGATCAGCGGTTCCGACCGGCGATCCGCAAAGGGCAGGCCGTGCAGCAGGTCATGCAACAGGTGTTCGAGTTCGTCCCGGATTCGACGGCGCGACGGAAACGGTAGGCGGACCGCTACGGCCGGTAGCCGAAACTCATCTGCCACCGCATGCGGTCACCGTCGGGCCACACGCGGGGAGACCTATGACGAGCAACCGATGGCGGATATCGACTCGGAAGCCCTCGACTTCCGAGCAGCTTCCGAGTCCTTCAAGCCTGAGTAAGACCTGTCGCGATGAGTCGCCGCGCGGGCACAGTGAGAGAGACCGGGAACGTGCGGGAAACTCTAATATAGGAAGATATAACGCGTAGGGTTATATATTACATTGACACTTTGAACCTTCACGATTCTATTCCGATATGCGGATTGAGTTCGCCGACGCGAAGTTGGAACGCCTAGCGAGCGACGTCCGCTACACGCACGGCCTCGGTCCGGACGCGGTAAGGCGTATCGGAAGGCGCTGGGTTTTCTCAGTCAGTGCCGTGACGAGCGCGATATCCGGGTGATGAGGGGATATCGCTTCAAGCAGCTGGAGGGGGCGTGAGCACACCCGTCGTCGATTCGGTTGAACGACCAATTCCGTTTGATTCTCGAACTCAAGCGGGATGTCGCCGAAAAGGTGCTCGTGGTGGTTGAAGTGGTGGACTATCACTGACCAACGCCGTGTTCTGCGCAAGAGAAAGCACAAACGCCGCCAGCACGATTCGCAACGCGTGCTGGTTCTGATGGATTCAAAGCGCAACATTGCTCGACTGACCGACGAGCAGAGGGGGACTCGATGACGATCACACGCGCAGAGGTCTTTCCGCCTGGAGAGTATGTGCGCGACGAGCTGGAGGCGCGCGGCTGGACGCAGGAAGAATTCGCGGAAATCATCGGAAGATCGTTTAAGCAGGTGAACGAGCTGATGAGCGGTCGCGCCGCGCTCACCGCGCCAATGGCGCAGGTGATCGCGGCGGCACTTGGCACGAGCGCGGAAGTATGGCTCGGACTGGAGAACGCGTATCGGTTGTCTCTTGCCGAACCCGTGCCGGACGCTATCGCACGCCGCTCGCGACTGCGTGGCGACTTCCCGGTGCGCGATCTTCAACGGCGCGGTTGGCTGCCGAAAACCAATGACATCGACGAGCTCGAAAAGTCGGTGCTGGCGTTCTACCAAATTGACTCACTCGAAGAGCGGAGTCCGCTACTGTGTGCGGCGAAGCGGAGCGGATACGACATCGGGCTCTCGCGCATTCAGGAGGCGGTTCTGCTGCGAGTGACCGAGCTTGCGCGCCATGTCCATGCGAAGAAGTACAGTGACGAAAAGCTTCGGGCCTGTATCCATCACTTCCGAGCGTTAATGCACGAGCCGGAAGAGATCAGGCACGTACCGAAACTACTCGCCGAGGCCGGAGTGCGGTTCGTCATCTGTGAGCCGTTCGCGGGGTCCAAGCTCGATGGTCTGTGCACGTGGTTGGATGACCAGACGCCGGTGATTGGCATGACACTCCGGCTGGACCGAATCGACAATTTCTGGTTTGTCCTTCGGCACGAGTGCGAGCATGTACTCCGACGGGATGGAGCGACGACCGGCTACGTGATTGACGATGACGTCGGTGCGGGCGACAACGCCGAACTCCCTGAAGCTGAGCGCGCGGCCAATGCCGCCGCAGAGGAATTCGCAGTGCCCAGCACGCAACTGCAAAACTTCATCGACCGCGTCGGCCCGTTGTTCTCGCGCGTCCGCATCATTGGTTTTGCCGAGACGCTCGGCGTCCATCCTGGCGTCGTCGTAGGCCAGTTGCAACGAAAATTGCAGCGGTGGGATCTGTTCCGTCCGATGCTGGTGAAGGTACGCCATCTGCTCACGACAGAGGCACTCACGGATGGATACGGCAACGTCATGGCGAAGGCGTTGCTATGAGCTGTGCAAAGGACAGGCGGAGGTACTATTGGGCTCACCTCGCGGGCGACCCGCACCCGCCTCGCGCGGCTCGTGGGCAACGGGCTCGTTCGCGAAGTTGGGAGCGGGCCGCAGGACCCGAAGCGGCGCTATTTCCTGATCCACCGCCGCCTGTGACGTGCGAACAAGCGCGCCTCGTTCTGCTTTCGAAATCAGACGTCACGAGGCGCGAATGGGGCAAGCAGAAGTGAAAGGGGCAACGCGTGGTTGCCTCATTATTTACTGACGAGGCCGTGAAATAGTGCGTAGTGTCGTCATGCCGCGTACCGCACGTGCTTTTCGTGGAACAGGTTCTGGATGAGCTGTGGTTGCTTCTGGCGGCGGAAGAGATGTCGGCGCACGGTGGCCATCATCTCGTCACGGTTCTTCGGCCGACGCGTGCCCAATGCGTTTGTTTTGACATCCTGATTGAGTAGCTCATCCGGATTCTATCCTGGACCGTATCCCGGCAACTGTATCAAGCGAAAGTCCGCAGTGTTCTCCGCCACGAACAGCTTCGCGATCTTTGCGCGATGCACGGGATGCCCATCGACAATGAAGTACACCGTGCCCGCACTCTGCAGCCGCAAGCGCCGCATGAAGTCGACGAACATCGGCGCGCGAAATGTGCCGTGAAACACGCGAAACACCAGTTGTCCGCGATTGGTGATCGCCGAGATCATCGAACAGCCAAAGCGCTGGCCCGTCGCGCGGATCACAGGCGTCTGCCCGACGGGCGCGTAGCTCGTGCCGGTGACGTGATCACTGCGTACCCCCATCTCGTCGCCCCAATAGATCGTGGCGCCCTCGCGCTTTGCGTCGCGCACAATCGCCGGGTAGTCGTGCTTGAGCCAGCGGGCGATGGCGACGTCGTTGCGCTCATAGGCGCGACGCACGGGCTTCTGGGGACTAAACCCCCACGCTTTTAGATACCGGCCCGCCGTCGTGAGCGAGATCGTGAGGTCAAGTCGGCGCGCGATCAACGCGACCACCGCGGCGCGCGTCCACAGATAGAAACCGAGCTTCAACTGATCGGGCATGCGGTCGAGGATCTGTTGCCGGATCCGCTGCGCTTGCGCCGCGGTCAATCGTCCCTCGCCAGCGCGCCGGCCGCGCTGTTGCGGAGCCAACGCGCGCAGACCGCCAGCCTTATCCAGCGCGATCCACTTATTGACCGCCCGCACGCTGACACCGAACGTCACGGCGGCCGCCGTCTGCGTCATCCCTGCGCGCACGGCCTTCACCGCCGCACGGCGTACATGTGCTTGCGTCACCGCATCAACCCGTCGCCCATCCGGTTTGGTCGCCATGCCCTCACTCTAACACATATACGAACTATTTGCAGCACTGATCAGTACTTCGGCGCCGCGGTCTACCGGTCGGACAAAAACCCGAGGTCACGATGCAACGAGCAGTTTGGACTTGCGCACTCTTTCTCCTCGTCGCCTGCGGTGGCAAAGGCGTGACCGACTCCGTCACGCCACCGGTCAAGCCGGACACCACGTCCACCACGACGGTGCAGCGCACAAGCCTCACCGTACACGTGCAAGTTGATCCCGCAGATGCCGCAATTGCCGCCGGTGCTGGCGTAAGTGTGAACGGCATCACCGTTCGTCTGTCGCGCGCCGGCGTGAACGGCGCACCACTCACCGGCCTCACCGATGCGACCGGCACGATGAAGTTCGATTCACTGCGTGCCGGCAGCTACACCGCGAGCGCTGAACGGACGCTGACCAGCGCCGAAGTGGCGCGACTCGCACCCGCCGATCGTGATGCGTCGGTGTTCGCGGGCGGCTCCACCACGCCAGTCACGTCACCGAACGCGCCGTCGAGGACCGTGTCGCTGGTCGCCGCGCGACGAGGTGCTTGATCTGTTCTCGCTGGACTACTCGCCTGATTTCAAGGCGTATCTCATGACGACTACACTGACATATACGCTGTGTCAGCCCTGGTTGCCGAGCGTCTTCGAGCGAGCCGCTGCGGAGGTGAACGACTACCGCCGCGCGGGCGCGATCCGTCGTCGATCGATCGGCCGCACGTCGGATGGTCGCGAGATTCTGATGCGCACACACACCAGTGCACGAGATCTCGAAGTCACGACGAACCTGTTGCAGCGCTCGCTGAACAAACCGAAATGACAATCACGAGCAACGCATGTTCCACGGGCACACGTGCGTTCTCTCCCCGTCGTCTCCTAGCGCACCGCCATCCCCTGCTTCGCACTCACGTTGTCCGGTGAGACGGCCAGCACGGCTTCGAACTGCGCGCGGGCATCGGCCGACCGACCCAACTTGAGCAGGGCCCAACCGAGGCCGGTCTTGTAGTCGAGTGTTGCGGGATAGCTGTCGGCCAGTCGCCGGTACGTGGTCGCGGCGTCGCCGTAGTTGCCGAGGTTGTAGTAGCTCATCGCCAGCCGACCGAGCGCGGTGACGTTCTGCGCGTCGACGGCGAGCGCCTCTCGGCAGGCGCGCTCGAGTTCGCGCCACTTCCCGGCGGCGAGCAGTGGCAGCGTGAGCCCGAGTTTCGGCTCGATGGCCGCGGGCGCCGCCGCGATCGCATCGCTATAGCGCGCGACCGACTCGGCGAAATCGCCGGCCAGATACGTGAGCCAGCCGAGGCGGACAGTGGCGAAGTACACATCACTGCCCGCCTTGGCGGCCTCGCGCGCACGCGCGATTGCTGCGGCGTAGTCACTCTTCGCTTCGAGCGCGTACGACTCTTTGTACAGCGCGGCGGCGCGTGATTGTGCATGCGCGAGCGACGGCGTCGATTCAACGATCAGTGCGACGACGATCAACGCGCGGACGACGCGGCGACCCGTCGCGGCAGCAGCGGTCAGCAGATGGCGCATTGTGTGTTCCAGTCGTTGGGTAAATATGATGCGACGCTGAGGCTCATCGCTTGTCGTCCGTCATCGTGAGACGTACACCCACGGAGAGGCTGCGGTACCACGCGCCGTCGGTCGCGGGAACGGCCAGTCGTTCGTATTGCCCCTGCGCGAACACGTGCCACATGCTCCCGCTCGTGCTCCCGATCTTGTACTGCGCGGTCAGCGCACCGCCGCCCGACGTTCCGGCACCGAACGACAGGATGGTCGGACCGGCCAGATCAATCGCTGCCCGTTCATTGCCGGCGTGCGCGCGTACGTCGAGCTGCACGGGACCTTGAATAAGCGCGAGGTCGAGCAGACCGCTGACATGCGTCTGCCCTGAATCGCTCGTGACACGCGTGCCGGCCGCGGCGTACACCTTCGGGCCAAACCAGTGAAAGAGCATCGGGATCGCTTGGTGATTCGTCGCGCCCGGTCGCGACATCGCGCTCAGCGCCACCGTGATGCCCGTGCCGCCTCCGTAGCGCAGCCCGAGCGCACCACCCGTCGTGGATCCCAGGACGTTCGACATCTGAACGCCCACGGCTTGCCAGGTCGTGGGCCCTTCGTCGTACACGAGCGCGGCGTACTTCTCCGTCTGCGCGCCAAAGAAACCTGTTGTGCCTGCGGTGCTGGCCGGTGAATTGACGCTGCGATAGGCAACGCGAACGCCCCAGTCCGGCGTGATCTGCACCGGTATGTGGGCGTAAAAGATCTTGGCTGATGATGTGTTCCGTTCGGCATTGATGGTGCCGGTCCATAGTTCTGGCGCCAGCTGCAACGAGGCCCCGACCAGTACGGTGCCATCGCGTGCCGACGTCACCGTACGGTCGACGGTATGCGCCTCGGCGAAGGCCCGACGCGCCTCGGCGAGTGCCCCGCGCGACACGGCGGCGTATCCTTCGCCGACAAGCGCGTAGGCCAGCCCGGTGCTGGCTTCCGGCAACGCGCCGGCCAATTCGCGCGCCCGCCGGTACAGCGCAATCGCCTCGGGGTAGTCGGCCAACTGCAGACTCAACCACGCCAACCGCACGCACGGATCGTACAGCGCAGGACGTGGGCCGAAGGCGGCGCGCATGACGTCTCGGGCTTCACTGCGCCGCCCTTGTGATTCGAGGAGGACGGAGTTCTCCCACGGCGAGAGTCCGGACGCACTCTGCGCGCTGGCCGGAGCAGCGCAAACCACGACGGCGACAACAGCGAGCCACCGCACGACTCGACCGACGCTCACGATACGGTTCATGCCGCGCGCTCCGCGCTGTCTGAAGAAGCAATACGATGCAGCGTCAACGACGCGCGAATGCGCCCCGACCCATCGGTCACGGTGATCGTATGCGCGTCACCGGCCAACGACAGCTCGGCGTGCGTGCGCAACGATCCCGCTTCGCCGTCAACGATCAACATCCGCTCGGTGCGGCGCGCGGTGTAGCGGATCTCCACGTCCGTCACGCCAGGCGCCACGACGCCGACGAGATCGAGCAACGACCACGGCAACGTCCACAGTAATCGACGCGGTACGCGATCGGTCCACGTCATCTGGGCCTCTTGATCGAAGGGCACGCGCGCCAGCGCCAGCTGGATAAATCGCAGCAGTGATCCGTGCGCACCCTCGAACGCCATCACCACCACGCCGGTATCGTACGGCTCGAGGTAGAGCGACGCGTTGTCGGTGTGCAGGACATGTCGGCTCCACAGATCCACCTCGACACGCGCAATCTCTTCGCGACCACTGCGCTCGTCGCGCACGCGCCACGTCGTGCCGGGCGGAAACGCGAGCGCCTTCGCCACAGACTCATCGCGCAACACGGGCCGCAACAGGTCGCGCTCACGCGGCACCAAGCGCGAGGCGATGTGTGCAACGCCGGCATCGCGACGCACGACGTCGCCGAAGTCCGCCGCGACCGTATCATTGCCGAGTATCGCGCCGCGCTGTACCTGAAAGTGCAGATGCGGTACGAGTGAGCGCCCGGAATTGCCGCAGCGACCGATCTCCATCCCGGTCGTGACGCGATCACCGGCGCGTACGGAGATCGTGCCGGGACGCAGATGCGCATACACGGAATGCAGCGTGCCGCCGTGCGAGATGATGACGACGTTCCCCCAATTCTCGCGCGCGTTCACGCCGTTCACCGGATTGTCGGGCACGCCATCGATGATCTGCTCGACCGTGCCGGCGCCGGCCGCGAGCACGGGCATGCCGTAACAGAGATAGTCCGGCAATTCGCGACCGTCCCCCTCGTACGTCCGTCCATCAGCGTGCGGCATTTCGAAGTCGAACGCATAACGCCACGGACCCTTGTGCGTGTGCGGCCCGTCGTGTCCCTGTGTCACGATCCAGCTGCCGCGAAACGGAAGGCGGAAGGGCAACCAAGCCGACTCACCGAATCGCCGCACGCGCATGAGATACTGCGACAGCGCCTCTTCCGGCGTGGGCGCCGCCATCGCCGACGCGGGCAGACGATCCTGCTCGCGCATGCGCGTGGCCAGCAACAGCGTCCACGTCGCCAGCACGAACGGCAGCGCGAGCACTGGTAACGTCCACGTACTCAGCGTATCACCAAGCGCGTACGAGAGCACGGTCGTGAAGATCGCGCCGATCGCCGCCAGCAGAATCGACGACAAGTGCGGCACGAACCAGACACCACCAAGTGCCATCGCCGTCAGCATCGCATTAAAGCCAGCGATCGTATCAACGTCGGACCACGGCGTGTCGGGACGCAGGATGCCGTGCATCATGAGCGCAGCAGCGGCGGCGACGGCCGCGAGCATCAGGGCAATCCGACTGTGCCACGCGATCGCGAGCACCACGAACGCACCCGCCAGCAGCCCGTGGCGATAGAGCACCGCGGCGGGCACGTCCAGCCACGACGCCGCCGACGTCCATGCGGGCAACATCGACCACATCGCCGAAACGGACGTATGCGCGAGCGTGTCCACCATCGCGGGCATTGCACCAGCCACCGACGGGCCTTGCGCAAGCCCGCTGACGGACAACCCGACAGGCAGCACGCGCGACGCGAGCAGCAGGATCCACGTCGTCAGCACGAACGGCAGGGCCAGTGGCGGCAGCGCCGCTCGGCTGAGTGCCGACTGCATCGCCGCGGTGAGCACGACGGACAACAGCACGATGGCCAGCAGCAGCACCCATGACGATGACCCCAGCGTGTAGCCGAGTGCTAAGGTCGAGAGGATCGCACTGCACGCGAGCGTGCCATCGCGCATGGCGGTGACGCCCAGTCCGCTAACCCATGTGAGTCCGTGCGCGGCGAGCACCGCCACCACCGTCATCAGGGCGAGACGCGGTGCGGTCGCGACGGCGGCAAACATCAGCGCCCCGGTGACCAGATCGCCGGCGAAGATGATCCGGGCATAGGGGCGCAGCAGCAGCTCCAGCATTACGCGAGCCACGCCGGCATCGCTTCCTGCTGCACCAGGGTCTCGAGCGTTTCCGCGCGACGGATGATGGCCGACGTACCGTTCGGTGACACCATCACCACATTCGGTCGCGCGGCGATGAACTGCATCCACTGTGTCACGTTGTACGCGCCGATGCGGTCGACGATGATGCGATCACCTGCGCGCAGCGGCGGAAAGAGAATGCGATCGCGTACGACGTCGATGTTCATGCACAGCGGGCCGACAAAAATCGACGGCTCGGCCGTACCATGCACGTCCTGCGCGGGGTAGAGATCGTGCTTATACCACCACGCCGTCGGCAGCAGGTTGACACCGGCGTCGAGGATGACGGCGCGCCGTCCATCGGTCAGTCGTTTGTTGCCAACAACCGTCGACACGAGAATGCCTGCGTCATCCACCAGCGAACGACCGTTCTCCAAGACGATGCGCGGCCACTCTGACGTGCCGTACACTTCGGTCAATCCGGCCGCGATGCGCTCGACGTATTTCGCGAACGACGGCGACGCCTGATCACCGGGCAGATACTGCGCCTGCAGTGTGTTGCGCGACGCGAAACCGCCGCCCATGTCGATGGTGTCGATCTTGATGCCGTAGTCCGTCAGCAACGTGCGCGCCATCTGCGCGAGGTTGCGTGCCGCCAGTCGATAGGCGTCGGCTTCTTGCACAAACGTCCCGACATGTGTGTGCAACGTCGTCAGCGAGAAACGCCCGCGGCGCAGGATGCGGCGCGCCGCTTCCATCGCGCTGCCGTTTTCGAGATTGAACCCGAACCGATCCCACGCCGGCACCGGCAGATCCGTCATGTTGATGCGCAGGCCGACATGTGGCGTCAGCTGCAGTCGCTCCGCCACTTTTTCGGCGAGCGCGATTTCGTCAAGGTGATCGAAATGGACCAGCGCACCGGTGGTGAATGCCAGTTCCAGATCGGCTTCACTCTTGGCGGGTCCGTTGAACAGAATCTGCGGGCCCGGCATGCCAAGACGGAGCGCCATCTGCAGCTCGAGCCCGGAGACGACTTCGGCCCACGCGCCCTCCTGATGCAGCACGCGGCAGACGGCCCCGAGGTAGTTCGTTTTGTACGACCATGCCAACGTGAAGCGCGGAATGCGCGCCGCCACCTGATCGCGCAGTTCGCGATATTTCTCGCGCAGCACGCGCTCCGAGAAGAGCATGAGCGGCGAGCCGTATTGCGCGACCAGCTCGGCGATCGGCAAGCCCTCGAACCGATCGTAGACGCGCATCGCTGTTTGCGCGCCGAATTTGTTCATGCCGCCGACCACGTGGCGCACGATGATCGGACGTTCGTAACGCGGCTTCATGACAGCGGCACCGAAGGAGTGGGAAGCAATGTGCCAGTGGCCGAGAGCTGACCGAAGGCGGCGATATCGGCGATCTGATCGAGGGCGATGCGCACGAACATGCGCCCCGCGGTATATGGCTCGAGGCGCGCCGGCGTCGGCAATCCAAGCGCCATGCGCGCGCACATGGCAGGCAGGTTCTGTCCGGCGGCGGCGGTGAGATACACCCACGCCGGGAAGCGCGGATTGATCTCGATGATGTGCAGGTCGTCCAGCGACTCACCGCGGCCGGACACCATGATTTCAACTTCGAGCGGACCGCGCCACGTGAGCGCGGCAATGAGTCGTTCCGCGACCGTCAGCAGATGCGGATTGGCGACGGTCACGCCGGCCCACCCTTTCCCCTTGTCGGTGACCATCAGCTTGCGCATCGCGACGGCGCCAATCATGCCGCCGTGCCCGTCACCGAGCGCGCAGACGTTGTATTCCTCGCCGGCCACGTGCTCCTGCACGATGACCGGAACGCCCCACGTCGCCGCATAGTGATGAAACGCGGCGATGGCACTGGCTTCGCTCTCCGCGACGTACGCGCCGTAGTACACACCCTTCACCACGACGGGCAGGCCGAACTTCTTGATCAGCTTTGGCAGCCCGTCGACACTGCTGATCGCTTCGGAATCCGGAATACGCACATTCGCCGCGGCGGCGAGTGCCGGCAGCTGTGGCTTCGATGCCCGCTCGATCGCGTCGAGATTCGGCAGGAACGTGCCAATGCCTTCGTCGTCGAAATCACGCTCGAGCGCACTCATGGCGCGCAACTCGGAGTCGAGCGTCGGGATTAGCGCTTCGATGCGAAACTGTTCGCGCACCATCCGTATGCGCGACATGAAAACGTCGCTCCCCAATGACGGATACGGCAGCACGGCGCCGCCGTCGAGCAGCCCCTCGGTGTAAAAGCCCGGATCGAGCGGGTCGTAACCCAGTCCGATGATGCGACCGGTGAAGCCGGGGTCCATGCGCAACGACCGTGCGACGCCGACCCCAGGCGCCGGGTTGTCGGTGGCGTTCATGCCCGTCACCGCCACCGTGGCGCGAATGGGTGCGATCACTTCACTAGGCCCTGCTCGCGCAACTGTCTGACAAACTCGTCGACATCGCGCGCCAGATCTGCATCGGGATCCGGAGCGAAGCTGTCGCCTAACCGTGCGACGACCTGCTCGACGCTGTCGCCGTCCTTGAGCGCGTGCAGGATCGCGAGTCCTGTCGCGTTGAGGTTGTACGTGTGACCGGTCGTCGGATCGAAGGCAAATCCTGCGTCATTGACCGCGAGATCACGGAGTCGGGCGGCGTCGAGCATCGAGAGCACGGAGAGGGTGGTCCTCGGCAACACATGAAGTCGTGGCCGAAGTTATCCGTTCCGACACATCACGCCACAACCACCCCACGTCACGGCGCGCTTCAGAACGTGATTCCCGCCTTCTGGAAGACGATTTTGCCATTGAAGAGCGTCATCAGGCAGCTCGCGTCTTGCAGTTGCGCCGTTGGCACGGTGTAGAAGTCACGGTCCCACACCGCAAGGTCGGCATATTTGCCGACTTCGATCGATCCGATTTTCTGCTCGAGAAACATCTGGCGCGCCGCCCAGATGGTGACGGCGCGCAGTGCCGTCTTCACATCCACAGACTCTGCCCGTCCGAAGGGCGTCTTGCCATACGTGCCCAGGAGCGTCTCACGCGCGACCGCAGACCAGATGCCATAGCGCGCCGGAAACGGCGTCACGCCGTAGTCGGAGCCATTGGCCCACGTCATGCCTTTCGAGCGGTACGTCTTGAAGGGGTTGAGACGCAGCGACCGCGTCTCGCCGAAGTTGCCGGCGTACGTATCGCCCAACCACCAGTTGAAACTCGCTGACGGTTCCGGATACCCGGCATCGAAGTCATGCTGCAGACGCGCCATGACGTCGATCGCGTGATCCGTCGGAATGTTGGCGTGAATGATGCCATGTCGCAGTCCCTTCTTCGGATTCTCGCGCATCGCCTGGTCGTACGTGTCGACCACCCAGTCGATGCCCTTGTCGCCGATGGAGTGCACTGACACATGCATGCCGGCGTCGTGGAACAGGCGGATGAGGAGGCGCACCGTATCCGCGTTCGATGCGGGATAGCCGTGGTTGTCGGCGTCGATGTCTTTGAAGTTCTTGCTCCACGGCTCGTACATCCACGCCGTGCGTGCGCCGCCGGAGCCGTCGATGTAGAGCTTGACGCCGCCCGCGATGAGATGATCATCGCCGGTGGTCTCGTAGGGACGCGTCGTCGCGCCACGTTCGGCGATAAGCCGTTTCGCGCCGTCGATGTTGCGTCCGCCCTGCCACAGCGCGAACACGCGCACCGTGAGCGCGCTATCCTGCTCGACCTTGCGATACAGATCCCACGTCTGCGCCGAGATCCCGGGATCCTTGAGGCCGGTCATCCCCTCGGCGTTGAACGCCTTGACGATTTCGCGGATGCCGCGTTCGGTTTCGGCGGCCGTGCGCGGCGGAATCAGGCGCCGCACAAGATTCTGCGCACCCTCTTTCATCACGCCGGTCGGCGTGCCGTCTGCCGTACGATCGATGGTGCCAGACGGCGGATCCTTCGTGTCTTTCGTGACGCCGGCCATGGTGAGGGCGCGGCCATTGGCAACGCCGTAGTGGCCGGTGGTCTGCACGAGATAGACCGGATGATCCGGCGACGCGGCGTCGAGATCCTTGGCGGTGATGAGGCGCTGTTCAGCCAACTTGCCTTCATCCCACCCGCGCCCCTGAATCCAAGTGCCCTTCGGCAGCGTCGCGGCTTTTTCGCGAATCGCAGACGCGACGTCAGCCATGTTCTTGACGAGCGGGTAGCTCAAGTCGAGCACGAACAGTCGATCGGCACCGCCTCCGGAAAAATGCGCGTGTGCATCGAGCAGCCCCGGCGTCACCGCATGCCCCTTCAGGTCGATGCGCCGCGCATTCGGTGCGGCGACACGCTGTACCTCGGCGTTTGTACCCACCGCGATAATGCGATTGCCGGCGATGGCGACCGCCTGCGCGACGCGATCATTCGCGTCGACGGTGAGGATGCGCCCGTTGATGAGAATGAGATCGGCGCGTGGCGGTTGCGCTTCGGCTGTTCGCACGCTCCCAAAAGGCACGACCAGTCCGACGGCGAGCAACAGGAGCCATACGGTGCGTGAAAGCATCGGGGAATACAGTTGAGGAAGCTTGCGGACGTGCGACGGCGCGCGTCGTACGCGCTACTCGTCGCGGCTCATCGTCATGACCGTTTCCCACTCGCCAGCTGTCACTGGCACAACCGAGAGCCTCCCGACTTTGAGCAGCGCCATCTCGGAGAGATCTGCCCGCCCCTTGAGTTCCGGAAGCGTGACGCCTCGCGGCAGCTTCGCGACGGCGCGCACATCGACCATGAACCACGTCGGCGTCGCGGGATCGGACGTTGCATCGAAGTACTCATGTTTCGGATCGAACGCGGTGTGATCGGGATAGCCTTCGCGCACCACTTCGCAAATGCCGACGATCGCTGACGGCTCGGCGTTCGAGTGATAGTAGAAGCACCAATCGCCCTGCTTCATGCCGTCGCGCATGAAATTGCGCGCACCCGTGTTGCGCACGCTGTCCCAGCCGGTGGTCTGCGTCGGCGCGGCCATCAGGTCGTCAAACGAGAACACATCGGGCTCCGACTTGATCAGCCAGTAGCGGCGCTCTCCGGGCTCGCGTGCGTACACGGCGGCCCACTTACCGAGTTCGTATGGCATGGACTGTGGTGGCTTCTTCGCGGGAGATTTCGGCAACGCCTTCGTCGTTTTCCCGCCGACTTTCTTCACAGCCTTCTGGGCGGACTTTTTTGCACGCATGGCTCTCATGGTCCCGATGACACCGTTGGCCGGCGCTTGCCGTGCCCCGTCGCCTGCTCGAACGCGTGCGCCATCTGCAGCACGCTCCAGTCGCCACGATGACGTCCGACGATCTGCAACCCGACCGGCAGCCCGTTCGCGCTGAAGCCGGCTGGCACGGAGATGCACGGACAGGCCATGAACGTCACGTACCAGCACGAGCGCATCCAATCGATGTACGTCGGCATCGGGACACCCGCGACCGACGTCGGGTACGGTGTCGCATGATTGAACGGCTCGACCTGCGTCACCGGCAGCACAAAATAGTCGTAGGTGTCGAAGAATTTCTTCACATCGACATACATGCGCGACTGGCGCGCCGACGCGCGAGCCACATCCGCCGCGGTCTGGCGTTCGGCCTCGGCGATCTCCCACTTCACAGTGTCCTTGAACATCGTCGGGTTTTCGCGCGCCAGCTTCGCGTAGCTCGTGTGATACGACAAATGCCGCAGGATCGGAAACGCGTCGTCGACGCCCGTGAAGTCGGGCTCGGCCTCCTCGACGATGCAGCCAAGGGACTCGAACGCTTTGCGGTTCGCGTTCACGACGCGCGTGATCTCGGACTCGAATGGAATGCCGCCGAGGTCCTTGAACCACGCGATTCGCGTGCCCTTAAAGCTCTTCTCTAACGGGGCGCGAAATTGAGCGCCGCCTTCATCGATCGAGAGCGGGTCCGCCGCGTGCGGGCCGACAATCGTGCTGAAGAACAACGCGACATCGGCCACCGTGCGCGCCATCGGCCCGCTGGTCGAGAGCGGCGACCACGAACCGTCATCATCCGTGACGCGCCCCGGCGACGGACGGAACCCGACGATGTTGTTGAAGGCCGCCGGATTGCGCAGCGAGCCACCGGTATCGCTTCCGTCAGCGAGCGGCACCATGCCCGTCGTCAACGCGGCCGCCGCACCACCGCTGCTGCCGCCGACGGTCTTCACCAAGTTGTACGGATTGTTGGTCGCGCCGAAGACGGGATTGAACGTATTCGAGCCGGCGCCGAACTCTGGAGTGTTCGTCTTGCCGAGCGTGATCGCGCCGGCGGCGCGAATGCGCGTGATGATCAGTGCATCCTGCGTGGGTACGTTGTTCTTGTAAAACGGCGACCCGAATGTCGTGCGGATCCCCGCGGTCGGCACAAGATCCTTGTGTGCGACAGGGAGTCCGTGCAACGGCCCCAGCGCCGCGCCGCGCGCCTGTGCCTCGTCCGCCGCTTTGGCACCGGCCATCGCCCGGTCTGCGACGAGCGTAACGATGGCATTGATCTTGGGATTCACCCGTTCGATGCGTGCCAGGTGCGCCTCCATCACTTCGCGCGCCGACACCTGCTTGCGCTTGATGCGCGAGGCAAGTTCCGTCGCCGAGAGATTGCATAGCTCGTCACCGACCGCAGAAACCGCGGAGGCGGAGGATGCGGCGTTGTCTGACATCACGGCGGCCCGGTCGGCATGTGAAACTGGCGTAGCGCTGGCAAGATCCGGCAACACGCTACTCAGTGCGGCCGCGCCGAGGATGTGTCCGAACGTGCGGCGGCTCACCGCATCGGATTGTGAATCAGTCACCAGTCGGTCCTCGACGTTGCGTGGGGTCGTGCCTCGGCGGGGGGTTCAACGATTACCCACGCGAGACATGTCTATCCGGTTTGCATGCAATGAGTATTCGGCGTCACCGATGATACACGGTATCCGCCAAGTACGTGAGCTGCCGCACGATCTTAAATCGCGCGTGTGGGGTATGCTGCAGCAGGTGCGGTGCCGTTGTCGGCAGGACCGTTGTGCTCGGCACTGTTGGATCGCACTCTCTACAGGGACGCTCCGTGAAACTCGTACCGCTGGATCAACTTGATCGCGTACTGGCGCTCCGCGATCCGATGGCGATGCTCGAGCGTCGCCCGGCGCGCGTGCGGCGTTTCGTGCCCGACGAGCCGCTCGCGACACCAAAGGCTATGCATCTGATTGCGCGCCGCCGCGACGGCACGCTCTCAAGCGCCGTGATGCTGGTCGCGGAGGACCGTTCAGACACGCTCGACTCCCGCGTCTGGAATCGGTTAAACGATGACCGCGGCGGCGTGACGGATATCGTCGCGATCCAGCTGCCGGATCTCGTGTCGGCGGTCCACTCCGATCGGTGTTTCTACCAAGACCTCGAGCTGCTCGGCGACGAGCGTTTGTGGGGCATGGTCGTAAAGCATGTCGGACACCAGACCGGATCCACCGCGATCTCGTGATGCACTAAGCAACGTCTTCGGATACATTCGACGCTCGCCTGAGAGCACCGTCGACACCGATCCGAGGACCGTTCGTGACTTCAAATCGCTGGCGTATTCCACTGGGCGCCGTGCTGGTGCATCTGTGCATCGGGTCAGTGTACGCGTGGAGTACGCTGAATCGACCGATCCAGAAGCTGTTCGAGGATCAGCCGTGGTGGTTCCGGCCGCCGTACACGACGTTCACGACGGCGCTCGTGCTGCTGGGATTGAGCGCGGCCATCGGCGGACCGTGGGTAGAGCGTCGTGGTCCTCGCACCGCCGCGCGAACCGCCGCCTTGTTCTTTGGCAGCGGACTGTTCGTGGGCGGTATTGGCTTGAGTCTCCGCCTCCCCGTGCTCGTGTTTCTGGGCATGGGCATCATCAGCGGAATCGGCTGCGGACTCGGGTACATCTCGCCCGTCAGCACGCTGGTGCGGTGGTTTCCGGATCGGCGCGGCATGGCGACAGGGATGGCCATCATGGGCTTTGGTGGTGGCGCGTTCATTGCCGGCTACCTGAACGTCTTTCTGATCGACCGGGTCGGCATCGCGTCGACCGTCATGATGCTTGGCGCCGCGTACCTCGTGATCATGCTCATCGGGAGTTCGCTGCTGGCATCGCCACCGGACGGGTGGACGCCGGCCGGATGGACCGTCACGGCCGAGATGCGGGCGAAGAAGCCCGCCGTATTCGACACCAATAGCCTGACGCGCGACGCCGCGCTGCGCACGCCGCAGTTTGCGCTGCTCTGGGGCATTCTCTTCATCAACGTGACCGCCGGCATCGGCATTCTGGCGCAAGCCTCGCCAATGATGCAGGACATGTTCAAGCGCACGCCCCTCGAAGCCGCCGCGGTCGTCTCGCTCATCAGTCTCTTTAACGCGAGCGGGCGTTTGCTCTGGTCCTCGGCGTCGGACTATCTCGGCCGGCGCAATACGTATACGATATTCTTCGTGCTGCAGGTGGCGCTGTTCCTACTCATTCCCCGGCTCGCGGCATCCGGCAACTGGGTGCTGTTCGAACTGAGTCTCTTCGCGGTGTTCACGATGTACGGCGGCGGGTTCGCGACGATCCCCGCCTTTCTCGCCGATCTGTTCGGCCCGGCGAATGTCGGTGCGATTCACGGCGCCGTGTTGACGGCATGGAGCGCAGCCGCCGTCGCTGGCCCGGTCATCATCACGGAACTCTCCAGCCGCGCGAAGGAGTCGTTACCGCCCGGCGCTGACCGTGTGCACATCTACGATACGCCGCTGCAGCTGTTGGCCGGACTGCTCGCGATCGGGTTTCTTCTGACGATGCTGGTCAAACCGATCCGCCGGGCCTGACGCTCCCGCGCAGACACGATCGAGTTATTTGCGCGCGTTGAGCGCCGATCGCACGCGCTGCGCGATCGCGATCGTGCGTTTCGCTGACTGCTCGAGCTCACTCGCCAGATCTGCCGCTGACTGATCAACTCCGGCCGCAAGGACGGTGTTCATGCGCGTCTGCCATCCCTTGCCGGTCGCCTTGTACAGATCCACAATTGACTGCGGCACACGGAGCGTGAGCAACACCCTCGGATCGGTGTCCGCGAAGCGTCGCGCGCCGGCGAGCTCTTCGTCGGTTGCGAGCTGCGCATCCGGATCGGCCTTCGCAGCACGTTCGATCTCTTGGTCGGTCCGTTCCGGCAGCGACAGGTTATTCGCCGCGTGAAGGCGCTGTGCGTCTTCGAGCGTCATCCGCACTAAATGCTCCGACTGTGTCGCGGTCCTATTCCTTGCCATAGCGACTCCGCTCTCTACTGTTTGCGAATCGGGCCGAGACAATCCGGTACGCGTCATCGCGGCGTGTGTACACCACCGCCAGCAACCGCGCACTGACCATGCCAAACGTTAGCTCTCGGGCCTCGCCCTCTTTGGTCTGATCGATCACGAGACGCGATTCGTCGAAAAAACGCCGACTGCCATGCTGAAATCCACGCCGTGCTTGGCGAGGTTGGTAACAGCTTTGTTCGCGTCCCAGACGCATTCCATCGACTGAATGCAACTACAAACGTACTACGTATCAAGCGGTTTCTAGGGACACGCCCCATCGCGTTCACGCGCGACCCGTGCGTTTCACTGCATTGATGGCCTTTTCCGTTTGCGGCTGCCCGTTGAACCGTCGGCGGGCGACGTCATCTGCTGATAAAGCTCGTCGGGGAAATTCTTGATCGTCGACGTCGGCATCGATTGTCCTCGAATGCGTGGGCCTTCCCTTCCACCCCTTAAGGCACGCTCCCCTTCCGATAATCCAGCTGCGGCTTCTGATCGCCCAGCACCGTTTCGTACGTGAACCGCGCACCGCGCTTCGCGTCGAGTTCCGCCTTCGCGGCGGCCAGCGTCGCGGGCTGCGTGAAAAGGTCAGCGCCCGTGAGCGCCATCGTCTTCGCGGCGATCATCATCCCCTTGAAGCCGATGCTCATACCACCGGCCGCGACGGCCTGCCACGAGTGCGCCGCCGTTCCCGGTACCCACGTCGCCGCATTCAACTGCACCGTCGGCACGACCCAGCTCACGTCGCCGACGTCCGTCGAACCCGCGCCCATGTTCCCGATCGTGAGCGGCTTCACCTTCGCCGTCGACTCGAGCGGAACGGCGACGAACGCTTCGCTCTTCTGCAGCGTCTCGGCGAAGGTGCGTTCGTCGGGCGTCAGGGTATAACCGCCGACACGTTCCAGCGCGCGCTGCTGCACCTTGGCCAGTGTTTCATTCGGCAGCAGCGAGTACACCGAGCCGACGAGTTGCAGGTCGTACGTGGTCCCGGTGCCAAGGGCCGCACCCTTCGCCGCGTTGATCACCTTGTTCCAGACATCCTTCACGACTTTCATCTCGACGTGGCGCACGACGTAGTACACCTCGGCTTCATCGGGCACGACATTCGGCGCCTTGCCGCCATTCGTGATCACGTAGTGAATGCGGCTACCGTCCGGAATATGTTCGCGCAGGAAGTTCGTCATCACGTCCATGATTTCGACGGCATCGAGCGCTGATTTGCCGCGCTCCGGTGCCGCAGCGGCGTGCGCACTCAATCCGTGAAAGCGGAACTTGCCCGAGATATTGGCCATCGAGCGACCACCGTCCACGGCGTTCTCGTCGCCCGGGTGCCAAGCGATCACGGCATCGACATCGCGGAAGAGGCCATCGCGCACCATGTACACCTTGCCCGCACCACCTTCCTCGGCCGGCGTGCCGATCATGCGCAACGTGCCCTTCACGTTGTTGGCGATCATCCACTGCTTGAGCGAGATCGCCGCCGCCGTGCTCGCCGTACCGAACAGGTGGTGACCGCAGCCATGACCCGGACCGCCGATCGTAAGGACCTTTCGCTCCGGCGTGGCGTCCTGCGACAAACCGGGAAGGGCGTCAAACTCGCCGAGTATCGCAATGACCGGTTTGCCGCTGCCATATTCGGCGATGAACGCCGTGGGCTCGCCGGCCACGCCGGCCTTCACCGCGAAGCCGGCCGCCCTGAGCTCCGCCTGCAGCAGCGCCGAGCTCTTCTCCTCCATGTAGCCGACTTCGGCCAGATTCCAAATCTGCTTTGCCACGTCGGCGTAACGCACGGTCGATGCGTCGAGCGTCGTGAGGATCGCTGCCGTGCCCGGTGTGGGTTTCGCCGGCTGCGCGGCGACCGACCGCATCGCCCCCGGCATGCTCGCGGCGACCACGACCGCAGCACGCAGCATCGGTGAAAACGTCGAACGGAATCGCGTCACGGAAATGATCCTTAGGCGGAGGGAGAGGAATCGGCAGCGCACCGATCGCGACGTTCACGACAATACCGCGCGCGCGGGGGACGCGCGAGCCGCGGGACGCGACGTAGCTTGCACCTCCGGCGCTTATCGTACGTTGATCATCGCCACCAAACCCTGAGGCCATGTCCGCGCTTTTCTCCCCGTACGTGCTCCGCTCGCTAACGCTGCGTAACCGCATCGGCGTGTCGCCCATGTGCCAGTACTCCAGTCTCGACGGCTACTCCAACGACTGGCACTTCGTGCATCTGGGCGGTTTCGCGACCGGCGGCGCCGGGCTGGTGTTCACCGAAGCGACTGCCGTCGTGGCGGAAGGGCGCATCAGCCCGCAGGATCTGGGCATCTGGAGCGACGCCCACATCGCCGGACTGCGCCGCATCACCGACTTTGTACGCGCGCAGGGGGCGGCGGTCGGCATTCAACTGGCGCACGCCGGTCGCAAGGCGAGTACGAGACGACCGTGGGATGGGCGTAACGCGGTGCTGCCAGGCGACGGCGGATGGAGCGACGTGATGGCGCCGAGCGCGATCCCGTTTTCGCCGAACTTTCCGCAGCCACAGGCGCTAGATGAGGATGGAATCGCGCGCGTGATCCATGGGTTTGTCGACGGTGCGCGTCGCGCGATGCAGGCGGGCTTTCAAGTCGCCGAGATTCATGCCGCGCACGGCTATCTGCTGCACGAGTTTCTGTCGCCGTTGTCGAACACGCGTACGGACCGTTACGGAGGATCGTTCGAGAATCGCGCGCGTCTGTTGCTCGAAGTGGCAGGCGCCGTACGCGCCGTGTGGACCGACAGCATGCCGGTCTTCGTACGCATCTCGGCGACCGACTGGGTGGAGGGCGGTTGGAACGTTGACGAGTCGGTGCAACTGTGTACGCAACTCAAAACCCTCGGCATCGACATCATCGACTGCTCGAGCGGCGGGCTCGACGTGCGTCAGAAGATCGCCGTCGGCCCCGGCTTTCAAGTCCCGTTCGCGGCACACATCCGTCGCGAGGCCGATATCCCGACCGCCGCGGTCGGGCTCATTACCGACGCGCAGCAGGCAGAGCAGATTGTCGTGGAAGGCAGTGCCGACATGGTCCTGCTGGCGCGCGAGCTGCTGCGCAATCCGCATTGGCCGTTACACGCCGCGCACGAACTCGGCGTTGAGGCTCCGTGGCCCAAACAATACGAACGAGCAAAGCTCTCATGAATCGTCTGCGGCACGTGGCATTGTGGTGGGGCTCGTCCATCACGCTCGGCGCATCGGGGTTCTGCGCCGCATCGCTGTCGGCACAAACCGCGCGCTCCGTCGACTGGCCGACCTACGGAAACGACGCCGGTGGACTCAAGTACTCGCCGCTGGCGGACATCAATCGCGCGAACGTCGCACGTTTGGTGCCGGCGTACTCGTGGGACGCGCACGAACAGCCAATACGTGCGAGTGACGGACAGAAGGCGGCGCGCCCGGGACTCTTTCAGGCGACGCCACTGGCGATTCACGACACGCTGTTCTTTCCGACACCGTACAACCGCGTCATCGCGCTGCATGCATCGACCGGCGCGACACTGTGGGAATTCGATCCACAGGTGTGGAAGACGTACGGACAACCCAGCAACGGCACGGGCTTCGTGCATCGCGGCGTCGCCACGTGGAGCAACGGGCGCGAACGCCGCGTCTTCATCAATTCGCGCTGGCGCCTGATCGCGCTCGATGCCTCAACGGGCAAGCCGATTCCGTCGTTCGGCACGAACGGTGAGATCGACCTGACGGCAAATCTGTCGCGCGCCGTGCGCCGAGAGCATTACACCAACACCTCGCCGCCGGTGGTGTGGGGCAATCTCGTGATCGTCGGCAATGGTGTCGGTGATCGCCTCGTGTATCGCGGCGATCCGCCCGGCGACATTCAAGCGTTCGACGTGCGCACGGGCAAGCGCGTCTGGCGCTTCAAGACTGTGCCGCGACCCGGCGAGTTCGGCAACGACACGTGGAAGGATTCGTCGTGGGCGTACATGGGGCACACCAACGTGTGGGCGCCGTTCACGGTCGATAGTGCACGCGGGCTCGTTTATCTCCCAGTTGGCACGCCGAGCGACGACTGGTACGGAGGCGAGCGCAAAGGGGCCAACCTGTTCGGCGAATCGTTGCTCTGCCTCGACGCACGCACCGGCAAGCGCGTCTGGCACTTTCAGGTGGTACACCACGGTCTGTGGGACTACGACCTCCCTGCCCCGCCGAATCTCGTCACGGTGATGCACAACGGTCGGAAGACCGACATCGTCATCGCGCCAACCAAGCAGGGATTCCTGTTCGCGTTCAATCGTGTGACGGGCAAACCGCTCTGGCCGATCGAAGAGCGGGCGGTGCCGCAGAGCGATGTTGTAGGCGAGCAGACGTCGCTGACGCAGCCGTTCCCGACGAAGCCCGCCGCGTTTGCCAAACAGGGTTTCGGTACGAGTGACGTGATCGACTTCACGCCGGAGCTCAAGACGGCAGCACTGGCCGAACTCGCGAAGTATCGCAGCGGTCCACTGTACTCGCCGCCGTCGATGCAGGGTACCGTCGCGATGCCCGGCGTAATCGGTGGCGCCGGATGGGGTGGCGCCGCAGTCGATCCGGAAACTGGATGGGCGTTCGTGAAGGCCTCGAACTCGCCGGCGCTGTTCACGATGCAAAAACGCGATGCCAAAAGCGACACCGTCGACACGCCGTACATGGTCGACCTCGCGCGCTCGACGCTCGGGGTGTCGCAGCTCAATAATGCCGAAGGCGCGGTGCGCGGCACCCTGCCGATCAACAAGCCGCCCTACGGCACGCTCACCGCGATTGATCTCAACACCGGCGACACCAAGTGGCAGGTCGTGCTCGGCGATTCGCCCGAGGTGCGCAATTCACCGCTTCTCAAAGGCGTAATGCTGCCGCCGCAACTTGGTGTCGCGGGCTCGCCCGGCGCGTTGGTCACGAAAGGTGGATTGGTCTTCGTGACCGGCGGCGGTCGGGTGCTGTACGCGATCGACTCAAGGACCGGCGCGACGCTCTGGCAGTACGACCTCGGCCAGCAAGGGTATTCGAACCCCATGACGTATCGCACAAGCGCTGGCAAGCAGTTCGTCGTCGTCGCGACCGGCGGTGGGAGTACGTCCAAGCTGATGGCGTTCGCATTGCCGCAGTGACAAACGGGCCGGTCGCCAATTCAAGGCGACCGGCCCGATACGCTTAGGGAACGGGCTTCGCTGCCTGTTCCAGCAGGGCCGCCGCCTTGTTCACCAACTCGCTCTCGCGCTTGAGTGCATCAGCCGTCTTGACGATCTGTTCATCGGCCAGTTTCCACTCCTTCTGCTCGATCGCCTCGCGCACACCGGGCATCGTCTTCACGCCATAACCCGTGTAGTAGCCAGGCGCGTACAAGGCATGCTGATACCACGGACGCTTCGGCAGTCCTTCCGGAATCAGCATGACCTGATCGGTCTGGCGCAGCAGGGCATTGATCTGCGTGAGCGACGCGGCCGTCGCCGTACCGGCCGGCACCGCGCTGTACGCTTTCTCGTACCGCGCCGCGGCGCGCTCGAGTTCGTCCGAGGCGTTTTCCAACGGCGCGAAGTTCAGGTTCGGCGCGGACGCTTGTGATTTGGGCGCTTGCAGCGGCTTCCGCGGATCGTCGACGATCTTGAAGTAGTTGTCTGCGATCTGGCGATTGATCTCGTCGATCTCCTTCGCCGTACTTTCGCGCAACGCTTTCACTTCGGTGAGATACGTCTTCGCCGTCTCTGACAAATTACCGAATTCTGCGGGCAAGACCTCGGCGTTCGCGACGCGCATCACCATCATGCCGGCCACCTGCGACAGTGCTTTGCCGTACACGAACGAGGTGTCGCTGAAATGCGTGTACCAGTAAAAGCTGTCGTAGATCGAGTGATAGATGCCGCCGCCGTCTTCGCCGCCGAAGCCGATATTGAGCGTCGGCACGCCGGCATGCTGCAGAAACGGCGTAAAATCCGAGCCCGAGCCAAGTGCGCCGATGCGCAGATCCTTGCGACCACGCGCCTCCTTGTCACCACCGACAACGCGCGCTGCACGCATGCGCTGCGCCACCGTCACGTTCGATTCGGGGTCCTGCACCTCCGTCGCGACTTCATTCACGAATCGCTCGAGCGAGTGTGATCCTTCCGCACCGAGCATCCCGCGACCGTTGCCATCGGTGTTGAGATAAAACACTGCCTTCTGACGCAGTTCGGTCATGTGCTCTTCCACCCACTCGGTCGAGCCGAGCAGCGACGGCTCTTCGCCATCCCAGGCCGCGTAGACGATCGTGCGTTTGGGCTTCCACCCCTGCTTCACGAGCTCGCCCAGCGCACGCGCTTCTTCGAGCTCGGGCACGAGACCGGAAATCGGATCTTCCGCGCCATTCACCCAGCCGTCGTGGTGATTGCCGCGCACCACCCATTCATCGGGCAGCGTCGATCCTGGCAGCTTCGCAATCACGTTGTAGAGCGGCGTCTGCTTCCAGTCGAATTCCAGCTTCAGGTGCACCTTCGCCGCGCCGGGTCCGAGGCGATACGTGATCGGCAATCCACCGCGCCACGCCGGCGGCGCAACTGGGCCTGTCAGCGCCGCGAGTAACGGCTGCGCATCGGCGTAGGAAATCGGCAACACCGGAATCTTCATGATCGTGATCGCGTCCTTGCGATCGAGACGCTTCGCGCCGGGTGACGCGCCGACGCCCGGCGTCAGCGGGTCGCCCGGATACGTCGGCATGTCGAGCACGCTGCCGCGCTGCACGCCGTCCTTCGGACGATAGGGACCATTTGGATACAGCTCGCCTTCGGCGAATCCGTCGTCCTTCGGGTCCGAATAGATCAGCGCGCCGACGGCGCCGTGTTCGTACGCGACCTTCGGCTTGATGCCGCGCCACGAACCACCATATCGTGCGATGACGATCGCACCCTTCACCGAGATGCCGCGACGTTCCAGCTGCTCATAGTCGGCGGGCACACCGTAGTTGACGTAGACCAGCGGCGCAGTGACATCGCCGTCGGCCGAGTACGCGTTGTACGTCGGCAGCTGCTCGCTCTTCTGATTCGACGTCGGATCTTCCTTGAGCGCCGGCTCTTCCAGCTTCGCAACGAACTTCGTCGGCGCGACAAGTTCGACGATGCGTACCTTCGGCGTCGGGAACAACACGTCAAAGCGCTCGATCTTTGCATCCCACCCGTAGCTCGCGAACTGCGCGCGCAGCCACTCGGCGTTGTCCTTCCCGTAGGGAGAGCCCAGATGGTGCGGACGCGCGCTCAGGCGGCGCATCGCTTCACGCATGCGGCCAGGCTCGGGGATGGCGCGAAATTGGGATTCCCATGCACGCTGCGCTTTCGCGGCCGCGACCGAATAGCCGCGAAGCGGTGGATCTTCGCGGCGTGTGGCCGCCGGCAGCAACATCACAAGTGCAGCAGGAATCGCGAGCGAACGGACGGACCGCATCGTAGCAAACGATGTATAAGTCAACGTAAGACGCATCTGGAGTGCCTCAACTCGGGCGGAAAAGTCCCCTCGGGAAACCCCCAAGGCGTGCCCGATGCTACGATGCCCCCGCTCGCTCGGCAAGCACTACAACAGCCGCTGCCGACCGACTTCGTCCGCTACTTCTTCGGCAGCACGACCGCATCGACCACGTGCACCCATCCATTCGAGGCGCGCACCGAGCCGACGATCTTCGCGCCGTCCACAAACGTCGCGCCGTCCTTTTTGGTGATCGTCACTGACCCGCCGTCGGCCATCGAGAGCGTCTCGCCGTCGGTGAAGTCGACGACATCGTACGCGGAGGTCGTGACGTGATGTTGCAAAATCCCCTTGAGCTGCAGCTTGTTTTCCGGCTTGAGCAGATTCGCGACGGTACCGGCCGGCAGCTTGTCGAACGCGGCGTTGACCGGTGCGAAGACGGTAAACGGGCCTGCGTTCGCGAGCGCGTTCACGAGATCGGCGGCCTGCAACGCTGCGACCAGCGTCGTGTGCTCCTTGGACCCCACGGCGACCTTCACAACGTTTGGCTGCGACTCGTCGTCTTTCACCGAGGCTTGGCTACCCGGCGACGGCGCTGCATTGGCGGGCGCTGACGCCGACGCGCCGCCAGAGCTCTCGGCAGCGGGACTGCAGGCACTGAGCGTGCAGGCGACGAACGAAGCGATCACGCCGGCGAATATCGGACGCGACTGCGGGCGGAGGAGAGGCATTAGGGTCTCGCGGTTAAAGTTGCATGTGAAATACAGCTTTACATACCGCGAATGCGCGTGCCTAGCAGTCGGGAGATTCCGCAGCGAGCTGTCAGTGAAACGGCTACGTCGGCCTCAATACCGCTGCAGATCCTTTCCGGAGACGATCAGTCCCGAATAGGCCGAGCGCACCTCGGCGAGCAGCTGTTCATCCGTACTGCCAAAGTAGAGCTGGTGATAGAGCACCAGCATTTTCGGACGCGCCGCCGTGGCGATTGCTCCCAGCTGCGTCGCCGACGTATGCGCTTGGCGATGATACGGCTGTCGACCGGCCGGCATCGTCGTGAATCCGGCATCCGAATAGACCTCGTGAATGAGAAGGTCACAGCCGTTACATTCGCGCGCGATCGCCGGATTCGCGCGTGCATCACCGCTGATAACGATTGTGCGATCGGGCGTGGTGATGTGATACCCGAACGCATGTTTCCATGCGCTATGGGGCACCTCGAATGCCCGCACCGTGATCCGCGCGTCTTTGTACACTACGCCTTCGACGATCTCGTGTACGGTCGCGGTGTAGCCACCCGCTGACGGGCCGCCGGCGCTCGCGATGCGCTCCTGAATGTCTTCGTCGTTGCCATCGACGATGCCTGTCACGAGTCGCTGCGTGCCCGGTGGGCCGTAGAGATCGAGTGGCGCACGACGCCCCTGAATCCATGGCGTGAACATGACGTCGTTCAATCCCATGGTATGATCGGAATGCAGATGGGTCAGAAACAGATGCCCTAACCGTGGAGCATTCAACGCGGGCAGGTGATCGCGCGCCGCAGCCGCCGCACGGCGCACGATGCCCGTTCCAGCATCGAAGAGATACGCGACGCTATCCACGACGATCGCGACACCGGGCCCGGAACGGTCAGGATCAGGAATCGGGGTGCCGGTGCCGAGCAGTACCACGGTGGTGCGCGGCACCTTTCGCACCGAAAGTTTCGTTGCGGGTTGCGTTGCGGGTCGGGGGGCACGTGCCAGCGGCGTGCTGAACGTCGCGCCAAGCATACCCGCCAGTAGTGCCAGCTGTCGCATACGGTGCCTCTGGAACGTGAAGTGCGTCGATCGGTATGGCCCCGTCGTAAAGAACGTCATCCCGCCCGATCTGGCCAGCATGATGAGGTAGCGAGCCATGCTCATTCGAGGCACATTGCCAGAGTGAAACAGATGGTCTCCCTCCAGTCGGTGCGCGATCTCGCCCCGGAAGAGTTTCGCCGCTGGGTGCTCGGTGGCACGTCGCTGGCCCTCGTGGGCTATGCGGTCGTCTCGATCGTGGGGTTCACCCAGTTCGCGTGGAGCGCGCTGGATACCTCAATCGGCTTCAGCGTTACGGGCGTCTGTTTACTTGGTCTCCTGCTCGCGCTGCGCGGGCATGAGATCGTCGGCGTGGTCATCACGATCGCTGCCTGCTGGATGGAGATGGAGGTTGGCCTCCTGCGCACGCCCGAGTTCCCAGCGCCCGGGATGATCGCCCTCCCGGTGATCGTGATCGCGATCGGCCTGTTGTTCGGACGACGGGTGGCGCTGTATGCGACGATCCTGACGATCCTTGTCGCGATCATGGCGATGAGTCAATCACCAGCCCTGTCGGTGACCGGGTTCACGCCGCAGGTCGCATACTGGACGACGCTCTTCGTCATCGTGAATTTCGCCGCCTGGGGCCTGCTCACCTTCGGCATGTCTGGCTTCGCACGGGTCGTTCGCGCGTTGATCAGTAAGGAGCACGAGCTCGCCGACACGATTCGATTTGCACCCGATGGCATCCTCGTGCTCGACGGTGCGAATCGGGTCCTGCTCAGTAATCCCGCCGCCGAACGGATTCTCGGTCGCGACCACGAGCAGTTAGCCGCACGCCGCATTGATGAGCTGCTGAACGAGTCGCCGATCGACGACGACGCGCCGGGACGCTCGCGTTGCACCACCGATGAATCGCCAGTCTCGTGGCAGCTGCGCGGTGTCGATGGCAAGCGCATTCACGTCGAGGCCACGTGGCGGCGCATGGAAGGCGAGCGACGCCAGCTGCTGCTGCGCGACGTGACCGAGCGCGTGCTCGCCGACGAACAGCGTCGCGCCATCGAAGCGCAGCTGTCGCATGCGCGTCGGCTCGAAGCGGTCGGACAGCTGGCCGGCGGTCTCGCCCACGATTTCAACAACATCCTCACCGCCGTCAGCGGCTCGGCGGAGCTCCTGCGCAGCACGGAGGGCGGCGCCGAGCGTGAATCGCTGATTGAAGAGATCGCGCTGGCCAGCGATCGCGGAACCGCGTTAACACGACAGCTGCTCGCGTTTGCGCGCCGCGAGGTGACGCAGCCACAAGTCATCGACCTGTCCGAGCGCATTCGCACGATGCAGCGACTGCTGCAGCGCGTCGCCGGTGATCGACAGCAGCTGACGTTCGTGCTGCCCGCCGACTGTCGTGTCCGGATCGACCCCGGCCAGCTGGAGCAGGCGCTCGTGAACCTGGTGTCGAACGCACGCGATGCCATGCCGCACGGTGGTCGCTGCACGATCGCGGTCGAGCGCGTCCGACTGGACACCGGAGTCGAGCGGGTGCGGCTGCACGTGATCGATGAAGGCATTGGCATGCCGGACGACGTGTCCGCCAGAGCGTTCGAACCGTTTTTCACCACGAAGTCGCGCGGCCATGGAACGGGGCTCGGACTGGCCTCGGTGCACGCCATGACGGCGAACAGCAACGGCGCGGCGACGATTGAGAGCGCCCCCGGTCGCGGAACGCGCGTCACGATCGACCTGCCGTTCGTCGATGAACCAGTCTATAAGTCGAATCCGGTGATCACGGCCTACAACGCGCCGCGGGGCACGCACACGATTCTGCTGGCCGAAGACGATGATGGCACACGATCCGTCGTTGAGCGCATGCTGCAGCGCGCCGGGTACATCGTTGTGCTCGCAACCGACGGGAACGCCGCGATCCGCATTATCGAGTCGGAACTGGTGCACATCGACATGCTCCTG
Source organism: Gemmatimonadaceae bacterium (assembly GCA_031366985.1). Lineage (GTDB taxonomy): Bacteria > Gemmatimonadota > Gemmatimonadetes > Gemmatimonadales > Gemmatimonadaceae > Gemmatimonas. The sequence goes on from JANLPE010000002.1 coordinate 106,617, forward strand.
ACCGACGTCATGATGCCTGGTCGCACGGGGCCGGAAGTCGCCGAACGCGCACGGTCGGTCCGTCCGCACATGCCCATCCTGTTCATGACGGGGTACGCGGAAGATGCCTTGAGTGAGCTCGATACGGTTGCGTTTGATCACGGCATCATCAACAAGCCGTTCTCGGCCAGCGGACTGACGTCCCGTGTCGCTGAAGTGCTGCAGGGCGCTACGATTCAGGAATGACGATGTCCCGTGCAACCCGAATCATGTCCGCGGTCGTGAGCGCACTGTGCGCGGCGACGGTCGCCAAGACGGCTGTCGCGATCGCAGCCCCGGCGCAGGCTCCACTGCAGCCCATCACCGCGCGCATCCTCGGCGTCGCATTCGACAGCACCGTCATGCGGCCGCTTCCCGGTGCGATCATCCAACTGGTGGCTGCCGACAATCCGTCGCGCATTCGATCAGCCACGGCGGACGATCGCGGTGCCTACGCGATCGACTCCGTCCGCGCCGGTACGTATCTGCTCGGATTTATGCATCCGCGGCTCGACGCGCTCGGCCTCGACGCGCCGCTGACGCGCATCGACGTGCGCGTCGGCGGCGACATTCGTGTTCCCGTCGCCGTGCCGTCGGGACCGACGCTCGTGACGCGCCTGTGCGGCGTGCAGGCGGCGCGTGATTCGGTCGGCCTGTTCATGGGTGTGGTGCGTTCGGCACGCGGCACTCCGCTCGCGGCGCCCGCACGGGTGCGCGCGCAGTGGGTCGAAGTCACGCTCGGACCCACAGGCGTTGAACGGCATTCACCGTCGCATTACGTCACGACATCGGCGACGGGTAACTTTGCGCTATGCGGCGTGCCCACTGATGGCACGTTTCTCGTACGCGCGTTCGCCGGGACCGACTCGAGCGGATTCGTCGAACTCGAAGGCTCGCGCAATCGCCTGATCTATCGTGACCTCTTCATCGGCGGTGCGACCAAATCCGCCGCGACCGGTCCGGCGACGTTGCGAGGCACGGGCGCCGTGCGCGGCGTCGTGCGCACCGCGACAGGTCGCCCGCTCCGCGACGCCCGACTCGTCCTCTGGGGCAGCGGACGCGAAGACACCACCAGCGCGACGGGACAGTTCATCATGCCGTCGTTACCGACGGGCACCTACTCGATGGAAGTGCGTGCACTCGGCTTCCTCCCGAAGCGCGTGCCGGTCGACCTGCGCGACAGTGCGGAAGTGACCGCCGATTTCGCCATGGACGCGTTCGTGCCGAGCCTCGATACCATGCGCGTGCGTGCGGATCGACCAAACCCGCTCAATCCGTTAGTCGATTTTGAACGGCGCAAGCGCATGGGCGGCGGCTATTTCGTCGACGAAACGCAGCTTGCACGGCGCAACCCGATTTTCATGTCGGACATTTTCCGCATGGTCCCCGGCACGACGGTCATGCCGGCCGACATGATCGGCGACCGCATTTTTATGCGTGGCTTAGCGGGTAGCGGCAGTTGCACGCCAACCGTCTTTCTGAATGGCGTGCGAACGGTCAGCACGGATGGTTCGCTGGACAACCTCGTGAACCCGCAGGCCGTGAAGGCGGTCGAGGTCTACTCGCGCACCGGCAGCACACCGCCACAGTTCGATGCGCAGAATGGCTGCGGATCGATCGTGATCTGGACGGGGATGCGAAAGACCCCGTGACGCGACAGGTCCTGATCTACGGCGCCCTCGGCGGCGTACTGATCGTCGTCCTTCGGATGCTCGAGTATCGGTATCTCGTCGTCGAACACTCGATCGCGTTGTACGGCGGACTGATTGCCGTGATTTTCGTCGCCCTCGGGCTGTGGCTGGGGCGCGCGCTCGCCGGGCCGAAACCCCCGGGTCCCGTGCTCGAGCGCGCCATCGCGGTCCATCAGACCATCGCACCAACCACGTCGATTGACGAACAACGTGCGGCGCTCGGTATCACGAAGCGTGAGCTCGAAATTCTGCAGTTGATGGCCGACGGCCTGAGCAATCGAGAGATCGCGGAAAAGCTGTTCGTCACTGAAAACACGGTGAAGACACACTCCAGCCGGCTGTTCGAGAAACTCGACGCCCGCCGTCGGACACAGGCCGTGCAGCGCGGGAAAGCGGCAGGATTGCTGTCGTAGCGTTTACCAAACCGTCGCCTGAACGGGTGACTGATTTTGCGGGGCCTCCGGCCTGGAATCGCGGCTCCTCACCCTCACTGGGCGATGGCATGCAGAGAATCGTCCGGCGGTCCGGCCATATTTCGGGAAGCATCTTCGCGCTCACCTTCGTGGTCGGCATGCTGTTCAAGGAACAGCTCGGGTTCGACTACGGCGCGATACTCGGCTACGCGGCGATGCTGGTGTCGTTCCTGATGGTCTACTTCGGCGTGCGGGCCTACCGCGACACGGAGCTTAACGGCTCGATCAAGTTCGGCCGCGCTTTCGGAGTCGGCATCCTGATCACCCTCGTCGGCTGCGCGTTCTATGTGGCGTCGTGGGAAATTGTCTATTTCAAAAACTCGGCGGTCACGTTCATGGAGCCCTTTCCGATCGGTCTCGTGATGACGCTGATTTCAGCAGGCATCCTGTCTCGACGGCGACGCGCCGGGGCGGTAACCTCTCCGGCATGACTTCAGCCTCCCGCCCCGCCTGTCTGATCACAGGGTCCGCGACCGGCATCGGTGCCGAATGTGCGCGTCTCTTCGCCTCGAACGGTTGGAACGTGGGCATCTGCTCACTGGACGACGAGACGCGCCTCGACGCCGAAAACGTCGTGGTTGAGTGTCAGTTGCGTGGCGCGGAGACGCTGCTGATCACGCTCAACGTCACGAACGACGAGAATTGTCGTGCCGCAGCGGCGGCGATGATGGAGCGATTCGGCCGCATCGACGCGCTCATCAACTGCGCGGGCACAACGCGGTTCATTCCACATGCCGATCTCGATGCGCTGCCGAGCAGTGAGTTCACGCGCACCTATGACGTGAACGTGATCGGCACATTTCAGATGATTCGCGCCTGTCGCGAGGCGCTTTCGACGAGTGGTCGCGGCGCGGTGGTGAACTTGTCGTCGATCGCGGGCACGGCGGGATTGGGATCATCGGTGGCGTACGCCGCCTCGAAGGGTGCAGTGAGCACGTTGACACTGTCGCTCGCGCGCGCACTGGCGCCCACGATTCGTGTCAACGCGATCGCGCCGGGGTATGTCGTCGGTGGCCTGCCCAGCCGCGTGCTAGCGGCTGACAAAATCGCAGCCGTCGAAGCGAAGTATCTCCAGACGCAGGCGCTGCCGCGCTTTCTGCACGTCGACGAAGTCGCGTCGATGGCGTATTTCCTCGCGGTGTCGGCGCCCGGGATGACGGGCGAAATTATCCGCATGGACAACGGGTTACATCTGTATGCATGACGCCGAAGCAGCGAATCCGCGTATCGGCTTCATCGGAACGGGACTGATCGGCACGCCGATGGTCGAACGAATGCTCGAGACCGGGCTTGGCGTGATGGTGTGGAACCGCACCATCGCCAAGGCGGAGCCGCTCGCCGCGCTTGGCGCGGTGCTCGCCGAGAGCGCGCGTGCGCTGGCTAAGCAGTGCGATATCGTGTGCTTGTGTCTGACCGATACACAGGCCGTCGAGACGCTCATGTTTGCGGATGACGGTATTGCCGGTGTGATGCGCGCCGGTCAGACCGTGGTGGATTTTTCAAGTATCGCACCGGATGCCACCGTGCGCATGGCGACGCGCCTGCGCGCGGAACGCGGTACGGTGTGGGTCGATGCACCGGTCTCTGGCGGATTACCCGCCGCACGCGCCGGCACGCTCATTGTCTTCGCTGGTGGCGAGGCAAGCGACATCGCGCGTGCGGCGCCCGTGTTCAACGCGCTCGCGCTGCGCGTGACGCACATGGGATCGCAGGGCGCTGGCCAGTTCGCCAAGAGCTGCAATCAGATGATCGTCGCGTGCAACTTGATGGTGATCGGCGAGATGCTCGCGTTTGCGCAATCAGCCGGGATCGAGATGTCGCGCATGCCCGGTGCGCTGGCCGGCGGCTTTGCCGACTCGCTGCCGCTGCAGATTTTTGGCAATCGTATGGCGCGTCATGTCGATACACCGCGCATCGGCGCATTGGCCACCTTCAAGAAAGACATCGATCAGGTCGCGCGCTTGGCCGCTGAACGCGACGCGTACGTACCGATGACGTCGCGTGCCGTCGAGCTGTATGCAGAGGCCATGGCGCACGTCGATGTCGGCGTAGACGCCGATTCGTCGCGTTTGATCCGGCTGTTCGAAGCGACGCGACACGATTCGAGTGCGGCGTCAGAGTCCGCCGCGGCTGGCGACGCGTCGTGACGAAACGCTTCCGCTCGCAGACTATTTACGACGGCACCGTTCGCGCGACCACGCACGCCTTTCTGCAGGGCATCGGACAGGACGACGACGAGATCAAGCGTCCGCACATCGGCGTATTTCACACTGGCGGCGAGATGTCGCCCTGCAATCTCAACCTGCGCGATCAGGCGCAGCACGCGAAGACCGGCGTGTACGCGGCCGGTGGCATGCCGCACGAGTGTCCCGTCGCATCGGTCTCCGATGGACTATCCATCGCACACTCCGGGATGCGCTTCTCGCTGCCGTCACGCGAGGTGATTGCCGACAGCGTCGAGATGTCGACGCGCGGACATCAGTGGGACGGCATTTTCGCGATCGGCGGTTGCGACAAGAACCTTCCCGGTCTCATGATGGGGATCGTCCGCTGCAACGTGCCGGGGGTGTTCGTACACGGCGGCGCGGCGTTGCCGGGATACTTCCGCGGTCGCGACACCACGGTGGTCGACACGTACGAAATGATCGGCAAGGTACTCGCGGGTGAAGCGAGCGAAGCAGACCTGACCGAGATGAGTCACCACTGTTTGCCGACCGCAGGATCATGCGCGGGCCAGTTCACAGCGAACACGATGGGGATGGTGGCCGAGGCGCTGGGGTTGGCACCGATCGGCTCGAGCATGGTACCGGCCGTGTACAGCGAGCGTGCGCCCTTGATGCGTCGCGCGGCGGCCGCGCTGATGCGCGCCGTGTTCGGCGATACGCCATTGCCGCGCGAGATCGTCACGCGCAAATCACTGGAGAACGCCTGCGCGATCGTGTCGGCCACGGGCGGCTCCACCAATGGCGCACTGCATATTCCCGCCATCGCGCACGAGGCGGGCATTCGCTTTCATCTGGATGATGTCGCGGCGGTTTTCGCGCGCACACCGCTCTTGGCCGACCTACAACCCGGTGGCAAATACCTCGCGAAGGATCTGTATCAGGTCGGTGGCGCGGGCGTCGTCCTGCGCGAACTGCTGAACGCGGGCGCGTTGCATGGTGACGCGATGACGTTCACCGGGCGCACGATGGCGCAGGAACTTGAGGCCATCGCCGCACCGGATGGCGTCGTCGTGCACGACGCCGCGCACGCGCGCTCGGCGGACGGCGGCGTCACGGTGCTCAAAGGCAACCTGTGTCCGCTCGGCGCACTGCTCAAGACCGCTGGCCTGTCGACGCTCGTTCATCGCGGGCCTGCGCGTGTGTTCGAATCCGAAGAGCTCGCGCTCGTCGCCGTGCGCGAGCAACGCTATGTGCGCGGTGACGTGATTGTGATTCGCAACGAAGGCCCGCGTGGCGGCCCCGGCATGCGCGAGATGCTCGGCATCACGGCACTCATCTACGGCCAAGGGATGGGCGAGTCGGTCGCGCTATTGACCGATGGTCGCTTTAGTGGCGCGACCCGCGGGTTGTGCATTGGGCACGCGGGGCCGGAAGCGGCCGACGGTGGACCGATCGCAACGCTGCGTGATGGCGACCTCATTGAGATCGACGCGCGGCCTGCGGCGCGCAGCATTCGCGTGGACTTGAGCGACGCCGAACTCGCGTCACGTGTCGCCGCGTTGGCGCCGCGCGCGGTGTCGACGTACGGCGGCGTGCTGGAGAAGTACGCGCGTATCGTCGGCCCGGCGCATGAAGGTGCGGTCACGCACTCGGGAAATGTGCAGTGGCCGCGGGATGAACCGTTGTGAGACGGTGCACTACGGCACCGTCTTCACAATCGTCGGATACGTGATCCCCAGCTGCTGCAGATACGACTCGTACTTGCTCGGATCGTAGTAGAACTTCCGCATCTGATCGCGGTACTTCGCCATCTTCTCCGCATTTAGCCACGTCGCTGGCATGTCGGTCGGCGCCATCAACGGATAGTACTTCACCGTCTTCGTCTGCACGGTCGTAAAGTACGTCTTGGCATCGGCGATGAGCTTGGGGCTCATGATGAGATCGAGCAGCGTCATCGCCTGCACCTTCGCACCCGCGACGACACCCTTGTGCGCGATCGGCGTCGCCATCGCGATGCCATCCGCCCAGTTGTGCCCGGGCGTACCGGGAATGTTCGCCGGATAGTACAGCGTCACCGACGGCACGCTCCACGTAATGTCGCCGATGTCATCGCTGCCGGTGCCACTGCTCGCCTTCGCCGCTTCTTCCGGTGAGCGCAATGCGGGCACGATGGTGCGAAGGCCGCTGTCCGGCTGCTCCATCATGCGCTGCACGCCTTTCGCCATCGCCTGATCGTTCTCATCCCACTTGGGCATGCCGACACGCATCGCATTGCCATGCATCGCCGTCGCGATCGGCTTGTTGAAGTGCGGACGCCACGCGCTGCCCACGAGCAGCACGGTATCCAATTGCGTGAACGTCGCCATCGCCGACGCGCGCGCGATCTGCTTGGCGTCGTTGTACATCTTGGTCACGCGCTCGGGATCGCGCTCACGGAAGTAAAACCAGATCGCCGCGGTGCTCGGCACCACGTTCGGCTGATCACCACCATCGGTGATGACGTAGTGCGAACGCTGCGATGGCTCCATGTGCTCGCGATGATATTCCCACGCGTTGGCCATGTTCATCACGGCGTCAAGCGCGCTCTTGCCGCGCCACGGTGCGCCGGCCGCGTGCGCACTGACGCCCTTGAACTTGAAGATCGCCGAGATCAGCGTGAGCGCCGGTTCATCACCCCAGGAAATGCCGAAGCCATCGCTGACATGCGCGAACAGATTCGCGTCGACGTCTTTGAACACACCGGCACGCACCAGATACGCCTTGCTCGCCAGCTGCTCTTCCGCGACACCGGGCCACAACACGATCGTGCCAGGAATCTTCTCGCGGATCATGATCTCCTTCACCGACAGCGCCGCGATGATGTTGAGCGGCACGCCGCTGTTGTGTCCTTCGCCATGGCCCGGCGCACCGGGCACGATCCAGTCTCGTCCCGCCGTCGCCGGCTTCTGATTAGACTGCGGAATGCCGTCGATGTCAGAGCCGAGTGCAATGACCGGTTTGCCACTGCCCCACTTCGCCACCCACGCCGTCGGCATGCCGGCGACGCCGCGCTCGACGGTGAAGCCGCCCTTCTCGAGGATGTCGGCGAGGTACTTCGATGTCTCGGTTTCCTGCATGCCGAGTTCACCGAAGGAGAAGACTTGATCGGTCATCTGCTGCGCGAGCTTCGCGCGACCATCGATGGCTTTGGCGAGTTCGGTTTTCAGGCGCTCGATGCGCGGATCGGCGGTGGGTTGAGCGTGCAACAGTGCTGGTGCAAGTGCGAGCGTAGCGAGCAGTCGGGCAAGTGGTCGCATCAGAGACTCGTGTTCGGTGTGAGGGCGGAAATCAGTTGCCGGCCGGGAGTGCGATGCTTGGCGGCTTCGCGAGGGCCGGCCGGGTGAACGCGGTGCCCAAAGTCGTGAAGCCCGGACCAAAGCCACCGTGGCTCAAGAAGAACTTCCCGTCTTCGACACCCATAAAACGATCGAGGCGATCGGCTTTGCCGGTCGCGTCATGACTGAACGTGGCGGTCGTGAGTTCGTGCCAGGAATTGTCGCCGAGTCGAATCCACTGATTGCCGAATAGCGCCTTGCGTCGCAGGTGGCCGTTGTTGCCACCGAAGTTCTCGCTGAATGAGTATAGCCGCCGCAGTCCTTTGCCGTCTTTGGCCGCGCGGAACGAGGCGATCAGCTTCCACGTTTGGCTCGCCGGATGGAACCAGTATCCGTTATAGGTCGTCGCGTTGCCGTCAACCTTTGCGGTGACAAAAAACCGTTGCGTCGAGCCTGTCTTCCACGGATACACCAAGTGCGAATGACCACCCGTGCCTTCGTTGCCAAAGACATCCGCGACGACACCGTCGCCTTTGGCCTCGAGCTTCGTGTAGTTGTCCGACGCGACGGTGCTACGATCTTTTGCGGTGGTGCCATCGGCGGCGTCCCACACCGAAAAGATGATGCGACGTTCAGTAGGACCATTCACCTGCAGGCCAAAATAGCCGCGCGCGAATCCGGTCGCCATGTAGTACGTCGTCACCGGATCATCGACAGCGGTGACTTCGTTATAAAAGCCTGTGACGAGCGTATTGCTGTCGGTCGGGTAGCGCAGATGCACGCTCGCCGCGTTCCGACGGGCATCGAGATTGAAATGCGCAGACTCGGCGGCCGCTCCTTCGATCAACAGCCCCCGCACGTCGACTGTCGGCGCCGGTTTGCCATCGACGACCGACAGTGCGAAGCGCACGTATCCCGTGTCGCGCACGGTGAACGCGCCGAACGACGCGCGCAGTTCGCCGTCGCTGCCGATGACTTTCGCGTCGCGATGAGTTGCACCGACGGTCAGTCGCAGCGTCGTTGATTCGCTTTTCGGCAACCGCAGCGCGACCGCCGCATCCAACGACCCCGCGCTCTTGATTTGCCCCCACCACGCGATGCTCGACGCCGGTTTCGCGAACGCCAACAGCGGTCGGTTCTGCCCCACCCGAGCAGCATCTGGATCTGGCAGCAGGTAGCCCGTCAGCGCGGGGACGCGCAGTTCGGCACGACGCGCTGTTGGCACGGCGGGAGCCGTACACTTCCCGACCGGACCCGACGCGAAATACAACACGTTTGGCGCTTCCGAGCGCGCGACCGCGATATCCGGCCGGCCGTCTTTGTCGAAATCGCCGAGCGCGATGCCGTACGCCGTGCCCTTGTTGTCACCGAACGGCACCGGCGTGAACGCGGTGCCCGTACCGTCGTTGAAGTACACCACCGACGGTGCCTGCACGTTGCCGACGATGAAATCCATCTTGCCATCGCAGTGCGCATCGCCGATCTGCAGCGCGTACGGCACGATGCTCTTGTCGCCGATCGGGATCGGTGCGGCAAACGTGCCATCGCCGTGGCCGAATTGCACCGACACGCCGGTCTTCTCGTCGATCAGGACGACATCGAGTTTGCCATCGCCGTTGAAATCGGCCGCCTCTGCAATGCGCGTCTGCGCGTCGGCCGGACCGAATGGCACGTTCCGCAAATGCGCGAGATCCGCGTTCTTCGCTCCGAAGTACAGGTGACTCTGCCCGCCGTTGCGGTGCGGCACGAGCAGGTCGAGATACCCGTCGCCGTTCATGTCCGCGATCGTCGCGTTGCGCCCTTGCCACTCCGGCTTGCCGTACGTCGATCCCACCGTGAAATGCCCGGTGCCGTCGTTCAGGTACACAAGCTTCGGACTCGGCTGGTCGTTGCTGATCACAACGTCCAGATCGCCGTCGCCATCGATGTCGATCAAGCGCCCCGCGTACGATTTATCGGAGGCGACGCCCACGTCGTAGGCCTCCTTGATGCCGCCCTTGCCGTCACCGATGAGCACGCGATCAACGAGCGGCCAATGCCGCCCCTTCGCGAGCACGATGTCGAGGTTGCCGTCGCCATTCAGGTCGCCGAAGCTCGCGTTGGCGGAGGTTTCGGAGGTGGTCTCGAACGGCAGAACGCGGTCGTAGCGCGGGTATTCCTCTGGTCTGGAAATATGCGCGGTCGCAGACAGCACGAATCCGGCCAAGACGACGCGCGGAACAGGGGACGAGATCATTGCTGATGCTACGGCGAAACCTGCCAATTGTCAGGGGTCCGCGGCGACGATTGTACAACGCCGCCGCGAATGACCCTACAGCGCCTGAACCGCCGCCGCGATCAACCCCACGCCGCCGGGCGTCACGTACGTAATCCGTCCGTCCGGCGCGATCACGTACACCATGGTCGGATGCGAGTAGTCGCCCGTCGCCGCGTTACGCACGCGCGGCACGCGCCACGCATTGAGCACGAAATCGACTTCGTCGATCGTGCCGCTCAGTACGTGCGCATTCGCGCCGAGCGTCCACTCCTTCGCGATCGACGGCAGACGACTCGGCGTATCACGCTGCGGATCCAGCGTGATGATGACGATCTCCGGTGCCTTCGCACCCAACCGCCGCTGCACATCAATGAGGTCCATTACCACGGCCGGACACACCGTCTCGCAGTGCGCGTACGCGAACGTAACGAGCACCGCTCTCCCGCGAAACTGTGCGAGCTGCACCATGTGCCCGGTTTGATCGATCAGACGCATGGTGGGCACCGTGTCATTGATCCGCGTCAGCTGGGACGCGAGTTGCTCGACGGTGTTGGCGGCAAACGGCTGTGCATCGCTGCTCCAGACCCGCATCGACACGCTGAACAGTCCGACCGTGATCAACGCGAGCGAACCGCCCACCGCCAACTGACCCGACGTGCGCCGCATCACGCGCGAGAGACCGGTGCGCAGATCGCGCCGCCACACGGCGAACAATACGAGCAACATCGCCAGCGGCTGACCGGTCATCACCATCCAGCCACCGGCGTCGGGCAAGCCTCCTGGCACCGCCCCAAAGCACGCGAGCCGCGTGCGCTCGATCCAGGCTGGTGACGACGCGCCGGACGGCCAGAGCGCGAGCGTCCACCACGCCGTCGTGATCGCGATGATCGCGATCAGCGCACCGAGCGCCGCGTTCTGTCGTCGAGTCTCGCTCATCCAATCTTCCAGACGAAGGAAAGCATTTTCCAGTTCGTGAAGAAGTACAGAATGAACGCCGCGAGAAAGACGAACACCAGGACGATGGTGCCCGGCGTCGGCCCTGCGAAGCCTTTCGCATCGGCGTGAAGCTTCACATTCCGCTCGTGCACATCTGCTGAGTGCGTGGGCGGGAAGCTGAGTCCCTGCGGGATGCCCCGGACAGCGACGCCCTTGACGATGGTGCCAACGGATTCGCCGAAGAACACTGACCACACCGCGATCGCGATGAACATCAGCGCGCCCGTCGCCGCGAGGAGTCCACCGAACGCCATGATCGCCAGAATCACGTCGACGGCGGGATTCATCTGCACATCGAACGGCGCCTGACTGAACGTGATGTCCCAATGACGGCGTGGCACACCGAACGTCCCGGCGAACGTCATGAAGAGCGTGAAGATTGTCATGCCGATCGCGAACACGTACGGTTGAATTCTGGCCATCGACCAGAACGCCACTTTCTTGCGAAACACGAGCGGAATCAGATAGTACGTCACGCCCATGAACGCGAGCGCGGTGCCGCCCACGACGGTGGCGTGGAAGTGCCCCGGCACGCGCAGCGTGTTGTGCACGATGATGTTGATCTGCTCGGTGCCGATCGTCACGCCGGTGATGCCGCCGATGAACCCGAAGATGATGATCGAGAAAATATTGGCGCTGAATCCCGGATCACCCCACGGCATGCGGCGAAGCCATCCGAACATGCCGTCGGTATAGCCGCGCAGCCGCATGCCGAGTTCCATGCCGGCGGGCACGGTGAATCCATGAATCATCGACGCCAGCACGGCCATGTACATGAAGTAGCTCGTGTTGACGACCTTCCAGGCCGGACCGAGGCCCGGGTCCACGAGCAGGTGGTGCGCCGAGGCCATCGAGATGAACAGGATGTACAACACGAATGCCGATCGGCTGATCTTTTCGTTCAGCACCACAGCGCCCGTGGTGAGCGCACCCATCATATACCAGATCGCCACCATCGCGGCGACGTTGATCTGCTGGGAGGAATGTCCGAGCGCCCACCAGATGGTGCGATAGATCTCGGGATCGATGTACTTGATGATGCCCAACGACCAGAGCCACGTCGGCACGTAGATCATCGCGCCGTGCAGCAGCGTGATGACGGCGATGATCGCGGCCGTCAGGGCTCCGTAGACAACGAGCGGCAGTGAGCCCGAGTATGTTTTTTCGCGTTTGGCCACCACGAGATTGGCGAAAAACACACCGACGACGACCAACGCGCCGACGGCGAAAAAGATGACGCCGAGATAGAAGTTGGAGTCCGCCTTGAGCGGCACGTACGACGTGAACAGCACGTCGGCCTTGCCCGTCCACATCAGGAACTCGACCATCAGCGCGCCCGTCAACATCATCGCGAACGCGAGCCAACTCGTCTTTGGTGCAACGCAACGCGCGTTGAGCAGTGCCGTGCTGGCAAAATGCAGCACCGCCATCTCGAAGAAAATGATGAAGAAGATGAGCATGCTCATGCCATGCACACCCAGAATACGATAGTACCAGACGGCGGAAAGCAGGTGCACGGCCTGCCAGCGCGTGAGCACCAGCAGCACCGCGCCGATCGCACCGATCAGCAGCATCACGATCGAGACGACCGCATTAATGCGCGTGAACAACTCGGCCTGCTTCTCGACCTTCAACCCCGTGACATCACAGACGCGATAGATCGCCGACTCGTTCATTTGGCACCTCTCGCCGGCGCGTCTTCCACGATCACGCGACCCACCATCGTGTGATGGCCGATGCCACAGAACTCATTGCAGATGATCCGGAAATCTCCCGACTCGTTCGGCGTCACCCGCAGCCCGTAGTCGTAACCGGGCAGCACCATGAAATTGACGTTGACCGGATACAGCGAGAATCCGTGTACGACGTCAAGCGATGACAGATGCAGCGTGTATTGCACGCCCTTCTGCAGTTTGAGAATCGGCGTCCACTGAAAGGTCTGCGCCGCCAGATACACGTCAGCGCCCGCTGGCGGTGCAACGATCGGAATGCCTTTGTCGCTGCCGACTTTGTACTGCGCGACCATTTCGTTGACGCGCTTGTAGTACGCCGCCGGATCGGTGCGACGCCGTATGCCCGAAGGGTTCTGCCCGCCCTTCCAGTGCCACAGCGGCATCATCGCGAACAGGACCATGCACCACGCGAACGCGATCCCCACCCACAGCTTCTCGGTCGCATGCGCCGGCTTCCACCAAATGCCCTGCGGGGACTCGAGCCCCGTATGCGTTTCCGTATGCATCAGGAAAGTCTCATGGCAGGGTGGCCGGTGGGATCGTCGTGATCTCGTACATACCCCAGCCGGTGAAGAAGACGAACATCACGAGGAGGCCGACGGCGAGCAGCAGAAACATGTTGTCGAACAGACGCTGCCCAAGCGGTATCGGCTCCGGCGGAACATCGGGAGCATGCGGTTGCTCCATTGGGGACTCCAGATCGGGTGGGGTCGATCACCTGCGCTGCGAATAGCGGGCAACGCTATCGCGATTTCACGACCCGATCGCTAAGGACTTCCCCGACACACTCGACGGAAATCCCTGAGGGTATTCGCTCCTCGGGGTCATGATCTTCACAAACCTCTTCCGGAGCCTCATGGCAGCCAGGCAGCGTCCGATCGAACGACTCGCGTGGCGCGCACTCAGTGTCGTCGATGCCGGATGCAACCGCCTGTATGGGTGGCGCGGCAACCCGATGTACCAGAGCGGCACGATCGTGGTCGCGCTGCTGACAATGTTGCTCGCCAGCGGGATCTGGGTGCTGTTCTTCTATCGCGTCGGCGCGCCGTACGCCTCGGTGGCCGCGCTGACCGCGTCGCCGATCACCGGCAATTGGGTGCGCGGCCTGCACCGCTATGCATCGGACGCCGCGCTGGTCGCCACCGGCGTTCACCTGCTGCGCATGTTCGCGCAAGGACGCAGCTGGGGTCCGCGTACGCTCGCGTGGGTCACCGGTGTCGGATTGCTCGCACTGCTCTTCATCTGCGGATGGACCGGATACGTGATGGTGTGGGATCAGTTCGGACAGATGCTCGCCCGCGAGGGCGCGCGCATGTTGGACACGCTACCGGTGCTCTCCGAACCTGTCAGCCGCGCGTTCACCGGCGAACGGCCCCTCTCGTCCGCATTCTTCTTCGTGAACCTGTTCGCGCACGTCGCATTGCCGCTCGCAGTTGGCGTCGGACTCTTGCTGCACGTGTCGCAGATCGCGCGCGCCAAACTGTTCCCACCGCGCCCGCTCATGTGGTCCGTGATCGGCGCGCTCACCGCCGTCGCCATCATACGGCCGTTGTCGATGGAACCCGCCGCGTCAGCATTCGAGTTGCCCGCCACAGTGACGGCCGATCTCTTTTTTGCGTTCTGGCTTCCCGCCTCACGCGTCCTGCACGGTGGCGTATCACTCGGACTGGGCGTCCTCGCACTGGTCGCGCTCGCGGCGGTGCCGCTGTTCACACGACGCCGTACCGACGCACCATCGCCGTCGGTCGTCGATGACAGCATCTGCGTTGGATGTCGTCAGTGCGCCGCCGACTGCCCCTACGAAGCGATTCAAATGATCCCCCGCGTGAGCAACCGGTCGGACGAAGTCGCACTCGTGGACCCGGACAAATGCGTCAGCTGCGGCATCTGCGCGGGCTCATGCGCGCCGATGGGTGTCGGGCCGGGTGGTCGCACGGGTCGCCACCAACTCATCGCGGTACGTGCGTTCATCACGAACCCGCAACGCGAGGCGGGTGAGATTGTCGTCGTCGGCTGTGACCGCACGGCGTCAGGGCTCGCGCAGGTCGCACGAAACGCGGGCGCGGTGTTCTATCCGGTCGACTGCGCCGGCAGTGTGCACACGTCGGTCATCGAGCTGTTAGTGCGGGCCGGGAGCGGCGGTGTGCTGGTACTGGCGTGTCCGCCGCGCGATTGCTGGAATCGCGAAGGGCCGGGCTGGTTGCATGAGCGCCTGTACAACCAGCGCGAAGCGGAGTTGCAGGCGCGCGTCGATCGGCGGCGCGTGCGCATTGCATACGCCGATGCGCATGATGCGGCCGGAACGCGCGCCGCGATCACGTCGTTCGCATCCGACCTCGCGAAGCTCGATGCGCCCAAGGCCGACGCGACACTCGACGTCGATACCGCGTGTGAACCGATCGTCCTGATGCGGTCATGAAACCGCTCGCACTGCTCGTCGCTGCCGCCGCCCTCACGGCGACCGTCGCCGCATCGCGCGGCCGGCTGACGGCGTTTCCACGGGCTGATGCCATGGTGCGTGTCGCATGGAGCGCGAGGCCATCACGCATCGAGATCTGTCAACGCGTATCCGACGAAGCGTTGGCGAAGCTCCCTGAACACATGCGTCGTCGCCTCGTCTGTGAGGGGACCACCGCCCGCTACCAACTCAATGTCACCGTGAATGACGCGCGCGTCGGGCTCGACACCGTTCGAGGCGGTGGCTTGCGTCACGATCGCGAGCTCTACGTATTGCGTGAGATCGCCGTCACACCGGGACCGACACGCGTCACGGTGCAGTTTGTACAATTGGATTCGTCGAACGCCTCCGCCAGCGACGATCGCTCGGATGCCGCCGTCGATTCGAGCGCCCGTCCCGCTGGGCGATTCGGTGGCGAGGCCGACGAGCGCCGACGCCAGCGGGCCCAAGCCGTCCCAGCACAACTGACACTCGACACGGTCCTCACGATGTCGCCGCGCACCGTCGTGCTCATTACCTACGACGAGTTGCAGCGAAAACTGGTCGCGGTCTCGAAACCGAGATCCTGACAGAGTCGGCTCCCGGCGTGCATGCTTCGGCGATATCATTTTCCACCCTCTCCGACTCGCCCATGCTCCGCCGACCATTCGTTGTGCTCGCGCTCGCGCTCTCCGTCGCGCACCCGCTTGCCGCACAGTCCAAACCACTCGTCACACCCAAGGACTACGGCAAGTGGGAGACGCTTGGCGCCTCCCGCCTGTCACCGAACGGCAACTGGCTGGCCTACGGCCTGACGCGCGTCAACGACGAGAACGAACTCCGCATCCGAGGCGGTGCGCGCGACACAACGATCACCGTCGCCTACGGCACGCAGCCGGCGTACTCGGCCGACTCACGCTGGGTCGCCTATCTCGTCGGCGTCTCGCCGAAGGAACGAGATCGCCTCACGAAAGACAAGAAGCCGGTGCATTCGGCCTTCGGCGCACGGAACCTCGCGACCGGCGATACGATCGCCGTTTCCGACGTGTCGGCATTCAGCTTCAGTGCGGACGGCACGTTCATCGCGATGACGAAGTACGCCGCCGAGGGCAAGAAGACGTCCGACGTACTCGTGCAGTCGCTCGCAGCGGGGACGCGGCTCGTCTTCAATAATGTCGGTGAACAGGCGTGGGCACCGGCGGCGTCGCTGCTCGCCTTCACCCTCACCGTCGATGGCGGAGCTGGCAACGGTGCGCAGCTATTTGACGGGACCACGGGCGCGGTGCGCGTACTCGACGCCTCGTCGTCAATCTATCGCGGACTGGCCTGGCGCTTGGCGTCGACAGATCTCGCCGTGCTGCGCTCGCACGTCACCAAAGAGTTCGCCGATACGGCGCACACCGTTCTCGCGTGGGCGAACGTCAACGCGGCCAACGTAACGCCGCACCTGTTGGATGCCACGGACGCGTCGATTGCACCGGCGGGCTTGCGCATCACCGACTATCGCCGCCCATCGTGGTCCAAGGACGGGTCGTCGCTCTACGTCGGCGTGCGTCAGCGCGAGCCCGTTGCCGATCAACCGAAGAAGAGCGAGGACAAAGTCTCGGACGTTGAGATCTGGCACACAAACGATGTGCACGTGATCCCAGAACAGCGGAGCGCCGAGCAGCGTGATGCGCGCGCAACGATGCTCGCCGTGTGGCACGTCGGTGATAAGAAGGTGATGCAGATCGGGTCGGACGTGGCGGAGACGTCAACAGTACTCGAGGGCGATGCCTACGCGACCGAGACCGATCGCAAACCGTATGCGTTCGGACAGAAGTTCGGGCGCCGCGATCAGGACCTGTGGGTGATCGATCTCACGAGTGGCGTGCGTCGGAAAGTGTTGACCAAGGTGCGCTACTATTTCGGGGCCGATCCGACCGGGAAGCGGCTCTCGTGGTTCGATGGTCATGACTACTGGACGGTTGACGTCGCGAGTCGCGCGCGGACGAATCTCACCGCGCCACTCACGGGCGGGCAGCATGTCGACTTCGTCGATCGCGACGACGATCATCCGACTGCTGTGTTGCCATCGATCGGTTCACCGACGTGGTCGAAAGGCGGCGCGGCGATGCTGGTGAACGGCGCGTACGATGTGTGGTCGCTCGCGCTTGATGGCAGCGGCGGTACACGCCTCACCGATGGCGCGAAGGAAGGCATCGAGCATCGCCTCGTATCGTTTGCAGACTTCGGGGCGACCGCGGCCGAACGTGTCGTCGATTTGTCGAAGCCCGTGTACCTCCGCCTGTACGGCAAGCTCACCAAACAGACTGGGTACGCGGTGCTCGGCACCGATCGCGTCGTGAAACGTCTGCTGCTGGCCGACGCCGCCGTCGCGCGTCTTACGAAAGCCGACAGCGCGAATCGGTACGCGTATACGCGAAACCGTTTCGATGAATCGCCCAACGTGTTCGTCGCGGGGGCGGATCTGTCGAATGCAAAAGCGATGTCAGCGACCAACACGTTCCAGCAGGACTACGCGTGGGGCAAGGCCGAGTTGATGAACTTCAAGAGCACCGTCGGCACGCCGTTGCAGGCCATTCTGTACTATCCGGCCAACTTCGACTCGAAAAGGAAGTACCCGATGATCGTGTACACCTACGAATTGTTGAGTCAGGATCTGCATCGCTACATCGCGCCGCGCGAGAACGACTACTACAATGCCAACGTCTTCACACAGAATGGCTATTTCGTGCTGATGCCGGATATCGTGTTTCGTCCGCGCGAGCCCGGAATCGCCGTGTTGCACTCGGTCGAGGCGGCGGTCCGTAGCGTCATCGGTCGCGGACTCGTGGACATGGCGCACGTCGGACACGTCGGCCACTCACAGGGCGGCTACGAAGCGGCCTATCTGGCGACACACAGCAGCCTGTTCGTGACGACCGTGATGGGCAGCGGCATCTCTGATATGATCAGTTTCGCGGGACAGATGCACTGGAGTTCTGTCCCCGAGTTCGATCACTGGGAGACGGGGCAGTTCCGGATGCAGGTCGCGCCGTGGGAGGACATGACGGCAATGATGAACAACTCACCGCTCAACAGGATCCACGTGATGCCGGCGAAGAGTGTGCTCGTCGAGATCGGTGGCGAAGATCCGACGGTCGACATGCGTCAGGGCGTGGAGTTCTACAACTACGCACGCCGCGCTGGCAAGAATGTCGTGATGCTGCTCTATCCGGGCGAGGGGCACTCGCTGTCGAAGAAGGAGAACGCGATCGACTACGAGCGGCGCATTCTGCAGTGGTTCGGGCACTATCTGAAAGGCGAGCCGGCGCCGAAGTGGATCACCGATGGGCAGAGCTGGCTGGAGCGGAAGACGGTGCTGGAGGCGAACAAGTAGGGCGACAAGCCCGTATCTGACCTCTTCCGCGAATGGTTTGCTCAACGCATTGAAGTCACATTACGCCGTGTGTTGAGTAAGTCGCCCTTCGGCGATCGACATGCACACTCAAGCGCATTTCACATTCCGATTTGCGCAATGATCAGCGTCCCGCCCGAACCCGCTCCGCTCGCTCCCGATACCGTTCGCAGGCTGCGCGAGCTCGCCGTCCGGTGGACAGATGTCGACGCTGCGGAGCGGGCCAACTATCAGCTTTATCTGATCGAGCTCTGCTCGGCGATCGGGGTCGAGGGCCCGCGGCCAGCTGCTGTTGGCGGGCGTGTCGCCGAAGGTATCGCGTATCAGTTTGAGTTTCCGGTGCAGACCACGACGCGCGATGGCACGGTCAGCACAAACTTTATCGATGGTGGGGTCAACCGGTGAGCGCAACAACGCGGATTGTTGTTCCTGAACGGACCGGAGAGACGAGATGGCACTGAGAGAGCGTCGCGGGTTGTCCACCGTTGAGAGTGCGGAGCTATGGACGCGGTTTCGGGCGGGGGAGTCCGGCACGACGATTGGACGTGCGCGCGGCGCGTTGACACGTGAGGAGCGGGCGGCCATTTCGCGCGGGATCGCCGCGGGCGAGTCCATCCGGGGGATGGCGCAGGCGCTGCCGCGCGCGCCCTCGACGATCCGTCGCGAGAGTACACGGAATGCGGGTCCGAATCACTATCGCGCCGTAGAGGCGGACGCACGCGCGTGGCGCGCCGCGAAGCGCCCCAAGCCGACCCGGCTGGCGTGGCACCGTCCCGTGCGCGTGGTGGTGGCGACGAAACTCCAAGCCCAGTGGTCGCCGGCCCAGATCGCGGGCTGGCTCGTGACC
>JANLPE010000010.1:0-67567 GCA_031366985.1 Gemmatimonadaceae bacterium
GCCGCGCGCGCGGACGTGTTCGACTTTATCGAGCGCTTTTACAATCCGATCCGGAGGCATTCTACGCTGGGGTACATCAGCCCTATCGAGTTTGAGCAGACGGTAGCTTAACAGTGTGTCCACGGAACCCGGGACAGCTCACGTCGACACTTAGTGCCGCACGTAGCGCGACGCACTCAGGCGCAATTCTACCCGTGCCTCGCCGAAAGCGCGCCCTTCGACAATCATTGCCATCGGCCCGGTGACCCGATTGTGCGCATACTCGACATGCACGTTTAAGTGCCGATCCAAGGAGGGGAGGTTGTAGTTGACGCCGACGCGGACCGCACGCTGGTCGGCGGCTCCGTCGGCCATCTCGCGATTGAGGCGCACGACGTCGACCCGCACAAACGGATCGATGTCACCCCACCGGGCGTCATCAACGAGTGACGACTGGAGCATGGCGTAGCCGCCAGACACGTCGGTCAAACTGTGCGAGAAGTCGGAGAAGAGAAACTCGCCCTCCAACGATACCACGTGCGCGCCAGCCATCCACGTGTAGGCGACATCGCCCTCAATCGTGACCTTATTGCCCGTGGCGCTTGTGCCCCCGAGCGCCTGCGCGCCAAGAGCGGAGGCCAACGTGAATGTCCGGTCCACAATCGCGCGCGTGTAGTCGACGCCTGCACCGAACGTGAGCTGCCTGCGTCGCACCGTGTCGCGCAGCGCCACAGTGGTCACTTTCGCGGCCAAGGAATTGCCAACCCGGAAGCGCGGCTGCGTGCTATTCAACGAGCCCCGGTTGTCCTGCGCCGCCAGCGCCAGCGAGATTCGCGACGTGACTTGGCGAAATGCCTCAACCCCCCACTGGGTGCCGAAGCTGTTGACGCTGCCGTGCTCTTCGAGAATCAGCGATCGGTTGATCGTCGGCAGGGTGCCAGACGACAGATTGTCTTCCCGCGAAATGATGTGCGTATTCTCGCCCACCAGGAGGCGAAAGCGGCTCGCATCGTTCGGATGCTGGATCGCCACGTACAGATTCTCAAAGACCTGCGATGCCCGTCCAGTTCGAAAAAATGCATTGTCCGTCAAATCCACCTCGTATACGAACGTGGGGCGGATGGCGCTCGAAAGCCGCGGAAAATCGACCTCCATCCCCTGCCGGACACGACGCCACGCATCCGCAGACACCACTGCGCTATGCGGCCCCCAAGCCCGCTCGGCGAATCCCCAAAGCGTCCACGTAAAATCACCGCGCTGGTACACCGCGCCCGCGTCTTGCGCGTAGCGCCACCCGTTCTGTGGCACCTGCGCGGCGAGTTCTGCGCTTGCACCTGTGGTGCCGGCGGTGGGTAGAGTCGACTGCGCGCGCAGCAGTGCGGACAGCAGAGGCAGGAGTGCGACCGCGATGAGCAGAGTCGCCGCGCGACGTTGCTGCCAGCGCACCCGCAGCACGATGCCGCCGAGCACAAGCACAATGCACAATTCGACGAAGACTTTCTCGGCGTCGAACGGGTCGAACGCGGCATCCTTCAAATTCGGATCGGTGAGCAGGGCGTGCACGGCGTAGAGCACGAAGAGTGCGTAGGTCGCGAAGTGCAACACTTTCCACGTGCGTCGCCCGATGCGGACGCGGAAATACGACGTCACGACGGTCACCACCAGCACGTACACCGCCAATGCACCGAGCGTGTTGATGTACGGTTGCTTGGGCGCGCCTAGTGGGAACACAAGATCCAAGACACGAAAATGCGCGGTCGGCGACACGAGGAGCAGGACCGGATGCACAAGGCTCATCACGAGGGCCGCGTACGCCGTCCAATTGTGAAGTCGCACCGTGTTGATCCGGCGATGGGGCCAGTTCCGCACGGGATTGTACTTGATGGACAGCAGCATGCCCAACAGGATGTTCATCGTCAACAACGTCAGAGCCGTGAGTCCGACGTAGCTTGACAGCTCAATGGCGTTCATCGATGACCTCACGGTGATCACTTGATGCAACGTCAAGACTCAACGTCGGCCGTTGCGCGAATGCGGTCATCATTTAGGGGTGGAGGAGAACATGGCGTTGTCGTTGTAGAGTATCAGCCCAACCGTATGGACGTTGTCCTTGATCAGTTTGAACCGCGCCGGGAAATCAGGAGACTGGTTTAGTTGAGTACACCCACGGAAGTGTGGGTGGTAGCGGTGGAGTAATACTGCGCGTCGAACGCCGGCGGCGGAACATAGCCCAGCGGTTCCAGCAGTCGTTGCTGCTTGAACCACGCGACCCATTCCAAGGTCGCGCACTCCACGTCGTCGAAGCGGCGCCACGGCCCATCGCGATGGATCACTTCCGTCTTGCACAGCCCAATCACGGTCTCCGCAAGCGCATTCTCATACGCATCGCCAACACTCCCGACCGACGGGGCCGCGCCCGCCGCCGCGAGGCGGTCGGTGTACCGCATCGACACGTATTGCGTGCCGCGGTCCGAGTGGACCACCAAGCGTCCATCGAGCATGCGGTCATGCAACGCCTGCGCCAACGCATCCAGCACCAGCTCCGTGCGCATGGTAGTGCGCATGGTAGTGCGCATGGTAGGGTGCGCTCGCCAACCGACGAGGCGCCGCGAGTACCCGTCAATCACGAACGCGACGGATACGAAGCCGCGCCATGTCGCGACGTACGTGAAGTCGGCGACCCACAGTGGATTCGGTCGCTCGGCCTGGAACTGTCGCTGCACGAGATCCGGCGCGCGGTCCGCGGCGGGGTCGGCGACCGTCCTGCGGCGCCACTGGCCCCGCACGACGCCGCGCAGTCCCTCGACGGTCATGAGGCGCGCGATGGTGCAGCGCGCCACGGTCTCGCCGTCGCGCACCAGCTGCTGCCACACTTTCCGCACCCCGTACACACCGCGATTGGTCTCCCACACGTGGCGCACCTGCGCCCGCAGCACATCGTCGCGCTGCGCGCGCGCGGGACGACGGGCGGGATCGGTCTGGCGGGCGCGATACTCGTAGGAACCCGACGGTGCGATTGCCAACACGCGGCAAATCGGCTCGACCCCGTCGGTGACACGCTGGTCGTCGATGACCGCGTACATCAGCGCGTGAGGCGGTCGAGCTCCGCGGCCGCGAAAAACGCGCTGGCCTTGCGGAGACTTTCATTGGTGCGCTGGAGCTCCCGATTCTCGCGCGCGAGGGCCTTGCTATGCGCCGCGTCGGCCCGCGCGGGGCCGGGCCGCTCGCCGGCCGCCTGCTCCGCGTCACGGATCCACCGGCGCCACGTCTCCGGCGTACAGCCCACCGTGGGGGCAATCGCCGCGATGGCGGCCCACTGGGAGGTATGGTGGGGCACCTGTTGCCGCACCAACCGCACCGTACGCTCGCGAACCTCAGGACTGCATCGATGGGCGTTGGCTTTGGACATGGCTCCAAGTTCTCACACAGTGGAGCCTTCTGTAGTCCCGGCGCGGTTCAGTGTCGGGGCGCTGCTTCGGATCGGCAAGAGCACTACCGAAAGGGTCGTGCTGACGTTTGGTCGCGTCGTTCCGGCGCGCGCTATTCACGTCGATGCATTCTCGATCGATGGTCTCACAGACAGCAACGGCGACTACTTGCTTCGAATCGAGGTTGACGACGTCTCCGGGAACCAGCTTGTTTGACGAGAGCTACGTATCGCTGTTCGATAGTCGATGGCAGCGAGCGCCCGTCGCTCTTGAGACGAAGCGCGCCGAACCCAATGATCCTCTGTAGTTCTGAAAAACTCACGTTCGCATTGCCGACCGGTGTAAATCTCCCGCACGGTCGCGGTCAGTACAACGGAGTGGTGGTTCGCGCTAAGGAGGTTGATGTATGGCGTAATTACCGTGCGCAGTTCGTCCAGAGTGGTGACGGTGAGTAGACGATTCAGAGTTCGCGGATCAGGTCACTTCACTCCACGTCCGTGTCGGCCACCGCGTGAAACTGATCGAATAGGAGTTGGAAACGTGAGCAACTTCTGCTGCGCGCCCCATGTGTTCAAAGGCCGCAGTCTAGGGCGGCCGGCTTGTTGCGCGCGTACCGCGCTCTCGTCCCTTGCACTGTGACGCGGCATCAATCTCGCGCGCGTCATCGGCCGCTAATTTCTGCAAGCATGCCTTGAACGTGCAAGAATGGCTGTCCTGTCAGAACGATCCACCAAGCAGCACGGCATTAGCAAAGATCGGCAACAACCCGCGGAACTGATCCCGATAGACCGGGTCGTGCGCGAACAGGATCACCCGCCCGCGCCCCGCACGCTCGGTCCAGAGATACGGCGACCCCGCGATGCGCGCGGCCATCTCGGGCCAGAAATAGCCCGACAGGCGCACGCGATTCGCTGACGCCAGGCGAATCACGGCTTCGCCAGCGACCAAGTCCTTGGGGATCGAGAACACGCGGTCGGAGTTCAGAAACACCGGAATGTCGAGCTGCGTGACGCCGGCCATCAGCGGTGAGAGTGTGTCGATGGACGCACGCGCCAGCACGCCGGGTAGGCTCGACGGGAGCGGCGCACCGCTGGTCGAATCGGCGCGTGTCGAATCACGTTTCACACGCGTGCGCACCAAGCCGACGCTCTCCTGCGCCAGCCACGCGCTTGCCGCGTCAATCGTGATCAAGACGCCGCCATTGCGGACCCACTGCGTGAGTCGTGCACGACCCGCATCACCAAGGGCCCTATCGAGTGCCGAGGCGTTCGTTGACGGCACGATGAGCACGGTGAAAGTCTGCAGCGCGCCGCCGACCACGAACGCCGCGTCGATGATCGTCGTCGGATAGCCGATACGCTGATCCAGCGCGAACCAGCTGAAGCCGAACGACCCCCCGCTCACCGGCGCGCCGCCAAGCAAAGCGACCCGTGGCGGCAGGATCGGCACGACGGAATTGCTGCCAAGATCGGTGCCCTCGTCGACGCCCGCCGACGGAATGGCGGTCACCATCGCGCCCGACTCAGCGGCGCGCTTCATCACTGTCTCGTACACATCGGCGCGATTGACCGCCACCCGCACGACGAAAGCGCCATTCGAGAATCGATTACCCTTCGACACGAAACTGTTTGGTGCGTGCCAGACGCGCACGGAGTCGCGTAACAACGATGCGAGCAGCCGCAGCGAGGCTTCGCTGCCCGGCGCGAACGCGTAGCCATACGCGGCGCGCGGCGCGAGCAGGGCCGGATTGGTCGGGAACGCCGCGACGGGCGCGAGGCCGGCGGGCATGGTCCTCACGGCCCACGCATCAACGCGCCACGCGAACGGCATCGACCACGCGGTGATGTCGTAGAACCGGTTACGCTGACCGGTGCGACGCAACTCAAGTTCGAACTTCACAAACGCCGAGTCCAGCGATGCGTCAGGTTCGAGCAATGCTTTCGCCAGATGTCCCTGCGGCTGCGCGAAGTCGACCGCGTACGCGCCGGTCTTGATCGCGGTTGCACGCGCCGGCACGCCGCCGTACGGTGTCGCATTGGCGAGCGTGGCATCCGCGGTGAGACGCTGCACATCGATGCCGTTGTCGCGCAGTTTCATCGCCATCGAGTCGGCACGTCCCTGCGGATCGCGCGCGAAGACGACACCGCGCATCGCGCCGGTTTCGTGACTCGTGATCGCGTCGCGACGCGCCTGCGCGTAGTCGCGCACCAACTCCTGCCGGCGACGCGCTGACGTCTTCACCGTCGCCCACTCGGCCGTGTAGTGCTCCCACGCCGCCTGTCGCAGCGTGCGCAGCGTCCCGTCGTTGCGCATGACCGAGCCGCCCGCCGAGGATGCCGATTCGAACAGCATGCCGATGGCGCCCGTCAGCATCGGCCACCCTTCACCGTAGCCTGGATAAAACGAGTCGTAGCCTTCGCGACGAAAATACGACCACCCCCGCGCATCGAATGCGCTGCCGTGCGCGGCGGCGAAGATGTCGAACCACTTCGGCAGATGTTTCGGATTGTTCTGATTATCGGGCGCGCGCGGTGGCGCGAAATAGAATGTCGCGCTGGATCCCTGTTCGTGCAGATCGACCGCGACGTGAGGCCACCACTTCATGTACGTGCTCACGCGTCCGCGCGACTCGGGATGCGACTGCGCAAACCAGTCGCGATTGAGATCGAAGTAGTAGTGCGAGGTGCGTGGACCGGGCCATGATCCGGCGTTGTTCAGCGCCGATGGCTCGGTCGCTGAACCGACTGCGCTCCACGAGCGCTCAAGGTCGTGCGTATGCCGTTCGCGACCATC
Organism: Gemmatimonadaceae bacterium; assembly: GCA_031366985.1. GTDB lineage: Bacteria > Gemmatimonadota > Gemmatimonadetes > Gemmatimonadales > Gemmatimonadaceae > Gemmatimonas. The sequence goes on from JANLPE010000010.1 coordinate 6,201, forward strand.
GGGATTCTCATTCGGGTCGATCAGGACGACGGTGCTGTCGAGCGCCATTTTCGTATCGGCATCGGTGCCCGCCGCCAGTTGATAGAGCAGCGCGAGCCCCGCCTCCATGCCTGACGCTTCGCCGCCATGGACCGAGTGTTCCAACCACACAATGCTTGGCAGACGACGGGCGACGGCGTCAAGGTCGCTTGCCGATGCGCCGCGCGGATCGGCGATGCGCTTGGCGTCAGCCTGGATCTGCGCGAGTCGCGCGATATTCGCTTGGCTGCTCACCGCGATGATCAGCATCTCGCGCCCTTCGAACGAACGCGCCACGGTGTCGACCTTGAGTCGCTTGGACGTCGCGGCGAGGCGCTCGATGTAGCGCATCATCTGTCGATGGGTGGTAAACCGATCGCCGAGATCGTAGCCGAGGAGGGTGCGGGGTTGCGGGACCGCGGGGTCGTAGGTCGCGTTGGGCTCGGAGTAGCTGTGCTGAGCGGCGGCGGGGGGTGCGGCGGCGACGCAGGCGAGCAGGGCGAGTGCGCGGACGATGGAGAGATGCGACATAGGGGCGGGTTCCCGAGTGAGGCTTAGCGGCGGACTGCGGGAAACTACGCCGAAACTGCGGGAACTACGATATCGGAAAAACGATGTCGGATCTCGGATATCGGAGGGACGGCGGGGGGACCTACGAAATTAGAAAAGCGATGTCGGATGTCCGACATCGTCTTTCCGATATCGTCGTCCCCCACCCGCAGTTATCCGCTACTTGAGCCTCACCCTCGACAACCTCAACCCCGCCGCATCCCGATTCGCCAGATACACCACTCGTCCCGGGCCAAACCCTGCCAGCGTGAACCCCTGCGGCAACTGCACCCGGTCAAACATCTCGCCTTGGGCGTTGATGAGGTCGTAGATCGGCCCACCCGGCGTCGGACGCATCGGGATCGTGCGCACCCACAGATTCCCATCCGCGTCGGCGCGCGTCGATGTCGGCGCGATGGGTGGCTTGTAATCCGGTACATCTGACGACCGGATCAATGTCGGTGCGCGATAAATCGGCGGCGGCGGCGTGTAGCCCGATCCATACATGTCGGTGAAGTAGCTCTGCGTGCAGTTGGGCGCGCCCGGCGCCGGGGCAGGTAGGGTCATCCCCGGTGGCAACGACACGCCGGGCGGCAGTGCGATACTGCCCGCAGGCGGCGTCACACCGGGCGGACACGCCGGCACGTAGTTCGCCGGAAACGTCACGCCTTTTGGCAGCAACCAGTCTTTCGGTAGACCACCGGGCGGCACATAGCCTCCTGGTGTGTTGAACGACGCTGGATACGGTTTGTTGAGCAGATTCGACCACGCAATCATCTGCGTGGCGAAATCTGTTTGTGCGCGTTGCACCTGCACCTTCTTGGCGGAATCGGCGAATGCGATCTTCGCTGAATCGGTCATGCGCACCCACGGAAACGGCAGTTTATCCGACGACGAGATCTTCCCGTCGACCGCGCGATACTCGACGCGATAGTCGAGTCCGCGCACGAACGCGACGCGGCCATCAGACAAGACTGCCCACTCGTCGGTGAGTGGCAACGGATTCGGTGCGATGTTGATGCTGTAGTAACCCTCGGGTTCCATGCGGAACGAATACACCTGCTTCGGAATGCGCACACTGCCGAGCGTATCCACCTTGCGCGTGTCGAGATGCAGCCCGACGACGAAGGCGGAGTCGGGTGGCGACGGAAAGTACGGAATGCCCGCCGGCGGTGCGACCGCGGGCGGCGCCGGCTGCGCTGGCACGCGAAAGACCAAACGGCCCTGCGCATCAAAACCTGGCACGCCGTAAGTGAAATTCGGATTCGCGATCCAGTTGACGTCCTGCGCCCTCGGCACCGCACGCACGCGCACGATCTTGCCGGACCCATCGAGGATCAACATTGCAAGTGTCGCCGGATCGATGAACAACGTCGAGTCGCCGCGGTACGGCAGCATCGTCCCGGCGCGCGTTCCGTACGCGTTCTCGACGTCGGTCAGCGAATCGAGAATGACCGTCACCTGTTTGAGCGTGCTGTCCAGCAACAACAGCCGTCGTCGCGCGCCGTCGTTGAGCAGCACCCGACCGTCGGGCAGATGCCGGATACTCGACACCGCACCGAGTGGTTCGGCGCTGACGGCCTGCGCGCTTTGGATCAGGCGGACGGCGGGGCCGGGGAGAGGTGGTGCAGCGACCGGTGGAGAGGCGGTGATCGGTGGGGCGCCGCCGGTCTGGGCCATCGCCGTCGCCAGCGGCACCGATCCGATCCCAGCCATCACGACGACGATTCGACGCCACGCCTTCACCATGCTCGCGCGCATTATCGCATCACCTCAAATGAATTGCCGCCCGCAAAGAAGAACGAACTGTTGCTGCCACTGGTGACATACATCCCACTCCCGTCGCGCACGAGATTCAAAAATCGCGGATCGAGATACTGCATGATCTGTGCGGGCAGTTTTCGCTTCTGCGCATCGGTGAGCACCTCGGATACGGCCTTCACGAACGTTGTCAGCAGGTCCACCTGCGCACGTCGTGCGCGCAGATATCGATCGAACGCCTGATCCTTCTGATATGACGTCGGCAGGGACGCGACATAGCGTGCGACCGGTGTCCAGAGCGAGTCCGTGCGATAGGCATAGCGGCGATTCATCGAGGCGATGCTGTCAGCCTGCGCCGACGTCAGCCGCAGCGAATCCTGCTGCCGGATGATCTGCGTCATCGGATTCAGCACGCTGCTCGTGCCGAACGAGCGAAACGCGGCTTCCGTCACGCGAGTGCCCTGAGACACGCGGCCGTAGTCCGCCATCTGGTACATCTGCTGCCGTTCGCGGGTCGGGCCGAGATCGATGCGCATCGACACCGTCATCGTCACTGGTGACCGCAACGTGAGGAACCGTGGTCGCGTCTGTCCAAAACGCTGATTGACTTCATACTTGTAGCTCTTCGTGGCGGGGTTGAAGCCGCGCACGTACAAGAGCGACTGATCGGGAAACGGATTTTGTCCCCATCCCTTCAGATTGCCGGAGCCGTTCAAGGCGAGGTCGGCCGCCCCCAGCGGATTCGACAGCGAGAAGTTGAGCGAGGCGCGCTGCGGCATGCGGAACTTCGCGCGATCGAGCGTCATGGTCAGCGATGCATTCGAGCTCCACGGACCGCGACAGCTGTTGCGCTCGGCGACCTGTCCGGTCTGTCGCTGCAAACAATCGCGCGCATCGGACGGCAGCGTGGCGAGCAGTTGCTGCAGCCCGGCACGCATCGTCGGATCCGTGACCGACGCGGGATCGTAAATGAAGGCCCGGTCATTGCTGTATCCGTCGCCGTTGATGTCGCCGCCGACGGTCGGCGTGAACGCATTTCCCGAGCGGAACTGGCCCTGCCAGTTCACCGTGACGTAGTCGAAGAAGTTGTAGCGTACGTTGTAGCTGATCTGATGCGGTCCAGTCGAGGCCACCGCCCATTCCTTGCCGAGCGGGCTGCCCGCCGTGCTTTGAAATCCGGGCACCTGCTCTCGTACGTATGTGAACGTGTAGGCGGCGCTCCAGCCGACCTTCGTGGCCGACCGTTGAATGGGTGACAGCCGAAGGCTCAGTTGCGCCGTCTGTGACTGCAAATCCGACCGCATCTCGCTCACGCGATGGTACGCCGTGGATACGCGGGCATCGCGCGAGGCGATCGCGCCAGTCAGCGTGTCGATGCTGGTCGGTAACACAAACACCGGTCGGCTCCCTTCGGCAAGCAATCCGAATTGCTGCGACGGGCGGAAGTTGATGTCGACCGATTGCTGCTGATTCAGATTCAGTGCCCAGGTACCCTCTGCGTTCAACGAGTAACGCGCATCGAGGATGGGCCCCTGCCACGACAGATTCGATCGCACCGAACGCTGCGGCGCGAACGACTTGGCGAAGAGCACCACGTTCGGCGCCGAGTTGGCGAACACCGTGCCGCTCGTACCGTCGGCACAGCGATCAGGTACCGCGGACCGGCTCGCGCCGTACGCCGTCCAATTGGGAACCGGTACGGCATCACCGGTGCACACGAGCTGCTGCACACCGGACGCGAGTCCGGTGTTGTCGATCGCACTGCCGACCGTGCCCGACTGCGAACTGTTGGTGAACACCCCGATGCCGCCGCGCACCACCGCGCGCGGCGCACGAAACGCGCCGGTGAATGCGGCGATGTCGTTCGAGGTGCCCAGGGTCCACGAGAACCCGATACGCGGGCTGAACGCGATCGGTGTGGGAATGCGATTATTGCGCCGATCAAACGTCTGCTCGACATCCGCATTGTAGAGTGGGCGCTGTCCAAAGTGGGTGTTCTCGACGCGCAGACCGTACTGGATCTGCACAGCCGGCGATCGACGCCAGGAATCACCGAGCGAGATCGCGCCCATGTACTGACCGATGTCGCGCTGCGTCGCCGTCAGCTGCCGAGTGAACGTCGCGGGCCGGCTGGCCTCGAAGTCCGCCAGCGAGTTGTAGCTGAAGGTGCCCAGCAGGTTATTCGCGAAGTTCTGTTGCGAGCCGCTGTACTGCAGTTCGGTCGTCAGCTTGATGCGATGTTTGTTCGCATCATCGAACCACGACAGCGTGTTCTGAAAAGTGCCGGCAACCGATCGTGACTCGCTGAATAGATTCTGATTGCCGCCGAAGGCAAGACTCTGCACCCCGCTTGCGCCGTCATCAAGCAATGAGTTGACGCGAACTCGGCCCGACGGTAAATCCAGATACGGCTCGCCGTAGTTACGCGACCCATTCACCCCGGCCGATGACTCACTGAGAATGAGGCCGAAGTAGCGATTGGTGCGAAGCTGTGCACCGCCGCCCCAGTTAATGCGATCCCCGCTGCTCGAGCCAAGCGACGTCGCGCCGCCGCCGACGGGACTCTGTTTGCCCCAGTTGCCGTTGAACGCCATGCTGTACGAATCACCATTCACCGCGTTCGGTGGCTGAATGTCGATGCTGCCGAACACGCTGCCGTTGTCACTCAGTCGCGTCCCACCATCATGACGGCTGAGGCGCGGGATGCCACGCTGATCCAGCAGTCCGAGAAATCGCGTCACCGAATCCTGCGCGAGACCGGCGGTCTGCAGTCCCAGTGCACCCGTATTCAACAGCGTTTGATTTGCGCGCGAGTTGTGGTCGATCTGATACGATATGTTGTAGAACGCCTTGTTCATCCTGATCGGGCCCGACGTCAGGCCGCCCAGCGAGATACTGGTGTATTCGGTGCCGAGTGCCTGCGCCGCGCGATCGGTCCACTGCAACTGCGGCGTGTTGGTCACCAGACTGATGCCGCGACTCCGGAAGTTGGAGCCTGAGCTCGAGCGGAGATTCATGTTGCCGCCGCTGAAGCCGCCACGCGATGCATCATAGGGCGACGTCGTCAACGACGAACTCACCGAGGCGTCGCGCGGCAGGTTGCTGCCGCCAAAATTGAGTCCATTCAGCGTCGTGATGTTCGCATCCGCACCAAGTCCGAGCACGCCGAATCCATCCGGCGCACCATCGGCACCCGGGATCAGCATCACGCCGGGAAGCGACGCGGCCATCGCCGCGATGTTGCCTTGCAACTCGGGCGGCAGCGCATTGTTCAACACTTGGCGTTCGGTACCGCTGACATCCGGTGTCTGCGCGGCGTAACGATTCACGCGCTGCTGCACCGGCGCCGTCGTGACGATCGTGTCGAGCTGCGTTGGCGCAAGACGCGTGTCGGCGAGCAGCACGTCTTGATCGACCGTGCGCTTGATTTCGAACTGACGAAATCCGAATCCGATGAGCGCGTAGCCCATCATGTAGTCGCCTTGTCCGCCGGGGAACGCGATCTGAAAACTTCCGCGACTGTCGGTGCGCGCGGTGCGAGTGACGTTGCCGGGAATCGACGTGGCCGTGACACGCACACCGATGAGCGGCTGTCCTTCGGCACTGGTCACCTTGCCGCGAATGACGTCGACCTGCGCGGCGAGACGTCGCGGTGCAAACGTGGCAAGCGCGAGACATGTGAGCGTAGTCGCGAAAAATCGTATGGGCACTTGCGGAGCTCCCGGAGGGGTTGGGGGCCTGTAACACAGGACATTTGACAGCATGACCGACTCCAATCGTTCAGCCCAGCAACGAACATTCGCGCTCATAGACGCAGAGCAGCGGAGATCGGGACCAGACGCGTTCTGTACGCGACGGCGCGGGGAAGGTTCCACGACCAGTCCCAGCGTTCCGCGGCGATCGGTTGGGACCGGAATCGACCATCCTCAGCGCTTGCGCGGCGCCAGCGCAGGCAGCAGCCTTGGCGCATGATTTCGTCTCCCGTTTCCTGAGGCCGCCGACATGAGCGGCGTGACGGTCGCCATCGACTTTGGCGCGAGCAATACCGATGTCGTCGCACGCACCGGTGCGGAGGGGACGGCGCTGCGTCGATGGACACTGCCATCGGTCGGCACGCCGAGTGAACGGCGGATCGTCGAGGTCCTCGAGGCGGGCGGACTGGCGCCGCGCGACGTGTCGTGGATAGCTGTCACCGGCGGTGATCGCTCCGGGTTGCCTGCCACGATCGACGCTCGGCCGTTGCTGCCGGTGCACGAGATGCGCGCCATCGGGATTGGCGGGCTCGCGCTCGCCGAGGTCGATGCCGCCATCGTGGTGAGCGCCGGGTCTGGCACCGCGGTCGTGCGCGCCGTCGGGACCGACGCGCGGCATGTGACCGGCACCGGCGTTGGCGGCGGAACACTCATCGGCCTGAGTCGGCTGCTGCTCAACACGGTCAACCCGCGCGAGATCGATGCGCTCGCGGCGCGAGGCAATTCGTCAGCGCTCAATCTCACTATCGGTGAAGTGCTCGGCGGCGCGATCGGCAACCTGCCAGCCGAGACGACGGCGGTGAACTTCGGACGCGCGGCGCGACATGCAGTCGAGGCGAGTCCCGAAGACATCGCCGCGGCGCTAGTGAACATGGTCGCACAGGTGATCGGCGTCATTGCGATCAACGCCGTGCGCGCCGAACAGCTCTCGGAGATTGTGGTGGTTGGACATCTGATGGACCTCCCGGCGATCCGCGCGATTCTCAAACTCGTTGGTGAGTTCTACGGCGCGACGTTTCGTATTCCGGAGTACGGCGGCTTTGCGACGGCGACCGGCGCGCTGCTCGAGGGGACGATGATTGCGAGCGGCGACAACAGTTAGAGTCTTGCGTGTGCGTACGATCCTTCTGAACTGTGGAGTTGACGAATGCGAAGCGGACGGTGTGTAAATCGGATCGTTGTGGTGATCTCAAGCGACGCGATCGTCTTGATCTCGGCCTGTCATTCTGGGAAACCGTCTCCCGCGGCGGCGCCTGCGCTGGCCGGATCGCCGTCGACGCTGGTAGTGCGTCAGGGCGGTGTCGTGAAATCCGAGACTGATGCGGAGTCCGTCGCTTCGTGGCGACCTGATCGCGCGGCCGTCGACTCGGGGGGCGAGTGCGTGCGCATCAACATGCCTGAGCCGGGCGCACACGTGCTGTCCGTGCAATATCCTGACCGAAATCAGCAGAGACGACGGTGTCGATGATGATCGACGCGTCCGGTACCCTGCGGCGGTACACTGAATCGCGTGGCACACTGCGAACGCCGGGTTGTCCGTCCGCGAAAACGAATGCGGAACGTGACAGCATCGTACTCGCTGCACGTGCGCTGATTCGACGCACGTCGATTCAGCTTGATTTCGTCTCCGGACTTGCATTCGTCGCGAACGCTGACGGTGGGCGTCCAAACAACGCCGTCAGTGGCAGCGTAGCGCTCTTCAGCACACTCCCGGCTACGGGCGCGCCGGCGAAGCGACTAAAACGCGCGCGCGAGATCTGCAAGCGAGCGGGCATTCAATGATCACTCGCTGGCTACTTCGCCGCCGGACAGAAGTGCGTGACCGCCACGTCGGCGAGTGATCCCTTCAGTGCCGGTCCGTAGCCAGGTATGCCCGGCTTGTCGTGTCGCGCTGCTTTTGTCTGCTTCGCGTCGAAGTAGAACCAACGCTCTTTGGTGGCGGTAGTCTGCTTCGCGCAATCGATCATCGTGACCGATCGCAGACTGACCATGTCGCTCGTGGACGTCTTGATCGGCGGCGCGAGTCCGACGCGCAGGGTCGCCGTGATGATGCCTCCCGTGCGCGTGACCGACTTGGTCTCGAGCATGACCGGTGTGCCGGCCGATGTCGCGCCGATCTTTGTCAGTGCCGGCGCTCCGCGCGGTGCCGATTGTGGTACGACAACTATCGCGGCCAGCGCGATCGACAACGAGCGGGGCGACAGCATGGTGACGTAGACCGAGAGAGTGTGAATGGGTCAGCGGGTCGTCACGCGCGAGATCCGCGTGATGACGATCGGTGGGGTGAGCGACTGCCCCGTGACTGGAGACTGCTGAATCTTGCGCACCACGTCCATCCCCGACGTCACGTAACCAAACACCGCAAAGCCCTGGCCGTCGAGATGCCGATGGCCACCGAAGTCGAGCGACGGCTGCGCGCCGATCGTGACGAAAAAATCACCGGTTGCCGTGTTCGGTCCAGCGCGCGCCATCGAGAGCGCCCCGTCGGTGTGCCGTAAGCCTGTGTCGCGCGTGCGTTCGAGCGGGATTGGCGCGAATGACGAATCCGGCGACGACCGTCGCGGTCCCGCCTGAATGACTTCAATACGCACGGAGTCGCGCGGTTGATTGGCCATCGACACGCTGCGGTGGAACGCGCCGCTCGTGTAGCGCGCTGCGTCAATGTAGCGCAGAACGTTCGTCACCGTGATCGGCGCGTGCGCACTGTCAAGCGCGACCGTGATTGCGCCGGCCGATGTGCTGATGACGACCCGCACCAACCCATTGCTGACTTGTGCCTCAACCCGAGACAACGCGAACGCGGCCGCGAACACGCCCAGCGCTGCGAAGACTGCGAGGTGTCGGCCGACGCGAGGACGGCGCACGCTAGAAAAAGAATCGCTTGATTCCGGCGCGATCCGGCCGGTCGATCCGCATCAGACGCCAGTACAGCAGGAATCCGGAAATCGTCAACGCCATCAGCACGATGCCCCATAGCATCGACGCGACCAGTCCACCGTCGCCGAATACCTCCGCGCTGTGAATGCGCTGGAGCAATGGTTTGTCCGAGTAGTCATCGACACGCAGGAATTTCCCGGTCTTCCCGTCGAACAGCAGCCGCTTGTCTTCGCCACCGGACTCGTGGCCGATATAGACCGTGATGGTCGGCGACCGTCCCTTCAACTCGATCGTGACCTTGTCGACCGGCGCGCCAGGGGCCTGCAGCGCTGCACCACTCATGGCGGTAGCCATTACCGGCGACCACTGGGTGATCGGCGTGTCCGTGTGCACAGCACTGACCATCGCACGATTCGCCTCACGCAACGCTTCGTCAGCGCCGAAGAACTCCTGCGCCGCAACCAGCACGCCGGTCAGCGACGCGTACGCCATGAACAATGCAGCAGGGGCACCTATCCAACGGTGCCCCTTTCGCCAGAACGCCGGTGTGGGCATGACAGTCCAAGAGTGGTGACGGGACGCGCGCGCGCGCGGTACGCGCAATATCCGGACCCGCAGCCCCGTCGGCAACGTCATCGGTGTTAGCATTCCCCCATGGGCCAACGACGCCATGAGCCACGCCATGAGTCATGCCGGAGTTCCGTCTGAGCGCCGTCATCGCGTTCGGTCTCGTGCTGCTCGTGCTGCTCGGCATGGCGTGGGGCTTTCGCACGATCGCCCTCGCCCTGCTCACCCAGTCGGCCGAACGAGGCAACATCGTCCCGATGTCGTTCACCGTGGCGCGGGTGCGTCTCCCGGTCGGTGAGACCTTCGCCCTGAGCCTGCCGGCCCGACGTATTGGTGAGCCCCTGACCGCGTTCGGTACGCTCGCGCTCTCGACGAAGCGCGTTCGCTTGCTGCGTCGCGGTCGCGTCATGGCCGACGTGCCGCTGTCGAACATCGCGCATCTGACCATGAAAGGATTCACGCTTCATATCGAGACGCGTGGCGGCTCCGAAGCGTTGCACCTGCGCGTGGCCCGGCCGGCCACGATCGCCCGGTACATCCGCTGTCTAGCCCTTCGCGGGGCGAGTGGCAACTCCTAGCCCTTCAGCAGATAGGACGCCAACCAACGCCAGTGCTGGCGCGCCACGTGCATCACCGCGCTATCTTTCGGGTATCACTCGCAGGTGACATTTCAGGAGAGCTCAATGGGTATTTCGTACGGCGCGATGGCGACACCGGTGCGGACCGGCGCCGAGCGCGCAACGCTGGTTCGACGGACCTACTCGCTGGTGTTTGCTGGTGTCGTGATGACCGTCATCGGGTGTGCGCTCGCCATGTCGCAGCCCGCGCTGATGGAACTGGTCGCGCGCCACCCGTTTCTGACGTTCCTTGCGACCTTTGCGCCGCTGATGGGCGCGCAGGTATTTCGCCGACAGTTTCCGATGAACATCGGCCTGACATTGCTCTTCACGTTGGTCGAAGGCGTCTGGATCTCGCCGATGATCTACACGATGGAGCGGCAGCAGCCGGGCGTCGCGACCCAAGCGGCGGTTCTCACACTCAGCACGTTCGCGGTGCTCACCGCCTACGCGTTCATCTCGCGCCGTGATTTTTCGGCGTGGGGAAGCTTCTTCGTCGTCGGCCTGTGGGTGCTAATCGGCACGTCGCTGCTCAACGTTTTCTTCCAGAACCAGTCGGCGTCAATCTGGATTGCCGGCGGCACGGTGCTCGTGTTCAGCGGCATGCTGGTGTACGACACATGGCGTCTCCGCAATCAGTTCGGACCCGAGGACTACGTGATCGCCGCGGTGCAGATCTATCTGGATTTGCTCAATCTGTTTATGGGAATACTGCGGTTGCTCGGCGGGCGACGGTCGTGAAGCGGGGGTCGGCGTCGCAGAGGAACGGCGCGCGATCAGAGCCCAGCACCTGCTAGAGCTCAGAGCTGAGCGGAGACCAGAGCTGAGTGCTCAACTGGGTTCTGTGTTCACTGCCGTGCTGGGCTCTCACCGCGCGCAGTTCAGCAGTCGAGTCCCGCCGCGACTCAGGCCCCGGTGCCGGCCGTTCTCTCGCGATAGCGCGCCAGCCACGCCTCGCTCCATCCGAGGAACGTTCCGTTCGTGATCGTTGCTCGCGCACGTCGCATAAGGGAGAGCAGAAAGGCGAGATTGTGCAGGGCGATCAGCTTCGGTCCCAGCGGTTCTTCGGCGGCGAACAGATGACGTAGGTATGCGCGATCGTACTGCGCGCAGGCCGGGCAGGCGCAACTCTCGTCCAACGGGCGTCGATCCAAGCGGTAGCTGCTCTTGAGCAACTGCACCGTACCGTCCGGTGTGAACGCCGTGCCATGCCGACCCATGCGCGTTGGCGCCACGCAGTCGAAGAGATCATAGCCACGGCGTACCGACTCGATGAGATCATCGGGAAATCCGACGCCCATCAGATAACGTGGTTTGTCCCTCGGCAGCTCGGGTTCACAGACCTCGAGCATCGTGTACAGATCGGGCTTCGCTTCACCCACCGACAGGCCGCCGACAGCGACCCCGTCCCACTCGCCTGAATCGAGGATACCGCGCACCGACGCGCGACGGAGATCCGGATACACGCCACCCTGCACAATCGGGAAGAGCGACTGCGGCGGAGCAACACGCTCGGTGTCATGGGCCGTCAATGCCGGCGTGCCGGGCGGCACCGGCTCGAGCGACAGCGCCGCGCGCCCCTCACGCGACAGTCGCTCAAACTCGCTGCGACAGCGCGCGAGCCATCGCAGGCTTCGTTCCATCGCACTGCGCGATGCCGCATGGTCGCTGCCACCATCGATCAATTCGTCGAGCTGCATGATGACATCGGCACCGATATTGCGCTCGATCTGCATCACGCGTTCGGGCGTATAGTCGTGCAGCGCACCATCCAGTTTGCTCTTGAACACCACGCCACTTTCGCGCACCGTGCGATAACGCGCGAGGGAAAAGACCTGATAGCCCCCCGAGTCGGTCAGCATCGGTCCGTTCCATCGCGCGAAGGCGTGCAGTCCACCCAGCGCGCGCACCATCGCATCACCCGGGCGCAGGTACAGGTGATACGCGTTGCTGAGCACCATGCGCGCGCCGACCGCTTCGACATCGGACATGGTCAGTCCGCGAATCGCCGCGTGCGTGCCGACCGGCATGAAGGCCGGTGTTTCAACCACGCCGCGCGGCGTCGTGAACCATCCCAACCGTGCTACACCATTTGTTGCGCCCGTGCGAAATGCGAACCCGGCAGCCCCGGCGTTTGGCTCAGTGTCCAACGGCTCCCGCATCCTTATCGCGTGGGTCAGCAGCGCCGATTCGATGACCCGTCTTCGCATCGACCATGACCGAGTGCGCGGTGCCTTGCTGTCCGCCAAACTGCACCTTGTGTCCCATCGCTTCGAGTGCTGTCAGCGTCGATGCCTGAACGCCACCGCGTTCAATCGTGACGGTGTTTGGCAACCACTGATGGTGCATGCGTGGCGCATTGACGGCATCCTGCACCGGCATGCCGAACACCATGATGTTGAGCGCGACCTGCAGAACGGTGTTGATGATGGTGCGGCCGCCGGGGCTGCCAATCACCGCGACGAGTTTGCCGTCCTTGGCAATGATCGACGGCGACATGCTCGACAGCATCCGCTTGCCCGGACGCGCGACGTTGGCCGGCGTGCCGATCAACCCTGTGCTGTCGGTGAGGCCAGGCTTGCCGTTGAAGTCGCCCATCTGATTGTTCAACAGAAAGCCCGCGCCGCTCACGACGGCACCGAGTCCGTAGCCCGCTTCGAGCGTGTACGTGACGGAGACGGCCATACCATTCCGGTCGACGACCGAATAGTGTGTCGTCTCGAGGCTCTCGTGATCATCGGCCAGCTGTGCCGGCTGCGACGGCGACGCTTTGTCGAGTTGGATTGTCTTGCGCAGTTCGGCGGCGTACGGCTTACTCATCAACTTGTTCGTCGGCACCTGCACGAAATCCGGATCGCCGAGGAAGCGCGCGCGATCGAGAAAGGTGCGACGCATGCTTTCGGTGAGCAGATGGAGGTAGCGCGGTGAGTTGTGGCCCGCCGCCTTCAGATCGTAGCCCTCGAGAATATTCAGCATCTCGATCATCGCCACGCCACCCGAACTCGGCGGCGCCATCGAGATCAGTTCGTAGCCGTTGAACGTGCCGGTGACGGCCGCACGCTCTTTCGCGTCATAGTCGACCAGATCTTTCGCGCTGATGATGCCACCACCGCGCTGCATCTCCCCGACAATGAGCTTCGCCGTCTCACCGCGGTAGAATCCGTCGCGTCCTTCATCGCGAATGTGCGTCAGCGTCTTCGCGAGGTCGGGCAATTTCATGTGCTCGCCCGCCGTGTAGGGGGTGCCATTTTTCGAATACGCCGAGACCGTGGCTGGATACGTCTTGAGTCGCGTGACCGCGCTCGACAGCGACGCGGCGAGTCCGACCGGCACATCGAAGCCGTCGCCGGCGAGGCGCACGGCGGGATCGACCACTTGCTTCCATGCGATGGCGCCGTATTTCTGCTGCGCCATCGCGAATCCGGCGACTGTGCCCGGCACACCGACCGAAAGATGACTACGGTGATGTTTGGTCGCGGAGTATGCACCGCTAACATCGGTGAACATGTCCGGCGTCGCGGCGGCGGGCGCCTTCTCGCGGAAGTCGATCGTGGTCGCGCGTCCGTCGGGGAAACGAATCACCATGAAGCCGCCGCCACCGATGTTGCCGGCCGTCGGATACGTCACGGCGAGCGCGAAACCCGTCGCCACGGCCGCGTCGACTGCGTTGCCGCCGGCAGCGAGCACCTTGGCGCCCGCCTCACTGGCGATCGCGCTGGCCGACACCACCATGCCGTTCGGCGCGTCGCTGCCGCGAATGACGGCCGAGGAAGCGTCCGAGGTCGCCGGTATGGAAGCGGTGCCCGACGTGCCGGCGACGCCTTTCGCACAGGCGCTCGGCAGCAGCAATGCAGACGCCAGCAGCGTCGCAGTTGCGGCGTGGCGCGCGTAGGTGCCGGTGCCGGTGCCGGAGCTGGTGACGGGTCGGACGGAAGCGTGACGAGCGCGCATGGCGGATCAGAGCAGAGGAGAGGGGCCCGGGCGTTTGACGCACCGGGCGCAGCGATGCACGGATCGTGCACCGCGAGGCAGGCGATGTCCAGATGCCGGCGCTCTTGCGCCTTTCCGTCGCAGCCCGCAACACTATATCAGCTCAGGCTCGCCGCTCGGTACGTCTCCTGCCAAGATAGGGACCTATGTCCGAATACCGCACCACCAACGGTCGTGGACGACTCTACGACAGCATCACCGACACGATCGGGGATACGCCCTGCATCCGGTTGAACAGCATCGCACCGCAGCACGTGACCATGTACGTCAAGGCGGAGTTCTTCAATCCAGCCGGGTCGGTCAAGGATCGCCTGGCGATCAGCATCATCGAAGAGGCAGAACGCCGCGGTGAGTTGAAGCCGGGGCAGACCGTTGTCGAAGCCACCAGCGGCAACACCGGCATCGGCCTCGCGATGGTGTGTGCAGCCAAGGGCTATCCACTCGTCGTGACGATGGCTGACAGCTTCTCCATCGAGCGTCGGCGTCTCATGCGCTTCCTCGGCGCGAAGGTGGTGTTGACGCCGCGTGCACAGAAAGGCTTCGGCATGTATCAGAAGGCGAAAGAGCTTGCCGAAGCGAACGGGTGGTTCCTCGCGCGTCAGTTCGAGACGGCCGACAACGCCAACGTGCACGAGCACACCACGGCGCGCGAAATCATGGCAGACTTTGCCGGGCAGCGGCTCGACTATTTCGTTACGGGTTACGGAACCGGTGGAACGATCACGGGGATCGCGCGCGTGCTGCGTCGCGGGCGCCCGGAAACCAAGATCATTCTGAGCGAGCCGACGGCCGCGCCGCTCGTCGCCAGTGGAATTCCGCAAAGCCGCAACGAGAGCGATCACTCGCCCGCTAGCGGTCACGGGTCGTGGACGCCGCATCCGATTCAGGGATGGACGCCCGATTTCATTCCGTACGTGCTGCAGGAGGCGATCGACAAGCACTATTACGACGAACTGCTGCCTGTCGCTGGACCCGCCGCCATTGAAGCGTCGCGCGCGCTCGCGCAACGCGAAGGCATCTTTACGGGCATCTCCGGAGGAGCGACGGTGGCGGTGGCGCTCGAACTCGCGAAGACGGCACCAGCCGGTTCGGTGATGCTCTGCATGTTGCCCGACACTGGCGAACGCTATCTCTCCACGCCGCTGTTTGAAGGCGTGGCGACAGAAATGACTGACGAGGAAATCACTCTCTCGAAGTCCACACCCGGTTATCACCTCGACCCCGCGTGACCGTACACAAACGCACCACGGCCCGCGCGGACTAGCCGCGCGCTTTCGCGTCCGCGCGGGCCTGAGACGCGGTGCTGTCGCTCCACAACTGCTGCGTCACGCGCAGCAAGACGAAGCCGCTCACCGCGAGCACGCCGGTGAGCATCCACGCCGCGGTGAGTCGTGACGGATCGCCGGACGAGTAGAGAAAGTTGCCGATCGCAAAGAGCGACGACCAAATCACGACGCACCCCGATATCCAACCGGCAAACGCGGCGCCGATCCGATTTTCTTGCGCGATCTCGGCGTCTGACACACCGGCGGCCGCACGAATCTCGGTCCAGCCAGGTCCTGCCGGTTTCACTTTCTGCACGAACGCGAGGAGCGTCGCGCGATCCGTCACCGGTCCTGCGAACGCCGTAATCAGCCACGCGATGGTGGTGATGCCGACTTGAATGATCGTGGTGGTCGCGAAGTCGGCGCCGGGCATCAGCTTGGGTACCGCTAGCGAGGTGATCAGCGACATCACCATCGCGACGATTTCACACCACGCCGAGACGCGCCACCAGAACCACCGCGCGATGTACAAGAGTCCTGTGCCGGCGCCAATCGACAGTAACACCTGGAACGCTTGCTGCGCGGAACTCATCGTCAAACTCAACAGCGCGGCGAACACGTAGAGTACGACCGTGCTCACGCGTCCGGCGGCCACGTAGTGCGACTCCGGCGCGTCCGTCTTGATGAAGCGCCGATAAAAGTCGTGCACCAAGTACGACGATCCCCAGTTCAAGTGCGTGAGAATCGTCGACGAGTTAGCCGCCAACAGGCCGCCGATCATCAGGCCGACAAAGCCGACGGGCAGAAACTTGAGCATCGCCGGGAACGCGGAATCGTGACCAATCAGCAACGAATCGGCATTGGGAAACGCGGCCTTGATCGACGCCAAGTCAGGATAAACGATGATCGAGCACAAGGCCGTGATGATCCACGGCCACGGCCGCAACACGTAGTGCGCAATGTTAAAGAACAGCGTGCCGCCCAGCGAATCTTTCTCCGACTTGGACGCCAGCATCCGCTGCGCGATATATGATCCGCCGCCCGGTTCGGCGCCCGGATACCAATTCGCCCACCAGCTGATGGCGATGGGCATGATAAAAATCATCAGTGCCAGCTCCGACATGCTGAAGTTGGGTAGCATGTCGAGAATGGGCTGACCAGTGCCGTCCTTGGTTGACATCACCGGCTGCGCGTTGGCGGCGGTATTCTGCACCACTTGCAACGTCGACAGCTTCGATACCAGGAGCTTGAGCCCCACCCAACCGTTTGGATCGCTCGCCAAACGGCGTCCGACTTCCACCAGCGAGAACCACGCGGCGGCAAACACGGCCGTCATCTTGATGAAGAACTGAATCATGTCGATGACCAGCACGCCCCACAGACCGGAGTGCGCTGCGAATGCAACGTTGAGCAGGCCGGTGATGATAATCGTTTGCCACGGCGGCAAGCCAAACAAAATGTTGGCGATCTTACAGGCGGCCAGCGTCACCATCCCCATGATGAAGCAGTTGAAAAACAGCCCCAGATACACGGCGCGAAACCCGCGCACCCACGACGCCGACTGTCCCGAGTAGCGCAGTTCGTAGAACTCGAGGTCCGTCAACACGCCCGATCGACGCCACATGCGCGCAAAGAAGAACACCGTCGACACGCCGGTGAGCACGAAAGCCCACCACTGCCAATTACCGGCCACACCGTAACGACGTACCTGCTCTGTCACCCAATTGGGCGTGTCCGACGAAAACGTCGTCGCGACCATCGACAGACCGGCCAGCCACCACGGGACTGAGCGCCCCGACGCGAAGAACTCCTGCGTGCTCTTTCCCGATCGCTTCGCCAAGAACAGCGCCGGCACGAAACAGACGAGAATGGTCGCGGCGGCAATGACCCAGTCGATCCAAGAAATGTTCATGGGTGAGGAGGCATCTCGGGGGAAGCAGGGCAGGCGGCCGATGCGCACATCGATCGGGAATCCCCGAGTATCGCCATCGCACCATCACCACGCCACCCCGCCGAGGCTCTCGAAGCCCCGCTACACCGTCCCCGTTGGTCGTCGGCCAACCCACCGCTCGACCGCGTTGGCGCCGCCATTGCGGACCAACCACGCGAGGCCGAGCGTGCGGACCAGTCGACCGGCCAGCAGCGCGCCCACAAACGCGGGCCACGGGACGCCAATCAGCCCCGACGCAATGCTCGTGAGTTTCGTCGACAGGGGACTCATCGTGCTGGCAAAAATGGCCCACGCACCATAGTGCCCGAGCGTACTCCGGTACTCATTCAGGTGCGCAGCGGTGATGCCCAACCACGCGGCCACCGGGCCTTGCAGCAGCGACAGGGCCGACGAACCGGCGATGTAGAGCGCGACACTGCCGAGCAGCGTGCCGGCGGTAGCAATCAGGGCCAGCACGTAGGCGCGCTGCGGCCGCGCGAGCGCGAGCGGCAAAAAAAATACGTCCGCCAACCCGGGAAAGATGCACCCTTGCAGCAGCCCCCACGCGAAGACCACCGACCCCGACGACCCCGCATCAGCCCAGCGCTGCAAGAGCGCAAAGAGCCGTTGCACGCGCGAGGTTGGCGGAGCGAGCAGAGTGGACATCCGTCAATCTAGGCCGACGGCCATCGACGCCGACGACTCCCAAGCGAAACAGGCGTTGCCGCGCTAGCGTAGTCGTGGTCACCCCATCCACCAGGAGTCTTGTGCTCGCCGTTGACCTGAACAACCTGACCAAGCGCTACGGTCGGGTGACCGCCGTCGATCAGCTCTCGCTCAAGATCGCCCCCGGAGAAATCGTGGCGTTTCTCGGCCCCAACGGGGCCGGCAAGACGACTACGATCGACATGCTCCTCGGACTCGCGAAGCCTGATGCGGGCACCGTGCGGGTCTACGGCAAGCCACCGGCCGACGCGGTGGCGCGGGGCGAGATCTCCGCCGTCATGCAAAGTGGCGGATTGCTCAAAGACTTTACCGTCGGCGAGACGGTCGCGTATACCGCCTCGCTGTACGCCACGGCGCGACCCGCCGCGGAGGTGCTTGAGCGCGCTGGCATTTTGCACATCGCCGACCGACGCGTCGCGAAGTGTTCGGGCGGTGAACAGCAGCGCCTGCGTTTCGCGATGGCCCTGCTCAGTGACCCTCGGCTGCTGGTGCTCGACGAACCGACTACGGGGATGGACGTCGAAGGGCGGCGCGATTTCTGGGGCGCGATCCGTCGCGATGCCCAGCGCGGTCGCACGATCCTCTTCGCCACGCACTATCTCGATGAAGCCGACGCGCATGCGGATCGCATCGTCCTGATTCGGCAGGGGCGCATCGTCGCCGATGGCACCACCGCTGAGATCAAGGCGCTGGCCAGCGGACGCTCGGTGCGCGCGACGCTGCCCGATGCACCGATCGCGCAGCTGAAGGCCTTGCCCGGCGTGATCACGGCTGAAGTCCGCGGCGATACCGTACTCTTGCAATGCACGGATTCGGACAGCGTCGCGCGGTATCTGCTGACCAACACTTCGGCGCGCGATCTCGAAGTCGTCGCGCAGAATCTCGAAGCCGCGTTCGTCGCGCTGACTGGCGACGATGCCGCGCCAACACTGCCTGCACCGTCCCTCGTCGGAACCTCATCATGACCGTCGCTCTCGCACCGTCACTCGTTGACGACGTCCGTAACGTGCCGCCACTCGGCGGCTTCAACATGACGGCGATCTCGCTCGAGATCCGTCGCGTGCTGCGCAATCGCCGCACCCTGATGTTCATCCTTGTCTTCCCAAACATCTTCTTCTATCTGTTCGGACTGTCCAACAAGGCCGTCGCGAACGGTGGTCCGATGGTCTTGGCCACGATCATGGTCAGCATGGCCGTCTATGGCGCCATGGTCGGAACGACATCGGGTGGCGCAGCCGTGGCGCTCGAGCGAAGCCTCGGGTGGAGCCGTCAACTGCGGCTCACGCCGCTCTCGCCAATCGCCTACATCAGCATGAAAGTGCTCGTGGCGATGACGCTTGGCGCCATCGCGATCACATCAACGTTCGTGGTCGCGTCCTTCAGCGGCGTACATCTCACCGCGCAGCAGTGGATTCTCTCGGCGCTGGCGTCGTGGGGCGCCTCGTTCGTGTTCGCGGCGTTCGGTCTGTTCATGGGTTTCCTGTTGCCGTCGGAAAACGTCATGCAGTTCGTCGGTCCCGCGCTTGCGATCATGGCGCTCTTTGGCGGCATATTCATTCCGCTGAAAGTGCTGCCGCCGACGCTCCAAACGATCGCGAGCTACACGCCCATGTTCGGCGTCGGACAAATTGCTCACGCGCCGCTCACGGGCGAGATTACCGCATGGGCAATCGGCAGTGTGGTACTCTGGACGTTGGTCTTTGGCGCGGGCGCGATGGCGCTCTTTCGTCGGGATACACAACGCGTCTGAACGCCACGCGCTTCAGCGCATCGCGTGTCGTCGCTGTCCTCGCCGTAACGGCGTCGAGTGGCTGCGCATCGATCGGGCATCGGTCGAATGCGTGGCCGTGGACGGTGGCCTCGACCGTCGCGGATTCAATTCGTTCGGAGCAGATCGCGCCCGGCGTGCGCGTGCATCACCTCGTGCGCACTGCCGCGCCGCTGCGTATCCATGTACTCGACGTCGATCTGTCGTCGTGCGTCACGCCCCATGCGCTCAAGGGCGCCCCGACTGCCGTCGGCCGCAAGACGACGAGTGAACTGCTGCGCGAATTGCCAGCCGCGGACGTACCCATTGCCGCCGTCAACGCAGACTTCTTTGCGTTCACACCGAATGGGGTGCCGGCCAGCGCGCTGATCGTCGACGGTCAGTGGCTTGCCGGTCCGGTGACGCGGCCGATGTTGTCGTTTGATGCGCGCAATCGCCCGACGATTGGCCAGATGACTGTGAGCGGCGCCGTGATCACTTCCCGCGGACGCGTCCCGCTGTCGACATGGAACCGGCCAACCGCGAACGCGATCGGCATCGTCGATGCCGCCTGGGGACAGCCACTCGACTCGCTGTCGCGGCCCGGCGCGATGCAGTTGGTACCGGTCGATCGCACGCCTGCCAGTGCGATGTCCGCGCGCCGGTATCGCATCGCCGCGCTGCCGACGGTGCACAGTGGGCTCGCGCGCGGCGACACGATCATGCTCGTCGGCAGCGCGCGCGCGTCGGTGTTGATTGGCGATACGGTCCGCCTCGAGATGTCTGTCACGCCGGCCGGTCAGCGCAATGCCGTGGGTGGATTCCCGCTGCTCGTGCGCGACAGCGCGATCGTCGCGACGGTCGATACGGACGGTGCCGCGAGTTTTCGTGGTGTCAATCCGCGAACGGCGGCCGGCTTCTCGTCGAACGGGCGGCGACTGTTGCTCATCGTGATCGATGGACGCCAGTCTGGCTACAGCGTCGGCACCACCGTTCGCGAGACCGCCGCAATCATGCGCGACCTCGGCGCGCGCGATGCGGTGAATCTCGACGGTGGTGGATCGAGCGCACTGGTCGTTCGCGACGCCTCGACCGGCACGATTCGTGTGATGAACAGACCGTCCGATGCCGTCGGCGAGCGCCCGGTCGGTGACGCGCTGGCCATCACCGGACGCTGCGTGCAACGCTAACGGTCGCGTCCGACGGACATCGCTCGTACGAGAGACGCGGGACACGGTCCAGTACGCTATGCTTCGCGCGTGACCATGCTCCGACGCAGTGCGATCCTGTTGTTTGCCCTCTCCGTGGGGTCGACCTCACGGAGAGGCTTGGCTCAGGCGTGCCCACCGAGAGTGACGGGGCTCGTACTCTCCGGCGGCGGCGCGAAAGGATTCGCGCACATCGGGCTCTTCAAGATGCTGGATTCGCTCGGCATCCGTCCGGATCTCATCGTCGGGTCGTCGATTGGCGGCATTATGGGCGCGCTGTATGCGAGCGGCTACACCGGCAACGAAATCGATTCGATTGCGCGCGTGCTGCCGATCGCCAACGTCATTCGCAGCTACAATCCCGTAGCGCCAGGCGTCATTGGTGCACTGCCATCGTACGCGGTCTGGGAGAATGCGGGCCGTGGATGGGCGCTGCAAACGGGCTCCGTGCGCGAGGCGGAAGTCAACGCACTCATGTCGGCCCTCATGTTGCGCGGCAATTTGCTCGCGAGGGGCGACTTCAATCGACTGCCGATTCCGTTGCGTGTGATCGGCACGCGACTCTCGACCCGGACACCCGTGGTGATCGCTCGCGGTGATCTCGCGCGTGCCTTACGAGCCTCGTTTGCGATCCCATTGATTTTCTCGCCCGAGTTGATCGGTGAGACGCTGCTCGTCGACGGCGGTGTGGCCGACAACATCCCAGTCGCGGCGGCGCGGGCGATGGGCGCCGAGCGGCTCATCGTGTCGATGTTGCCGACGGCATCGGTGGACGACGCGCTGATCGGCGATCCGGTCAAGGTGGCGCTGCAACTCAGCGACTTTCTCTTTCGCAATGATACCACGCGTTTTCGTCCCGACGATATCATCATTCGCCATAACACGGCGTCCGCCAATCCGCTCGATTTCTCGGCGCTTGCGATTGACTCGTTGGTCACCAGCGGTATGCGTGTCGCAAGCGAGATGCTGGCGAAGGCGGGGTGCGTGGCGACCCGCGCCGGCATGCGCCCCAAGCCACTGGCCGTGCCGCCGCGATTGGTGACGGCGTTCGAGGTGCGGTCACGGCGGCCGCTCGAGACGCAGACGCTGCGATTTGCCCTCGGGCTCGAGCAAGGAATGCCACTCGATCAGGATTCGCTGCGGGCCCGGCTGATCAAGCTGGGCTCGACCGATGACTATCGGGCGGTGTGGCTCACGCCGACGCGCGCGCGTACCACGGCGCTCGGAATGGTCGGTGATTCGACGATGGCCGATTCGACGGTCGCGTTCTCGGTCACGCCCGTGCTGGGGGCCCGCGAGGTGGTGCTGGTCGGTGTGGCCTATGATAACGATATGGGTGGACGCATCTGGGGCGGCTACGCGCACCGCGACGTGTTCGGGTCGGCCGTCGAAGGCTCGTTCACCGCTGACGTCGGCAAGTACCGACAGGAGCTGCGAGCAGGGCTCCGGCGTCGCATTCCGGTGTTGCATCGTGCGGTGCCGTTGGTCGCCACCATTCGCACGGTGAGCGAAGAAATTCGCATCTTCACCGACAGCGCGGAATTGACGGCGGTCGGCACGCGCGAGGTTGAGCTGGCCGCTGGACTCGGCGCGAAGCTCGCACGGGGCTTCAACATCAGCGTGACGCCCAATTTCCGCACATGGCGTGCCGGCACGCCGTCGGTCGGCGCGGTGGGCATCAGCGTTCACATCGCGGAGGACCGGCGTAACACACTGCCGCACGGGTCGCTGGACGCTGAGGTGAACACCCGATTTCAACGCGCCCAATTCGAATACGTGCATCGTTTCGATATCGGCGCTCTGTCAGTCACGCCGAAAGTGCGCGCTGGATGGACGCATCGTGCGCCGCTTGAACAGCAATTCGTGTTGGGTGGCTACGACGGGTTTCCCGGACTGCGCACGACCGAGCGACGCGGTGAGCAGGAAGCGATGCTCGGACTCGGTCTCGCACGTGACGCCTATGGGCCGTTCCGTGCTGTGTTGCAGTTCAGCGCCGGCGCAATCGGCACCGGCGGTGGATTCCTCGTACGCCGCGCCGGTACCCACGCCGGTGAAATCACGGCGGGTGCCCGCGCCGGCATCGAAGTCCGCGCCGGCATCCTCACCATTCAGATCGCGCGCGGCTTCAATAACGTGGGCGGTGATGTGTGGTTCATCCGACTGGGGCCCTGGTTCTAGGCCCCGTCGATCAACGCTGCGCGACGAGACGCCGGTTCAGAGCGTATCCAGCGCTTCCTTGCCGATCACCGGCGCCCACGGAATCAGTTCGTATTGCGCCAGCTTGCGCGTGGTAAACGGATCGCCATCGCGGATCGCGTCGAGCGCCGCCGTACCCTCGTCATCCGGGACACGCAGCAGCAACACGCCGCCGGTGCGCGGATCCATCGGCCCTGATACGAGCAGGCGGCCCGCCGCCTTCAGCTCACGCAGATAGGCGCGGTGCTCGTCAACGAACGGCGCGATTTCATCGAAGGCTAGGCGATAGCGAATAACGGCGATGGCGTACATGCGGTCGATGGACGGAGGGAAGGGAAGGCGACTGACTCACGCTATCCCAACGCGTCGCGAAGCGCCAGCCATGGCAACATCACGCAGCCGTGACGCGCCGGAAACGGTGCGACTGCGCGCAACGGATCGACCAGCGTCGGGAGTGCTTCCGCAGCCGCGCCACGCAACATCTCGTGCAGCGTTTCGACCGTCGATTTCGCTTGGGCGCAGGTCTGTGCGACCATCGCCTGTGTCATCAGCGACGCTGACGCCATCGCGATCGAGCAGCCGTGGCCCAGAAATGCGACGTCGACCACGGTGCCATCGACCACGCGCACCATGATGCGCAGGGCGTCGCCGCACACAGGGTTCTTGCGCTCGGCGACACTCGTCGGATTGGTGAGCTCGCGACGGTTCTTGGGTGCGCGGTACTCATCCAGCAGGCGTCCCTGAAAGATGGCGGCCAGCGCGGACTTCGCCGGAGTCGCGCCCGTCGGCGTGTCGCCGCGTTTTGTGAGTTCCACGACGCCTTCGACCACCCCGCCGCTGAGCAACTCGGCGGCCGCTTCGATGATCGCTCCGATGATGTGCTCCGGCACGCTTCGCTCCCTACTCCGCCGTCGCAAACATCGCTTGCGCGGCCACCAGCGCCTCGCACAGCGCATCCACATCACTGGCATCGCTGTACACATAGAACGACGCGCGTGCCGTCGAACTCACACCCAGCCGCCGCATCAGTGGCTGCGCGCAATGATGCCCGGCGCGGATGCACACATCATGCTGATCGAAAATCGTCGCCAGATCGTGCGGGTGCACGCCATCGACGCTGAAACTGATGACGCCACTCCGCTGCGCCGCGTCCGGGCCGTACACCGTCACGCCCGGCATCGCCCGCAGCCGGGCGTCGGCCAGTTCCAGCAACGCCAATTCATGCGCGCGCACGTTCGCCATGCCCAATTGTTCCAGATATGTCACCGCGGCGGCGAGTCCGACCGCGTCGGCCGCGTTCGGCGTACCGGCCTCGAACTTCTGCGGCAGCACATTCCATGTGCTGTCGAAGTCGTTCACCCACTCGATCATGTCGCCGCCAAACTGAAACGGCGGCATCGCCTCAAGTAGGGTGCGCTTGCCGATCAGCGCGCCGATGCCCATTGGGCCGAGCATCTTGTGGCCGCTGAAGGCGTAGAAATCGACGTCCATCGCGTCGACGTTGACGGGTAAATGCGGCACCGCCTGCGCGCCGTCCATGACGATCACGGCCGACGAGCGCGAGCGCACGATGCGCACGACATCCGCGACCGGGGTGATGGCACCGACGGCGTTCGACACGTGCGTAATGGCGACGACCTTCGTACGCTCGTTGACGGCGTCGCGGAGCGCCCCGATGTCGATCGACTGATCAGGACACAACTCGATGATGCGTAGCGTTGCGCCTGTCGACTTGGCCAACTGCTGCCACGGGACGAAGTTCGCGTGATGTTCGAGCGCCGTAACGATGATCTCGTCGCCGCTGGCCACGTGCGCGCGTCCCCAGCTTGATGCGACCAGGTTCATCGCTTCCGTTGTGCCACGCGTGAAGATGAGCGTGTCGGCGTCAGCTACGCCAAGAAAGCGGGCGAGCGTGACGCGCGCCTGCTGATACGCCTCGGTCGCCGCGGCCGAGAGCGCGTAAGCGCCGCGATGCGGATTGGCGTTGGCGGTCTCGTAGAAACCCACGAGGGCGTCGAGTACCGCGCGCGGCTTTTGCGATGTCGCGGCCGAATCGAGATAGTGCATTGCCGGATGACGGGCGAGCAGCGGGAACTCACTGCGCGGGACCATCGCCGCGATGGCCGCCGGTGACTGGGTCTGCTGATGCGTATGCGGTGCCATGGACTCGCTACTCGCTGCGTGAAGTTCGAATCGCGCCGACAAATATTTCTTCTCCGACCACCCGCACCGTGTACGTGGGCAATTCGTCGGTGGCCGGACCTTGTAGCACTTTCCCCGTGCGAATGTCGAATCGCGCGCCGTGCCAGGGGCACTCCAACACGCAGGGCGCCACCATATCACCACCCGACAGCGCGAAATCACGATGCGGACACCGATCCGCGACGGCATAGACGCGCTCGCCCTCGAGGATCAGGCATATCCGCTGCCCGTCCGGCAAGGAGACGCCGAGCGGCAATCCCGTCTCCAACTCAGCGAGCCGCGCCGCGCGCTGCAACTGGACGTGGGTGGTCATCGTGTACCTCGATCCGGGGACTGATGCTTCATCGCATGACTCTGTGATACTCTCGAAGTATCGTCCCCACTGTCACCGGCTCATCGCTGTACTGTCACTCTGTGGTGACTGCCGTCACCCGCTCATCAGCCAGCGCGGCCTTGAGCGTGTGCCAGGCCAGTGACGCGCATTTCACGCGCACCGGAAATCGCGACACCCCCGAGAATACGACCAGCTGCCCCAGTGCCTTGCCGCCTTCGGGATCCTGCCCCAACACGAGCGCATGGAATTTCTGAAAGAGCGCCTCGGCCTCGGCGCGCGTCTTGCCCTTGACCGCCGACGTCATCAGCGATGCCGACGCTTTCGAGATCGCGCACCCCTGCCCCGTGAACTTGATGTCCGCGATGACGTCGCCCTCGAGATGCAGCGCCACGTGCACGTGATCGCCGCACAACGGATTCTTCCCCTCCGCCGAATGATCGGCCCCCTCAAGCTCGCCGAAGTTCCGGGGCTTGCGGTTGTGGTCGAGGATGACGGACTGGTACAGCTCCTGCAGGTCGGACAATTTAGAGTCGGGCGTAGTGAGTAAACGAGTAGCGGAGACAACCGAGAGTCAGGAGAGCGCATGGGAGTTCTCTTTGCTCCCCTAGGCACGCGCCCCCAGACTCCTGTCTTATTACTCAGTCATTCTTTCCAGCGTCAGCCGCTCGAGCTCATCGCGCACGGGGACGTTCTCGATAGTCTCGAGCACATCCGCCGCAAATGCGTACATCAGCAACTGCTTGGCCAGTACGGGCCCGATACCGCGGCTCTTGAGATAGAATTGCGCCATCTCGTCGATCCGTCCGACCGTCGCGCCATGCGTGCACTTCACGTCGTCCGCGAAGATTTCAAGCTGTGGCTTGGTATCGATCTGCGCCTTTTCCGAGAGCAACAGCGTGTTGTTCGTCTGTTTGCCGTCCGTCTTCTGCGCCGCCGGGTGGACGTACACTTTGCCGTTGAACACGCCGTGTGAGCTGCCGTCGAGCAACCCTTTGTACAGCTCGCGGCTGAAGCAATTCGGGGCAACGTGTTCGACGCGTGTCTGGTGGTCGCCATGCTGATGGGCGTCCAGCATGTACAAGCCGTTCAGCGTGGTGCCGCAGCCGTCGCCGTTCAGCACCGTGTACACATTGCTGCGCGACAGGCGCGCACCCGTCTGGAACGAGAACTGCACGAAATGACTGTCGCGGCCCTGACGCGCTTCAATCGTGCCGACGTGGAACGCCGAGCCTGACTCGCGCTGAATACGCGAGTGGTTCAGCGTCGCGCCGTCCTCGATGAACACTTCGGTCACGGTGTTCGTGAAATACGACACGTCGGCGAGGCCGATGTAGCTCTCGATAACCGTCGCGTTGGCGTGCCGTTCCACCACAATCAGGTGACGCAGCGACAGCATCAGCCCTGCGCCCGCCGCATCGACGACATGCAGCAGATGCACCGGGGTGTCGCTCACCATCTCCTTCGCGATGTGGATCAGCGTGCCTTCGCCGGCATGCGCCGCGTTGAGCGCCGAGAATCCATCACGGTCGGCCGCGACGGCCTGACCCACAAATTTCCGCAGCAATTCCGGCTCGTCCTGTGCGGCGCGGGCCAGATCCATCACGCGGACGCCGTCCGGCAGCGACTGCAGCGACGAGAGCGATGGCGCAAAGCGTCCGTTGTGAAACACCAGCAATGGGGATTGGGCGTCGAAGACGTACGACGCCAAGACGGCGCGCTCCAGCGCCGACGGGGCCGCACGATCGGCCGCACGATCGGCCGATGCCACGAACGCGGTGTCGGCGATCGCGCTCACGCTCGTATAATGCCAGTCTTCGTTGCGCGTTGTCGGATAGCCCAGTCGCGCGAATGCTTCGGCGCCCTGTTGCCGTAGCGCGGTCAACGGCACCGGCGTGGCGGTGGATATGTTGCTCACGCCGCCTCCAATACCCAATCATAGCCGCGTGCTTCGAGTTCGAGTGCCAGCGACTTGTCGCCCGACTTGACGATACGACCACCGGCCAGGACGTGGACGTAGTCGGGAATGATGTAGTTGAGCAGGCGCTGATAGTGCGTCACGACGATCGTCGCGTTCTCGGGGCGCTTGAGGGCATTCACACCACCGGCCACGATCCGCAGCGCGTCGATGTCGAGTCCGGAATCGGTCTCGTCGAGAATCGCGAGCTTCGGTTCGAGCACCGCCATCTGCAGGATCTCGTTGCGCTTCTTTTCCCCACCCGAGAAGCCGGCGTTGACCGAACGGCTCATCATCGACGCATCCATCTCGACGAGCTTGAGCTTCTCCTCGACGATATCGAGAAACTCCATCGGATCGACTTCGTCCATGCCCCTGGCCCGGCGGATCTCGTTGTACGCGGCACGCAGGAAGTACGCGTTCGTCACGCCCTGGATCTCGACCGGATACTGAAAGGCGAGAAACACGCCGTTCTGCGCGCGCACTTCAGGCGCCATCTCGAGCAGGTTTTCGCCGTTGTACAGCACCGTGCCGCCGGTGATCTCGTACGCCGGATGACCGGCGAGCACCTGCGCGAGCGTGCTCTTGCCCGAACCGTTCGGGCCCATGACGGCATGCACTTCGCCGGCGTTCACGGAAAGCGAGATTCCCTTGAGGATCGCCTTGCCGTCGATTGAGGCGTGTAAATCAGTAATTTTCAACATCGTTTTTCTGAGTACGAGGAGAGTTTCTGAGCAATGAGTCGGGAGTCGCGAGCAACCACCAAGTACCGAGACGAAGGCAACAGACCGAGTTCTCACGACTCGCTGTCGCTCTCGACTCAGTACTCCGTACTCGCTACGCTATCCGACACTGCCTTCGAGCGTGATCCCAAGCAACTGCTGCGCCTCGAGCGCGAACTCCATCGGCAGCTCCTTGAACACTTCCTTGCAGAACCCGCTGACGATCATCGACACGGCTTGTTCGGCGTCCAGTCCGCGTGCCTTCAGATAAAAAATCTGATCTTCGCCGATCTTCGACGTCGACGCTTCATGTTCGAGCATCGCGCTGTTGTTGCCGACTTCGACGTACGGGAACGTGTGCGCGCCGCAGGCGTTGCCGACCAGCATCGAGTCGCACTGCGTGTAGTTGCGTGCGCCTGTGGCCTTCGGCAGGATTTGCACCTTACCGCGGTAGCTGTTCTGTCCCTGCATGGCGCTGATGCCCTTCGCGACGATCGTCGACTTCGTGTTGCGGCCAATGTGGATCATCTTCGTGCCCGTGTCGGCCTGCTGGCGCTTGCTCGCGACTGCGACCGAGTAGAACTCGCCGACGCTGTTGTCACCCTGCAGGATCACGCTCGGATACTTCCACGTGATCGCCGATCCCGTTTCCACCTGCGTCCACGAGACCTTGGCGTTGGTCATCGCCTTGGCGCGCTTGGTGACGAAGTTGTAGATGCCGCCCACGCCATGCTCGTCGCCGGCGTACCAATTCTGCACCGTGCTGTACTTCACGGTCGCATGATCGAGCGCGATGATCTCGACGACGGCCGCATGCAACTGATTGGTGTCGCGCTTCGGCGCCGTGCACCCTTCGAGGTAGCTCACCGTCGACCCTTCATCGGCCACGATCAGCGTCCGCTCGAACTGGCCGGTCTCCGCCGAGTTGATACGGAAATACGTCGACAGTTCCATCGGGCATTTGACGCCCTTGGGGATGTAGCAGAACGACCCATCGGAGAAGACGGCGCTGTTCAGTGCGGCGAAAAAGTTGTCGCTGTACGGCACCACCGAGCCGAGATACTTCTGCACCAGTTCCGGGTGTTCGCGCACGGCTTCGCCAAATGACATGAAGATGATGCCATGCTTACCCAACTCTTCCTTGTAGGTCGTACCGACGGACACCGAGTCGAACACGGCATCGACGGCGACGTTGTTCAGTCGCTTCTGCTCATTCAGCGAGATGCCGAGCTTCTTGTACGTGTCGAGCAGCACGGGGTCGACATCGTCGAGCGAACCAAGGGGCTTCGTCGACTTCGGCGCGGAGTAGTAGCTCGCAGCCTGATAATCGATCGGCGGATATTGCACGTTGCCCCAGTGCGGCTCCGTCATGGTCTGCCAGCGACGGAACGCCTTGAGGCGCCAGTCGAGCAGCCATTGGGGCTCCTGTTTCTTGGCCGAAATGAAGCGTACGGTGTCCTCGGAGAGGCCGGGCGGCAGCGTCTCCGCTTCGATGTCGGTCGAGAAACCGTACTGGTACTCGCGATTGACCAGTGCGTCGATGGTCGAACTCATGCTTGCTCCTGTTTCTCTGCGATGATCTGACTCGATACGTCGTACTCGCACCGCCCGCAGCCATCGCGGCGATGCGCGCGGCGAACCAACGGCCCCCCCAACACCCGCTCAAGGAAGCGTGACTCGACCGCACACGCTTCCGGAAATCGTTCGGCGATCTCACCCAGCGCGCAGTTGTGAATGCGCAGCGTCGTGATTCGCCTGTCCTCGTCCGACGTCACTTCAATCGCTTCGGCCATATAGCCGTTGGCCGTCAGCAACTCGGCCACCAGCGCCACCCGCTCGCTGACCGGCAATGCATTCACGACCGGCTCGGCTTCCTCGGCCAAGCGATCCCACTCAGTCTCCAGCACGGTCGTCACCGCCTCCGGGCCGCGCGCTGCGAGGAGCGCGTCGAGCGCGGTGGCGAGCACCGACATGTAGCGGCGCGGGAACAGCGACTCACCAGCGGTCGTCAGCGAAAATGAATACACGGGCGCGCCGACTCCCCGAACTTCACGCGCGAACTGCACCAGACCGTCCTCTTCGAGCACTTTGAGGTGCCGTCGAAGAGCGTTCGCCGTCAGACCGAACTGCTCGCCCAACTCGTGCGCCGTCAGCGGCTGCGCCTTCTTCAGCGCCACCAACAACTCAACGCGCACGCCGCGAAACCCGCCCAGTGTCCCGATAACTACTTCCATCGGGACAATATACCTCGGCTTTCCAGACTACGTCAACGAAACTGTTGACGAATTCGGGAAACTACTAGATTTTACGGGAAAATGCTTCAAGGGTGTTGCCCTTCCAACGTGACGCGGCAGATTGGCGTTCCGAGGTATAGAATCGTCTGTCAGGCGGAGGCTGTCCGTCCGCCCTATTGTCGCTGCCGTTTCCTGAACTGTGTTGCTCCTGCGCGATCGCCCCGACCGAGCCCCCTTGCGAGCTTCTATGCTGTACCGCCACCAGAGGTGTGATCGCCTGTGCGTCTGACGCTCGTGGGAACCACCATGATGCTGGCGCTCGCGGTCATTCTGTTCGTGCGGGCGCGGATCATGAATCAGCAGTCCATCGAGCGTGATGGGCTGTCGCGCTTTCGCGACAGCTTCCGGGGGCGGTTCCCTGAGTTGTTGCTGCAGCAGACGTACACGTATCTGGCGGAGCGGCACGGCAACGTTGGGACACATTACAAGGTGCTCCCCGGCGACGACCTTCAGCGCATCTACGCGCTCGTTGATCTCGATCTCGAGGACGCGGTCTTGGTCATCGCGGATCGCGCGGGCGCGCGACTGCCCAAGTCGGCCGAGCTGGACGAACTGAAGACCCGTGGTGTGAAGACCGTCGACGACCTGATGCGATTCCTCGAGCCGTTCTTTCGGCCCGAGGTGGTGAGACGCTGATTGCGCGCAGCACGCGCGATGAGGCGGTTGATTTGTCGGGCCGTCGTGTCCGCATTCGCGTCAGGATGTTCACGAGGCGTGGCCGCCCCCCCGCCGTCGCCCGCGCCACTCCCTTCCGAACGCGCTGACGTCACGAGTCGTGGCGGAGAGTTGGCGTCTGCTGGCCGCCGCCCGGAGTACCGGTCGCCGCGCGACGACGTGCTTCGCGACGAGGACCTCGATCGGCTCTGGGAGCGCCAGCTGATGGTCCCGGTCGAGGGGATGCTTCGGCGCGGGGTGCATGATGACTTCGAGGCCAAGCGTGGCGGCGACAAGATGCACCGCGCGCTTGACCTGCCGGCCCCGCGCTTCACCGCCGTACTGGCGGCCGACGACTGCGTAATCGGGCGACTCTTCTCCGGACCGATCGGCGGCTTGGTGATCTACGCGAGTGATCCGGACGAGCGGTTCGTGTACTATTACGCGCACCTGCAACACTACCGACGTGGGCTCACCGTGGGCGACAAGGTCGCGAAGGGTTCGGTCATCGGCTACGTTGGATCCACAGGCAACGCACCGCCCGAGACGCCGCATTTGCATTTTCAGGTCATGAAGCGCGGCGCGGGTCGCGCCTGGTGGGACGGTCCCGCCATCAACCCGCTTCCGTTTTTCGCGTTCGACGGCGTTCGCCCCTGAGCGAACCCGGTCGACGTCGACTCCGTCATTCGAGTACACCATGAGCATGTCTGGCAAGGAACGCGCAGCGCTGCGCGCCGAGGCCCATCACCTCGACGTTCAGGTTCACATCGGCCATAGCGGCTTGACCGATGCCCTGCTCAAGAGTCTCGACGACGTGCTCCGCACCCATGAGTTGGTGAAAGTGCAGGTGGCTCGCGCCGGTGAGCTTTCGGCCAAGGATGCAGCGAACGACATCGCCGAACGACTGGGTGCTGAGGTGATCCAAGTGATCGGTCGGACGTGCACGGTATTTCGCGAGAACCCTGACCTCAAGCGCGGCAGCACGCCCCCGTGGCGGTAGACTTGTAGCGACGTGATTTCCCACGCTATGTTGCGTCACGCCATGTGGCGTGTGCGTCCGACCTGAGACTTCTCCCATGCCCTACGTCATCACCGAAGCCTGCATCTCCGTCAAGGACAAGTCCTGCGTCGACGTCTGCCCGGTCGATTGCATCTACGAAGGTCCGGAACAGTTGTACATCCATCCGGACGAGTGCATCGATTGCGGCGCGTGCGAGCCCGAGTGTCCCGTGACCGCGATCTTCCCCGAGGAAGACGTGCCGGTGCAGCTCAAAAGCTTCATCGCCATCAATAAGGAGATTTTCGACGGGCCGACGCCCCCTGGCCGCCCAACCCGGTAACTGCGGGGTGACCTGCGGGTCAGCCTGCCGGTTGACTGCTAAATGCGGGGGACGGGTAACTGAAAACCAGCGGGTCGGGGTTTAACCGACGTACTGCGGGCGGGGGAACGGCGGGAGACTTCACCTGCAGGCACCACGGATGAAGCGGGCGTCGCTCTTCAGAGCGACGCCCGCTTTCTGTGATCGACCCGCCGGCGAACCTGCCGGCGTAGTCCCCTGCCGCTCCCCCGCCCGCTGTTCAACGGTTTTTCCCCAGCCGCAGTTCGCGTTCAACCTCGACCTGCAGGTTGCCGTCAACCCGCAGGTGAACCCGCCGTCAAAAGAACCGCCGCTTGAAGTAAAAGAGCACGCAGAGCGCCACGTACTGCATAAACGTACTCCGCTCACTCCAGACCGCTTCCTTCCAATCATGCGCGCCGGCCGTGCTGTTCGCCGGCGGTCGTCCAAACCAACGCGGCGTGCGCGCCTTGTAGTCTAGGTATTCCTGCCCGAAGATGGATTCGAGTACGCCCTCCTCGTAGCGCACGATCAGCGTGTACTCGATCGCGAAAATCACGATTGCGATGGGTAGGAACCAGAAGACCCCCGACACCACCGTGAATCCCATCCACGCGAGAAAGTTGCCGACGTAGAGCGGGTTGCGGCACCACGCGAACGCCCCGTAGGTGACGAGGCGTTGCACCTCGCGAGAACGTCGGCGTGTCACTGTGCCGGCCGCCGCGACACCGGCGATGCGCACCAACTCCCCGAGCAACACGAGCAGCAGGCCGGCCGCCCAGGTCGTCGAGGTCTGATGGCCCGGCGCGAGCAGCGGTACCGCTAGGAACGGCACCGGTAGCCATCCTCGATTCTTGAACAACACCTGTCCGATCTGCGCCGCGGTGGAGCGCTCGGATTCCGATATGGTGGACGTCATCTGCAGCGATGAGGAGAGCAAAAAAGAAGTGATGTGATCGACAGCCGTTGACGACGGATCGTCAGTCTTCGTTGATCGCGAGAGTCGCAAGAAATTCAGCTAAGGCGTGCGTCACTGCGGCAGGACGCTCGACACACGTGACGTGTCCCGCATCGACGATTCGCACGAGGCGCCCTTGGGCCGCCGGCGGCAGCAGGTCCATCATCGCCCGTGCATCGTCGATCGGTGTGAGCACGTCCTCGTCGCCCACGATCACGAGCACGGGAACGCTAATCGACGCGAGCGTCTCCCGTGAGTCCGGCCGGTCGCGCAACGCCTCCAACGCACCAACCACCCCCGCGACGCACTGGCGCGCCATCATCGCCGCCATCATGGCAACTACCTCAGGCCGACGCTCGCGTGTCGTCGTGCCAACCATGCCCACCACCTGACGCTCGGCCACGGCGTGAACGCCGACTGATTGTGCGACGGCGATCAGCGCGTTGCGCGCCGCCCGCGTCTCCTCGGTGTCAGCCGTGGCGCGCGTGTCACACAGCACCAGCGCGCGAATGCGCTCAGGGTGCCGGCGCCACATCGCCATCGCCACGTAGCCGCCCATCGACAGGCCACACACGACCGCCTGCTCGATCTCCAGCCAGTCGAGCAACGCGACGACATCGTCGGAATACTGGTCCATCGAATACGGTGCGCGCGCCGATGACTGACCGAAGCCACGCAGATCCGGCGTGATGCACCGCGCTCGTGAGGCGAGCGCGAGGCGCTGCTGCGCCCACAGCGTGCGGTCGTGCGGAAATCCGTGCAGGAAGACGATCGGCGTGCCGTTGCCCTGATCGTCGTATCCCATCTGTAGATAGTGCAGCGACGCGATCACTCGGGCGCCGGGCCGCGATCCGCCATGGCGACGGCATGTTCTGCGGTATCCTTCACGCTTCGCATCGCGGTGGTTCGCATGCCCGTCGTGCGACGCGCCATCCGCAGCAGTTCTTCCTCGCGCGCGTTCTCACGCTCGGCGATCATGCGCAATGGCACCAGCATCGCGGCGGTCAGCGGTACGGCGACCATCAATCCGAAAAATCCGAAGACCAACGTCATCAACGTTTGCGCGACCAGTGTCAACGCCGGCGGCAGATCCATCTCACCACGCATGAGATACGGGATCAGCAGATTGTTTTCGATGAACTGAATGCCGTAGTACGCAATGGCGACGACGCCCGCCTTCTCCGGCGAATCGATGAAGCCCATCAGCACGCCCGGCACCGCGCTGAGGATCGGGCCGACGGTTGGAATGAATTCGAGCAATCCGGCGATGAAACCGAGCGCGAATGGCGCCTTCACGCCAAGAATGAGCAAGGCGATCGTCGTGACGCCGCCAATGACCAGCATCGCGACCATCTGCGTGACCAGCCATTTGCGCAGCACGTTTGAGACTTCTGTCAGAATCTCGCGGACCTTGGGCCGCGCCGTCGCCGGAACCGCGGCCAGCATCCACCCGCGATACACGTCCGGTTCCGCGCCGATGTAGATCACGAGGAAAATGAGCATGATGAGCGCGCCGACAACGGCCAGCGTACTCGAGACGAATGAGAAGAGATAGTTGCTCGCACCACTCATGCCTTCGGCGAGCTTCTGCCTGATCAACTCGCTGGGACGCTGCGGCGTGTTCGCCGTGGTCGGCGCGACTGTGACCGTGGCAGGCGCGCTTGGTGTCGCGACCGGCGCGTCCGTCTGGGCAGCGGCCTTAATGATCGCGCCAATGGCACCGGTGCGTTGCTTCGAGTCGACCCAGTCCTGCACTTTCGCGACGGCCGACGGAAACTCGTTCTGAAGCTCTTTCCCCTGTTCAATCAGCGTCGGCGCTGAGAGGGCAAGCCCGCCACCGATCACGCCCAGCGCCGCGATCACGATGAGGGTCGAGCCGACGCCGCGCCTGATATGATAGCGCTCGAGGACGTCGACGCCTCTCGCCACTGCCAGACCGAAGAGCGTGGCCAGAAAGACTAAGAAGAAGAGCGAACTGACGGACCAGAGCAGCTGGAGTCCGAACCAGATGGCGAGGGCGACAACGGCCGCGCGGGCCATGTCGCCGGTGCGCCAGCCCGGACGGGGGGCCGAGAGCTCGGAGGAGGGGTCGGAATCGATGGGTGTCATGAGTGCTGTGGAACTCTCCACGGCGACCCCCCGAGCGGCAAGGGGCAATCGACAGGTCCCCGTCGAGACCGTGCCAGTGTAGCTTACACGGAGCCATGCCTCAGTCTGCACCGCTGTATCTCGATACGGCCGATTCGGTCGACCAGTTCCTCGCCGGCCTCACTGGCGTTCGGGCCGTCGCGCTCGACACCGAGGGCGCGAGCTTCCATCGCTTTGTCGATCGCGTCTATCTGCTGCAACTCTCGACAGAGCACGCCGAGGCGGTGATCGATCCACTGCCGATCGGCGTGCCAGCGCGGCTCGGTCAGTTGCTCGAAGATCGCGCAGTCGAAGTGATTCTGCATGATGCCGACTACGATCTGCGACTGCTGCACCAGGATTACGGCTGGCGCGTCACGAACCTCTTTGACACGCGTGTCGCAGCCCAGCTACTTGGTCTTCGTGCGTTTGGACTCGCCGCGCTGCTCGAACAGTATTTCGGTCTCAAGCTGGACAAGAAGCATCAGCGCGCCGACTGGAGCATGCGACCGCTGACGGCGGACATGCTGGACTATGCGGCGCAGGACACACGCCATCTGCTCGGACTCCGCGATCGGTTGCGTCGCGAGCTGGAGACCAAGGGGCGGTGGCATTGGGCCGAGGAAGAATTTCGTCGCGCCGAAGGTACGAAGTGGGATGCCGAAGAGCCCGACATGGGCTTTCTCCGACTGAAGGGTGCGCGTGATCTCACCCGTCGAGAATTGGCACGTCTGAAGGAGCTCGCCAAATGGCGTGATGCAATTGCTGCGGACTTGGATCGCGCGACGTTTCGTGTCGCTGGCAACGAAGTGCTGCTCGATCTCGCCCGCAGTGCACCAACGACCCGTGACGGGCTGTTCACGGTCAAAGGATTTCCGCGCGGCATGTCCGATGTGCGGGCGCAGGAAGCGCTGCAGGCCATCGTTCGTGGCAACGCCGTCGCCGAAGCCGACCTGCCGCGTTTCCCGAAGGCGGCGCGCTGGGACAAGGATCCCGAGTTCGACGATCGTGTCGCAAAACTGAAATCGGTGCGCGACATCGTGGCGACGGAACTCGATCTCGACCCCGGCGTGCTCTGTTCGCGCGACCGCATGGAAGCCGTCGCCCGTCGTAACCCCCGTCATGTCGACGAGATTGCCGAAGTCACCGAGCTGCGACGTTGGCAGGCCGAGGTCCTCGGGCATCGATTCGTGAACGCGCTGGCCACCATGCCGGCATCCAGCACCCCTGTCGCCGCCAAGGCCGCAGCGAAGGCGATCAAGGGCGACGAGTCACCGTATCGCGAGTAGTCGCCCAGTCCAGATTGTTGTTGCTCAACTGCAACGGAATACGGTAATGTGTCGGCAGTACCGCACATACTGTGGTCGAGATTGCTAGAATGCGGAAAGCGCTTTCGCCGTTCTTATCAGTGGAACGTTATTGCTGGCAATGCCTTGGCTGAGTTCGTCGACAGCGCGTCGTCTGTTTGCCCGCTGAACTTTCCACGGCACGCTGGGTGCTCTACGAACGACTGTGCTGAACGATCCAGCTCGGCACCACAGTCTCTCCTGCCAGCGACGCCATGCCCATCGCGACTTCATCATCCCGCAGCACGCCGACTTCGACCTCGCCAACGATCGATGTGCCCGCCACGGTTTTTGGGACGTATGTGACGATTGCCTTGTTGGCAGCGGGGACGGACTTGGTCACGAAGGCGTTGGCGAACCTAGTGCTCCGCAATGGGCACACGATCCCCGTCTCCGAGAACTTTGGCTTTGTCATGGTGCACAACACCGGCATCGCTGGCGGTGCCTCGCTAGGGCCCATGACCTGGTTGTTGAACATACTGGTGACGCTGGCCGCGGTGCTCATGGTGATGCGGATCGTCACGCCGCTGTCAGCGGTCGACCCTCGCGCCACGTTCGCCCTCGGACTTGTGTCAGGCGGCGCGATCGGCAATCTGACAAGCATGGTCACAGGCAGCGAAGGTGTGACCGATTTCATCGCGCTCCAAATCAGCTCCCTCACGACGGTCGTGATGAACGTCGCCGACTTGTTTCTCTGGACGGGGGCAATTCTGCTGATGCCCGTTGTCGTCAAGCTGGTCGGCGCGGTCATCGCCGAACGGGCAGAGAAGTCGGATCGCGTGACCGCCTGAGTTCTCCGCAGCCCCCGATGCACAACGAGGCCTGCGCAATCGCCGGCCTCGTGTGTTCGTCAGTGGTGCTTCGTGTCGTTCAGACTAGAAGCCCATGTAGGCGCGAACGCGCGGCTCGATTCGCTCCGGCGTCCACGGTGGTGACCACACGAGATTCATCTCGACGTCTTCGACCCCGGGGATCGAGCGCAGTTGCTGCTCCGCTTCGCCCATGATTTCCGGTCCAGACGGACATCCTGGAGACGTCAGACTCATGTCGACACGCAGCTTCTGACCATCGACGTGAATGTCGTAGATCAGGCCGAGGTCGACGATGTTCAGATTGAGTTCCGGATCTTTGACGCGACGCAGCACCAGCCGCGCTTGATCGACGGAAAGTCCGCCTTCGGGTTCGGTGATCGGCTCTTCCATGGCCGGAAGATAGCGAAGGGGACTAGTGTTGTCGCCTTTTCGACGAGGTCGACTTGACAGGCATCTTCTTTTTCGCCGCCGCCGTCGACCGACTCGAGGCCTTCTTGCCTGCATTCTTCGCTGTTGCCTTGGCCTTCGACGAGGCCTTTCCAGACGACTTGTGGGACGCGGATCCGCGACGGCGCGACGAGCCGCTACGAGCGCGGCTCGACCGCAACGGGCGGTTCCAGTCGGTGGCGGCATCGGCGCGGAAGCTGGCGGGCATCGCCAGCACGCCGCCTGGATCATCCATCACGGCGAGCACGGCGGCGTCGGCTAGATCATTGCGAACATCCGCGATGACTTTGCTCGGACGACGGGCACGCGCCGCATGCACGCGGTTGGTCAACAGGATCACGAAGACCTGACGGTCCGGATCAATCCAGAGCGACGTGCCCGTGAAACCGGTGTGACCGAACGCCCGCGTGCTGAGATAGTGGCCGCATCCGGCACCACCGTCGCACGTATCCCAGCCAAGAGCGCGATGCCCGGCGGCGCGACGCGTGAAGAGCGTGACGGTACTGTCGGCGATGATGCGCACTCCGTTGTAGGTGCCACCTTCGAGCAGCATCTGCGCAAACACGGACAGGTCGGACGCCGTGCTGAACAGACCGGCGTGACCGGCGACGCCGCCGAGCGCCCAGGCGTTTTCGTCGTGCACTTCACCACGCAGCGGGTAGCCGCGCGGTGGGGCGATTTCGGTCGGCGCGGTGCGCGCGACATCGTTCAGCGACAGGCGGTAATGCGTGTCGTGCATGCCGAGCTTTGAAAACACCTGACGCTCGAGGAATCCGTCGATCGGCATCCCACTCGCGGCTTCGGCGACGAAGCCAAGCAAGTCGGCGCCAAGGTCGGAGTACTCGTAGCAGTTGCCCGGCACGCATTGAATCGGCGATGACAGCACCGCCGCACGCGCTTGCGCTGGCGTTTGGGCAATACGCCACAACTCACGACCGGCCGGCAGACCGCCCCGATGGGTCAGCAGATGGCGGATCGTGACCTGATCCTTGAGTCCACCGGAAAAATCGGGGAGGTAGCGCGCGACCGGGGCGTCAAGGTCGATCTTGCCCTGATCGTAGAGCACCATGATCGCGG
Source organism: Gemmatimonadaceae bacterium (assembly GCA_031366985.1). Lineage (GTDB taxonomy): Bacteria > Gemmatimonadota > Gemmatimonadetes > Gemmatimonadales > Gemmatimonadaceae > Gemmatimonas. The sequence continues at coordinate 45,668 of JANLPE010000010.1, forward strand.
TCGTGGTGCCAATGACTTTCGTCAGCGACGCGAGATCGTAGATACTCGCGTCGACGGCGACCGCCGACTTGCCGGTCCAGTCGAGCGAGCCAAAGCCTCGCGAGAGGACGGAATAGCCTTTTCGCCCGACCACGACCGCGGCTCCTGGGTACCCACCGGCGTCGAGGCCGCGCTGCACCACGCGCTCAATCGTCGCCAAACGCGCTGCCGACATACCAACAGCGGCGGGCTCCCGAACGGGAAGTCCGGCTGGTACGGGGTCACCGAAGGCGAGGAGCGCGGCGAGCAGGAGCACGGAGATCCTGTGAAGTCCTGTATGAGCGAGGGAGTCCCATCAGGGGGTTCCCTCATCGGTGCTACTGGCATTTAAGAGATACCGTCCCGTCCGTCAAGGCGTCAAAGCCCTGACGTCACAGTGAGTTGCGCTCCGACAATTCGGATTTGCGTGCTCTCACGTACGGCGTCCCACGAGATTCCACGATTTGGACGGCCAAAGGCAACCATCCGGGACGGAGATGGTGACACATTCGACAGACCCCATGGAGACAGATGCCGCCGTAGTCCGACGGGCGATCGAGGGCGACGAACGCGCCATGCGCTTGCTCTGGAACCAGCATGCTCCGCATGTCGATGCCGTCGTCCGGCGACTCGCCGGAGATCCAGATCTTGCCGAGGATATCGCGCAGGAGGTCTGGATCCAGATTTTTCGCGCGCTGCCCTCGTGGCGCGGCGACGCAAAGTTCAGCACATGGGTCCATCGAATCGCCATCAATCGCACGCTGAACGCGTTGCGCCGCACCCGGCGACTCGCGGCACTCGAGACGGGGATCGACGAGGATTCTGTCATGGTGGAACAGGACGCCGAGCGCAGCATGCTCGCGCAGAGCATCGAAGCCGCGGCGCGGCAGCTGTCGCCGGGTGCCCGCACGGTGTTTCTGTTGCACGATGTGGAGGGGTACACGCACGAAGAGATCGCGACGGAACTGGGCATCACGTCGGGCGGATCAAAGTCGCAACTGTTCAAGGCGCGCGCGAAGTTGCGCCGTCTGCTCGCGCCACTGGTGGAATCGACGGCGGTTCGCCCGATCGATCGCAGCGCGGAGCGCACCTATGGCAGCCATGCTGGTGGATACGGTGGATATGCAGAACGCTAACGGACATATCGACGGTGAACGCTTCGCGGCGTTCGATCACGACGCGCTGACGACGGACGAGCTCGCGCATCTGGCGGGTTGCGCTGCCTGTCGGGCGGAGAGTCAGTCGTACCTCTCGCTGCACGCGTTGTCGCGTGATGCGGCGACTAACTGTCCGCCGGACGCGCCGCGACTCACCTCGTGGGAGTCGCTGTCGGCAGGTCTGCGGAAGGAGGGCTTGATCACGTCGCCCGCGGAGGTGACCGCGTTGGGATCGACGCGGGTCGAGGTGCCGCTGGGAGTGCGCGCGAGGCCCGTGGTCGCCGGCGTGGGTGAGGTTGTGGTCTCGACGCCGAGCGCGGAGGTCGTGCTGATGACAGGTCGGACACGCGTGACGCCGATGTGGTTGCGTGTCGCGGCCGCGCTGACCCTTGTGGCCAGCGGAGCGTTGGCGGGTCGATACAGTTCGACGGACGTGTCCTTCGCGCCGACGCTGGCCTCCACCTCCCTCGCGTCACGTGATACGGACGGTTTCGCCAGCCTGCAGGCGGCAACCGAAGTGTTGTATCGAGCGCAAAGCGAGTACGAACGTGCGTCGTTGTGGCTCGCCTCGAACGATTCGACAGTACACAGCAGCGATGTGTATCGCACGAGGCTGGCGGCGTTGGATCAGATGATGGCCGCGTCGCGCGCGGCGTTGCGTGAGTCTCCGCAGGATCCGGTGTTGAATCACTACTTCCTTACGGCATCCGCGGCGCGTGAAGCGACATTGCAGGCGCTCAGCGTGACATTGCCGGTGGACAAGACGTTGGAGCGCTACTGATGCGATATCTCCCGAAACACATGATCGTTCCGCGTGCATTGATATGCGTCATGTGCGCGCCGTTCGCGACGGTTGCGGCACAGGCGGTCGCGGAACGTTCGGTGCGCCCCGCTGCACGACCGTCGGTAGCCACCCACTGGCCGGCCAAAGGCGCGTGCGCGTCGATCGCTGGCGGACCAAGTGAGTTGACGAGTACACCGGAAGGCAAAGCGGTCCTTCGACTCAAGCAGGAACTCGCGGGCGTGACGACCGTCATCGAGCAACGCGGCGCGTCAGCTGACGGCGTGGACATGCGTCGCATGACCGAAGTGAAGCGCGGCGTGGATTCGCTGATGAATGTCATCGTGCGCTATCACAACGCGGACGGCTCGATAGGGCCCACGATCACGGTTACGCGCGGCGACTCCGGCCGCATGACGGTGAACGGGCGTGTGCTCGACGCCGGTGTGTTCGAGGCGATGGACAATTCGATGAAGAAGCTGCTGCCGGAAATGGTCACGGTCTTCGCCGACGCGCGTCCGCGCCAGGAAACTGTCGAAGTGCGGTTGCGCGCGCTCGAACCGCAGATCGCCGAGATGACACGCAGTGTGAACAGCAAGGCGTCGCCGTCGGGGTACCTAGGCCTCACGTTGTCTGGCTCGCAGATTCGCATCGTCACGGATTCCGGGAGCATCACGGCGCACTGTGATTACCCGATGATCGAAGCGGTCGACGTCGGGTCACCGGCGCGCAGCGCGGGGCTGAGCGCGGGTGATACCGTAATCGCGTACAACGGACGCGATATCGTGGCGCAGGTCGTGAACTATCCGCAGCTGCTGATGCCCGGCAACGTGGTGCGGGTGAAAGTGCGTCGTGACGGCAAACTGCGTGAAACGCCGGTGACGGTGGCAGAGCGTCGGCCGGACGTCACGGAGAGCGCTATGCGATTTCCGCTGGGCGGCGTGGTGTCGACCGGAAGCGCGTCGCCCGTGACCTCGGCAACGTCGCGACCGAATAGCGGCGGAATCATCGTACGTACGGTGCCCCGTTCGCCGATGTCGCCGATGTCGCCGATGTCGCCGATGTCGCCGATGTCGCCGATGGTGGCCGCGTCGGTGGTGGGCGGCGCGTCGATGACAATACTCTTCGGCGCGCAGTTGAGCGCCGTCGATGATGAGTTCGCGAAGACACTGGGTGTCGAACCCGGAATCCTTATCCTGCGCGTGCAGCCGGGCAGTCCGGCCGCAGAGGCCGGCCTGCGTGGTGGCGAAATTATTCGCGCCGTGAACGGCGCGCCGGTGCGCGACCTCGCGCTGCTGCACCGCGCGATGCGCGTGCCTCGCGTACACGACGTCAAACTCACGGTGTCGGGGCGCGACACGCCTGCGCGCATCGTCATATTGCGCTTCTGAGCTGCGGGGGTGCCGCTAAGGGATCACGCGGGTGGCGAGGCGGGTCGGGTGATCCCCGACCACCGAGCGTCCCTCGCTCCGCTCGGAACGAATCGTCGGTCGGGGACCCAGCGGACCGGCCCCTGCGGCTGGCGTGATTTCAGCGGCACCCCAACAGCTTCGGCGCTCTTTGACGGCGCGATGGCGCGCGACCTCCACTGGCTCGCGCACTGGGTGCGGCGCGGGGAAGCGCGCGCGCAAGGAAGCGGTTCGTCCTCTCTCGGGAGACTCGCGACGACGAGTCGACTCACGCTATGGTGCCGGCCGGGGTCGCGTGACGGTGGGAGTCGCTCGCCTCCCGCTCGCGTCGGCCGGCCGAGGGTGCCCCCGCGCGCCGATTCGGACCGAGCGAGCAACGAGGGCAAGGGACGCTCGGCAAAGGGGGTATCCTGCGGTCGGCCGACGCCCCGCCGCCGACGCACCCCCGCAGTCAGCGAAGAGAGCCCGCCGGCACGCTGTACAGAAGCCGCACGGTGGCGCGATCCTCGTCGGTGAGCTCACGAACGCGGATGCGTGCGGACATGATGTTGTCGAGTTCTTTCGAGTGATCGAGTCCGAGCAGATGTCCCACTTCGTGCAGCGCGATGGCGCGCATCTGCGGCGGCGAGACCGTGCCGCCGCCGGGGTGCGCCAAGCCTAGCTGAATGTCGCTCGAGACGAGCCACCACGAGTTGTCGCGACTCCACACGGTCTTGCCGCTGATGCCGTTCGAAAAGTGTTCGACAAAGCGAACGTGGACGTCGGCCGATGCCGAGTCGTGAATGAAATCGAAGCGCACCGGCAGACCGGCCTCAACCCACGTCGAGAACGCATCACGCACCGCGGGGACGAAATCGGCATTCCATCCGGTCAACGATTCTGTCTCGGAAACCCACACGCGGAGAGGGCGTGACAATCGATCGGGCCAACGTACGACGGCGGAGTCGCGGGCGACGATCAACTCATTGATGTAGGTGCCTTGCGCGCCGTCGGCGAGTCGGCGGCGCATGTCGAGCGCGGACATCGTAGGCATCGTGGGCATCGTCGGCACGGACGCTGCGCTGACGCGCATCTCCGGTTCTGCCGAACCGAAGGACTCGGCAGGTGCGGACGTGGGCGCCGGAAGCTCGACAATCGCGCCCGCGCTCACATGACGCGCCGTGGCGCGACGCATGCCGAGTGTTTGTCCGCCAATGAAGCAGGCGAGTCCGACGACGCAGACGCCGAGCGCGGATTCTGCAGTCTTCAGGGAAACGGACATGAACCAGCCTGGTCGTCAGGAGTCGGGTGGCGGCTCCTCGAAGAAGGCCTCCACATCGGCAAAGAACGCGACGGGAGCGTCCCAGAACGGGTTGTGCCCCGCATTCGCAATCACGCGAAGTCGTACCGCACGGCGCGTGTGCGCCGTGCGTTGCGCACCGGCAACGATCCGCTGCACCATTTACGACGAGCATCGGCGTTGCCACGTCACGCGGCGCGACGGCCAGATCGAGTAGGGAGATGGGAGTAGGGAGTAGGGAGATTGGGGGAGCGTTGAGACGTAAGAGACAAAAATGGGAGGGAATCGAGGCTTCCGGTTAACGGCGCCGGCGTTCACTCTATGCGTATGGATGCGGATGTCATCGTCGTGGGCGCGGGACTGGCGGGATTGGTTGCAACCGCGGAGCTCGCGGATGCGGGTCGTCGCGTCATCCTGATCGATCAGGAGCCCGAGCAGAATCTGGGTGGCCAGGCGTTTTGGTCGTTCGGCGGGTTGTTCTTCGTCGATTCGCCGGAGCAGCGACGGATGCGCATCCGTGACTCGATCGATCTGGCGATGCAGGATTGGATGGGCACGGCCGCCTTCGATCGCGAGGACGATGCTTGGCCGTACAAATGGGCGGAGGCGTACGTGCACTTCGCGGCCGGCGAAAAACGCGCGTGGCTTCATGCGCAGGGTGTGCGGTGGTTCCCTGTTGTCGGGTGGGCCGAGCGTGGCGGCTACGGCGCCATCGGCCACGGCAACTCGGTGCCACGCTTTCATGTCACTTGGGGCACTGGGCCCGGACTCATCGAGCCCTTCGTGCGACGGGTGCGAGCCGCGGTGGACAAGGGGTTGGTGTCGCTGCGTTTTCGATATCGTGTGAGCGCACTGACGCAGCAGAACGGCCGGGTCACGGGCGTCGAAGGTGATGTGCTGGAAGCAAGCGGCGTCCAACGCAGCACGCCGAGTTCGCGTGTCATCGTCGGGGATTTCACGCTGCACGCGCAGGCCGTGATCGTGGCAGCGGGCGGGATTGGTGGCAATCATGACCTCGTGCGCCAGAACTGGCCGGCGCGTCTTGGGACGCCGCCGTCACATATGATTTCCGGTGTGCCGGATCACGTCGATGGGCGCATGCTGGGTATCACCGAGGCTGCGGGCGGGCGACTGATCAATCGTGATCGCATGTGGCACTACGTCGAAGGAATCACGAACTACGCGCCGATCTGGAGTCGGCACGGTATCCGGATTCTGCCCGGGCCGTCGTCGATGTGGTTCGACGCGCTGGGCCGTCGGTTGCCGGTGCCGCTGTTTCCTGGCTTCGACACCCTCGGCACGCTCGCGCATCTCCGCATGACGGGGCACGATCACAGTTGGTTCGTGCTGTCGACGAAGATCATCAAGAAGGAGTTCGCGCTGTCTGGATCGGAGCAGAATCCCGACCTGACAGGGAAGAGCATCCGCGGTGTGCTCGCACGTGCCGGGGGCCGCGTGCCCGGGCCGGTGCAAAAGTTCATCGATCAAGGTGCGGACTTCGTCACCGCGCGCGATGTCCCGACGCTCGTCGCCAAAATGAACGCATTGACCGCGACGCCGCTGCTCGATGCGACGCAGATCGAGCGCGAAGTCCGCGCACGGGATCGTGAGATCGACAATCCGTTCACGAAGGATCTCCAGATCGCCGCGCTGCGCGGTGCGCGGAACTACCTCGGCGACAAACTCATTCGCGTCGCGGCGCCGCATAAGCTGCTCGATGCTGAGGCGGGTCCATTGATTGCAGTGCGATTGCACGTCCTGACGCGGAAGACACTTGGCGGGCTCGAGACCGATCTTGACGCACGCGTGTTGCGCGCGGACGGCTCGCCGCTTCCGGGTGCGTACGCAGCGGGCGAGGCTGCCGGTTTCGGCGGCGGTGGCATGCACGGGTACCGTTCGCTCGAGGGCACGTTTCTCGGTGGCTGCATTTTTTCGGGGCGTACCGCGGGACGCGCAGCGGCTACCGCCACGGCGTGATCCGTTCGGCGATCCGACCGGTAACCAGCAACTCGCGCAGTTCATCGCCCAATCGCTCAGATGCATCGACGACGGACTGCCAGCGACGCTCCCGCTCGGCCTGCGGGAAGGCGGAGAAGTCGCGTCGATCCGGAATCCGCCCGCCCGGCAACGACGCGACGAACGTCGCACTCGGCGCAATGAGCAGCGCACGTTGAAAGTTGCGACACGTCGCCCGCCGCCATGGTAAGGATTTGTCGAACCACCCCGGCACCACGTGATCGTAAAAGTGCGGGTAGAGTACGAGACCGTCGCCGTCTCCGAAATCGAGATCGAGATGGTAGTCGATCACCCCGCCGTCCCAGTGCAGGCCGCCGGGCGCGTCTTTCATGCGCACGCCTTCGACCAGCAACGGAATAGATCCTGATGCGAGCAGCGCGTCGCGCAGGTTGTCGCGGGTAAGCGTTCTGTGCGTTGTCGGCAGGTCGCGCAAGCGGGCGAACGGTGAGGTATCCCCGGCGCTATGAAAGATCGTGCGATGAAATTGCAGCGCGAGTGAACCGCGGCGCAGCACATTGCCGGCTATTGCCATAGCGATCGAGGTGGCGAGCACGAAGCGCTTCTCGCTTGACGCGAGCCCGCGACCCATTGCTGTTATGACATGTGCGCGGATGAACGGATGGGTGAGTATCTCATCGACGCCGTTCTCGCCAAGCATGTGGTCAAGACAACGCGCCAGCACCTCGGTGACTTCACGCGGACCTAGCTTGGGCGAGTAGCGTTGCTCGTAGATGTACGCCTGATGTCCGCGGGCCAGTGCCGCAACCGGATTCTGCTGCGCCATGCAGGCGATACGCCAGCTGCCGATCGATGCGCCGATGGCGTGCAGTGGTCGCGCTCGTGTCGAGTCGCGCAGGAACTTGCCGAAGAGAAATCGATCGAGGCCGGCAAGGGCGAGCCACTTCGCGCCACCAGAGGCGCCGGGGATGACGTCCACGTCTTCGAGGCGGAGGCCGCGCTCGCGAATGAGGGCCAGCGCACGTGGGCCCGCCCGGAGCGTCAGTCCATTCATCGTCATTGGTGGCCGTCCCAGCGGATCATGATCGCATAATAGTGAACTTGCTACGTATCGGTATTCGGTCAATCCCAGACAATCGCTTGACCCCACGGTCACTGGACGCCAGCGTTTGACAATGCCTTGCCACCATTGCGCCCGTCAGCGGGCATGAAAGAGTTCACCTTCGAGACCACCCCGCGGCTGGTCTGTGAGGATGGCGCGTCATCGCGGTTGGCGCAGTTCGCACGCGACCTCGGTATGCGCCATGCGTTCGTCGTCACGGATCGCGGCCTGCAGCAGACTGGTGTCCTGCACGACGCGTTGGCCAGCTTTACCGCGCACGGGATCGCGCTGACTGTATTCGATGGCGTGGAGGCGGATCCGCCGGAAGCGTCGATCCTTGCGGCCGTCGACGTCGCTCGGCGCGAGGCGGTGGATGGCGTGATCGGCATCGGCGGCGGCAGCTCGCTCGACACGGCGAAGCTCGTCGCGCTGCTGGCGCGTTCGCCGCAGCCGCTGCGCGCGATTTTCGGCATCGAGCAGGCGACGGGTCCCCGCTTTCCACTGCTCCAGGTACCGACGACCGCGGGAACGGGCTCGGAAGTGACGCCGATCGCGATCGTCACGACCTCGTCCAGCGAGAAGGTCGGCGTCGTGTCGCGCGTGCTCTTTCCAGATCTCGCGTTGCTTGACGCCACGTTGACGCTGGGGTTGCCGGCGCGCGTGAGTGCGATGACCGGCATCGACGCGATGGTGCACGCGATCGAGGCGTATACGACGCGGCACCGGAAGAATCTGCTGTCGGACAGTCTGGCGATTCGCGCATTGATTCTGTTGTCCGAACATCTGCGCTACGTGCTCGAAGACGGCAGCGACCTTGCCGCCCGTCGGGCGATGCTGCAAGGATCGATGCTCGCCGGCATGGCGTTCGCCAACGCGCCGGTGGCTGCGGTGCACGCGCTGGCGTATCCGATCGGCGGACTCTTTCATGTGCCGCACGGGCTGAGCAACGCGTTGGTGCTGCTTCCTGTGCTCGAGTTCAACCTCCCGGCCGTGTCGTCGCAGTATGCCGAGCTCGCGCGCGCCTTGCGTCGTGATGCGCAGCCGGCGTGTGCAGAGCCGAGTGGTGAGGGCTTCGTGCGCGCGATGCGGGAGCTGGTCGATGATCTCGGGCTGGAGCGTACGCTGCGCGCCGTTGGTGTCGAGAAAGGCGATCTGCCGATGCTGGCGACCGACGCGATGAAAGTGCAGCGGCTGCTCGTCAATAATCCGCGCGAGGTGACGTACGACGACGCGCTCGCGCTGTACCACCAAGCGTTCTAGGAGCGATCCATTGTGACTGCGGAACCAGTGCTGTCGACGCGTGACGACTACCGCTATCTGACGACGATCGACACGCGGTGGATGGACAATGACGCGTACGGACACGTGAACAACGTGATCTATTACAGCTTCTTCGACACGACGGTGAACCGCTGGCTGATCGAGCGCGGCGTGCTCGACATCGCGCAGAGTGCAGCCGTCGGACTCGTCGTCGAGACGCAGTGCCGGTATTTCGCGCCGCTGACGTTTCCGGATCGCGTGACGGCTGGGTTACGCCTTGCCCATTTGGGCCGCCGCAGCGTGCGCTACGATATCGGGCTGTTCCGAAACGACGACGTGCACGCCGTGGCCGCTGGCCACTTCGTGCACGTGTACGTGGATCGGGCGACGCGGCAGTCGGTCCCGATCTCGGAGACTGTGCGAACGGCGATGCAGGAGCTCAGGTGATCACCGTCGGTGTGCCGCGTCCTGCGCGCGCGACCAGATCACTGACCGACAGCGCCGCATCAATGAGCTGGCGCAGTGCCTCGGCGACGGGGAGATCGAGCCGTGACGCATCGACCTCGCGGGATTCGATGTAGATGCGTATCGTGGCGCCTTCGGTGCCGGTTCCGGACAACCGATAGACGATGCGCGCGCCATCGGCGAAGAGAATCCGCAACCCTTGATTCGTGCTGATGGATCCGTCGACGGGATCGAGATAGGCGAAGTCGTCTGCCGTCTGTACGGTCCGACCGGCCATCATGGTGCCCGGCAGCGATGCGAACTGCGTACGCAGGTGCGCCATCACGCCGTTCGCCGCATCCGTCGGCACGCCTTCGTAGTCGTAGCGCGTGTAGTAGTTGCGGCCGAAGCGCGCCCAGTGTGCTCGCACGATCGTCTCGATCGACTGCGCACGCGCCGAGACGACGTTCAGCCAGAAGAGCACGGCCCAGAGTCCATCCTTCTCACGCACGTGATCGGAGCCCGTGCCGAAGCTCTCTTCGCCGCAGAGCGTGATGCGGCCGGCGTCGAGCAGGTTGCCGAAGAACTTCCAGCCCGTCGGCGTCTCGAAGCACGGAATACCCAGTGACGCCGCAACCGCATCGACGGCGCGACTGGTGGGCATCGAGCGTGCCACCCCGCTGATGCCGCGCGCGTAGCCCGGCACGAGCGTCGCGTTGGCCGCGAGCACCGCCAGCGAATCTGACGGCGTGACAAAGAAACGACGACCGAGTACCATGTTGCGATCGCCGTCGCCGTCAGAGGCGGCACCGAAATCCGGCGCGTCCTCTCCGAAAATTTCCTCGACGAGCTCGTGGGCGTAGGTCAGGTTCGGGTCGGGGTGGCCCCCACCGAAATCCGTCAGCGGCACACCATTGATGACGGTGCCGGCACCGGCGCCAAGTCGCTGTTCGAGAATTTCCGTCGCATACGGGCCTGTGATTGCGTGCATCGCGTCGAAACGCATGCGGAAGCCGCCGGCGAAGAGCGTGCGGATTGCGTTGAAATCAAAGAGTGATTCCATGAGCGACGCATAGGCAGTCACCGGGTCGACGATATCGATGCGCAGGCCATCGACATCGAACGTTCCGACCATGTCGAGATCGAACGCCGGCAGATCCGCGATGCGATAGCTCGTCATCATGGCGGCGCGGTCGGCGACGGCGTTCGTGAACGATTCCGGTGCCGGTCCGCCATTGGCGGCGTTGTACTTGATACCGAAGTCGCCGTCCGGGCCACCGGGATTGTGGCTGGCAGACAGGATGATGCCACCGCTCGCGCCGGCGCGAATGAGATGCGATGCGGCCGGCGTCGACAACAACCCGCCTCGGCCAACGACGAGGTGCCTGATGCCATTCGCCGCCGCCATGCGGACGATGCGTTCGATCGCGTCGCGATTGAGATACCGCCCGTCGCCACCGACGACGAGCGTGCTGCCGGCGGGAAGCGCGGCGACGTCGAGCAGTGCCTGTACAAAGTTCTCGAGATAGTGTGGCTGCGCGAAGACGCTGGTGCGTTTGCGCAAACCAGACGTCCCCGGACGCTGGTCGGCGAACGGGGACGTCGGGATGATGCGGATGTTCACTCGGAAAAGCTCCAAAAGGGACGACGTAAGCGCGCGCTCACGTCCACTTGAGATCGACCTTCGTCAACGGAATCTGACGAATGCGCTTGCCCGTTGCCGCGTAGATCGCGTTGATCAGCGCCGGCACAACCGGCGGCAGCGCGGGCTCACCGATACCCGTCGGCGAGAATGCGGTCTTGCGCCAGTGTACTTCGATCGGCGCTGACTGCCGCATACGCAGCAACGGATACGTGTTGAAGTTGGCCTGATCCGCGCGACCGTTGGAGAAGGTGATCTCCTGTCCGAACGCTTGGCTCAAACCATCCATCGCCGCGCCCTGTACCTGCTGTTCAGCGTGATTCGGATTGATGATGTCGCTGCCGACGTCACCGACGGCCCAGATCTTGTCGACTGTGACGGCACCGGCCTTCGACACCGTCACCTGTACAACCTCGGCGAAGTAACCACGGTGGCTGTAGTAGAACGCCACGCCCATGCCCGTGCCCTTCGGCAGCGCGGTCTTGCCCCAGCCCGAGACGTCGCGCAACTGCTCGAGCACACCACGCATACGCGTCGCGTCGAAACCGGGCTGCGGTGGACGTCCGCCAGCGACGGCCGGTGCCGACCCGACCGGCATCTCGCTGTTCAGCAAGTCGAGGCGGAACTGCAACGGATCCTTGCCCGCCACGTTCGCGAGTTCGTCGATAAATCCCTGGAATGCAAACGACAGCGCATTGCTGCGCGGCGCGCGCAATGCACCGGTCGGCACGCCGAGTGGCATGACGGACGCATCGTACGACAGGTTCGGTACGAACTGCGCGGGGAACTCATTGGGCGCAAGATCGGCGCTGCTCGCAAAGCGCTCCCCTTCGCCGAAGCTCACGAAATGATCCTTGAATGCGACGAGCTTGCCGTTCGTATCCACGCCGCCCGTGAAATAGTGGAAGCCACCGGGTCGATAGAAGTCGTGCTGCATGTCGTCTTCACGCGTCCAGAGCAGCTTCACCGGCACGCCAGTTTCTTTCGCAATCCACGCCGCTTCGACCATGTAGTCGTTGTTGAGACGACGACCGAAGCCGCCACCGGCGCGAATCATGTGCACCGTGATCTGATCGGCTTTCATGCCGAGTGTGCTGGCGACAAGACCGCGTCCACTCTCAGGCGTTTGCGACGGGGCCCAGATCTCGCACTTGCCGTCTTTGACGTGCGCCGTGCAGTTCTGCGGCTCGAGCGGTGCGTGCGAGATGAACGGGTAGACGTACTCGGCCTTTATGACCTTGGCGGCCTTCGCCAATGCGCCATCGAAGTCACCGTCTTTGCGGAGCGACCGGTGCGGCGGATTGATCGACAGTTCGGCGGCTTTCGCCGCAAATCCGGCGCTGCTCTGCGACGCGGTTGGACCTTCGTCCCACGTGACGATCAGTCTCTTGCGCGCCTGCTGCACCATCCACCAGTTGTTGCCGACGATGGCGACGCCACCGAGGAGGCCCTGCAGCGCCGAGCCGCCTTCGACGACGAAGGCGTGCGTGACGCCCGGCATCGCCTTGATGACGTCGACGTTGGCGGTCTTCACCTTGCCGCCGTACACCGGGCACTTGAAGAACGTCGCGTACTGCATCCCCGGCACCGTGACGTCGATGCCGAAGAGCGGCTTGCCAGTGATGATGTTCTTGAGGTCGTACGTCTTCTGTTTGGTGCCGATCAGTTTGAACTGCTTCGGATCCTTGAGCGGAACCGTTGCGAGATCCGGAGCGGCGATGCTCGCCGCGGCACTCGCGAGTGCACCGTATTTCACGGAGCGCTTGCTCGCCTTGTGCATCACGACGCCCTTGTCGGTCTCCAACTCGCTCGCCGGTACGTTCCACTGTGCCGCCGCCGCACCCACGAGCATCGCACGCGCCGCAGCGCCGACACGGCGCATCGGTAACCAGTTGGTCGGCGTTGCCGTGCTGCCGCCGGCGATCTGCGCCTGGTACTTCACGCTGTCGAGGTCGCCCTGCTCAATGCGCACATTCGCCCAGTCGACATCAAGCTCTTCGGCGATCAGCATTGGCAGCATTGTCTTGATGCCCTGGCCGATCTCGGGGTTCTTCGCCGTGATCGTGACGATGCCGTCCGGCGTGATGCGGACGTAGGCGTTGAGCATCGGATCCGCGAGTGTGCCGCGCGTGCCGATGCCTGCGAGCGCTTCGAGCGGTTCGGCGTAGCTGGCGAGCATCAATCCGCCGCCGACGAGTGCCGTGACGCGCAGGAAATCGCGCCGGCTGACGCCCTCGCGCGATACGCCGTTCGAGTCTTTCAAATCTGTGCTCATGGTCGGCTCCTCAGCGCTGGTCAGTGGAGCCGGGCTTTGACGGGGCATTCGCGCCCGTCGCCGGCGTGACGATACCGCTCTTGATCTCGGCCGCGCGGTGAATTGCCGCACGAATGCGCAGATAGGTCGCGCAACGGCAGAGATTTGTGTTCATGGCCGCGTCGATGTCGGCGTCGGTCGGCTTGGGATTCTTGGCGAGTAGCGCCGCTGCCGCCATCATCTGACCGGCCTGGCAATAGCCGCACTGTGGGACGTCGAATTCTTCCCACGCCTTCTGCACGGCATGCGCGCCATCCGGCGACAGGCCTTCGATCGTCGTAATCTCCTTGCCCGCGGCGACACCCACCGATACCTGGCAGGAACGCTGCGAGAGACCGTTGACGTGCACCGTGCAGGCACCGCAGCGCGAGATGCCGCAGCCGTATTTGGTGCCTTTGAGATCGAGTTCGTCGCGCAGAGCCCAGAGAAGGGGCATCTCGGCCGGCACGTCGATCGTGCGGACGGTGCCGTTCACTTTCAGGCTGATGGGCATGGCAGGCGGGGACAGAGGGAAGAGACCCTGAATGTCGTCCAGAAGGTTCAGCGCGTAAAGACCGTCAGCCGGAATGTGTCCGCCGGCGCCCGCGCAGTCGCTACCGGATCAGGACGAGGAGTCCGAGCAGGGTCAGCGTCAGGAGGAAAATGATGGGAAGCGTCGACGTCTTGGCGGCTGGTCGAACGGCGAGTCGCGTCATGTCGGGGGTCGAGCTGCCGACGGCCCCAACCGGGTCGGCGATCATCGTCAGACTGTCCAAGTCCCGAACGATGTCTCCCGCCGACTGCGGTCGTTTTTCCGGGTCCTTCTGCAGGCACGACATGACCAGTTGCGTCAATCCCGTCGGGAGTCCGATGCGCAGCTGATCGATCGATTTTGGCGGCTCGCTGATCTGGGCGCTCAGGAGATCACGCAAGTTTCGCCCTTCGAACGGCGGCGAGCCCGCGAGCATCTCGTAGGCAACGCAGCCGAAGGAATACAGATCGGCACGATGGTCGACCGCGCCGGCGGATTCGATCTGCTCTGGCGGGCTGTAGGCTGGCGTGCCGAGCGTCATGCCGGCGCCGGTCAGGCGACGGCGACTCGGCGTGCCCCCCGTTATTGCGATATCGAGGGCCATCGCGACGCCGAAATCGGTGACCATCGCGATGCCGTCGCTGAGGAGCACATTCTCGGGTTTGATGTCACGATGCACGATCTTTCGGGCGTGTGCATACGATAGCGCGGACGCGATCTCGCGCATGATGCGAACGGCCATGACGACCGGAAGCGGCGCGCGGCGCGTGATCAGATCGCGCAGCGACTCACCTTCGATGTACGGCATCGCGAACCACGGGACGTCTGCGCTGGTCGCGACGCCGGACGTCAGCAGCGGGACGAGATGCGGGTGCTGAAGGAGGGCGGCGACGGCGATCTCGCGTCGAAACCGCTCGGCGTTGACGCCCGAGGTCTTCTCCTTCGGCAGCATTTTCACGACGACGTGTCGCCCGAGCGCCTGTTCATGCGCCACGAAGACATGCGACGTGCCGGCGCCGACGAGCTCGCGCTCGATGATGAACCCCGGCCCAAGGGCCGCCTGCACTTCGGCACGATAATCCACGCCCAAACGTAGTGGTTCAGCTCGTCGGTGGCCAGAAGCCTTCTGGAGCATTGTGAGCTATCTCACAAGGCACAGTACCCGTGTCACAGTTCGGGCGCTTTGACGGCGCGGATGCGACCGTCTATATGACCGGCCATCCTTAATTCTTACGTCGGTGACATGGAACTGGGCATCTATATCGTTTGGCGAGACCGATCCGCGGACGGCGAGTGATCCGCGGGTGGTGGCGCGACGGACGCGTGAACTGATCGAAGGGATCGAGTTGGCGGATCACGTGGGGCTGGACGTGTTCGGCCTTGGCGAGCACCACCGTCCGGACTTCGCGGTTTCGGCTCCCGCCGTGATTCTCGCTGCCGCCAAGACCTCGAGAATCCGGCTGACCAGTGCCGTGACCGTGCTGAGTTCGGACGATCCGGTCCGTGCCTTTCAGGACTTTGCGACGCTCGATCTGATTTCGAACGGTCGGACCGAGATCATGGCCGGGCGTGGCAGCTTCATCGAGTCGTATCCGCTCTTCGGGCAGGATCTCGAGGACTACGACGAACTGTTCATCGAGAAGCGGCAGTTATTGCTGGCCTTGCGCGATCACGAGATCATCACGTGGCAAGGTACGCATCGTCCGTCGATCGACGGACGCGGTGCCTATCCTCGCCCGATGCAGCAGCCGCTGCCCGTGTGGATTGCCGTCGGCGGCACGCCGGCTTCCGTGATGCGCGCCGGCGCGATGGGGCTGCCGCTCGCCGTGGCGATCATTGGTGGCGCGCCCGAGCGGTTCGTGCCGATGGTGCAGTAGTATAGGGATGCGGCGCGTCGCACCGGTCGCGATCCGTCGACGTTGCCGATCAGCATCAACTCACACGGGTTCATCGCGGAGACGTCGACACAGGCGATGGACGTTGCGTTTCCGCCGTACCTTAAGGCGATGGGACGCATCGGTCGCGAGCGCGGATGGCCACCACCAACGCGGCAGCAGTTCGAGTTCGAAACGTCCACGCAGGGTGCCCTGTTCGTCGGCAGTCCGCAGCAGGTGATCGACAAGATTCTGTACGAACACGAGCTGTTCCAGCACCAGCGCATGCTCGTGCAGTTCAGTGTCGGACCAACGGCGCACGCGGACATTATGCGATCAATCGAATTGTACGGGACGATCGTGGCGCCGGCGGTGCGCACGGCGCTTGGTGTGTCCACCTCTTCCACACAGCCGGTTCCGGCGGAGTAGCACGCATATGCGGTTGGGATTCTCGATCGGCGTTCTGGCACTGGTGCTTTTTGAACTGGCCAACGTCTGGTTCATCATGCCGCTGCCGTTCAGTCAGCGGGTGCGCAGCATCGACATCGCGTACGCGCTGTACACGTGGCGCTGGGCGATTCGTGGTGTCTGCGCCGCGATCCTGCTCGCCGGAGTGGTGCCCGCATGGCGCACGCCGGACTGGCGTCGGTGGCTCGTGCCAGTGTCGCTGGTCGCCGTCGCTGGCGTCGTGTATGCGGCGAATATGGTGATGGCCGCCGATCACATGTTCCTGATGCCATCGCGCATGACGATGGTGACGGCCGCGAAGAATTCGGTCGAGAAGAACCGTCTGGTCGTCGGCATCGTCATCAACGGTGATGCGCGGGCCTATCCGGTGCGATTCATCGGCTATCACCATCAAGTGCGCGACACGGTCGGTGGGGAGCCCGTGCTGGTCACGTTCTGCACGGTGTGTCGTACGGGCCGCGTGTATTCGCCAGTGATTGGTGGCCGTGTCGAATCGACATTTCGGCTGGTCGGCATGGATCACTTCAACGCGATGCTCGAAGATGGTCGGACACACAGCTGGTGGCGTCAGTCCAACGGCCAAGCGATCGCGGGTCCGCGCACGGGCGACACGATGCGCGAGATTCCCAGTCAGCAGGTGACGCTGGCGTTGTGGCTCGAGATGCATCCACACTCGCAGATCATGCAGGCGGACTCGTCGCTGATCGACAAATATTCCAAAAATTTCGACTACGAGACGGGCACGAGCAGTTCGAAGCTCACCGGCACTGACAGCGCATCGTGGCACGACAAGTCGTGGGTCGTCGGCGTGGAGGTCGATGGCCACGCGAAAGCCTATGACTGGAATCAGCTGCGCCGTGAACGGGTACTAAACGACGTCATCGGCGCGACGCCGATCGTCGTGATCATGGCATCGGACAACGCGAGCTACTTCGCCTTTGCGCGACCCGACACGACGACGCGGTTCACTCTGCGCGGCGACTCGCTGGTGTCAGCGACGGGGGCGTTCGGATTGAGCGGCCGTGGCGCGACCGGCACGTTGGCGGCGGTCCAGGCGAGCCAAGAATTCTGGCATTCGTGGAAGGAATTCCATCCGGGTACGACGAAATACTGATCGGCTGTCCCCAAATGCAGAATTTGCGCCTTGTCCGCCAGCGGACCCCCGTGTACGTTTGTGGAAGCGATACACGCGCTAGTCGCGTGGACAAGTTCCGACCGAAACGGGCCTGCCAAAGCGAGCGGGCCCTTTTTCGTTGGTGTCGCAGTCACCATGTGGTGACGACCGTCGTGAGGGTGATCACGAGTACGATGTTGTCGGTATCGTTTTGCATCAGGTCCCAGGGCCGTGCTCCGACTTCAGTACATTCAATTTTCAGGAGCATTACGATGCGCATGACCGGCACTGTGAAGTGGTTCAACGACGCGAAGGGTTTCGGCTTTATCACGCCGTCCGACGGTCAGAAGGATTGCTTCGTCCATCACTCGGCCATTCAGGGTAGCGGCTTCAAGACGCTGGTCGATGGCGAGACGGTCGAGTTCGACATGGTTGCGGGCCAGAAGGGTCCAGCGGCCGAAAACGTTGCGCGCATGAGCCGCTGAGGCTTCGCCAATGACGCAGCCGTTACCGTGGGACGCCAACGCGACACGCGGTGACGCTGCGACCTCGCAGGCGTTCCTGGCCACGCATCGTGGCCAGGCCGCCTTCGCGAGAGAGTATGCCCGATTGATCACGGCCATTCTGGCCGACGTTGGTCAAATTACGCGGAATGACCCGGCCCTCGTGCCCGTCATCCGCCAGTCGCCCGAACGGTGCATCGTGCAGCTTGGTCCGGTCGCAATGACCATGGTCTGGTTGCGCAAAGGTGCCGAGGCGACCGCGAACGGGGAGCTCATGCTGATGTTGTGGCGTGGGACGATCGCTCCGCGCAGTGGAGATCCGACGGAGTATTCGGCGCGCCGTCGCGTCGTCGTGCCGCCGACAATCCTGTCTGAAGAGACGTTCGTGGCGTTCGCCGTCAGTGAGACGGCCTGGACGTGGCGTTCCGGTGCAAGCGATGCCGACGGCGTAAGCTCGATCACGCTGGCCGAGCAGTCCGTACGCCGACTGGTGGCGTTGCATCAGGACGAAGCGGCCATTGCAGCTTCGTCGCTCCCTCTCGTCTGAGACGCCATGAAACAGGAAACGCTCGAATTCGAAGGTGTGGTCAACGATGTTCTCCCGAGCGCGATGTTCCGCGTGGGACTCGACAACGGCCACGAACTGCTCGCCACGGTGGCCGGCAAGATGCGCAAGTATCGCATCCGTATTCTCGCGGGCGACAAGGTGACGGTTGAAGTTTCGCCGTACGACTTGGGCCGCGGTCGCATCATCTTCCGACACAAGTAGTCGACGCGGCGGCGATCGCCGCCCCGAGTGCCGCTGCCCCACGCAGAATCGCTCATCCCGCGTCGCGGGGAAAGAGCCCGATCTGCGGAGGATGCAGCGACAGCCCGACCAGCGAGACGGCACGCGTGGTCCAACCGGCGCGGCCGTCGGGATCAAGGTGGTAAACCGTGACACCGAACGCGACGATCAGATCGTCGATGATGCCGTCGATCTCGTGCTGGAAGCCAGGGCTGACGCCTCGATCGCTTTGGCGATCTGCGTGTGAAGGATCCACGCCTGCGCGGGGTCGGTCGTTCCTTCGTTCTATAGGGAGCGGGCATCGCGGGGCGGCATCCTTGACGATATCGGCGCCGAGATCGAGCCGCTAGAGCTGGGCGGCACGGTCGAAACAGCGGGTGGTCTTACCTAGGCCGTGGGTCCCGACAAAGGCGACTTTGAGTCGGCGGCGACCCCGAGGGGCGAGCGGCAGGAGGGCAGATGAGGCAGACATGGTGGGCTGCGCGTCACGGAAGGAGCGACCCCCGACAGACCCATGATTGGGGCGTGGGTGGCACCGGATTACAGCCCAGGCGGGTGTTGACCGACACTAGGAAGGAACGCCGACGCCGGCTCTGCCACCCTGCTGGCATGTTCGACGTCGCCCGAAACGGCGTTCCTCCCTCCGAAGCACACGATGGCACCCTCCGAAACTCTGAACCGACCGCCCGCACCACGTCGTTTTCACCATTGGTGGCTCGAGGCGCTGCGGATGGGCGTGATCGTGTTCGGCGTGGAGATGAGCTTGATGGTCATCCTCGGGCTGCTCGATAACGCGATCTCGGATCAGGCCAAGAATTACTTCAATGCCGGTTCAATGGCCCTGACCATTGGACCCCTAATGGCGTGGATGTTGTATCGTCAGCGAGTCGCGGCGCGACTCGCTGACGTGGCGTCGGCACCGATGTCGCGAGGCCACAACAGTCCCCACCACCGCGTGCGCATGGGCATCGTGGGCTCGCTCGGCGTGTTGGCCGCCCTGGTCGCGCTGTCCCTCTGGGGATACATAACGGCGTCGAGCCGCGCCGCGAACGACTCGGCGCTGGTCAACTTGGCCGGTCAGCAACGTCTGCTGACGCAAAAGATCGCGCGTTATGCGGCGGCATCGACGACCGACCGCGATGCGATCGACTCTGTTGCGGCGGTTTCGGTCCGCATCGAACGTGAAGCGGACTCGCTGAACGTCCTGCTCTCGCTGCTGCACGAAAGCAAGATCCCGTACGTCGCTGATGCGGTGTCGACGAGTTTGAAGGCGACGTCCGCACGCGATGCGCTGCTGGCCACCGTTCACGACTTGCGGACGACAGGCGCGGGCACTCCTGATCGAGCACGTCAGTCACGAACAGTACAGGACGCAGCCGATCGTCTGCTGCCACTCGCCCAGCGGCTCGATCGAAGCCTGCAGTTGTATCGCGATGCGCTGCTGAGCGGCACGCGCCAAGCTGCATTTGTGGTGGCCGGCTCTCTCATTGCGGTGATACTGCTCATCGCACTGCTGGTCGTTGAACCAATCGTGCGGCTGCTGGGTCGCCAGCATGCAGCGGTTGCTGCGCGTGGTGTCGAGTTTGAACGATTGGCGATGGTGGCACAACGCACGAGTAACGCGGTGATCATGACGGACGCGTCGCGCCGGATCACTTGGGTCAATGACGGCTTTGTGCGCATCACGGGATACAACAAAGCCGAAGCCATCGGACAGAACCCCGGGGAGTTGCTGCAATGTGCGCAGACCGATCCCGCGACAGTTCGTGCGATGCGTGAGGCGATGGAACGGGGAGACTCGATTCGCTGTGAAGTGCTCAACCGCACCAAGGACGGTCGGGACTATTGGATCGACCTGACCATCGAGCCGCTGCGCGAGCACGGGCGGTTGACCGGATTCCTAGCGATCGAAAACGACATTACGGATCTCGTGCGCGAACGCGATGCGCATCAGGCGCAGAGCCGCCGTCTCGATCTCATTGTGCAGAGCGCGGATCTCGGCACATGGGAATGGGAACTAGGCTCGGGTCATGTCGAGCGCAATGCGCAGTGGGCGACCATGCTCGGGTATGAGCCGGGGGAAGTGGACGGGCGTATCGAGACATGGGATCATCTCACGCATCCCGACGATATCGCGACCGTGCGCGAGGTGATGACCGCCCATCTCGAAGGCCAATCGCCCGAATACCGCTGCGAGCAGCGCCTTCGCCGTCGGGACGGTACGTGGTGCTGGGTGCTGGCGGCCGGCCGTGTGATCGAGCGCGATGCCGTCGGGCTCGCGCTGCGCGCAGTCGGCGTCCACATGGATATCTCACAGGCGCGACTTGCGAAGGCCGAATTGGACGACGCGCGTCTGCGTGCGGAAGCCGCACTTCGCGAGATCACGGCGTTGCGCAGCGCCCTCGACGAACATTCAATCCTCTCGGTCTCCGATCGCGACGGTCGCATCATCGATGTCAACACGGGCTTCATCCGCATCAGTGGCTACACGGCCGATGAGCTGATCGGTCGCGATCACCAGTCAATGAACTCAGGCGCCCACTCGCGCGAGTTCTGGGCGAATGTGTGGTCGACGATCTCTTCTGGGCATGCGTGGCGCGGGGAGGTCTGCAATCGCCACGCGGACGGCACGCTTTATTGGGTCGACAGTACCATCGTGCCGTATATCGGTGCGGATGGCGCCATCGAGAAGTACGTCTCGATCCGTTTCGATATCACGGCGCAGAAACAGGCCGAGTTGGAGTTGCAGCGCACGACGGACTTGCTGGAAGAAGCACAGGCCGTCGCGCGATTCGGGAGCTGGTCGTTCGATCTGCGTTCGGGCGCGATTCAATGGTCGCGCGAGGTGTACCGGCTGTATGGTCGGAACGAGTCCGATGGCCCTCCGGGTTTCGAGGGGATGCTGTCGGACTTCGCGCCGGACGATTCTGCACGTCTCTCGAAAGCGGTGCAACGCACGATGAGTAGCGGCGAGCCGTACTCGCTGGTGCTCCGCACGGCGAGCGGTGCAAACGGTGTGCGCATTGTCCGCGCTGAGTGTCGCGTGCGGCGTGATCCCGACGGCTTGGTCGTCGGCCTGCTCGGCACGATCATGGACGTGACGGCCGAGATCGAGCGCGAGGAAGCGCTGCGCCAGGCGCAGAGTCACGCGGAGGCGGCGAACCGGAGCAAGAGCGAGTTCTTGGCGAACATGAGCCACGAAATCCGTACGCCGCTCACGGCGATTCTGGGCTATACCGATCTGCTGCGTGAAGACGCGGCCA
>JANLPE010000014.1:0-4202 GCA_031366985.1 Gemmatimonadaceae bacterium
CCCGCCGACTGGTCGGAGCGATCGGTCACCGCCTTCGCGGTCCGGTCATACGTCAGCCGCTCCAGCGCGCCGGGATTCCGCGCGCCGTACCGGGCGCGCCGGGTCGCGAACGCGCGATCGTCCTCGGGCACCCACACGGCGCTGTGCACGTGGAATCCGGCGTGCGGCCACGTCAGCATCCCGGCGGCCTGCGACGAAGACTGCAGTTTTGGAACGGTGTCCGTGGGCAACCAAACCGCTCGACATCGTCTATCACGACATCGAGTGGGGCGTGCCTGTTGCACGATGATCGCGTCCGCTTCGAGTTTCTGACGCTCGAGGGCGCGCAGGCTGGGCTCAGCTGGTCGACGGTGCTCGCCAAACGCGAGAACTATCGTCGCGCGTTTCTCGATTGGGATGTCGAAGCGATCGCTCGCTTCACCGAGACAGACGTCGATCGCCTCGTGCTCGACGCAGGACTTATTCGGCATTGTGGCAAACTCGCGAGCACCGTGACCAATGCACAGGCGTTCGTTGGGGTGCAGGTGGAGTTTGCATCGTTTGACGCGTACGTGTGGCGCTTCACCAACGGTGCGCCAATCGTCAATTGTCGACGCAGCTTGCGCGACGTCCCGACAAAAACCCCAGAGTCTGATGCGCTGAGCAAGGACCTGCTCAAGCGCGGCTTCAAGTTTGTGGGATCAACGATCTGTTACGCGTACATGCAGGCCACGGGAATGGTCAACGACCACCTCGTGACCTGCCCACGTTACGCGGTAACGGTAAACCCGTAGCGTCACCAGCTAGCGAATGCAGGTTCGGGCGCGCGAGGTCGAGTACCTCGGCGACGCGCGTTGGAGGGACGATCGCTGGTAGGTTTCGCTGCACCCGAGATCTGAAACGACTGCACCATGCTGGTCAACGTCAGCGACTGACCGGCGAGTTCTTCTGATGCGCTTGCCGACTCTTCGGCGTTTGCAGCAACCTGTTGCGTCACCCCGTTGAGCTGCGTGACTGCCGTACTGATCTGCCGCACACCATCGTTCTGCTGCTCACCTGCCACGGCAATTTCCGCGACGACCTCGCTCACCCGCCTCACGTCGTTGTCGATCTCTCCGAGGCGACCGAGCACCTCGGCGTTCAATGCGACGCCCGCGGCTGCATGCTGCACGGAGTCTTCAATCAGCGTGGCGGTCGAACGCGCGGCCTCGGCACTGCGAATCGCGAGGTTGCGCACCTCTTCCGCGACGACGGCAAATCCGCGGCCTGCGTCACCTGCTCGCGCCGCTTCCACCGCCGCATTGAGCGCCAGAAGATTGGTCTGAAATGCGATCTCGTCGATCGTTTTTATGATCTTCGCTGTTTTGTCGCTTGATTCCTTGATCTGATCGATCGCGGTGGAGAGTTGACCCATGCTGGCGCGCCCCTGTGTCACTCGCTCACGCGCAGTCTGCGCCATGTCGCGCGCCTGACGGGCATTCGCTGCGGTCTGCGCTGTCGATGACGTCATCTCGTGCAAGCTGCTGGAGACTTCTTCAAGCGATGCCGCTTGCTCCGACGAACCCTGGGCCAGCGCCTGACTTCCTGATGCGATCTCTTGCCCTGCTGCGGCGACCTGTTCTGCCGCGACATTCACCTGCGCCATCGCTTCGTCGAGTGTTTCGGCAGCGGTGTTTATCGAATCCTTGATCTTCGCGAAATCACCGGAGTACGAACCGACCACACGTGCTGTCAGATCGCGATCAGCGACGCGGGCCAACACCTCAGATGCTTCATTGATCGGCGAGACAACTGCGTCGAGTGTGTCGTTGATTCCCTGCACCAGATCGCTATAGGCACCGCTGAACCGTTTCGCGTTCCCGCGCGTACTCAACTGACCAGCTTTCGCCGCACTCACGAGAGTGCTGGTCTCCGCGACGAGTTCCTGCATCGTGGCGCGCAACTGGACGAACGCGTTGCCGAGGGCGTCCTGCTCGCCGCGAGAGTGAACTTCGACACTCATGTCCCCAGCGGTGACAGCCGTCGCTGCAGCAGCGAGCGATTTTTGCGCATCGACCATGCGCTGCATCGAGCGGGCAAGCTGCCCCATCTCGTCGGTCGATGTGACATGAATCGTCTGCTGGACATCGCCGACCGCGAGTGCTTCCGCGACGGCTCCGAGCTGCGAGACAGCGCGAACGATGGGGCGCGTGATACCGATCGCAGCAACTGTTGCCAGCGCCAACGCGACGATCAGGAGCGCGATCAGCACCACCATCGAGCTCCGATAGCTCTTGCCACTGGCTTCAACGGCTGACCGCATCAATGCGAGCTTCGCGGCGCCCAACGTATCCATCAGTGCGTCCATTGTGTCGGCCTGCGCGCCGATGACGCCGAGTCGCGTCTTGGCGCTTGAATCATTTCCGGCGCGCGCCAGTTCGACGACCTCGTCCTGCTGTGGGCGCAGATTCGTGAACGCGACCATGAGGTTTGCAGCCATGACCTTCATGTCAGGCCGAACGACGTGTTCCTGATACTGCTTGAACTCGGCCCGAAATGTCGAGTCGTACTTCACAATGTCGGCCGCGCGTTTGTTCACCGCCGTGGCGCTGTCGTCCAGGATCGCGTTGCGGACTGCGCGCGAAATGCGAATGAGCTGCAGGTTCGCTTCCTTGAGATGCAGCGCGGGTACCGCGTGCGTCTCGTTCAGCTCGGTGACAAGACCATCGATCTTGCTGGCCGTACGCATTCCCACCACACCCACGACGCTGAGCAAAAGCGCCAAGAGTCCAAACCCGATGGCCAGCTTTCGGCCAATCGCGAGATTCGCGAACCACTGCATGTGCGCCTCCGACCGTTCACTCAGTCCGTTATCCGAATGCCTGATTCTCCGTCATCGGAGGCGCATCGGAGCCGACGTCGTCAACACACAATCGGATGCAACGCACGCGCACGTGCGAAGGGCAAATGAATGTGACGCCAGCGCCTGCTCTGGAGAAACTCGGTCGCCAGCTCAGAAACTTTACAGTGAGTTTTTAACAGTATCCCGGCGGGCAGGTGCGATTTGCCGCGATCAACGCTGCAGCAACTTCACTCGCTGTCCGTTCCGAAAAATCTCCACGCGATCAGCGAGTCCGTCCTTGTTCACGTCGGTCCACACCTGCAACAACTCGCCAGTCTGGTCGAGGAAGATCGCACGCCACGGAGTTCCACCACGCCCCTGATCAGGAACGCGCAGTTGGAATTCGTTAGTGCCGAGCCACGTCATCACTTCCGTGTTTGTGCGACCCTGCACCACGTCGAGTACGGACATCATGTGCGGCAAGGTTTGCGGGAATGCTTGCGATGCGAACGCAGGCAGATCGTCGCAGCGCCCGTCCTTTGTCCTTGTCCTGGCAGGTGGGCAAGCCAAAACGCAGGTCGTCGCACCATCCATCTCCGTCGCGATCAAGACAGACGGACGATCCGGTGCCCGGTGGACGAACGTTGGGGTTGTTGTTGAAGTAACGCGGGTCGTTGATCGCACCCGTTCCGACACTGGTTCCATTCGGTCCGACGTATCCGCTGTATGACCCCATGGCCCCGCCTTGTGACGGCACGCCTGCCGGATACGACGAAGCCGGCGTATTCGCCGGCTCGCGATAGGAAATTCGATTGGGGTCGGTCGCGTATACGGCATGATCGCCGACCGGCGAGCACCGACCGACGGGCGGCGGCGTGCCCTCCGCCGCGCTCGCGCGTCTCGTGGGCCGCGCGAACGGCGGTTCCCGTGGGTGGGGGCGATGCCGGCGGGGCCCCATCTGACGCGCCGGTGGGACTGCCGCCCACGCCACAGGTCCCCGCGTGGTGGCGGGGCGACGGGGCCGTGCTCAGGGGGCGGTCGGGGCGGCGGGGGGGGGCCGCGTCGATGGGGGCTCCGCGGCCCGCCGTGTGCCTCGCGCGCGGCGCGTTCGGCGATGCGCGAGGATCCGGTCGATCACCGAGGCCTAGGTGATGAACGCGACAACCCGCATGGGGCCATGGCAGGTCGGTCACGCGAGAGAGTCGACCTCAAAGATCTGTTGGAGCAGCGCCGCCCACCGGCGGGTGGCCTCGGCGGGCGCCAGCCTCGGCGCAGGGGCGATGACGGGCGGCGCAGCGGCCGCGACGGGCTCAGCCTGACGTCGCATCCCCCGCGGGCGATTGGCATACCAGCCGTCGTACCGCGTCGTGACGTGGCCCTGGTCGGGGATGTGCACGAGCAC
>JANLPE010000020.1:0-28350 GCA_031366985.1 Gemmatimonadaceae bacterium
TTGCAGCGAACCTTTCAGCGCCGAACCCTACTTTGCCGTGAGCACCGCAACCGTGGTCTCGGCCGGCGCTTCGACGACGAACGTCACGCGGCGATTCAGCTCTGCACCAGCGGCATCGCGCATCGCATTCGGCTTGACGAGGCGCGCCTTGCCATAGCCGACCGTCTGCAGCAGCGACGCATCAAGCCCCTTCGTCACGAGGAAATCACGAACCGCATCGGCGCGTGAGCGTGACAGCTTGAGATTGTATTGCGCCGTGCCAGCCGGGTCGGCAAACCCTTCAATCGTGATCTTCGCACCCTTGTAATGCTTCGCCGTGACCTGCGCGAAGCGCTCGAGCGCCGCCTGATCCGCCTGCCGGACTGCGGCGTCATCAAAGCCGAAGTGCACCGGCATCGCGAAAGTGATCTGTCCTTCAACGACCGCGATACGGGCGCCGAAATCCGTCTTCAACCCCTGCAAGTCGCCACGAAGCGACAGCAACTCGGCCTTGGTCGCATCGACCTGCGCCTGCAACGCACTGTCGCGGGCCGCGCGCTCCGTGCGCTCTTGATTCACTGCGGACGACAGCACGACGCGCTGATCCTCCAGATTCCGACGCACGAATCCCTTCGTCGCGCAGGCGCCGAGCGTGCTCGCCGCCAGCACTGCTGACGCGGCAATCCGAATGACTCGCATAAAATCTCCGTGATGAGTTGGTGTGAGACTGGGGTCCGGAAGCGCACATCGCATCGGCCATCGTCTTCGACACGAACATCGTCAATCGGTTCGACAGATGTCGTGATGCGCGTCACAGGCGTGTTCGGCGACTGCGACGTTCATCACCAAAATCTCCGTTACATCGAGGGTTTCGCCAGCCACTCACCGCCGTCGATGACGAAGATGGCACCCGTGATCCAATCGCCGGCAGGCGACGCGAGAAATGCCACCATGTTGGCGATGTCCTCCGGGCTGCCCCATCGTCCGAGCGGAATTCCCTTCTCCGCGTAGGCCGCCATATGTCGTTCCGTCGCAGCGAAGACGTCAGGTACGCCGCTATCGGCCGGCGGTGTGAATGCCTTGCGCACGCCTTCGGTAGGGATCGGCCCCGGCGCAATCGCATTCACGCGAATGCGCTGCGGCGCCCACTCGACGGCGAGCGTGCGAGTCAGCGCGTCCACGCCCGCCTTCGCGGCCGTCGCATGTGCCATCAACGGCCAGCCACGATAGTGCAGCGTCATGCTTGTGCTCACGATGCGGCCACCGCCCTGCTGCGCCATGATCGGATACACGGCCTGCGAGCAGTAGAACGTGCCGAACAGATCGATCTCGAGCACGCTACGCCATGCGTTCGCCGACAGCGTGGCGCTCGGCGCGTAGAAATTTCCCGCTGCGTTGTTCACGAGGAGATCGATGCGACCATGCTGGGCGACGATTTCGTCGACCGCGGCTTTGACGCGCGGTTGATCGCGCACATCGAGCGCAACGGTCGATGCCTTGCCACCCGCGTTCGTGATGCCTGCGAGCGCCTGCTCCAGATGCTCGGGCTTGCGACTCGCGATCACCACGTGCGCGCCGAGCGCAGAGAGCAACTTCGAGATACCGAACCCAATGCCGGTGCCGCCGCCGGTGACGAGCGCGACCTGTCCATCAAGCAAACCAGGACGAAAGACGGATGTGGCGAATGACGGCGATGGCGTGGACATGGGAATCCCGGAAAAAAGGCGATGCAATGGAAACGAGGAGTTACAGCAGGCCGTCCAACGTGACCTGTTCATCGAGACAGAAACTCCGACGATGATGCGCTGTCAATCCGAACGCCGCCAGCGCCGTCAGATGTTGCGGCGTTCCGTATCCGGCGTTGCGCTCCCATGCGTAGCCCGGATATCGCATCGCGAGGCTGCGCATGAGTCGGTCGCGGGCGACCTTCGCGACGATGGACGCGCACGCGATGGCGTAACACTTGGCGTCGCCTTTGACGACGGCCGTGTGCACGAAGCCGAGCGTGCGCAGCGGGTTGCCATCCACGAGAATGTGGTGCGGCGTCTCACCGAGACGTTCGGGCACGCGTGTCAGCGCGCGTCGCATGGCCAACACCGTGGCGTGATAGATGTTGAGGCGATCGACCTCGTGCACCGACGCCGCTCCGAGCGATACGACGAGGGCGTGCTCGCGGATCCGTTCGGCCAGCACCTCACGCGTTGCGGCATTCAGCTGTTTCGAATCATTGACGCCGGCAATGGCTCGGCGATCCGGTGGCATGACGACCGCGCACGCGACAACGGGGCCCGCGAGCGGGCCCCGTCCGACTTCATCAACGCCCGCGATGTACGGCCCGAACTGTGCGCGAGTATCGCGCTCGATCGGGCCCCAGCGAGCCACCTGCTGTTGTCAGCTGTCTTTCGACGGGCGAACGACCTTGCGCTCTTTGATGCGCGCGGCCTTACCGGTTACGTCGCGCAGGTAGTACAGCTTCGCACGACGCACGACACCACGACGCACGACCACAAGATCGGCGATCATCGGGCTGTGCAACGGGAAGATGCGCTCGACGCCAACACCGTTCGAAATCTTGCGGACCGTGAACGTCTCGCTGACGCCACCGCCACGACGGGCGATGCACACACCTTCGAACGCCTGGATGCGCTCCTTTTCGCCTTCCTTCACGCGCACGTTGACGCGAACGGTGTCACCCGGGCGGAAGGGCGCGACCGAATCCTTCATCCACTCTTTCTGCGTTTCGATAAACGGATGCATCTGTCACTCCGGGGCCAACCAATAGCCCGGTGTTGGGTGCTGCGGATCCGGTCACCCGCAGGCAAAGTACGCCAACGGAGCAACAACCGGTGCGAGAGGCCACGACGCGGAAACGGGAGCGAAGTCCCCCGACCGGCACCGACGTGGCATCGCCGCCAAGGCACGCGCGCGGAGAACCGCACACCACCCTAGGAAGTCGAACACGCCCACCCGCTGCCGCATACGACCATCGTAAACCGCGATCCGGTGGAGCTTTAAAGCATAAGGGGGGTCGGGGTCGAAACGCCAGTGGGCTATTTTTCAAAATGGCCACTTCCGATACTTCCAAGGCGTCGCCCCCTCTCGCCTACCCAGTCACCCGACAGGACGGCCACGTCGATGACTACCACGGCACGGTGGTCGCGGACCCATTCCGCTGGCTCGAGGATGATACATCGGAGCAGACGAAGGCATGGGTCGTCGCCCAGAACGCGGTCACGTTCGGTTATCTGGAACAGATCCCGTACCGCGACCGACTGCTGGCCCGGATGACCGAGCTGGTGAACTACCCACGCGTATCGGCCCCTGAGGTCAAGCGGCGCTGGCATCTGTTCACCAAGAACGATGGACTGCAGAACCAAGCAGTCTATTACCTCCAAGACGGTCCGGACGGCGCGCCGGAAGTCCTGCTGGACCCCAACACGATGTCCGCCGAGGGGACCACGCGGGTGGCTTCGCTCACCTTTGATCGCGCCGGCACCCGGATCGCCTACATGGTGAGCGAGTCGGGATCCGACTGGCAGCAGATCCGCGTGATCGATCTCGCCACGCGACACGAGCTCGCGGATCGCGTTGAGTGGGTCAAGGTCTCCGGCCTCGCATGGCACGGCGACGGGTTCTTTTACAGTCGCTACCCGGTGCCCGACAACACAGACGCCGCCTACTCGTCGAAGAACGAAGACCATCAAATCTTCTTTCACCGCCTCGGCACAGCGCAGTCCGCGGATCGTCTAATCTATCACGACCCCGAACATCCGCAGCGCTTCCATCAGCTGGACACGACCGACGACGAGCGTTTCGCCATGCTGTACGTCAGCGACCGTGGGCAGGGCAAAGACGGCAATGCGCTGCTGCTCTTGGACCTCCACGCGATCGATCGACCTGCAATCGATGGACATGCAGTGCCGCCAACCTTCCAGCCCATTTGGACCGAGTTCGACGACGAGATGCACGTGCTCGATCACGTCGGCGGCACGTTGCTGGTTGTGACCAATCGACACGCGCCGAATCGGCGTGTGGTCATGATCGATCCAGCGGCCACCGATGAAGCGCAGTGGCGCACGATCATCGCGGAACGCGAGGAGCCACTGGACGGCATCACCTCCGCGGGTGGACGACTCTTCGCGTCGTACCTCAAGGACGTCACGACGCGCGCGTACGTGCATCAGCTGGACGGCGCCATGGAGCGCGAGATCACGATGCCAGGACTCGGTACCGCCATCGGCTTCGGTGGCGAGCGCGACGCGACCTCCGTGTACTTCACGTTCACGGCATTCACGGCACCGGCATCGATCTATCGGTACGACATCGCCAGCGGCGAGAGCATGCGGTACCGCGCGATGCAGGTACCGTTCGATCCGACACGATTCGAAACGCGCCAAGTGTTCGTCACGAGTAGGGATGGTACGCGTGTCCCGGCGTTCATCGTCGCGCGCAATGACCTCGTTCTCGACGGCAACAACCCGACGCTCGTCTATGCATACGGCGGTTTCAACATCTCATTGCCGCCCAGCTTCAGCGCGCTTCGCGTGGCATTCCTTGAGCAGGGCGGCGTGTACGTGCAGGCCAACTTGCGCGGCGGCGGTGAGTACGGCGAGGCGTGGCACAGGGCCGGCATGAAGGCACACAAACAGAATGTGTTCGACGACTTCATCGCCGTGGCCGAGTGGTTGATCGCCAACAAATACACGTGTTCCGCGCGTCTGGCCATGCAGGGCGGTTCGAACGGTGGCCTGCTTGTCGGCGCGATCATGACGCAACGGCCTGAGTTGTTCGCCGTTGCACTCCCGGCCGTCGGTGTCCTGGACATGCTGCGCTTCCACAAATTCACGATCGGCTGGAACTGGATCGCTGACTACGGCTCGAGTGACGACCCGGACGGGTTCCGGTATCTGTACGCATACTCGCCGTTGCACCGATTGCGTGATGGCGTCGCGTATCCAGCCACCATGATCTCGACGGGTGACCACGACGATCGCGTGGTGCCGGCACATTCATTCAAGTTTGCAGCACGGCTGCAGCACGCGCATCGCGGTTCGGCTCCCGTGCTCATTCGCATCGAGACGCAGTCGGGGCACGGCAGCTCATCACTGACTAAGAGCATCAGCGAGGCGGCAGATACGTTCGCGTTTCTCTTCCGTCAGCTGGGCATCACGCCGACCTTCGGCGACTCGGCGTTCGTGTAGTCACGCCGGACCGAGTTCCCGGTACCACGCCGTCATCGCCCGTTCGATGCCAGGCTTCGTGGCCATCCACTCGCCCAGCGTCGCCGGCACGGTGTAGCTCGCGGCGGCGGCGACCGCGGATCTGCCGGCAGCATGCGCTCGGCGCGCCGACGTGTCGAGATCCGCCAGCAGATCACGATAACGCGCGACCGTCGCGCGGTCCGCCATGGCTCCGTGTCCCGGCACGAACGCATGCGACGTGCGCGCCGACAACTGCGACATCGACGCGATCAGTTGCGACGGCGTCGCGTCGACGAAGTTGGGAAACATGCCGTTCCACAGCAGGTCGCCGGCGAACGTGATGTTCGCATCGTGATCGACGAGCGCGATATCGCTGCGCGTGTGACCGTGCAACGACATGAGTTCGACCTGCCGATTCCCAAGATCGATCGTACCCGGGCGTGACCCATCGACGATCACCACCTCGGCGAACGCACGCGATAACGCATCGTTTTTCGCTGGGGCGACTGGGCCGCCGCTGAGCGCGAGATCGCGCGTGGTCGCCGTCGCCCGCAGTAACGGCGAGGCCTGCGCGGTGAGATAGCCACTCACACCGGCCGCATGATCGATGTGATAGTGCGTGAGCACTACGTGCGTGGGCCAACGGCCCGTCAGCGCGCGGGCCTGCTCAGCCAGCCACATCGCGCCGGCGGGTTTGTAGAAGCCTTCCACGGCGATCACCCCATGACGTCCGGCGATGATTCCGCCGTTCGCGAAGGTCGTGCGATCACCGCCGAGCGGCGTCGAGATCACCGCCCACGTGTCGGCGGCAATCGCATCCAATCGCGCGAATGGCGCGGTCGTCACCGTGGGATTGGTCGGTGCAGTCCAGCGCAGACGCGTCGCGCGACGCGCGCACGACGACATCAAGATAATGTGCGCGAGACAACCGCCCGACGCGCGTAGAAAATCACGACGACTCGTCATGCGCGGTGGCCCGTTGCGCGTTTCACGGGCGCGTCACGGCGCGCAGGTGAGTGACTGTCCAGCGAGACCCAGTGCTTCCTTCTCTTTCGCGAGTGACGCCAGGCGCTTCGCGCTCCGATACGGCTCACACGCTCTTTCGGGATGCCCAGCCAATCCATTCGCCGACACCAACGCGATATAGACCCACGTACTGTCTGACGCAGTGCCTACACGCGGCAACAGCGCCATGATTTGAGGGATGGCTTTGGTCGCCACCGCAACATCCTGATCATCAGGTGCGTCCTGAATTGTTGCGTTGATCGCATTGAGCGACCGGCGCGCTTCGCGTGTTTCCGCTTCCGACGCACCGGATTTTGCGGCGCCTGCCGGGGCAACTGGCGTCGCACCGGGGGCTACTCCAGCCGTCGCGGCTGCCCCCGCTCCCGCAGGCGACGCCGTCGGCCGTGCCGGTGTTGACGGCGAGGCCGGCGCCGAAGATCCTCCGCCGGCCTGCGCCAGCGGGGCCGGCACAACGGGAGGTGGCGTCGGCGACGCCGGCGCCGACGGATTCGCCGCCGGGCTCGCAGTCGGTGTCGCCGCACTCGCTACCGTTTGCGGCAACGTCGTCGCACTCGACGATCCACTGCGACCGAACGCGACGTATGCGCCGGCCGCTGCAACCACCAGCACCGCGGCCGCAATCGCCGCCAGCGGCGACTTCTTCGACACCGGCTCCGGGATCGCCTGCTTACTGGCTGATGTCGACGCGCCCGGCGTCGGGGACTTGGTGGACGCGGTCGTCGAAGGTGGGGTGGCTTTGGCAGGGGTGGGCCGTGTCGCGCCACTAGTCGGCGAGGAAGTCGGTGTCGGCTTCGACATCGCCCCCGTGCTCTCGTTCGCCGCGTTCACAATCGCCAGCGTCGACATCGGCGTTCGCGCACGCAGCACTGACATCTCCGTCCACGTCTCAACGGTCGTCACGATTTCATGCGCGAAGTCCATCGCGGTGGCGGTGCGATTTTCGGGCTCACGCACAAGCGCGCGGTCAAACGCGGCCTGCAACGCGTCGGGCCAGTCCACATCTGGGGCGACCACCGCGAGCGTACGCGGGTCCTGAATCAGCCGCGCGGTGAGCTTGCGTTCCGGCGTAGTCCCCTCAAACGGAAGCCCTCCCGAGAACATCTCGAACGCCACCAAGGCAAGCGCATACAGATCGCTGCGGCCGTCAAGCTGTTCACCAAGCACCTGTTCAGGACTCATGTACTCGGGCGTACCGACCAACATGCCCATCTGCGTTAATTGCGTGCCCGAATCATTGGTGGCTTTCGCGATACCGAAATCCACCACTTTGCAACGATCGACGCCGCCCTCGTCGGTGATCACGAGAACGTTATCGGGCTTGAGATCGCGGTGCACGATGCTCAGGCGATGGGCCGCGTCTAGGCCTTCAGCTACCTGATACGTGATATTTGCGGCGCGCACCGGATGGAGCCTCGGCGATTCGTCCAAGACGTCTCGCAGCGTCTTGCCCGGAACGAACTCCATCGCCAGATAGACCAAGCCGTCGGCGGTCTGACCGAAGTCAAATACACGGGCGACTCGCTCATGCTCGATGGTTGCCGCGTTGGCGGCTTCCCGATTGAAGCGCGCCACCGCATTGGCGTCCTTGACCATGTCGTGGTGGAGCACCTTGATGGCGACCTGCTGTGGCAGGCGCACGTGCTTCGCGAGATATACTTTCCCCATGCCACCTTCGCCAAGAAGCTTGTTCACGAGGTAGCGTTCGGCGATCACCGTACCGATGAGGTCGGCTCCAACCTCATCGGTACGGAGCGAGGAACCGTCCGTCGGGCAGAACACCATCTCGTCAGGGTACGTCGTTCCGCAGGACGTGCAAGTCTTTGGCATGGGCGCAGGAAATCGTGACGGTAGAAAATCGGACAAAATGCAGGGGAAATCAGATCAGCTATTGACGATCGACCTCGAAAGGCACGACGTTGTAGGAGGTGTTGGTAATTCCCCTCTACGAGGTGCACATGTCCGTGATCACAAATGCCCGTCGTTGGTCGGCCCGCACGCGGTCATTCTTGCTGGCCGCTTCGACGTTGACGGTGTCAGCCCTTCCGTTGTCGGCGCAAGGCGCCGCCGCAGCGCAGAAGCCGACGCTTGCCGTTCTGTATTTCACCAACGGCGCGTTGATCGACAATGCGTCGTACGCGCCGCTCAGCAAAGGCATGGCAGAAATGCTCATCACGGAGCTCTCGCAGAACAACGCCGTCCGTGTCGTCGAGCGTGATCGCCTCCAGTCGCTGATTGAAGAGCAGAATCTGCAGAATAGCGATCGCGTGGACAAGGAGACCGCAGTGAAGCTTGGAAAGACGCTCGGCGCACGCCACATGCTTATGGGCACGTTCGTCATCGACCCCAAGAAGAACATGCGCATCGATGTGCGTGCCGTGAACACCGAGACGTCGCAGATCGAGTACACGGAGTCTGTGACTGGTCCATCGGACAATCTGCTGCAGCTGGTCATCCAGCTCGGTGCGAAGGTGAATGCCGGTCTCAAGCTCCCCACGCTCAAGGTGGCCAGCGCCACGACGCCTGCGGCCAAGAGCCCGAACCAGTTTAAGGCGCTCATGGCCATGAGTCAGGCCATCGAAGCCGAGGACAAGAAGGACAAGACGCAGGCGGTCTCACTGTACAAGCAGGCGATCGCGCTCAATCCCGATTTCGACCGGGCGAAGGTTCGCCTGGCGTCGCTGAAGTAAAAACGGCGCACGACACTGGAAACAAAAATGGGGGCGGCGACCAGTGTGGTCGCCGCCCCCGCATCGGTCCCATCCGCTCGTCCGCGAACCTGGGACTACGGCTTCGAGAACGTTGCCGTGAACACTCGGAGGAATCCGATGCCGCGATACGTGCACACTGGAACCGGCCCTTCGACCGCGCTCTCCGCGCACGGTCCAATGAACCCGTCGAAACGTGCGCCATTTGCCGCCTGACCGCGCAACACGCTCGACAGTCCGATAGGCAGCGCGAATCTGCAATTCGCACCACTGGTCGTTGTCATGGCGCACGGCTGCTGACTGGGCGCGCCGACCGGCTCGAACGAGACCACGCCAAGCCCTGAACCGCTCAGGCGTAGCTCGAGGTCGATCGCCGCCGTGAAGCCAACCACCACATCGACGTTGGTGCGTGCCACCAGCGTACAGTCCGACTGGCCGCGGCCGGAGCACGAGCCGCCCCAGAGGATCAGTGCGTTGCCCGGATCACCGGTCGTCTGGAGGCGGATCGTGGATCCATTCGGCACGGACCCGCTGCAACCAGCCCCTGTTGGGACGCCGTTGACGACTCGGCAGTTGATCGCCGGCACTGCTTCATCGCTACGAACCAGGCCGGTACCGCTCGCGGACCCGATGATGCGCACCGTCACCGGCGCCCGCGACGAAAACGTCGTCGTCAGGCTGCGCGCCGTGTTCATGACGAACTCACAACCAGCGATGCTCTCGCACGCACCCGCGTTGCCGATGATGTCCGTCTGATCGCCGGTGGTGAGGGTGACTACGACTCGGGTGTCGATCTCGATGTTGGTAGTGCAGGTGATGGCGCCAACCTGCCCGGCGGTCCTCGAGCATGCGACGACACCGTTCACCAAGACGGACCCATTGCCGCCGCCATCAAGCACCATGGTCAACGGGAACGTACGACGTGTGAAGGTTGCGGTCGCGGCGCGCGCTGCTGTCATCGTCGTGACGCAGACCGTCGACGGTCCGTTGCACGCCCCCGTCCACCCAATAAACGTCGACTGCCCGTCTGGCTCGGCAACAAGTGCAACCTGTGCGCCGAACACCAACGAACTCGCGCAGGTCACGATCGCCTGACCGGCCGCACGCGCGCAAGAGAACCCGGTGGCCGTGGTCGCGCCGCCGCCGCCGGTTCCGGCAAGCTGCACCGTCAGCGATTTCGCACCTTGAAAGCCGGCCGTCACACTGCGATTCCCGCCCGCCAGCGTCACTGTGCACGTCGTGCCGGCGGCGGCGGCGCAATCACCGCCCCAACCGGCAAACATCTGCGCGAGCGTGCTGCCGTTGGCGGCGTCCGGCACGTTGGTCAGCGTGATGGGCGTGCCGTCAACAACGTCGGCAGCACACGTCCCCGTTGCGGCGGCACCATCGATGCGACAATCGATGCCGAACGGACCGGTAATGCGTCCCCTGCCATCCGTTGACGTGGCCACGACCGTCAAGCGTCGCATCGACGAGAACTGCGCCGTCACGGCACGCGCCTGCGCCATCGTGACGGTGCAGCTGACACCTGCCGCACTCGAGGCACACGCACCGCCCCACGCGCCGAACGACTGTCCGGCGTCCGCCGTCGACGTCAGGGTCACCTGCGCATCAGCGGCAAAGTCGGCGGAACACGTTCCCGTGGTCGCGGCGCCGCTCACGCGGCAATCAATTCCCGTCGGCGAAGACTTTACGCTGCCGCTGCCGCTGCCTGCTGTGGCGGTGAGTGCCAGCGCCACGGGCGGCTTGGTCACGCGAACCAAAATGTTGTTCGACACGCCACCGATCGTGGCCGAAATCCGCGTCTCACCGACGTTGATCGCTGTGACCTTGCCCGACCCATCGACCGACGCGATCGTCGGTGCATCGCTGGTCCAGTTCGGTGTGCGGCCCGCGACCGTAAGGCCGCGCGTGTCGCGCACCAGCGGATTGATGGTGGCCGTCGCGCCCTGCACCATCTCGAGTGCCGACGCGGGACTCAGATCGATCGAGGCGATCTCGAAGAGCGTAACGGGCTGCGACACTGCCGTGGTCGCGCCAGCCGCCAAGCGAAGCGGTCCGACGGTCTGCCGATCGACGCTCGTGCCGTTGACGACCAACGAGAGATCGAGGACGACTGAGCATCCGGCGTCCGTTCCAGCGCCATCGCGCGAAGCGTCGGCGAGACAGGCGGCCAGATCGACCGGGATCGGAACGGCTTGCGATGCTGCCGCCGACAGTACGATCGTCTGCGACGCGATCACCACTCGCGTCCCATTCGACTGCACATACGACGACGTCACGCGAAGGCTCAGCTCGTCTGAGGTGCGCACCGAGGCGCTCGACACTGAAGCCGTGAACGCGACGCGAGCAGGACGGAGGTCCGTCTTGCCGGCAGGCGTCACCATACGCGCGATATCGGAACACCCGGCCAGCATCACCAACGCAACAACGGCGATCGCGGTAGCACGGAGTCGGTTCATCAGGATTCCAGGACGAAATGTGGCACGACGTCCGGCCTCCCTTGGCCCGACGTTGAGGAGCAGCGCTGACCAACCACCAGCATCCCAACCAGCGTATGACACTCAGAAGCGCGTGACGACGACGAGACCACCAGCGACACCACTGAACGACTGCGAGGGCGCGGACGAACCGACCCCTCGCTGGCGCAACGAGCCCGCTTGCCCGCGCACGTACGGCTGCAGCGACATCAGGCCTCGTCGTAATTCCAGACCCGCCGACAGGCTGCCGCTGGCAACCCCGGCAGTCGGCAATCCTTCGTCGACACCCAGCCCTGAATGTACACGGGTATCCGCGCCTAAAATCAGGTCCCGCTGCGGACCCAACGAGAGCGCGGCGCGGACCCCGGCGTCGGCATACAGGCCGTTCGAATTGCTGACCGTCTTCCCGTCACGAGCGAACGGCTGACGCGCGCGGATCGACGCAAAGGCCAACAGGGTGCGCAACTTTGGCGCCGCAAAACTCATCTGCACGTCGGCGCTGTAGACCGGGCCGAGCCGCACCCGAGTACTCGACGCCGTCGACGGTGGGCCGCTGGACTGTGACGGTACGCCGCCTGACGGCGTCCGCAGCTCGTCATCCGCGAACCTGTCCGCGGCGACGGCCACGCTAAGTCGATGCGGTCCCAAGGTACGGTCGCCAGTCACCGAGACGCGAACGACACCGCCCGGCTGAAAATCTGAAGAGCCCGCACCGGCGACCAAGGCGGCGACTGGTTGGTACTTGCCACGATGTTCGTACGACCCGCCCACCGCCACGGCCCACTCGCCGAGCTTGCGCGCCGCGACGAGGCCCATCGTTCCGCTGGCACCGGCGCCGACCGGCGTGCTCCCAAGACCCAAGGCGGGTGCTGCCATGATCCGCAGCACGCCGAACTCCTTCGGTGCCAGCGAGGTGTGTCCCGTCGGCAGATTGACGCCTGCCGTCAACACCAGCAGATCGTTGATCAGCGTTCCGGTCGCACGGACGCGCACGTCGCTGACACCTGACAGCGTGGCCGACCGCGTGTCGGTCGCCTTGCCGGCGTCGCGATACTGAATCGTCGCCGTAGCGTAGAGCGCCGTCAGATCGACACGCCACGTTTCACCCAGCGACCACGCCGTCGTGATCGGCGTCGACACTTGTTGCAACGACGTGATACGAGCTGAATCCAGTCCGACGAAATTGTATTGCCTGAGTCCGCTACCGCCGAAGCCGATCGTTTCGCCAGCGATTCCCGCGCCTGCCGACTGTCGACCTACGAGGCGCTCTTGCGCCGAGACAACGGATGAAATGGACGTCAGCAACGCGACCGCCATACGCATGAACGGCACGGCTCGGCTCGACCAGAGGCCGTGAGGTGTGCTGATGCCGCGAACGCCGTGTAATGCATGCACCGTCACGTTACGGGCGGGCAACCGTGATGACCACGGTTACAATCGAACTGGGGAACGACGGATCCGCAGCACCGCCGAGTGGCCGGGAGAGCGACGTGATGATATCGATCGGGCGATTGACGCGATCGACCGTGCCGTTGATCGGCGCATCGATCGCGCGCATGCCGGGCAACACCGACGGCGCGTCTGCACTGCGCCGCGCGTCTGACTTGAGTTGCTGCGAACGATCACGCGCCTGCTGAAATGCCGGATCGACCACGGCGGCTCTGTTGAACTCATCGATGGCGCGCCGACGATCGCCGCCGATTTCTGCCTGCACTCCGCGTCCGTACGCGTTGAGCGCCGCAAGCGATGTTGTGGGATACGCCGAAATCGTTGCGCGCTCCGCCGGTGTCAACACGATGCCGAGCGCTTCGAACAAGCGAAACGCCAGCGCCTTCTCGGCCGACAACACGTCCGCGAGCGGCGCCTGCGCGTCAAGCGAGGCGTCGAGCACACCGCTTTCGACATCGGCCACGCGCACCGAGATACGCAGATTACCCTTGCTCATCGTATCGACCGAGCCGAGCACGAGGCGTTTCGCGCGCATGAGTTTTCCGGCGCGCGGCGCCGTGGCCGAATCGATGCGTCCGGTCTTCGCGAGATCAAGCTCTCTCAAGACGTCGGACAGCCGTGACCGCTCGACGAGCGATACGCGTGAACTGCGCGACAGATCCGTCGTCAACAAATCGGCGATGGCGAAACCCAGTGCCGACACGCCTTCGGATTTCGCCAGCAGCTGAAACGGCGGCACACCGATCGCGGATGACGTCGTCGCACCACCGGACTGTTCGCGCGCGACCGCCGCAGCGAGCGCGGAATCTGCCCCA
Organism: Gemmatimonadaceae bacterium; assembly: GCA_031366985.1. GTDB lineage: Bacteria > Gemmatimonadota > Gemmatimonadetes > Gemmatimonadales > Gemmatimonadaceae > Gemmatimonas. The sequence continues at coordinate 13,656 of JANLPE010000020.1, forward strand.
CCGCGGATCGAAACACGCCCCGTGCCAATGGACGCACCACTGGTCGCGCATGCGGTGAGAGCGGCACCGAGGATGGCAGACACCAGAGGGCGAAGCGCGCGCGACGCCGTCACGCGGCGAGGGGGTACGAGCAGAGTCAGTCGAGTCGAACCGGGATTCACGGCACGGGGCATGAGGGGAGCAATGGGGGATCACGGATTCGCCGAGCATCACAAATGAAAAGTGCCCATTCGCGACGAGAGCGTCAAGAAATTTGTGAGCTTTCGTTGAGGCATTCTCACAACAATCGTGCAGCGGTAGCGCGACAGTTTCCGTTTCGATGGTGCCAGTCTCAAGCGACCTCAAGCGTGACACCGCTGATGAAAGCTACCAAATAGCGGCCAGGTTTTCCGAGCCGCGCTTTGGAACGAAACATGCCATGCATCGTGGCGGATGAGATTGTATGGCTGGTGCGCCGGCTATTCGACACTAGACTTGTCACTCCCCGCAACACACTGGTGACCGTGCTTCGACGCGCTGGATTTTCGCTGGCCATTCTGACTGCGACCGCCTCAACCGGGTGGGCGCAGACGGATGGCAGCAACCAGAGCTTGGTCGGCGAACGCCGTGGACTGGGAAGCCAGGGGCAGCGCCAGCTTGTTGGGGCTACCGCCACGAGGAACGGCAATGTGATTGGCGCCGGTGTGCCGGGCGGACTCTCGCTGTTGTGGGCGCAGGCTGACGGCGGCGGGCAGTTGAGGAGCAGCACGGTTGGCCCTGTCGACGGTCACCCGCCGCACCACCCCGACGCGATCGTTTCCCCGAGCAGCAGCGGTGTCGCCAGCGACGAGCTGACGGCCGGACTTTCGTTCGGGCAAGGGCCAGCAAATAGCAGTAGTCAAGCGCCGGTCGGCGGGCCGAAAGTGCTTGGCAGTCACGCGCCGCACCATCTCGAACGGACCGCGACGACGAGTGGCGACACACCCACCGGCGCCAAGCCAACCAGCGTCGGCGTGACCAGCGTCGGCGTGACCGGCGGCCCGTACTTCGCGCAGGTGCCGGTAACCGGTGGCCCGTATTTCGCGCAGGCGTTGGTGCCCGGCAGCAACCAAATCCAAGGCCGCGGAACTGGCCTTAGCGGCAATTACACGACGAACAATCTTGATGGGATCGCGGCCGCGAGTGGCGCCAATCTGAGAGGCCTAAGTCTCGGCGGCGGACTCTCGGTCTTTCTTGGCTTCTACGGCGATCCCGTGTCGACACGTGTGCAGCCTAGCCCGTATCAGCCGTTCGTAACCAAGGCGATCTATAATTTCAACCTGACGCAAGACAACACACTGACGATCGAGCTTCGTTTTTCGCAGCTGATGAAGGCGGTCGCGTTCAATTTCTCGACGCTGCAGGGGGGCGCGTCAACCTTCGAGATTTGGAAGGACAATCTCCTGATTGACGTGATTGAGACGACCGTGCCGCAGTTCTGCCCCACTGGTTTTGGCCCGACGTGTACGGCGAACCAAGACTTGTTCTGGGGGTTCGATCTGACCAATTCGAATCAAGCGTCGTTCAATCGGCTTGTCCTCAAGGGCGATCAGCGAGCGTTCGGCGTCGACAACCTGCAGTTCGTCGCGGCGCCAACCACCGCCGTGCCTGAACCAACCACGGTTGGATTGGTGGCCTTCGGCCTGTTTGGACTTGGCATCGTGGTTCGCCGACGGTCACGCGAGCGTCGGCCCCGCTAAAATTCTTGGCGCGCCGCCTCGCGCGCGGCGCGAGGCGACTTCGCTAAACGGGGTGACCGACAGCCGTCGGTCACCCCGTTTTCGCAACAGGTCGCGACGTGCAGCACGCGACGCCGGACTCGCGAGTCGCTCAGGGAGGCGTTGGCGTGATCGTCACAGTGATGACGGTGTTCGCGTGCGCGATGTATGGATCGACTGCCACGCGCCAGACGCCAGCGGCCGGATTCGCGACCGTGCACAACTCGCTTGGACCGTCGGCGTACGAATGACAGTCGTCCGTCGTCGTCAGGTTGCCGGGGCGGAAGAGGTACAAGTCCGGATCCCCAGTACCGCCGCCGAGCGTCACGCGCAGCGTCGTCGTGCCCGCCGGGACGTAGATGGCGAACGACGAGATGGTGTTGAAGTCCGTGTTCGGATTGAGGATCGCTGCCGTAAACAGACTACCGTCTGCATCATTGTTCGTATTCGCGAACGTTACCGGCACACCGCTCTTGAGACCCGTGCGCACGCGGTACGTGGCCGTTCCGCTCTTGCCTTCGCTCGTCGCGGTGATGGTGACGTTCCCTACACCAGTTCCGGTGAGGACGCCCAAACTCGAGATGGTTGCCAGCGCCTCGCTCGACGATGTCCAGCCGACCACGCGATTGGTCACGACGTTGTTTTGTGCATCCTTCAACGTGAGTGAGAGTGGCACTCCAATCGTCGTTGGCGAGAAACCGGTCGCGGGCACGATGGCGACCGTTGCCACGGCCGGCGGCGGCAACACGGTGAACGTGATAGATCCGATCTTGCCCTCTGCCGCGGCCGACAGCACGGTGCTACCGACCCCCGTCGTGGTCACTAAGCCGGAGGCCGACACGGTCGCAATGCTTGGATTCGCCGACGACCACGCGACGGTGCGAAACAGCTCGCGTCCGGTGGATTCGATCGACGTTGCGCTCAACTGCGACGTCTGACCGATACCGACCGTCAAGACACCGATGATGTTGATCGCAGCGATGTTGCCGATCGCGTCGATAGATGCGAACCCGGTCGCCCCACGCGTGGACGCGACGATCGCCGTGCCACCGGAACGAAGGATGGTCACCAGACCCGTGCTCGAGACGGTGGCGATTACAGGATCGAGCGACGTCCAAGCAACGTTGTCGGTCGAAAGGGTGGCACCGCTCGCATCGACCGCTTGTACCGCCAGCTGCTGCGTCTGGCCAACGTTCTTCGAGACCAGCCCAGGCGTGACGACGACCTTTGCGGCGATGATGGGGTCTGCAACGGTGTCGCTTTTGCAGGCGCCGAGGGTGAGCAGCGCGAACGCGGCCAACAGCGTCGGCAACGTCGAGGCGGGGCGTAGGTGCCGCGGGGTTCTAGCCGACGCGGAACCGCGGAGAGGATTCATAAGTGCGCTCGTTCGATTTGGGGGGCACGTCTTCGCGCAGACCACTTCGGTCAGGAGATCCTTGCGAACAACACCTTCATCATGGTGCCGTGTATCCGGTTTTAGGAAGGGGGATTTCCCAAGTTTGCCGGGCGTCGCCTGACCGCGTAGCGTTCTCCGCATGACGCTCCCCTTCCCCGAGTACGACTCGCTTGACGGTATGGCCCTTGCGGAGTTGGTCCGTTCGCGGCAGGTGTCCGCCGCGGATGTCACCGACGCCGCTCTCGCTCGCATCGCCGCGCGCAATCCCGCACTCAACGCGGTCGTTCGCGTCCTCGAGACGCAGGCCAAAGCAAGCATTGGCAAGATCCCGGAGCGCGCGCCATTCGCCGGCGTCCCCATGGTGATCAAGGACTTGCAGGCGACAATTACCGGCATTCCCACGAGCCACGGGACGCGCCCCATGCAGTCCGTCGTCGTAGACCACGACAGCGAGCTCGTCGCGCGCTACCGAAGGGCGGGCGCCATCTTCGTCGGGCGGTCCAACACACCGGAGTTCGGACTGACGCCGTTCACAGAAAGCGAAGCGCTCGGCGTCGCGCGGAATCCCTGGGACACCACTCGCACGACGGGCGGATCGAGTGGTGGCTCCGGCGCTGCCGTCGCCGCTCGCATCGTGCCCATCGGTCACGGCGGCGACGGTGGCGGGTCGATTCGCATTCCGGCGTCGTGCAACGGCGTCTTCGGCCTGAAGCCAACACGCGGGCGAATGCCGACGGGTCCCGACTTCGGCGATATGTGGCGCGGCTTTGCGCAGGAGCATGTGATTACGCGCAGTGTGCGTGACTCGGCGCTCATGATGGATCTTACGGCCGGCGAAGATGCGGGCACGCCCGTCGCCTGTCCAGCGCAGGCACGACCGTATCTCGACGAAGTCACTACGGAGCCGGGGCGACTTCGCATCGCGATGACCAGCACGCCGTTCTTCGGCAAGGAGGTGCATGCCGACTGCAAAGCCGCGCTGACCGATGCGGCGGCGTTGTTGTCATCGCTCGGTCACGACGTTGTCGAGGCAGAACCGAAGATCGACGGTCAGGCGCTGGCGCAGTCGTTTCTCACGATCGTCGCCGCCGAGTGTCGCGCCGACATCGAGTGGATGGGGGCGCAACTCAAGCGCGCCGCGCGTCGAGAAGACGTCGAGGTGACGACGTGGGCGCTCGGTCTCGTCGGCCGTCACTTCCGCGCCTCGGACTATGCGCTGGCCGTTCGCCGTTTACAGTCAGCCGGGCGCGTGATCGGTCAGTTTTTTACACAGTACGATCTGCTACTGACGCCGACGCTCGCGTCGCCACCACTTGTGATCGGATCACTGCAGCCGAGCAGCGCCGAACGCACGGTGCTGCAGGTGATCGGCGCGCTCGGACTCGGCGGGCTGCTGAGCTCGGGGCGTCTTTTGCAGGACATGGTCGACAAGGCGTTCGGCTTCATCCCGTACACGCCGATCTTTAACGTCACCGGTCAGCCAGCAATGTCGGTGCCGCTGTATTGGAATGCCGAGGGTCTGCCGATCGGATCGCAGTTGGTCGGACGATTCGGCGATGAAGCGACGCTCTTTCGCGTTGCAGGTCAGCTCGAACGCGCGCGGCCGTGGGCGGGACGCCTTCCGAAATCCGTCGAGGGTCTCGAGTAGTTGGGTAGGGAAACTCGTATGAGTAAGCAGACGGGGAGTAACGATGGCTCTCGTACCTCTCCTCGTGTCGTGACTCCCTACGCCGTACGCCCTACTGCTTTTTCGTCGCGCCGGCGAGTTTGCCGACGGCACCGAGTGTTGTCTGCGCGGCGTTCAAGGCGAGACGGAAATCGTTGTCGGTGAACGTGGCGAACAGGTCGGTCGGCTGATGCCAGTGTGGATCCCATCCGCTGCCGATCTGCGTGCCGCGTTCGTTTTCGCGCAGACTGACCGCGGCGACGAGATCTTGGAACGGTCCTGAATCCGTGTTGGTCATGTACGGACCGACCTGCGCAGGATAATCCGTCGCGTATTTGGTGTTCGCGGAGTGCAAGAGCCACGCGAGTTGCTGTGACTGCGGTGCCATCTTCGAGCTGACCTGGAACTCGATGTTCACGTCGGCCTCGGGACGCTGGTCGTTCGACATTGTGCCATCGGGCGTCGGCATCCCGTGATCGAACATCATCATGTCGTGCTGGATCATGCCGAGCCATTTGGGCTCTGGGTATTTGCCGGATCCGGCGGGGCTTTCTTTGCCCTGCAGCGGTGCACGCTGATCGACGTACGCCTTTGCGCCGTTGAGTCCCGACTCTTCGTTGTTCCAGAGCGCGAAGCGAATGGAACGCTCGGTCTGCACGTCGGGGCTGCTGAAGATGCGCGCGAGTTCCATGACGATCGCGGTTCCCGACCCGTCGTCGTTGGCCGCTTCGCCCCAGCCGATGCCATCCATGTGCGCGCCGACGATGTACATCTCTTCCGGATGCGTCGTGCCGACCTTCGTGCAGAACACCTCCTGCCGCTGACCGGGCGCGCTGGGCTGCGCGTTCAGTGCGCGAAGACGCGCGTCCGGCTGCACGAGCGAGTCGTTGTTGACGCCGGTGCGGGTGCGCACACCACGCGCGCGACCGCCGCCGGCGGACGCCGCCGTCTGCGCACGCGGCGGCGCTGCAGGCGCACCGGGCGCTACGGCCGGGCGAGGCGCCGGCGTCGGTGGTGTGTAGTCGTAGGTGATGCGTTCGGTGTTGCTGCACCCGTAGCGCTTGAGCTGTGCTTCGATCCAGTCGATGGCGGCGCGATTGCGATCGGTACCTTGGCGGCGATCACCGAACTGCGTGAGCCCCTTCACGGTGGCCTTGTATTTCTCGAGATCGAGTCGCGAGACCATCACCGAAATGGGGTCGGTCGAATCCACACCGGCCCTCGTGTACGGAAGCACACGACCCTGCGCGTGGAGCGACAAGGCCGTGAGTGAAAATGCGAGCGCAGCGAGCGGGAGGCCGCTGGAGGCACGGGACATCATCGACGGACTGATCGGAGAGCGCATGGTCGAGATACGAGTCACGAGAAACGAGTCGGGCGGAAATCAAAGAGGTGAACACGCGTTCAAACCTTTAAACGCGCACAGGCGTCGAACTGCTGACACCACGCGTCGACCGGCCCGTAGGTAAACCTATCTCGACGCCCGAGCTCAACATGCAGATTTTCCCGCCGCCGCACGCACGTTCTACCTTTCTGACACTGACCATCGGTGTCGTTGCCGCGACCGTGCTGTCGGCCGGCACCGCCGTCGCGCAGACGGAACGCGAAACCCTTACCGGTCGAGAGGTCAGCGTCTACAACCTTGCCGGACGCATTACGGTCGAGCGTGGCACGGGCAGCGACGTGACGGTAGAGGTTGCGCGCGGCGGGCGCGATGCCGCCAAACTGAAGATCGTGTCCAGCCAGTTGCGCGGCCGCAACGCGCTCCGCGTGCTCTACCCAGCAGGTGACGACGTCGTGTACGAGGGCCCGGCACGCGAGCGAGGATGGGGCAACGCCACCGACTTGCGGGTCGATCTTGACGGCACGTGGGGCAACGATGATCACGGGCGCGATCGCGATGGACGACGCGTGCGCGTGAAGACACGCGGCAGCGGCACCGAAGCGTGGGCGGACCTCACGATCCGCGTTCCCGCAGGGAAGTCGGTGGCTGTCTACCTTGCGACCGGAGAGCTCAACGCGACCGGCGTGGACAGCGATCTTCGCATCGACGTCGCCGCGGCGCGCGTCACCGCGTCTTCGATCCGCGGGCGGCTCGACATCGATGCCGGTTCCGGCGCAGTCGATGTGCGCGACGCCACCGTGACTGAGATCAAGATCGACAACGGTTCGGGCGGCGTACGCGTCACCAACATCACGAGTGAACGCTGCGCCGTTGACGTGGGCTCGGGCGGCGTCGTCGGAACGAGTGTGCGCTGTGGAACGCTCAATGTCGACGCAGGCTCGGGCAGCGTCCGACTCGAAGGGGTCGCGTCGAGCGACGTGAACGTCGAGACCGGCAGTGGCGGAGTGACCCTCGCGTTTACTACGGCGCCGAAACGGCTGGCCGTGGATGCCGGATCCAGCGGCGTCACGGTCGCGTTGCCATCGATGCTCGGCGCCGAAGTCGACATCGAGACCGGCAGCGGCGGCATCACGTCAGACTTCGCCATCAAGACCACGCATATGGCGCGCAACGAACTGCGCGGCACGATCGGCGATGGCAGCGCGCACATCCGCATCGAGTCCGGCTCGGGGACCGTGCGCTTGCGCAAGTCCGCGAACTGACATTCATTTCCGTTTGCGTGCTGCGATCCGTTCGTTCCGCACCGCGCCGACTCGCTGGCTCACCAGATCCGCTCCAGGTGCTTCGATGAAGGTTCTCCCTCGCCGCATGTGCAGCTGCGCCGTCCCGGTCGTCCGGGCCGTCGTTCAGTTGTGTATCGACGGCACTGTCGAAGCAGGGCATCTCGAGTAGAAGCCGCGAACCTCTCGCGGCTCCTCGATCCGAGCGCCCCGCCTGCTTCGACATCGCAGGTGGGGCGTTTTCTATTGAGTCAGTCGAGGTTCGCATGACTGGTGGTACCGAAACCGTGGCACCTCGTCCCGATGGACTCCGAGGCGTGATGCGCGACATTCGCGACGCGCTCGGCGGGACACGGCACGATTACACGCGCGGGGACATCGGCCGCGCAATTTTCCTGCTCGCGATTCCGATGGTGCTGGAGATGGTGATGGAGAGCGTGTTCGCGCTCTCCGATGTGTTCTTTGTGGCGCGTATTGGCGCCAGCGCCGTGGCGACCGTGGGGCTCACCGAGTCCATGATGATCGTGGTCTACACGCTTGCCATGGGTCTCGCGATCTCCGGCACGGCCGTAGTCGCCCGACGCATCGGTGAGAAGAACGCTGACGGCGCCGCACGCGCCGCCGTGCAGGTGATTCTGCTCGGCGCCGTGATCGCGACTATGCTCGCCGTGGCGGGCGCGCTGATGGCGCCGCAGCTACTGCGCGCGATGGGCGCGAGCGACGACGTGCTGGTGACCGGCACGACGTTCACACGCGTCATGCTCGGCGGCAGCGTCACAGCGTTTCTGCTGTTTGTCGTCAACGCCGCGTTCCGCGGTGCCGGTGACGCGGCGGTATCGATGCGAGTGCTCTGGCTGGCCAATGGCATCAACATCGTCCTCGGACCCGTGCTGATCTTCGGACTCGGGCCGTTTCCGGCGATGGGCGTCACCGGCGCGGCCGTTGCGACGACAATCGGTCGTGGCACCGGTTTGATGTTTGCGTTGTCTCGCCTGATGCGCGGCAGCGGGCATCTGCGTGTGCAACGACATCATCTCGTGATCGAACTGCGCACGATGGCCAGCATGCTCCGCATGTCGGTCAACGGGACGTTTCAGGTGTTGGTCGGCAGTCTGAGTTGGATCGTGCTGGTGCGGTTGATGGCGACATTTGGCAGCGCGGCGATGGCGGGCTACACGATCGCGGTACGCATGGTCATGTTTGCCATGTTGCCAGCGTGGGGCCTCGGCAATGCTGCCGCGACCATGGTCGGACAGGCACTTGGCGCGAAGGATCCCGATCGTGCCGAACGAGCCGTCTGGACGGCGGCGCGCTACAACGTCGCGTTTCTTGGCCTGATGGGTCTGGGCTTTGCGCTTTTCGCGCGATCGATCGTGCACGGATTCACGAACGATGCTGCCGTCACCGACGTCGCGGTGTTCGGACTGCGCGCCATGGCCGTGGGCTTTCCGCTCTTCGCCTTCGGCATGGTTCTCACCCAGTCATTCAATGGCGCTGGCGATACGGCCACGCCAACGCGGATCAACATCGGCGTCTTCTGGCTGTTCGAACTGCCACTCGCGTGGCTCCTGACGCGTTTCAGCGCGATGGGAGCGCACGCCGTGTTCGTGTCGATCACGGCGGCGTACTCGATGCTGGCTGGCGTCAGCTGGGTGATGTTCCGTCGCGGGTCATGGCGGAGTCGTCACGTGTAACTGCGAAAGCAACGAGCCCTTGTTTGCAACATCCCACGTACCGCCGTAACGAATGTCTCGCAGGACCCAACGCCCCGCCTGCTGTACGACGACCGCCGTATCGGTCCAGTGTTCGGCGGGGCGTTGGCTGTCGTTCGTGAATTCGACCGGGACGCGCACGGGTGCGATGCGGTCGAGCGCCGGCATCACCCGGTAATTCGTCGAACCCCCGAAGCGGCTCGAGAACGGATCGCCGTCTGCGATTGACGGCTGCGCGTCAGGCGCGCGTGTCTCGTCAGCGGTACGCATCGCGTCGGCGGCGGCCAATGCGCGCGCCAGCGTGTCGGCGAGAAACGGCCGCAGCGCCGCAAGTTCTTTCGCCGTGGGCATCCGCGTGATGCCGACTGCATCTCGCATGGTATAGAACTGCAGGACAACGTCGGTCGAGGTGGCAGGGCGATTGCCACGGCATCCAGCGAGCGCACTCGCGATGCCGAGTGCGCTCGCTGCCGTGCGCGCGCGAGTGCACCAACGCATCAACGCGACGCCTCGTAACCGGGGCCGCGTAACGCGCGGCCTGGTTTCGCGCCGGTCGGCTTCCCCTCGCGAAACACTTCGACGCCGTTTACGAACACGTTCTGCACCCCGACCGCGAGCTGATGCGGCGCACTGAAGGTGGCGCGATCGAGCATCGTCGAGGGATCGAAAAGCACCAGATCTGCGAACAGGCCTTCCTTCACCATGCCTCGTTCTCGCAGGCCCAGAATCTGCGCCGTCGACCAGGTCATTTTGCGGACGCCCTCTTCGAGCGTGAACAGCGAGTCGGTCCGTACGAACTTGCCGATCATGCGTGCGAACGTGCCGTACGAACGCGGATGCACCAGCGCTTTCGTGGTGTCTGGGTCGAAGCCACCCGCATCGCTGCCGACGACGACCCACGGTCGGCTCAGCATGCGCGCGACGTTGGCGTCGGACATGCCGAAGGTGATCTTGCCCAGCGCGTTGGATTCACCAATCGTGAGCGCGATGATGGCATCCATCCAGTCGAGGCCCAGCGACTTCGCAATCGCATCGAGGCGTAATCCCTCGAACTTTTTCCATTCTGGCTTCTTAAAACCGGCAATCTGATACGCGTCGGCGGGATTCTGTTGGCAGAGTGCCGGCGCCTTCGACGACGGATTCGACATGTCCTTCCTGATACGCGGCAGCAGCGATGGATCCTTCAGCCGTTCCATCAACTTGCCATCGGCGTGCACCCACCCCGGAATGCACGAGGACAGGCTGTTGCCCGAGGCGGGATACGTGTACATCGTCGCCTTCACGTCCAGTCCAGCGGCGCGCGCCGAATCGATCTTCGCAATGGCCGGCAGCGCCAGCGGCCAGTAGGTGCGACCCGATGCTTTGAAGTGATAGATGACCACTGGCACGCCGGCATCTTTGCCGATACGAATCGCTTCGTCGAGCGCGCTCAGCAGCTCGTTTTCTTCCGAGCGAATGTGCGTGATGTACGTCCCGTGCAACGGCGCCATTGCTTTGGCGTTTTCGATCAGTTCCGGAGTCCCGGCGTACGAGCCGGGTGGATAGATCAGCGCGCTGGAGATCCCGAATGCGCCATCGCGCATCGCGTTGGTGATCACGGCTCGCATGGTATCCTGCTCCGCCGTGTTCGGTGCGCCTTCGCGGCGACCCATCGCGTACGAGCGCACCGTCGTCGCCCCCAGATAGCTGCCGACGTTGACGGCGTTGCCGTGCGACTGCATCGAGTCGAGCCACATCCCGAATCCATGCGTCCCGCGAAAGTGCACGACGTGCGCGCGCATCAGTGCTTCCTCGGGATCGCCGCCCATGTAGAGCGAGTCCACGCGTGTATTCGACGGCGCCGGCGTCGTGGCTTCGCCGAGGATCTCGGACGTTACTCCTTGCGCGATCTTGCCAATGACCCTCCCGTCGGCGAAGAGTAGCTGATTCCAACTGTGCGCCTGGATGTCGATAAAGCCCGGCGACAACACGAGTCCGTTCGCATCGACGGTGCGCGTCGCGGCCGCCTTCGCCAGTGCCCCGCGTGGTGCAATCATCGCAATACGATCACCGCGCACAGCGACGTCACCATAGTACCAGGGATTGCCTGTGCCATCGACGATGCGAGCGTTGGTAATGACGACGTCATAGGGCGCCGTCGATGTCGCGCCCCGCGTTGCTCCCGAACCGCAGTTCACAACGAGAGCCAGCAGCGAAACGGAGACGATGCGCAGCGCGTGCGATATATTCATGGCAGATTCGGGCTGAGGAGTTGCCTGAACGATCGGCCCGATGCGACCCCTTCACAAGGAGGTTTCGTGTTCCCGAACGCCAGCGTGAAGCGAATGGACGGCTCGGTGCAACGCCGACTACCCGTGTGGAAGGTGTGGGTGGCCGCTACTGGCGCCTGCGTTGGTGCGTGTGCCGGGTCGTCGGCATCCGCGCAGTCGACCGCCTCCGTGTCCTCCCGCGCGATCGGACCGGCCGCGCCGACCGCCACGCCGATCGGTGGGCTTGCCACGAGGCCGATCGCGACGGTGCCGACGGCAGCGGCGACATCCGCCCAACGCCGCGTCGGAGTTCCACTTTCGGTTCTGCTATCAGTGGCCGACGCACCGCGCATGCACGGCGGCGTCGTGACGCGAGACGAGTCTGCCGACGATGCATGGGCGCCGGCGGTCCGGTGGGTCGCAACAGGCGACCGTCCGCGCTGGCGCCGCGATTCGAGCGTAACGTCCGTCGAGGCGTGGCGCGATCTGATCGTCAGCGATGTCGTGTGCAACGGTGCGGGCGTGTGCCGTGAACGTCAACAGCGCCTGCGCGCGCGCTGGATGCCCTCCTGCAGCTGCTACGCCTTCGCGGACGCCTGGAACCGCGTCTGGCGCGTCGACGAGTCCGGCGTCAGCCAGCGCGCGCGGGCACCGGTCTCAGTTCACGTCGGCGCTGCAACTGTCCGCGCAGCATCCACACGTTAAGCGCGGCCTGAAACGTCACGGTCGCGACCGAGAGCGTCCACACCTGCCCGAGCTGAAAGCCCGGACGCGACGAGAGCCAGAGCAGCGGCGCCGCAAACGTGACGAGTCGCGTCGCGCTGCTGATCAGCGAGGGGATCGTATTGCCAAGCGCCTGAAACATCCCCGAGCAGGTGAAGATCAGTCCCGTCGCGACAAAATTCCACGAGATCACGCGCAGAAAATCCGCGCCGATGCTCGCCGCTTCGACTTCTGTCGTGAAGGCGTGGATCGGCCACTCCGGTCGGATCTGCACAAGCATTGTCAGGATCGCCATCGGCACGCAGCCGATGATAGCCGCCCACTTGAAGGTCTCCCGAACACGATCCATGCGCCCCGCGCCGACGTTCTGTCCGGCGAGCGGGGCGGCGGAAAACGACACCGCCATCGCCGGCAGGAAGATCGCCTGCATCACGCGTGAACCGATGCCGTACCCGGCCTGCGCCGGCGCGCCGAAATGCCGAATGACGTAGTAGATGATCGCGGTGTTCACGAACATCAGCGCGAACTCACCGCCGGGCGGCACGCCGATCTTGAGTATGCGCGCGATCACATCTCGGCGAATCGTGCCGAAGCTTGACGTGAAGGACACGTAGTGCTCGAGACGGAGGAAATAGACCGTCAGGAGCACCACGCCGGCACCGATCGCAATCGAACTTGCGAGCCCTGCACCCGCCGCGCCAAGTGGATGTCCCGTGCCCCAGCCGGCGATCAGCACGGGCGCCAGCACGATGTTCATCACGACGGTGACGATCTGCACGAGCATCGTCGGCTTCACAATGCCCGTGCCACGCAGCGCCGACCCCATCGACACGAGCGCGAACTGCAGGGCCAGTCCGGGCACATACGCGCGCAAATACTGCGTGCCGGCCTCGATCGTTCCGGCGTCGGCACCGATGGCGCGCATGTACGCGGGCGCGCCCAGCAGTCCGCCGACGAGCACGGTCACGCCGCACGCGAACGCCAGCAGTGTGCTTTGATTGAAAATCGCGTTCGCGTCGTCGCGATCCTTTCGGCCGACCGCTTGTGCGATCAGCGCCATCGTGCCGACACCAAGCACCTGCGTCAACGCCATGACCATCATCTGCACGTTGCCGGCAGAACTCACGCCGGCCACCGCGGCGTCACCGAGTCGCGCCACGAAATACAGATCGACCAGATAGTACATCGTCTGGAAGATCATGCCGGCCGCCATAGGAACGGCTAGACGGATGATGTGCCTAGGAATCGAGCCGGTGGTAAGATCCTTCACGCGCGTACCCGGAAAATATTCTGGAACAAGGTCTGGAAGGATCAGTCGCCGACCAGCGACGCACAAGAGTTGCCAGTTCTCGCGAGTCGGCGCACTCTATTATGGTATCGTCGCCCGTCAGCGACCGACGTGTTGTCCCCCTTCTACTCACCCACGCCATGATCTCGCGTCACACCCGCTCGGTGGTGTCCGGTCTCCTCGTCGTCGGCGCGTCGCTTTCGCCAGGGCGCCTGACCGCGCAATCCACGCCGGTCGCGCCGACGAACGACGCGCCCAATCCGTACCGCACCGTGGTCGGCTGGGCCAAGATGCCCGACGGTCGCACATGGGGCTCGACGAGTGCCGTGGCGATCGACAAGGATGGCAAGAGCATTTGGGTGGCGGAGCGGTGCGGCGCGAACAGCTGCGTCGGGTCAAATGCCGCGACGATCCTCAAGTTCGATCCGAACGGCAGGCTGGTAAAATCGTTTGGCGAAGGGATGCTCCTGTCGCCGCACGGCATTCACGTCGACCGCGACGGGAACGTCTGGGTCGTCGACTGTGCCTGCACCGGCGGTACCAATACAGCGGGCGTCGCGGCGGTGGTCGCGAGTAAGGGCCATCAGATTTTCAAATTCAGCCCGGCTGGCAAACTGCTGATGACGCTCGGCGTGGCCGGTGGCGCGAAGGACTCGGCGTTCTTCTGGATGCCGAACAACCTCATCACCGCGAAAAACGGCGACATCTTCGTCGCCGAGGGACATTCGTCGCGACCGGGTTCGAACGCGCGTTTGTTCAAGTTCGACAAGTCCGGCAGACTGCTGAAGACGTATGGGACGTTCGGCGCCGGCGACGGGCATCTCGATCAGCCGCATGCACTCGCCTTCGACTCGAAGGGTCGCCTGTTCGTCGGTGATCGCAGCAACAATCGTATCCTGATCATGGATCAGAATTTTGTGGTGCTCGACAGCTGGACGCAGTTCAGCCGACCAAGCGGCATCTTCATCGACAAGAACGACAGGATCTATGTCGCGGACTCGGAGTCCGGGTCCGTTTCACCGCCACACGGTGCGTGGAAACGCGGGATTCGCATCGGCAGCGCGCGCGACGGCAAGGTGGTCGCGTTCATCCCGGATCCCGATGCGACCGTCTCCGGGACCAGTTCCGCCGAAGGCATCGCGGTCGACGCCGCGGGGCGCATTTATGGCGCGGAAGTTGGACAGAAAGCATTGAAGCGCTACGAGAAACAATAGGCACCGTTCGCGGCGCGCTGCCCGAAAAAATGAACCACCGAGGGCACAGGGGGCACAGAGGGATCGCGTCCTCCGTGCCCCCTGTG
>JANLPE010000068.1:0-9843 GCA_031366985.1 Gemmatimonadaceae bacterium
CAATCTCGCGCGCTGCTTGCTGCTAGCACGGTGACCGTCGGGGCTGGGGTCGGCAAAGAAGTCTGGGACGCGCGCGGCCACGGTGATCCGAGTTGGCGCGACCTCACGTGGGACGGCATTGGGATCGTGGCGGGGTCTGGACTCGCCGTCTGGGCCGATCGCGGACACTGACGGCCGTTCGCCGCTTGACTATCTTTGCGACATGCAGTTGTTCTTTCGAGGGCGTCTCGTGAAAGCACGCACGAAGTTTTTGGCCGGCGATGTTTTGGCGCTCGGTAGCGCGCCCAACTCGCGCGCATGATTCTCATTGGAGAATTGTCCCTCTGGGTCGCGCTGCTGATGGCCGCTTGGACGGCGACGGTGTCGTTCTCCGGTGGATTGCAGGGGCGGCTCGATCTGGTGAAGAGCGGCGAGCGCGCGATGTACGCGACGCTCGTGTTTACAATGCTCGCATCCGCCGGCATCCTGACGGCGCTCTTCACGCACGACTTTTCGATCAAGTTCGTTGCGTCACATACCAGCATCAATTTGCCCAAGGTCTACACGCTGACCGCGTTCTGGGCCGGACAATCCGGATCGCTACTCTTTTGGGCGTTGATCGTAGCGATCTACTCGTCGCTGGCGGTGTTCTCGAACCGACGGTCGAATCGCGCGATGATGCCGTGGGTCACCGGCACGTTGGGCACGGTGACGCTCTTCTTTCTGATGACGCTCTGCTTCGGCGCGAATCCGTACGAGCGGCTCGATTGGATCCCCGCCGACGGTCGCGGCATGAATCCGCAGTTGCAGAATCCCGGCATGGCGATTCATCCGCCGATGCTCTATCTCGGACTCGTCGCCACCGCCGTCCCGTTTGCGTTCGCCATTGGGGCACTGGTCACCCGAACGTTCGATACGCAGTGGCTCGGCGCGGTGCGTCGCTGGGCGCTCGTGTCATGGTTCTTCCTGACGATCGGCATCATCCTCGGCATGTGGTGGGCGTACGTCGAAGTAGGCTGGGCCGGTTATTGGGCGTGGGATGCGGTCGAAAACTCATCGTTCCTGCCATGGCTCACCGGAACGGCGTTCCTGCACAGCATCATGATCCAGGAGAAGCGCGGAATGCTGCGCAAATGGAACGTGACGCTGGTCATCGTGACGTTTCTGCTGTCGATCCTCGGCACCTTCATCACGCGTGGCGGCATCATCACCAGCGTGCATGCCTTCGCGCAGTCGCCCGCCGGCAACTGGGTCCTCGGCTTCCTGATCGGCGCGACACTGCTGACGACGTACCTAGTGTCGACGCGCCTCAACGATCTGCAGGCGAACGCGGAACTAGAGAGCATGATCAGCCGGGAAGCCGCGTTCCTCTACAACAACCTCGTGCTGATCGGCATCTGTTTCGCCACGTTGTGGGGTACGCTCTTCCCGATTCTCTCAGCTGCGGTGACGGGGTCAAAGAGCGAGGTCGGCAAACCGTTCTTCAACGAAGTGAATGGCCCTCTTGGCCTATTGCTGCTGGCCTTGACCGGAATTGGTCCGCTGATCGCGTGGCGACGCGCCTCAGTGAGCAACTTGCGCCGGCAGTTCAGGTGGCCGGTCATCGCCGGTGTCACGACGTTCATCGTGTTGATTGCAATGGGAATGCGCGATGCCTACGCACTCGTTTCGTATCTCCTCGCAGGTTTTGTGTTTGGTACGATCATTCAGGAGTTCGTCAAAGGCATCGGTGCCCGTCGTCGCATGTACAGTGAAGGTGTGCTCGCCGCCTCGCTGCGCCTTGTTGGACGCAATCGCCGCCGATACGGCGGATACATTGTGCACTTCGGCGTCGTCCTCCTGTTTTGCGCCTTCGCTGGCCTGGTGTACCGAAAGGACGTCGCAGCGACCGTGAAGACCGGCGACTCGATAAACGCCACCGATGCGTTCGGGCATGCGTGGACGTTCACGAGTCAGGGCATCTCGACGTACGAAGAGCTCAACCGTCATGTGGTTGCCGTCAGCTTTGCTGTGACGAAAGATGGCAAGCCGATGGGTCTGCTCTCGAGCGAAAAGCGTCAGCACATCGACAGCCGCGGAGAACCGTCATTCGAACCGTCGACGGAAGTGGGCATTCTTGAATCGCCGAAGCAAGATGTGTATCTGGTGTTCACCGGCGCTGTCGATAAAGACACCGCCGCCGTGCATATCAACTTTAATCCGCTCGTCTGGTGGGTCTGGTTTGGTGGCATCATGATGGCGTTCGGTGGCCTCGTCGTTATGTGGCCGCAGGCGCAGCGCGCGGTGCGCGAGAGCGGTTACGTCTCGCAGTTGCCATCAGCGTCCAAACTCGCGCGGGCCGGCGTATGAACGGTCTCGATCGCCGCACCTTCCTGATCCACGCGGGCACCTCGATCGCGGTCGTCGTCACGGCGTCACTGGTCAGGGGGACTGCGCGTGCACAGCGCCCCGACGGACAGACGGCGAGAACCCAGTCGCCTGCCAGCAACGTCGAGATGACGCCAGACGCGTACACGCCTGTTCGCCGCCCTCCGAAACGTGACGCCAAGCGGCTGCTTGACGACGCGCAGGTGAAAGCGTTCGAACGCCGGCTCGCCTGCCCGTGCCCGTGTACGCTCGACGTGTACACGTGTCGCACGACGGATTTCACCTGCGGCATTTCGCCCGCCGTGCATCGCGACATTCTGACGATGGTCGAAGGCGGTTACAGCGCTGGCGAGATCATGAATGCGATGCTCGACAGTTACGGCGATTTCATCCTTATGCAGCCGCGTGAGCGGGGATTCAACCTGCTGGCGTGGATCGTGCCAGTCGTCGCCCTGGTCGGTGGTGGCATCGGGATTGGCGCGCTGTTGCGAGGATGGCGCCGTAACGCAACGGATCCATCAGCGATGCCCGTTGTGTCGCCGTCCTCGGCGATCAGCGGCATCGACGCCACGCCGGAAGAGCTCGCGGCGCTGGATGCGGCGCTGCGGGACGATAGTCGATGATGGCGCTCGTTGCGGTGCTGGATGGCACACTGCCGCTCGCGGTTGGAACGGTGCTCGCGCTTGGCGCGCTCTCGCTCGTGTTGTCGCCGCTGCTCAGCGACGCCTCGAAGATTGACGACGGCGTCGAGGCGAAGACCCGCGAACGACGCGCGGCGGACAGCGCAGCGAACGTGACCGTGAATGGTGCCGTCGCGGCGCTTCGCGAAATTGAGTTTGATCGCGAGACCGGCAAGCTCTCCGACCGCGACTACGCCGATCTCAAGCGACGATATACGCAGGCCGCGATCGACGAGTTGCGGGCCGCAAAAACCGCCAAGGAATCCTCGAAACCGTCGGTGACGCCGGCGGAATCATCCGATCTGGTGGAGGCCGCCATTGCCCGCGCGCGCGCGCAGCAGAAATCCTGCGCTGAGTGCGGACCGAGGCCGGAACCCGACGCCACCTACTGCTCTGACTGCGGCGGCTATCTCGCAGGACACTGCCGTGAGTGTGGTGCCGCCGTCGAAATGGCGAGTTCACGATTCTGCAGCAACTGTGGCGAGCATCTCGCTGCCGTGTAAGCCCGCACGCCAAGCACTAACCACGATGGCGTCCTGCCGTCAGGAGTCCGTGAGAATGCGTGCAGCCGGGTATCGAACGCGGTTTGTTGGATGGGTTCGCGCGTCCGCGGTACTGGCCAGCGCGATGGTCTCGTTCGCACGACCGGTGCCCGCGCAGAACACGTCGTCAGTCACCGGCGTCGTTACCGACGATGGAGGAAAGCCCGTGCCAGGGGCGCTTATTGTAGCACTCGATGGCGCACGGCAGCTGGCGGCCCGTGCGCTCTTGGGTCGGGACGGAGCGTTCGACCTTCCCCTGCCGACATCGCGGCCGCTGTTCATCGTGTCTTCCGTTCCAACACGTATCAGCAGCGAGAAGGCGCGTCAAAAGAGTGTCTGCGGTGAGCCGCACGATACCGCTTCCGACGTGACGAATCTGTGGGACGAGGCCCGCAAGGCGTTGGTCTCGACGCGTCTGATATTCGGTCGCGACGAGCTGACGGCGCCACTGACGCGATACGATCGCAAGGTCTCACGCGACGGGAAAACGGTGCTGAGCGGCACCCAGCGCGACGCCAACGTGTCCGCCACACGCCCCTACAACAATCTCACACCGGATTCGATCGCGCAGGCAGGCTACCTGATCGAGGAAACGAACGATATCGCGTACTACGCGCCGGACGCGGAGCTGTTGTTGTCTACTGCATTCGCCGACTCGCACTGTTTCGGTATGCTGGTGCCGATGTCGACCCATCCAACATGGATCGGACTCACCTTCAAGCCGAACGACGGCGACATCGGCTTCACGTATCTCGCCAACGGCGCGTGGCGGTTGAATCGATGGGGATTCGCATGCCGCTGGGTGAGGTGCAGTCGCGCATCAAGCTGCAGCACAGTCAGGCGCGCAGGGAAACGCATGTCACCGTCGAATCCCTGCGTACCGCCCGCGGCATGGTGAAGTCGGTCACGATCGGTACGGACGTCGTCCCGACCATAACCATCTCTACGAAGTCTCCCTACTCCCTACTCCCTACTCATCATGGTACCGCCGAGCACCCCTCGGCCTTCGCGCACTTCGGCTCGATCGTCGGCAGCTTCAGTCGCGCGAGTTCCTTGTTTACCGCTGCAAGGTCCTTCTTCCAGACATCACTCAGATGCGCACTGTACGTGTTCATCTCCTTTGCGAGGATGTCAAAGATCTCCGGCATGTACGTGCCGGGCGGGCCATCGCCGCGCTCCGACATCGACAGCAGATTCGCAAGACGGTTGTTGACCTTGATGGGGAAGTTGAGCGGATCCTGACCGCTCTGGTTCCGCACCTGATACACGTTCTCTTCGACGGTAGATGCGTTCGTCTTGAGCGTCGCGCTCGTCGTCTTGAGCGCTGCGTCATCGCTCTTCTTCAGGCGATCCTCGACTTGCGCCTTCACGCGACGGATCGCGATGATGGCATCGTTCGCCTCGCTCGCTTTGTCGCGCACTTTCTTGCCAAACGTGAACTGCGCGCGCAGATCCGCATCGGTCACTTCAGGCAACCGCGGGTTCCGCTTCACCACAACCGGTGCGGTCATAGTGGCACCGTCGGCGATGAGGCGCGCCGTATACGTGCCCGGTGGAACCGCCGGTCCGGCCGTGCCCGCGCCCCAGAGAATCATGCCGGGGAAACTCGGAATCGGATTGGTGCGCAGATCCCACATCAGTCTGTTGAACCCGACGTTCACCGGCATCGTCGTCGCACCTCCACCGCGTCTTCCGCCCTGCGGCGCAGCAGCACCCGCACCAGCGCTCGTGTCGGCCTCGAACTTCCGCAATACCGTGCCTGCCGAGTCCAGGATCTCGAGCGTCGCACGCTTTGGCGCCGTCTTGAATGCATACGTCAACGTGGCACCCGCGCTTGAACGCAACGCCGCCGCCGGTGTGTACAGATGCGCGCTCGCAGCCTGAATGGCCGGCGTCCCCTGCCGCAACGGTCCGATGTTGTCGAGAATCCAGAAGCCGCGACCATGTGACGAGATCACGAGCTCATTCGCTTCGACGAGCAGATCGGACACGGGCACGTCAGGCATGTTGAAACGCATGTCCTGCCAGTTACCGCCGTCATCGTAAGAGAGGTACGTGCCGTGCTGCGTCGCGGCGTACAGCAGGCCCTTGCGCGTCGGATCTTCACGCACCGCGTGTACGTAGTCATCCGCACGGATGCCATTGACGATCTTCGTCCAAGTCTTGCCGTAGTCTTCCGTCTTAAAAATGTAGGGCGCGCGATCGTCGAGCAGCGGGCGCTTGACCGCCACGTAGGCGGCACCTGTGTTGAATGCCGACGCATCGATCTGACTCACACGACCGAAGTCCGGCATGTCCTTCGGCGTCACGTTCGTCCACGTCTTGCCGGCGTCCTTCGTCACGTGAATCAGGCCGTCGTCCGAGCCGGTCCAGATGACGTTCACGTCGCGCTTGCTCGGGCCGACGGAAAAGATCACTCCGTACACTTCCGGGCCGTTCATGTCACCCGTGATCGGGCCGCCGGACTTCTCTTGCGTCTCAGGCGCGTGACGCGTGAGATCGCCGCTCAACCGCAGCCACGTGCGTCCGCCGTCCATCGAGCGCCACAACCGCTGCGACGACGTGAACAGCATCTTCTTATCGATCGGCGAGTACAGAATCGGGAACGTCCACTGCCACCGTTCCTTGATGTCTTTCGACGGTTCACCCGAGTAGAACCACGGATACGGATTCACTTCGCGAGACAGTCCCGTCGCCTTGTTGTACTTGTCGACGTAGCCGCCGTTGTTCGTGCCCGAATAGAAGATGTCGGGGTTGAGCGGATCGGGGGCGATGTAGCCGGGCTCACCGCCGCCTACGACATACGCGACCGCCATGGCGCCCGACGCGGGATCGCTATACACGCCCGCCGCCGCACCGGCGCCTGCGCCACGGCCGCCTCCACCGCCACGGCCGAATCCTACCGTCGGTGCATTCCAGTTTGACGGCACGCAGAGCGTGCTGTTGTCCTGCTGCGATCCGCACACGTGGAATGGCACGTGCGCGGTCGTCGCCACATGATAGAACTGTTCCGTCGGGAAGTCCTGCGCCGTCCACGTCGCGCCGGTGCTGGTCGTCATGCTCCCGCCGCCGTCGTTCGCCATCAGCATGTGTGCCGGATCTTCCGGATCGATCCAGAGATCATGCGTGTCGCCGTGGGTGCCGTTGCCGACGTTTGCCAACGTCTTGCCGCCATCGCTCGACCGGAACATTGACGTGTTCTGCATGTAAACGACATCTGCATTCTTCGGATCGGCATACACATGCGTGTAGTAAAACGCACGCTGACGGACACTGCGGTCGCTGTTGATCAGCGTCCACGTCGCGCCCGCATCATCGCTGCGGAACAAGCCACCGTTGTCGTTCTCGACGAGCGCGTACACTCGATTCGAGTTCGCACCGCTCACCGCAACGCCGATACGGCCGAGCAGGCCACTTGGCATGCCCTTGTTGCGCGAAATCTCCGTCCATGTCTCGCCGCCGTCCGTGCTCTTGAACAGACCGCTGCCGGGTCCGCCGCTCGACATTTGATATTCTTTGCGGTACGCCTCCCACATCGAGGCGTACATCACCATCGGATTGGTTCGATCGATGGAGATGTCGATCGCGCCCGTCTTGTCGTCGCGACCCAACACCTTCTTCCACGTCGTGCCTCCGTCGATGCTCTTGTACACCCCGCGCTCACTGCTCGGCACACTGTACTTGCCGAACACCGCCGCGAAGACGATGTCGGGGTTCGTCGGATGAATGCGGATCTTGGAAATGGCGTCGACGTTCTTGAAGCCGACGTTTTTCCACGTCTTTCCGCCATCGAGACTGCGATAGATGCCGTCACCGGGCATGATGTTGCCGCGAATGCACGATTCGCCCATGCCGATGAACACTTCGTCCGGTTTCGTTTCGCTGACGGCAATCGCACCCACCGATGCACTCGTCAATTGGCCGTCGGTGATCGGAGCCCAAGTATCGCCGCCGTCCTGCGTCTTCCACAGGCCACCGCCGACGGCGCCGAAGTAGCCGACCTTGGGTTGTCCCTTCACGCCGCTCGTCGCGATCGAACGTCCGCCACGATCAGGACCGAGGTTCCGCCAGCGGAAGTTCCCCTTCAGCGTCGAATCGAGGGTGATCGGGGCGAGAGCCGGCCGCGCGGCGGCCGATGCCGCCTTCTTGGCGACCGGTTTCGCGGGAGGTTGAAAGGCGGTCGCGGCCATAAGACCGACCGAGAGCGTCGCGACTATCGGAAGCGTCAGCGAAAGCGTAGGGCGCACGGGTGCTGGGCGTGAGGGGGACGGAAGGATGGAATCCGTCCATCATGCGTCGATCCGGCGTTAATCGCCAGAGAGGAACCGCGCGCGGTCGGAGCCCAGCCACGGCCTAGCGCGCAGAACCCCGCTGAGATCTCAGCTCGGGGCAGGCGCTTGGCTCTGATCGCGCGCCGTTCCCTTCCAACAAGCCCGCGCCGTGTCCGTCCGCCTAACCCCCACTTTTCACGCTCCGACACACCGATCTAACGGGACACCCCCCGCACTTGGGCGCCCGCGCACTGCACACCAACGCTCCAAGCTCCATCAGCGCCTGATTGTGCGTCCATGTCAGCTTGCCGGTCCTCGGCAGGATCTGCTCGGCGATCGACCACAGCGCCTTGCCGCCCGGTCCGGACTTCGGAGCAATCTCCGGGGCGAAGACCCGATTGAGCACTCGCGCCACGTTGGTGTCGACCAGCGACGCGCGCTTCTCGTACGCGAACGAGGCCACTGCGCCCGCAGTGTAGGCGCCGATGCCAGGCAAATCACGCAATGCTGCTGGTTCCGATGGGATCACACCATCGCACTCGCTCGTCACGTGTTTCGCCAGCTTGTGCAGGTTGCGCGCTCGTGCGTAGTAGCCAAGCCCTGCCCAAGACTCCATAACACGTTTGGGTCGGGCGGCTGCCAGCGTGTTAAGGTCGGGGAACCGCTCCAGAAAGCGTCGATAGAAATCGAGGACGCGAGATACCTGCGTCTGCTGCAGCATCAGCTCGGAGACGAGAATCCGATACGGATCGCGCGTCGTGCGCCACGGCAAATCGCGCGAATGCGCCCGATACCACGCGTGCAACTTGCGACGAAAGGTCGCCGCCTCGGTCGCATCGATGACGGGCATCGCCGCGACACGCTTCGCGTGAGGTGTGACTTTCTTTAGCGGCGGTTTCGATCGCTTGGCGGGCATGATCGCCCAGTATAGTCATGCACCGAGCGGGGAAGCAGGGCACGGACCGCGACCGATGCCCAAGTCAATGCCATCGCCTACTCGCGTTCCACGCCTTCGAGCCGCGCTCGCGCCATGCGCAATGGCACGACCGTCGCCGCGATGCACACCGTCGCGGCAAACACGAATGGCAGCACCATCGTCATCGGATCTTTCGTTCACCCGATAGTGATCCGCGACGACAAACCGTGCTGCCGGCCGTCCGGTGAAGTACGCCACGACGCCAATCAGCACGATCCCGCTCATCATGAACAGAAGTCCACCGAACGCCGTCGGAATCTGCGCCGCATTCTCCGTGTCGAATCGCGGAGAGAACGTGTCGAACGCCAACGCTAACGCGGTCAGCGGAAAGACGAGCGCGATGATCGCCGAGAGCGATACCGCCTGGACGAAGGGCGTGACGCCCAGCATCGAGTTCGTGACGCCGACAAGAATCAACGCCAGCACGAGCAACGGCAGTGCGCCAACCCAATACTTCGTCCGCAGCACTTCTCGCATCGGCAGCGGACTCGAACGCAGTAACCACCACGTGCGTCCCTCGAGACTCACGCTTGGAAAGACAAAGCGCGCAGCGATCGACGCGAGTACGAAACCCGCGAGTGCGAGATTCAGGAACGGAATGACGTTGCGCAGCAGTGTTGTCATCCCGTTACCGTCCAGCGGCAAGTACCGCACGTTCGCAACATATACGACGAGCAACACGCCGAGCATGATAAGCTGCGACCACTGCGTGCTGTCGCGCGCGAACACCGTGAGCTCTTTCAGCATGAATTCTCGTCGCATTGGTCCGAGAAAGCGCAGCGTCCGATCCAGCCACGGACGTCGTGTGCTCGACACGTTTTGCTTGCTCGCGCCCTCCTGTGCCTCGCTGAATCCACGCGCCCAGCCGCGCGCCCAGCCGCGCGCGTGCAGGGCGCCGCCAACTACCACGAGCACCGAGGCGACGCCCCACCGGGACGCGCCAACTGCTCCGGGCGTGTCGCCCGAAACAACACCACGAGTCCGGCCACTGCGAGCAACGTGATGACGCTTAGGAGTTGTGAATAAAT
>JANLPE010000079.1:0-10155 GCA_031366985.1 Gemmatimonadaceae bacterium
GCCGTACACGCCGCGATTCGTCTCCCACACGTGGCGCACCGGCGCCCGCACCGCGTCGCGCTGCGCGCGTGCGGGGTGACGGCCGGAGCCTTGAGCTATTCGTGGAACTCGCAATAGCCCGACGGTGCAATTCCAAGACACAGCATTTCGTCTCGACACCATGTGGGGCGCGCTGTTCATCTGTGCTGGTTCAGCGTGAATGTGACAGGTGGGTGGACGTACAATGGAATCGTGATGCAGTGTGATGAGGATATTATGCCGCTGCCGCGCGATGCGCGAGTTGCCGTGCGGCGCGTGCCGCTTCGAGCCGCGCATCGCGCGTGGCCCAGATTTGCGCGGAGCGCCCGGCCAGGCGATCGGCCGGCGTGATGTAGCCGATCGCACTGTGTAAGCGCGCGTCGTTGTAGTGTGTGACAAACGCGGTGACGTGCCGCCGCGCGTCGTCGGGCGAGGTCGGCGCTTCCGGGCGAATGGTGGTGACTTTCAGCGTTTGATTCCAGCGTTCGAGTTTGCCGTTCGACTGCGGATAATACGGCGCGGTGCGGACATGTGTCATCCCGGCGATGCGAATGAACTCCCGAAAGTCGCGCGCGATAAACTGCGGGCCGTTGTCGGAGATGATGCGCGGTTGGGTGTTGGGAAACTTTTCCCGCGCGCGCTGCACGATGGTCGTGACGTCGGCGGTCGTCATCGACTCGCGCAATTCCCAATGCACGAGATAGCGCGACCAGCCGTCGAGAATGGCGCACAAATAATAGAACGTCCCCGCGATGTTGATGTAGGTGAAATCGATGTGCCAGTGCGCGTGCGCGGACGTTGGCTGCTCAAAGCCCGTGCCTTTTTTCGACGGCGTGCGCGTCCAGCGATCCAAGCGTCCCGCGGCTTTCAAGACGCGATACACGGACGTCGGGCTGACCGCGACCGTTCCCGCGTCGAGCATCAAGTACGTCAACGCGCGATACCCGTCGAGTGGATGCTGCGCGTGGAACAACAGAATGCCGTCCCGCTCGGCCTGGGTCAGCCAATGCTCGCGCGGCACCGGCCCGCGCGGCGTGGCCACCGCGCCGTACGATGTCGTCCAGCGGGCATACTTGGCGCGCGCGATCCCGAGCTGCCGCAGCATCGGCCGCACGGGCAAGTCGGTGCGCGTGCTGAGGGACCGCAGGCAATCCACGACTTCGTCGCGGCGATCAGGCGACACCCACCGTCCCGTCATGGGCCCCCATACTTTTTTTCATGTCGAGATATTCTTCCGACACTTCGGCGATGATGCGGTCTTTTCGCAGGATGATCGCTTCGAGTGCGGCAATGCGCGTGCGATCCGCACTCGCCGTCTGCGACTCGCCGCGCGCCGTCCGGCCGTCCTGCAACGCGGCCGTCAAATGCTCCAGCGCCTGCTTCTGCCACAAATAAAAGAGGCTGGGCGCGAGCTGGTACTCGTCACACAAATCCGACACGGGCACTTTGTCGCCCAGGTGACGACGCAAGATCGCGGCTTTCTGCTCGGGCGTAAACACGCGGCGTGACCGCTGGACTGCTGCTTTGGACGCACTCATGACAACCTCCGGTACTCCATAGTGTGGAGCAGGTGATGTCACATTTCAACTGAAGCAGGACACAGGCGCGTATTCAGGTATGCGCGGTTGCCGTCGGAATTGCGTAGTCGCCACACAAAAGGGCACCTCGGTTGAGGTGCCCTTTGCACGTAACGCCTTGCGTGGCAACGGAGAGCGGGCGACCGGACTCGAACCGGCGACGTCCAGCTTGGGAAGCTGGCATTCTACCAACTGAATTACGCCCGCACACCCACAAGCTACTGCGGCGGCTGGGCCCGCGCCACCGACCCCGTCGTAGCCCACACCATCATCGTCGCGCCAACACGCCCACTCGCGTCCACCGCGGATCCCCGCGTTGCACCAGCACCACCGCGAGGCTGAGGGAATTGCCAGCGACCTCTGTCGATGCCGCACTCGGCAAGTGCCCTACGACTTCGTCCGCGGTTAACGCATACATCCCACCGGTGGCCACATCGATCGCGATTCCGAACACGCCGACAACTCCCATCAGCGCATTGGACCACGCCCACCCCTATGCGCGACGATGCAGCGTCGTCTCGAACGGCTGGTAGCCCTCGAGCTCGATGCGCACCGTATGCTCGCATTTGCGACTCAGGGACGCGGCGATTGGCGTGAGTCCAATCACCTGACTATCGACCGAGACGGTGGCTCGCCACGGGACGCTGCCGAACGCCACGCGCTGTGTCGTACCATTAGGTAGGCTGGCACATCCGCTTGAGCACACAAACGCCACGGCGGCCCGCATCCACCGTTCGAGCCGCGTGCTCATGACGCAATTCCCCACGCCACAAGAAATGCGACAACCACTGCGCCAAATGCGGAAGCCATAACGGCCACCGAAGTCTTCCGCCGATCGAGCTGCCGCCCCAATACCAACGCGACGTCCTTGACGGCAATCACCGTCCGGCCCGGATTGAGCGCCGTCGGCTCGCCACGGATGCCGTCGCCCGTGATGCGCGGGTGACGTAACGTGACACGCTGACCGTCCGCCAACGTAAATCGCACCTCGTCGCCATTCGCCACGAGCACGCTCAGCGACGGCGTCGCACCTGGTGCCATCTCCCAACGCATGCAGGCCGTAAACGACACGGTGAGCAATATGACAAGGCTGCGTGTGATCAATCCACGTACCATGAATGACGCCCTCTCTGACGATCGTGGAATTTACGGGCCCACGCCGGGCGACGACGCGCGTTGCCCGCGCAGCATCGCCGCAATTGTCACGCCCCCGAGCACCGCCACGATCGGGAACAGCTCCACCATGTAGCGCGGCTCCACGACCTCACTGAGCGCGAGGAAGGCCAGTCGAGGCACGAACAACAACGTCGCCAGCAGCGCCCAGCGACGGCCCGCTCCGTCGCGCCAGAGCTGCCTCATCCCCCACACCGCGAGCAGCGTATAAATCCAGACGCCCGCGTAGAACACACGTAGCAGCCACCCGCCCTCCTCATCCTCAGACGGCCACGTCCACGGCGCCGTATACGCGGAGAACGGATAGTAAATCGAGTGCGAATCGAACCACAAATTCCACGCACGCGTTGCGGGGAGCAGCAGATACTGGCGCAGCGGATGCGCCGTGCCACGCGCGCGGGCCAGCACGCCAAACTCGGCGTCGAGCGTGCGTGACATCGCCGAGGCGTTCTCGTTGGTAGGCGCGAACGGCAGGCGAGCCGTCGTCGAATCGACCACACTGGTGTCCGTGCGCACGGCGCGATTGTAGCGGTCGAAGAGCGCGCGTACGCGCGCCACGTCCGTCGGCACATCGAACGCTAACGCCGGTAGTTTCGACGCATTCATCGCGCGATCATCGAGCGGCCAGAGAAACTCCTCCACCTGCTCCGGCTGCGTGATCCAACTGCGCACCCAGTGCAGGTACCCGATCGGCACGAACTCATTGGGCATGCTGGCGTGCACTTCGGGGAGCGGCTGGAATCGTCGAAACGCCATCGCGTTTCGGACCGTCCACGGCAGTAACGCGACGGCGAACGCTCCCGCGCAAACGGCGCCGCGGCCAAACGTCACAGGCCATGACGCACGGCGCTGCGTGAGGATCATCAGACCGAGCACGGCCAGCAGCAGTCCGAGTTCCGGTCTGAACAGGCAGCTCATTCCAGCGACGAAACCCGCCAGTGCCCATCGACGAAGACCAGCGTCGTCGGCGCGCATCGCCCAGGTCGCGCACCATGCACAGAGCGTGCAGAGCATCACAGCCCACGTCTCGGTGAGCGCGGTGCCGATGTACGCCATCGTGAACGGACAGACGGCGTACAGGGCGAAGGCCCCGAGTGCCGCGCCATCACGTCGCGTTGCATCCCATGCGCGAGGCGTCAAGCGCAGACCGAGGACCAGCACGAGCCAGCAGGTGCACAGGTCGGCGACTACCTGCACCGCGTGCAGCGCGGCCACATTACCGCTGCCGAATACCGCAAACACCGACGCGATCACCAGCGGGTACCCCGGCATCCGAATGAACGTCGGTTCGTACGGCGCCTGCGTCGCCACCGAATACGCACCGTGCTGCAACACGTTGCGCGCGATCTGAAGATAGATCGGCCCGTCGCCGGACGAATCGACCGCTACGCCGAATGCGACGACCACACGAAGGGAGATCGCCACGAGCGTGACGATGATCGCCAGTCGCTTGAATCGCGTCATCGCGCGGGACGACTCATGTGCCAAATGACGTCGGTCGCTCGCCTGCCACGCCCGCGGAGCGCTCCAACGCCGTGCCCACCCGCGCGATCGTCCCCTCGTCGAATAGTCGACCAATCAGCGTCACACCATGCGGCACACGACGTGGCGTTGCGAATTTTGGCAACGGATGTTTCGGATCGGGCGCCCAGTCGCTGCGCGCTTCCGACACGTTCACAAAGCCGGTGCGCAGCGTGATCGACGGATGCCCAGTAAAGTTCGTCGTGGTCAGCATCTCATCACGCAACGACGGCACCAGCATCACATCCACCTGCGTGAACAGCTGCGCCAACTCTTGCGCGAACCGTCGACGAATGCGATCAGCCTGCACAAAGTCGACCGCCGAGTAGTAGCGCGACATGCGGAACAGATTGGGCCAGGCATCCGGCAGCTGTGACTTCAACATGCGCGACTGTCCGGACAACGTCAGTTCCTCGAACGCCGCCGCCGCTTCGCTGAACAGAATGAGCATCAGCGCGTTGTGCGGGATGTCCGGCCACTGCAGGTCGACCGTCGTCATGCCGAGCTTTTGCACCGATTCAACGGCCGCGCGATCGACGTCGGTCGCGGGCGCCTCGCGCATCCACGACGGAAAGATGCCGACGCGGAGTCCTTTGACCGGTGCCGCCGCCTCGTAGTCCAGATGACTCGGCACGCTTGACACATCACCCGCGTCCGGTCCGCTAATCGCCTGCAGCACGAGCATGGTGTCTTCGACCGAACGCGTCATCGGCCCGAGCTTGTCGAGCGACCAGCACAACGTCATCGCGCCCGTGCGCGGCACTCGGCCAAACGTGGGACGGAGCCCCGTCACGCCGCAGCGCATGCTGGGACTGACAATACTGCCGCCGGTTTCGCTACCGATGGAGAATGCGACGAGTCCCGCGGCAGTGGCGGCGCCCGGCCCCGCACTCGAACCCGACGCACCTTCGTCCAACAGCCACGGGTTCATAGTCTGCCCGCCGAACCAGATGTCGTTCAATGCGAGCGCGCCAAGGCTCAACTTCGCGATGAGCACAGCGCCCGCCTCTTCAAGTCGCTTCAGTACGGCCGAGTCCTGCGTTGGCACGCGATCGCGAAATGGCTCCGCGCCATACGTCGTCGCGATCCCGGCGCTATCGAGCAAGTCCTTCACGCCGAACGGAATGCCGTGCAGTGGTCCGCGATACCGGCCAGCTGCAATTTCTGCATCGGCCGTTTTCGCACGCGCCAACGCATGATCGCGTGTCAGCGTGATGACGCAGCGGATCTTGGCGTCATGTCGCGCGATGCGATCGAGATAGATCTGCGTCAGTCGAACTGATGCGAGTTGCTTGCGTTCGATCCAGCGCGACAACGACGTTACCGGCGCGAACGCGATGTCGGCATCGTTCGTCGGCAGGGGCCCGGGATCGCCGGCCGATCGCACAAAACGATCGCGCGTTGGCGGCGTGAAACTCGCGGCATTCGCTGGACTCCACACCATTGCGGGGGCGAGTGCTGGCGCAATCGCGACTTTACGTGGTCCGACGCGCCGTTCGAGCGACGGTGCCAGCGACGTGCGCCAACTCGCGGCCATCATCGCGAGTTCGTCAGCGTTGTTCGAGACCTGCAAGAGCTTTCCGGCTTCCGCGAACGTCTCTGCCGAGACTTCTGGGCCCGCAGCGAGTGCGGTGCCGAACGTCGGCGGTGCGCCCGGCGTCGACGGCGGGGCACCGACCAACTGGCCGGCGTCGGATGCTTCTTTCCCTCGGCACGCGGCAGCAACACCAATCAAGGTGATCGGTGCGCGAATCAGGAATTGCCGGCGGCTGTTCATCGACGCGTCTCCAGAATCCGGGAAGCCATCAGTGATCGCAGCACTCGTCTGCGACCACTGAGACTAACCCCGCTCCGCGTCAAGCGGAGGAGGCACGACGTCTAGTTACGGTTTGACCTGTCGGTGATTGACCGACCAGATGTACGACGCGACGCTACGGGCTTCTTCCGGCGAGATACCGCCCGGCAGCGACACCATGGCCGTCGACGGTACACCCTTCATGAGGACCGGCACGAGAGCGGCAAAGTCGCCGTTCTTCGCATCACGCCACGCATGCGCCTTGAGCGTCGGCGCGAGCTGTGAGCCCTCCAGTGATGGCCCATGACAGGCGAAACACATGCCTTTGCCGTGAAAGATCGCCCGCCCGAGGTTGACCATCGCCGGGGTGATCTTGGCCGTGTCCGCTTCGACAACTCCCGTCGGCTGCGCGCGCGCGGCGCGGACGGTAAGAAGCTCCGCCGCGATCGCGAAAACGAGTGGCCGGAACGAACGCCCACACGCGCTACGCATGCACGTCACGCCGCAACAGGTTCTCCAGCGACATCGCACCCGATCCTGTCAACACAAACGTCAGACACGCTCCGAGTAGGACAAGTTCAAACTCGTACCCGTAAGGCGTGAAAAATCCGCCGCCCATCCTCGCGAATGCGATCGCCACGATCATCTCGATCGCCAGTGCGATCCCCGCAAAGCGCGCGAACAGGCCAGACACGATTGCCGCGCCGCCCAGCAGTTCGGCGGCGATCACCACCCCGGCGGCGAACGTCGCCGCCGGGATGCCGATCTTGTCCATGATGTCCGCCGTGCCGGCCAGCCCGAAGGTGAACAGCTTCTGGCCGCCATGAACGAGAAAGATCGTGCCCACGACGAGCCGAAGCGGCAGCAGGCCCCATCGCACGAGTGGCGTGTTCGATATGGTGTTCATCAGAAGGCGAACCACCACAGGAGATACAACGTGTTGTTCCCCGTCGCATTGCGCCCGCTGCCATCGTAGTTCGTTGAACCGCCGTTATAGCGGTTGAACATCGTGTAAGTGGCCGATAGTCGGGCATTTTCCCACAGGTTGTAGCTCGCTTCGAGTGAGCCGCCGCTCGTCTGTGGTTTGCCGTTGGCGCTGCCCGTGACGGAGCCGGGCGCATACTGCAGAGTATCCGCGGTGCCCGACGTCGAGAACACGGCCGCCGTCAGCCCGACGGTCTGCGACGGATACCACGAACTGCTTGCGCGCAGGGAGGTCAAGTTCGCGGTGCGGCCCGCGGCTGCACGCTCCGGCGCGAGGTAACTCGCCGTGAGCGACTGGCTCTCGTGAATCCACGCGACGCGGGTCACCAGATTGCCGCTACCGAGCGGCGTCTCGTGTTGTGCATCGATGGCCACGTCGGTGTAGCGATTGGTGAGCCCCGAGACACCTTCAGGATACTGCTTCGAGCTCAGGCCGAAGGTGCCCACCATCAGATACTGGTTGCCGAACTTCTTCTGCAGCCCAAGACGCCAGTACGGCGTCGCACCAGCGATCGCGCCGCGGACCGACGAATCGAGCGGGGCCGCTTCCGCGGGAATGGCCGAGCGATAGGCGGCGAGTTCGGCGTACACCAGATCGTTCGCCATCGCGTACGCGCCCACGCCAACGGAGCGCTGCGCCAATCCGCCCATGATCATCGGTGCGCCGAGCGGAGATGGTGCCGTGCCCGACGAGGCGAATGGATAGCCCCACGCGGGCGTCGTATTCCAGAGATCCTGCGTGCTCGGGTTGTTGTTGAGGGTGACACCCCACGTGAGTGCCGTTGTGCCGACCGTGCCATGATCGGCGTAACGCACGTCCACGTTGTCGATTGCAAAGGTGCCGGCTGATGGGACCCAGGTGACCTGCGACATTGTGCCGAGTTTCGATGAGATGGCGCCCGCCCAGAGCACCCCGAGTTGCTGGGGCAGCGCCACCGTGAAATTCTGCGTCCCCGGGAGCGCGGAGGCAAGTTGGGTGGCAGACGCCTCCATCATCAGCGACACGGGCGAGAACGGCAGCAGTTGCAGAATAGACTTGTCATGTTTGTCTTTGTCTTCAATCGGCTTCTGGCCACTCAGCGTATAGCCATTGAGTTTGAACTGCCGACCGAACGCCGTCAGCTGCGGGAACTGATAGTGGCAGACACTGCAGGCAAGACCGGTCTGACGGGCGAAGCTGGGCACCATGCGTAACTTGAGTGCCTCGGTCCTTACCCCACGTGGCGACACGTGGGCGATAACGCCATGACGAAGCGACAAATACTGTCGCGCGTAGTCCGGGAGTGAATCAGTCTTGGCGAATGCCGGACGCGCGACCAAGAGCGCAAGCGGCGCGACGTGCAGCAGAGTACGGCGAAGGGAGCGCATGGAGGCCTCGTGGAGTTAGCGGAGAAGGATGTGCGGTATACACAAGCTTCTTCGCGCGCGTCGCCGAGGATGTCGGGGTTTCTATCCGCTTTGGCGGAGAAGTCCTCACATGACGCGAGTCAGTCCGCGTCAAAATCGCAACGACAGACAGCTCAGCCCACCGTCCATCTTTTGAAATTCCGTCATCGACAACAACAGTGGATCAAACCCGAGTCGTCGCAGTTCTGACGTGAAGAGCGGGAAGCCCGCCGCGACCAGCACGCGGTCGTTCACCCGCACGCAGTTGGCCGCGTACGCTTCACGGGCGCTGACGCGCAGCACGGATTCCCGACCGAGTGCCGGATGCGCGGCGAGTTCATCGATCGCGACCAGCAGATTGTCGTCGATTGACACCAGACCGCTTTTCAGATGCAGGATCACGTCGATGCCACGAATGTCGATCGTGCTGGCCGTGAAGCCAACCGTGGCGACGTGTTCGGCGAGTTGTCGTGCCCCTTCTTCGTTCGTGCGATGCGAGATACCGATATACAAGTGCGTGCCGTGCTCGCACACATCGCCGCCATCCAGGGTGCCCGGGCCAATGATGTCGCGCGTCGCATCGATCGCGCGCGTGACCGCCTCGCGCATCGTCGTGACCTCGCCTTCTCGGCTTGCAGCGCCCGGTCGCGTGAAGACGGCCAAGCCGGGCACGATGACCGCGGTGTCCTCGACGAATGTCGCATCGGGATACGCGGGTTGTTCCCGCAACGTCTCGATCGACAGTCCGCATGCGGAGAGCGCCTCGACATAGGCGTTCCACTGCGCGAGCGCGCGCGTGACATCGGGGACGCCACGGGACACGGTCGTGAGTCCGTCGGCGAAGTTGGCACTGGGCGGGCGGACGATCGCGCGTGTGAATTGGTGGGACACCGGACTCCGCGGTGCGACAGGGAAGGCTGAGTTCGGGAGAGCTCAGCTACGGCAGTGTATCGTACCGCGCGCGTTCGCGTGAGGTAATTGTATGCCGCGAACAACAAGCGGCCGCCCATGGGCGGCCGCTTGCATTCTGAACTCTATGTGTCTTGCGCTCCAACCTCAGAGCCACAGATCGGGATTGAACCGATGACCGCCCGATTACGAATCGGGTGCTCTACCACTGAGCTACTGTGGCGGTAATGCGAACTGCTCACCTAACGACTGAGGGACTGCATGCTCTGGCGCGGACTCGAACCGCGACGCCTTGCGGCACCGCCCCCTCAAGACGGCGTGTCTACCAATTTCACCACCAGAGCGAGGGGTCCGGTCATACCAAACCGCCGGAACACCAACCGCACCCGCACCTGCAAAAGCACCAACACCTTCGAGCCCGGACAACGAACTACGGGAGCGACGGGGCTCGAACCCGCGACCTCTCGAGTGACAGTCGAGTGCTCTAACCAAACTGAGCTACGCCCCCAACACCTGCACCAACAGCCCCAGCATCGGGAGCCCATAGCCCCAACGGGAGTCGAACCCGTCTCTCAACCTTGAAAGGGTCGTGTCCTAACCGATAGACGATGGAGCCAACGCACCTTCACCTGTCCTACGACCAGCACCTGCCAGTAGCGGTAACGGGATTCGAACCCGTGTTCCAGCCTTGAGAGGGCCGTGTCCTAGTCCCCTAGACGATACCGCCAAAAGGCACCCCGCCGCAGGCGGGGAGCCCTTTGGCGGTGGTTTCGCCGGTCGCCGAGGCGACCG
>JANLPE010000096.1:0-90109 GCA_031366985.1 Gemmatimonadaceae bacterium
TACGGTCGGAGCAGTCCGTTGGTGTTCTCGTTGGTGCCGCGCTGCCACGGACGGTGAGGATCGCAGAAGTAGATCGGCCGTCCCGAGTCGACGCGGAGTTGTGCGTGTTGCGCCCTCTCGGCACCGTGATCCCACGTGAGCGATTGTCGGAGGTGCGGCGGCAGCGTCACGATGGTACGAGCGATCGCATCACGCACAGCCGTCGCCCCGTGACCCGCGAGTGCAGGCCCGTGCTTGTCTCGCACGCCAATCCCGTGACCCGGCGCATGCAGGCGCGCGAGTGCTTCTCGCTCACGCAGCGACAGGTAGCGCCCCGAGCGGACCGGGGCGGACGCACACAGATGGGACGGCGGCATCCCGCCATGATGGCGAAACCAACGCGCGCCAACCGGCGGCGAAACGCCGGCGCCGCGCGCCGCATCCTCGCTCGCGAGACCGCGCGCGATCGCTTCCCACAACGGCCGCCGCGCGGCCGGTGCGACGACTGGCGGCCGACCCGGTGACCGCAACTTCCCCCGGCTCGAGCGACTCGATTTTCGCATGCCTGTCTTGCGCACCATACACCTCGATCAGGAGGTGTTGCGACGACCGATTGAATCCACCCTCCTAATGTGTATGGTGGATGCGCCTTTGTCGACGTACTTGTCGTCAGGCGTCGCGCAGTACTGCACCATGCACGGCTTTCGGCTATCACTGCTGGGAGTATGATGCTCCCGCGAGTCATATCACCATCACGTAGCTCTCCACACGCGCGCAATTTTTGCTTGGCAAAGATCTGCTCAAGAACGTGCCATACGCGTCGGAAGCGGACGTCGCGTTCATGCGTCGCTTCGCCTGCTGGTCGCAAGCGCGATGCTCAATCACCTGCGATGCACCCTCGACTCCGTCGCGGGGAGGCCGGGCTTCGGTGAAGGCCACCACCTCGGCGTTTGGTTTAAGAGCGGGGCCGACGCCGGCGCCCGCAGCTTTTGCGGGGGGGGGAGCGCTCGATGCGACCGGGGCAGGGTTCCACGCGTTCCATAGACGGCAGTTAGCCGTCAACCACGAGCCCGCATTCCTTGCCCGCCCCCTCCTGACCTTATTACCTTTCCCTCCTTATAACCGCCCACGGGTGACCCTGTCACCCAGGCATTGCGCGTGTAGCTCAGTTGGATAGAGCGTCTGCCTCCGGAGCAGAAGGTCGCAGGTTCGAGTCCTGCCATGCGCGTTGAATCTCCCGTTCTTCTCCTGACCCAGCGCCGTGCACGTCTCCGAGCTCAAACGGAAAACCGTCCCGGAACTGCTGGCACTGGCTGAGTCACTGCACGTGACCAGCACGTCAGGACTGCGCAAGCAGGAGCTGATCTTTCGTATCGAGCAGGCGCTGCTCGACGCCGAAGAGACGCTGTACGGTGAGGGGGTCCTAGAAACGCTCCCGGAAGGCTACGGCTTTCTGCGCGCCCAGGACTTCAATTACCTGCACGGGCCCGACGACATCTACGTGTCGCCCTCGCAGGTGAAACGCTTCGATCTCCGCACCGGTGACACGGTGATGGGGGAAGTCCGTCCTCCCAAAGAATGGGAACGGTATCTCGCACTCCTCAAGGTGGAGCGCATCAACGGTGGTGACCCCGAGCAGTCGAAATTGCGCAGCGCCTTCGACAACCTGACCGCGAAGTACCCGGACGAGCGAATCCACCTCGAACGGAAGAATGGCGAGATCGCCACCCGCATCTGCGATCTCGTCGCGCCGTTGGGCAAAGGCCAGCGCGCGCTCATCGTCGCACCGCCGAAAGGCGGCAAGACGATCCTCATGCAGCAGATGGCCAACGCGATCATCGAGAACCATCCCGAGATCACGCTGATCGTCCTGCTCATCGACGAGCGGCCGGAAGAAGTGACCGACATGATTGCCAGCTGTCCGAAGGCCGAGGTCATCTGCTCGACGTTTGACGAAGCGGCTGAACGTCATGTGCAGGTGGCCGACATGGTCATCGAAAAAGCCAAACGACTGGTCGAGACGGGCAAGGATGTCGTGATTCTGCTCGACTCGATCACGCGTCTTGCCCGCGCGCACAACGCAGTGCAGCCGTCGGGCGGTCGCACGATGTCGGGTGGCCTCGAAGCCACGGCCATGCAGAAGCCCAAGGCGTTCTTCGGCGCCGCCCGCAAGCTCGCCGAAGGTGGATCACTCACCATCGTCGCCACGGCGCTCATCGAGACCAACTCGCGCATGGACGAGCTGATCTTCGAAGAGTTCAAGGGCACCGGCAACATGGAACTGGTGCTCGATCGCAAGCTGTCCGATCGCCGCATATTTCCGGCGATCGACATTCAGAAGTCGGGCACGCGTCGCGAAGAGCTGTTGCTTACGCCGTTTGAGCAGCAGCGCATTTACCTCATGCGCGCCTTCCTCGCCGACATGCCCTCAGAAGAAGCCCTGCTCTTCCTGCTCAAGCGCATGGAACGCGCGAAGAACAACCAGGAGTTCTTCGAGCAGATGGCCGAGGCGTGATGTCGGATGGCGCGATCGCGGCGAACGCGATGCTGACGGGGCGACTGCTGGCGGTCGACTGGGGGGACAAACGTATCGGCCTCGCGATCAGCGACGAGTTGGGCTTTCTCGCGTCGCCGTCGGGAATCATCGCGCGTCGCATCGGGAAACGTCCGCCGATCGCGGAACTGATGCGCCGCGCCGAGGAACTCGGTGCGCAGGGCTACATCTTTGGGTTGCCGCTCGCGCCGTCAGGCGAAGAAACCGATCGCTCGCGAGAAGTGCGCGACGTGACCGCGAAGCTGGCCGAGCGGCAGGCGCTGCCGATTCGTCTGGTCGATGAGCGCTTCACAACGTCGGCGGCGCTGCGCAGCATCAAGGAGCAGGGCGGTTCGACGCGCGGACGCAAAGACGATGTCGACGCACTCGCCGCGGCCGTGCTGCTCGATGGCGTATTGCGCGCCGCGAAGCAGGGCGTGCTACTCGGCGAAGCGGTCGTGGCCGCGACCGCGTGATGGCACGGCGTAAGAGCGGTGGTCGCCGGTGGCGGACGGCGGCGGCGCTGTTCGTTCTGCTCTTTGTCGGCTGGATGTGGCGCGAGATCGGCGGCACCGGCAGCACCGAGTCCGCTAGCCGAGTCGTGATTCCGCGACGCAGCACGATGCGCGCGGCGGCTGACTCGCTGGAACGCGCGGGCGTCATCGGTTCAACACGCTTGTTCCGCGCCTTTGCCTCGACGACGGGCCAGACGCGCGCGATCAAGCCCGGCACGTATCTGTTTCCGCGTCACGCGGGCTACAGCGAGGTGTTCGATGCGCTGGTAAACGGACGCGGTATCGTGCACACGATCACCGTGCCCGAAGGCTACGACATACGCGACATCGCACCGCTTATTGCGAAAGCGTTGTTGGTATCCGAAGACTCGGTGCGCGCTGCCGTGACCGACACCGCATGGCGCCGCAAGCTCAACGTGCCAGCACCAACGCTCGAGGGATATCTCTTCCCCGCGACCTACGCCTTCGCTGACGGCACGACGGCGCGGGAAGCGGTCGTCGAAATGCTCGAGCGATTCGAAGCCGCGTGGAAGCCCGAGTGGAACGATCGCCTGCAGGATATGGCGATCTCTCGACACGACGCAATGACGATGGCCGCGATCGTCGAGAAGGAAGCACGCAAGCCGGAAGAGCGTCCGATCATTGCCGCCGTCTACTGGAATCGTGTCAAGAAAGGCATGAAGCTGCAAGCGGATCCCACTGTGCAGTTCGCGCTGCCCTCGCATGTCGACCGCGTATTTTTCAAGGATCTCGAAGTCGAGTCAAAGTACAACACCTACAAATACGCCGGCTTGCCGCCGGGGCCGATTGCGTCGCCCGGCGAAGCGTCGATTGTCGCGGCGCTGTCACCGGCGCGGGTGCCGTATCTGTATTTCGTCGCGACGGCGGATGGACATCACGAGTTCCGCACGACGTTCGCCGAACACGCGAAAGCGATCGCTGATATCAAGCGCACGAAGAGAGCGCAGGCTGACTCGCCGGTGAAGAAATGAAAGTGCTCGACGGCGTCGCCACGATATCACCGCGGGGCGTGAAGCGCTTGAAGGGCGGGCATCCGTGGATCTTCCGCAGCGACGTCATCGATCGGCCGAACGCGGTGGCCGGCATCATCCGCATGGAATCGGCACGGGGTGAGCCGATGGGCTGGGCGTTGTGGTCGCCGGCGTCGGAGATTTCGCTGCGCCAGATCGAAACGCATCCGGCGCGCACGCCCGACGCCGAGTGGTGGCATCGTACGCTGTCGGCGACCGTGGCCCGTCGCGCGCCGATCGCGGAGCAGGCCAACGCGTATCGATTGGTGCACGGCGAGGGCGATGCCCTGCCATCGCTCGTCGTCGACAAGTACGGCGACGTGCTGGTGACGCAGCTGCTCTCGGCGGGCCTCGATGCATGGACCGAGGTCATCGTCGACGCGTTGCGTGAGATCACGGGCGCGACGGGTGTTCTCGCGCGCAATGATCCCGCCGCACGCGGCCGCGAGGGTCTGCCGCGCGAGGTGCGTCTGCTGTACGGCGAGGTGCCGCGCACCGTCGAGGTGGTCGAACATGGCGTGCGCTATCTCGCCGCGCCGTGGGACGGCCAGAAGACCGGCGCGTTCCTCGATCAGCGCGAAAACCGCGTACTCATCGGCTCGCATGCGCGTGGCGAGGCGTTGGATTGTTTCGCATATCATGGCTCGTTCGCGTTGCACATGGCGCGCAACGCCACGAGCGTGACGGCCCTCGATGTCTCGGCGCCCGCGTTGTCGCGCGTAGCGGCGCACGCTGAGATGAACGGGTTCACGAACGTCGTGCCGCATGAAGGCGATGCCTTCGATGTGCTGCGTGAGTGGCATCGCGAAGGACGTCGATTCGATACGATTGTGGTCGATCCGCCGGCGTTCGCCAAGACCAAGAGTGCACTCGACGGCGCCTTACGCGGCTACAAGGACATCAACCTGCAGGCGATGCGCGTGCTCGCGCCGGGCGGGATGCTCTTTTCGGCCAGCTGCAGCTTTCATGTCAGCCGCGCGTTGTTTGCCGAGGCGTTGCAGGCGGCAGCGAGCGACAGTGGGCGGAAGATTGTCTTGCGTGGACTGACCACGCAGCCGATGGATCATCCGGAGCTGCTGACGGTGCCTGAGACGGGTTACCTCAAGGGCGCGCTGCTGCAGGCGCTGGACTGAATGCATCTGGGCGTCGACGCGTCCCGGCTGCTGAGCGATCGGCGCGGCATGGGCCGATCGGTGCGCAATATTCTGCGCTGGCTTCCGCGTCATCGTCCATCGCTCCGCATCACGCTGTACGTGAAGCAGGCGCGCGATATCGAGCCACTGCGCGAGTATCTGGCAACGATCGATAGCGCCCTTGGCACGCACGTGTCGTACGCGATGTGGGACGCACTGCGCGACAGCGACGCGGAGGTCGTGTGGTATCCGTGGAACTGGATCACGCAGCCGACGCGCACCGCGCCGATGGTGGTCAGCATCTACGACATTGCGCCGATGCTGCTGCTCGATGGACGTTGGTGGAAGGTGATCAGGCGCTGGCGTGCCCGTCGCCTGTATGCACAGACACTCGAATACGCGGATCACGTGCTCACCTGCTCTACGTTCACGTCTCAGGAACTGGTGCGGTCCTTGCACGCCGATCCCGATCGGCTGCGCGTGACGCGGCTGGCCAGCGACGACTTTTTGCCGTCGTCTCACACGCAGTCCGGCACGCTCGATCGACTTCACGTGGACGGCCCGTTCTTTCTCACGGTCGGCGCGCACGATGCCCGCAAGAATCTGTCGACGTTGTATCGCGCGATGGAAATATTGCACGCGCGCGGCGAGCGTGTGCCGCTGGTGCAGTGCAGTCCGGGCCAGGAACACGGGCGCTATCCGTTCGTGAAATTCGCGGGCTTTGTCGAAGATCAGGAGCTCGCGACGCTGTACCGTCGTGCGACAGCGCTCGTGTTTCCGTCACGCTATGAGGGTTTCGGATTACCCGTCGCCGAGGCGATGTCGTCAGGTGGTCGGGTGATTTGTGCGGACGCGAGTTCGTTGCCTGAGGTCGCGGGCGACGCGGCGCTGTACTTTGCATGGAACGATGCGGACGCGCTTGCCGAGCAGATGTCGCGATTACTCAATAGCGTCGCGTTGCGAGCGCAACTTACGCACGCGGGGCTGGAACAGTCCAAGAAGTTCACATGGAGCGAAACAGCGCGGCAAACGTTGAACGTGTTTGACGAAGCAGCGCTGCTGCGTCACCGTTGACAGCCGCCGCAGTAGAACGTACTGCGCCCTGCTTGCGTGATGCGCTTGATGGGTCGCCCACAGCGCGTGCACGGTTCACCCTCGCGCCCATACACACGCCATGCATCCTCATCGGTGCGTGCGTCGTCTGATGCGGCGTAGTAACGACCGACGGGCGCGGCGTGCAAGACCTCGCGGATGGCGTCACGCAGCAGCGTGACGCGCGTGTGTGATAGCGACGCGGCAACGCGTGTGGGATGAATGTTTGCGACCCAGAGTGCTTCGGCGGCGTAGATGTTGCCGACGCCGGCGACCAGCGTTTGGTCGAGCAGTGCGGGCTTGATGGGACCGCGACGTGAGGCGAGCTGCGTGGTGAAGCCCTTCACGGTGAATCCGTGCTCGAGGGGCTCCGGACCCAGCTCGGGCAGCACGAAGTCGCCCGGCGCGTGGACGCGCACGATGCCGAAGGCGCGGCTATCGACCAGCGAGACCCGGGTGCCGTCAGTGCACTCGATCCGGACCCGCTCGTACGCCGGTGCCGCGTCGGCGGCATGGCCGATATCCCAGTCGCCGGTCATGCGGAAATGGACCTCGATCAGCTGGCCGTCGTCTAGTGTCACCAGTTGGATCTTGGCTCGGCGCGCGATCTCGGTAATCTGGCGCCCTGCGAGCCGCCGGCAGGCCGCCGCGGGCAGCGAGCGGGCGGCAGAAGGGTGCAGGGCCGCAACCGAGGCGATCGTCCGCCCAAGCGCCGCCTGCCGAAACCGGCCCGCTGCGTACTCGACTTCAGGAAGTTCTGGCATCCTTGAGGCCATCCCGCGCGCCTACGCACGCTACAAAGCTGATGTCTGATGTGTGACGTGCGATGCCGCGACCAACACGCAACCTCAAAAATTGCTTGCGATTACGTGATATGCGGTCACAATTGACTCTTGCGCTGAGCGCCGCGCCGCCTACTTTATCCACAATCTTCCACATGGGGTATGCCCGTCAACTCCCCCCGATCACTAAAGCACGAGTACGA
Source organism: Gemmatimonadaceae bacterium (assembly GCA_031366985.1). Lineage (GTDB taxonomy): Bacteria > Gemmatimonadota > Gemmatimonadetes > Gemmatimonadales > Gemmatimonadaceae > Gemmatimonas. Next base: position 7,269 of record JANLPE010000096.1, read on the forward strand.
GCTGTACGTCGAGCGCGAAATCGAGGAGTACAAAGACTCGGTGACGCGCAGCTCGTTACTCAAAATCGGCGATGAAGCGGTCGCGGCCCTCTGCAGTGAAGCGCAGATCACCCTGACTGAGATCGTCGTGTGGCAGGAAGTGGACCGGATTATCGCGCGCCGACTCCGGCTGCTGACCTACGCGACCTGGAAGCGTCGCCGACTGAAGGTCCTCGAGCAGTATCGCAAGCCGGAACACTGGGGCATCGACCCTGACGCCGTGCTCGTGCGCGCACTCAAGGACTCGTCGGATCGCAATGTACTCGTCGCGGGCGCCCTCGGCGAAGGTCCGGCGCTGTTCCTAGCCGCGCGCGGCTGTGCCGTCACCGCCGTTGAGCCGGCTGCCGATGCCGTCGAGCGTGTTGTGCGCGCCGCGGAAGCGGCAGGACTCGGCCAGCGTGTGCGCAGCTACTGCGCTGATCTGGGTGGCTGGTCCCCGGACGTCGAACTGCACGCCGTGGTGTGTTCGCCGGCGGCTCTGTCGGGTCTCTCGTCGCAGGATCGGGCACGCGTCATCGAGGTTTTGCAGAGCGCGACCGTCGACGGAGGCGTGCACCTAGTCGAAACCATCGCGGCTGGCACCGATGGAGCGGCGCTCGAGGAGCTGACGTCGTGCTACCGTGGTTGGACGATCTCGATCGAGCGCGGCGTTGGTTGCCCCGAGACGTTCCTCGCGCGCAAGCAGGCCGCGGTCGCGTAAGCGCGTCGCGTAGTGGGTCGTGTGTCGTGATGACACGTGATTGCAGTTTTGTGACGTGTTATTTCGACACGTGCGCTCATACACGAACCACAAGTAATATACTAAGTCATTGATAATAAACGATTTGCATTATCTTATTGTCTGGCATTGATCCTGCTGTACTGATCGAGGAGAAGTACCATGCGCGGACTGCGCGCCGATCGATCTTTTACGGGTAGAGGCTCACCCATGCGACTTAACAGAACCCCCCAGGATCGCTCAGAACCGATCGGCATCGTGATTGCCGATGGTGGCCGTGGCGATGCGCTTCCGAAGTTCTCTGCCTTCGTCTGGGGCCCCGCGCCGGACGACAGCGACGTGGTGCGCGACAGCGTGCGGGAATTCGCCGCGACTTCGTGACGCGATGCTCCTGAAAACGTGAAAGGCGCCGGCAGACATGCCGGCGCCTTCGCGTTTACGCGTGTACTGAAATTCTGACGAGCAGGTTACGCGGCGGCCGGAGCCGGCGCCGCAGCCTTCTTCGCGCGCTTGGTGGTCTTGCGCTTTGCAGCCTTCTTGGTCGCTTTCTTCGCGCCCTTCTTCGCCGCTTTCTTCGCGCCCTTCTTGGCCGCCTTCTTCGCGCCCTTCTTCGCTACTTTGCGAGCGCCCTTCTTCGCGGCCTTTTTGGTCGCCTTACGCGCGCCCTTCTTCGCAGCTTTGCGCGTGCTCTTCTTCGCGGCCTTACGGCCACCCTTCTTCGCCGCCTTCTTAGCAGCCTTCTTGGCAGGAGCCATGATACAACTCTCCTATTACGGAGTTTCTGGCGCTCCCTTTCCCCCGGTGGAAAGGTGAGCTCACGCGACGTGGACGTGCCGAGGCACGATGTCGTCGAGCGCTACACGGCCTCGAGGAGGCGCGCGTAGGGGGAGACCTGTGCGCAGACCGGCACAGGCAGCAGGTGGGGGTTGCCGCTACGTGGTGAGGTCGCAGGGCGTGATGCAGCGAGGCTGAACGCCGTCGCGCTGGAGGAGAGGCACCCGCTCGACGCGAGGAACGCGGAGCGATCGTGGGGCGCGCCACCGATGGGGCGCAGCGCCGAGGTCGTCGAGACGACGACAGAGCCCACCGCCGCACGAAGCGACGATGAGAACGCCGAGGACGGGGAGCCCGTGCCATCGGCGAAACGTGAGGTCGCGACGGCGACCTCGGACTTCGGGTGGAACTCGTGTCGTTTTATCGCCACGCGTTTCCAGTTAGGCTTGCGAGCCCCATCAGCACGAAAATCGTGAACTTCAGGATGTCGTGCAACGAGGATGTGGACAGCACACGCAAGTCGTTGAATTACAGCGAATATACGCGTGGATAATTCCAACGCGCAATAGCGCGTATAAAGAACGCGCGCGATAACGGAAGGCAACATTTCGAATCCGTATTCCGCACGACCTACCACCGAACCACCCCGCATGCGAGTTTTGACCCGCGCGCACCGGTCGCGTGCGGCGCGTCGGACTTCACTCGACGCCCCCATTCTCCTCAAAGAATGTGACGGCCGGTGTGCGGTCCTCCATGGAGCGCCTGTGAAAGCGTTGGTCAAAACGTCGGCCGGGAAAGGGCTGACGCTCACCGAAGTACCCGAGCCGAAGATCCGCGACGACGAAGTGCTCGTCCGCGTGCGCAGCGCCGGCGTCTGCGGCACCGACGTGCACATCTACGAGTGGGACGCGTGGGCCGCCGGTCGCTGCAAGCCGCCCTTTGTGGTCGGTCACGAGTTCGCCGGAGACGTCGTGGCCGTCGGCAGTCTGGTCGAAACGGTGCGTGTCGGCGACCGCGTGACGGCCGAAGGACACATCGTCGATGAGCGCTCGATCTTCAGCCGAACGGGTCAGGCGCATGTCGATCCGAGCACGCGCATCATCGGCGTCGACCGCGACGGCTGCTTCGCCGAGTTCATCGCGATGCCGGCGACGAATATCTGGCATCTCGATGATGCGATCAGCTACGACATCGGCGGCATTCACGACCCGATGGGCAACGCCTTTCACACGGCGCTCACGGCGGTGATCCCAGGCTCGGTCGTACTGATCACGGGCTGCGGTCCGATCGGCGCGTTCGCCGTCGGCATCTGCAAGGCGGCTGGCGCCGCGCGCATCATCGCGACGGATGTGAATCCCAAGCGGCTCGCGCTGGCCCGACTGATGGGCGCGCACGACGCGGTGCTTCCAATCGAGGCCGAACAAGCAGTACGCGCGGCGTCCGACGGTCACGGCGCCGACGTGGTGCTCGAGATGTCGGGCGTACCGTCGGCCGTGCATCAGGCGTTCGCCCTCGCCCGTCCCGGCGGTCGCGTGAACATGCTTGGCATTCCCTCGCGCACGATCGACATCGACTTCGCCTCCGAAATCATCTTCAAAGGGCTGACGATCTATGGCGTGGTGGGGCGGCGCATGTACGACACGTGGCACCAGATGAGCCGCTTCATCCGTTCGGGCACCTTCGATCCGACGCCGGTCATTACGCACCGCTTGCCGCTCGAGGCGGTCGATGAGGCAATGGCGCTCATCAAGTCGGGCGAAGCGGGCAAGATCATCTTTCAGATTTAGCAGCTCCCGCGCCCTTCGCGCGACACTCATACTCGCTTCAGGATCGAACGGATGTCTGCTCTCGCGACCGAACTTCAGGCCGACCTCAACGCACTCAAGGCCGCCGGTACGTACAAACGCCTCAACTATCTCGAGTCGCCGCAGGGTGCGCGGGTGCGCATGGAAGGGCGCGGCGAAGTCATCGTGCTGTCGTCAAACAACTACCTCGGGCTCGCGAACGAGCCGAGTGTCGTGCAGGCCGGGATCGATGCACTGCACACATTCGGCGCGGGCACGGCGTCGGTCCGCTTCATCTGCGGCACGTTCACCGTCCACCGCGAACTCGAAACGGCACTCGCGCGGTTCGTCGGCACGGAAGCCTCGCTCTCATATGTATCCGCGTGGAACGCCAACGAGGCGCTGACGCCGTCGATCGCGCGCGAAGGGGACTTCGTCGTGTCCGACGCGCTCAATCACGCGTCGATCATCGACTCGGTGCGACTGGCCAAGGCCATCACGAAATGCACCACCGCGGTCTATAAGCACGCGGACATGGACGATCTGCGCGAGAAGCTGCGCGGCGCCAAGAGTTCCGCGCGACGCATCATCTGGACGGACGGTGTGTTCTCTATGGAAGGGGCCATCGCGAAACTGCCGGAAATTCTGCAGCTCGCGCGTGAGTACGATGCGATCGTCATCATGGACGACTCGCACGCGACCGGCGTGCTCGGTAAGACCGGGCGCGGCACGGCCGAGCACTACGGCGTGCTCGGCGAGGTCGACATCATCACCTCGACGTTGGGCAAGGCGCTTGGTGGTGCCGCCGGCGGATTCATCGCGGGACCCGCGTCCCTCTGCGACATGATGACGCAGAGATCGCGACCGCAGCTGTTTTCGAATGCGCTGCCGCCCACGGTCGCAGCGAGTTCTATGGCCGCTATTCATTACACAGAAGCGCACCCCGAACTGGTCACGCGTCTTCACGAGAATTCGCGCTACTTCCGCGGGGCCATTCAGGAGGCCGGATTTGCGCCGCTGGCCGGCGAGACGCCGATTGTCCCGATCATCGTCGGCGAGACCGCACTCGCGATCCGGATGAGCGAGATGCTGCTCGATCGCGGCGTATTCGTGACCGGTTTTGGTTTTCCCGTGGTGCCACAGGGACAGGCGCGCCTGCGTTGCCAGATATCCGCGGCGCATACCAAGGACGATCTCGACGCCGTAATTGCGGCATTCCGTGAAGTCGGACACGCCGTCGGGCTCACACACTAAAACCGGGAGACGTCGTCGTGCCGCAGTGGTTACAGCAGGCGGCGTTGCCGCTATTCGCGCTTGCGCTGGTCATCGTGACGACCGCGATGTTGGTGTATTCCCGGGCGCGTGAGCAGCGGTTGCGCGACGCGTGGCACGGGGATGCGTTGACGCAGCGCAAGGCACTCGACGCCTCGATTCACGCGTTGGCCACGGCACGCGACGCCGCGACGGTCGCGCAGCAGCGCGCCGAGTCGGCCAATCGCGCGAAGAGTCTGTTTCTTGCGAACATGAGTCACGAGCTGCGCACACCGCTCAACGCGATCATCGGCTACAGCGAAATGCTGCTCGAAGACGCGGCGGACATGACGCCCGACGAGATCTCTAGCGACCTCCGTAAAGTGACCAGCGCCGGAAAGCATCTCTTGGGCCTGATCAACGACGTTCTCGATTTTTCGAAGATCGAAGCCGGGCGTATGGACCTGTTGCTCGAGCAGGTCGATATCGGCGCACTGGTGCGCGACATCGAGGACATGTCGTCACCGGTGGTCCGCAAACAGGGCAATCGGTTTGTCGTGGACAGCGAAGCGGGAATCGGCAGCATGACCGCCGATAGCGGCAAGATTCGTCAGGTGCTGCTCAACCTGTTGTCGAACGCGGGGAAGTTCACGACCAACGGGACGATCACGCTGCGAGCGCGACGCACAGAACGGCTGGGAGACGCGTGGATTGCGTTGAGCGTCGAAGACAGCGGGGTTGGTCTGACGCGAGAACAGTTCGGCCGACTCTTTCAGGCCTTTGCGCAAGCCGACGCGACTACACAGCGTGACCACGGTGGTACCGGGCTTGGACTCGCGCTCTGTCGCCGATTCTGTTTAATGATGGGCGGCGATATCGAGGTGGAATCGAAAGCAGGCCACGGTTCGACGTTCACCGTCATGCTCCCGGTCAGCGGCCCGGCCGCCGAGGCGCAGCACGCCGCCACCGGCGACGCGGTTGACGACGCCGAGCCGATCTCGTTCCAGACCCGAATGTTTCAGATCCCGACGGTCGGCGAGGCTGGCCTGCCGCGAGGATGAGGCGAGGATGACGCGAGGATGAGATGACCGACCAGCCATCGCTGACGCTCGAACTGCCAGCGCTGACCGATGCCGATCTCGGTGCCATTCGCGCGTTCGTCGCGCGGGGGCTCGAATCAGTGGACTGTGGCAGCGCCACGGACGCGTTCGTGCTGGCCGTCGATGAGGTCTGTGCGAATCTCGCCGAGCACACATCGGCCGACGGACAGACGGGTCCGGTGTGTATTCGCGTGCGCCGGACCGGTTTGGATGCCATAATCGTGGTTGAAGACAGCGGACGTCCGTTTCACCCCGCCTCAGCGCCCGCTCCGGATCTCGACACAGACTGGCCGGACCGCCGGGTTGGCGGCCTCGGATGGTTCTTCGTACGACAGATGGTCGACGACATCAACTACGAAACTGTGACTACGCCGCGCGGACCGATCAATCGCCTCACGCTTACCAAGCGCGGTGCGCGCCGGGCTCCTCATATCGCAAGCGACTGACTATGCAGATCTCCATCGTGCAGCACGATCACGTGACGGTAGTCGCCGTCACCGGCAGTATCGATGCGCTCACGGCCGATGCGTTAGTGAGCGCGTTGCGCGACGAACTGGTCGCGGGCCGTACCCGACTCGTCGCGCATTTCGGGGCGGTCGAGTACACCAGTAGCGCTGGCCTGCGCGTCCTACTCACCACGCTCAAGGACGCTCGGCAGCGCGGCGGCGATCTGCGCCTGTCGGACATTCGCCCGAATGTACGGCAAGTACTGGAACTGAGCGGATTCACGAGCATCCTCAAGTGTTTCGCTGATGTGGACGCCGCGATCGCGAGCTTTCCGAGGTGATGGCACCACACGGCAGCGGACCAGGCGTCGCGCTCGTCATTGGTTCTGGTGGTGTGAAGTGTGCCGCGGCCATTGGGCTGCAACGGTGTCTGTCGACGGAAGGGATCGGTATCGACATGGTCGTCGGGTGCAGCGGCGGCGCGATCTATGCGGCGGCAATTGCGCTGGGTCACGACGCGCAGAGCGCGGCGGCCATGACGTCAAGACTGTGGACACGGGAGGTCACGGCGCAGCCCGATCGCCCGGCGCTGCTGCGCATGCTTTTTCCGCGGGCGCTCGGATTCAGCGAACGCTTCGGTCTGAAGAAGGACACCATCGTCCTCGAGCGATTGCGCCAGGGCTTCGGCGACGCGACCTTCGCCGACTGCAAGATCCCGCTGCATATTGCCGCCACCGACTTTCGCAACGGCGAGCAGGTCGTCATCAGCGAGGGGCGTATCGCCGACGCCGTACGGGCGAGCATTGCCATTCCGTTCGCGTTCGCCCCGTTCGAAGTGAATGGCCGGTTGTGCGTCGACGGTTTCCTGTCCGACCCGTTACCGGTCGGCGTGGCGATTCGTGAGGGTGCGCATATCATCGTGGCGATGGGCTTCGAGAGTCCATATCAGGAACGCATTTCGTCCGGTGGACGGTTTGCGTTTCAGGTGAGCAGCATCATGACCAACAACCTGCTCAAGGCGTCGTTTGCGTTTCACGGACTGGCTCACCACAGCGAGGTGATGGCAGTGATTCCCCGATTCTCACAGCGTATTCGCCTGTTCGACACGGCGAAGATCCCGCTCCTGATCGACGAGGGTGAAGCGGCGATGCGCGAGCAGTTGCCGTATTTGCGGCGTCTGCTGGCGTCCGTCGCCGCGTCCGCGGTCGGTTCCGCCTCAGTTGGTGCTGCCTCGACGCGGCCGACGGTATGAGCGAGCGCGTGAGCACCCGCGCTGGCGTGACCGGCGAGCGGTCGCTCGGCGATTTCAGCGCCCGACGCACGCGCATCGGACTCGTGATCGGTTCGGGCGGCATCAAGTGCACGGCGGCCGTGGGGTTGTTGAAGGTGTTGCATCGGGAAGGCATTCCGGTGGATATCGCGGTGGGCTGCAGTGGAGGCGCGATCTACGCGGGTCTCTTCGCCTTGGGTGACGACATCTTCGAGGTCGAGCGACAGACGCTCGATCTCTGGAACAATCTGTTCGGCCGCCTGCACTACCGATCGCTCCTGCGCGCCATCGCACCGATGTTTCTCGGCTATCACGAACGCGTCGGACTGGTGGATGACCGGCGTGTGTGGGACGTGCTCAAGGCGATGTTCGGCGACCGCACTTTCAATGACACCAAGGTCCCGCTGTTCATCGCCGCCACCGATTTCCGAAGCGGCGACAAGGTGGTGCTGGAGCACGGCCGCCTGATCGATGCGGTCCGGGCGAGCATCGCCATTCCCCTGCTGCTGCGGGCGTGGAATGTGGATGGGCGATTGCTCGTCGATGGCGGTGCATCGAACCCGCTGCCGATCGACGTCGCCATTCGCGACGGCTGCGACATCATCCTGGCGATGGGGTTCGAAAGTCAGATGAATGCAGAGGTGGCATCGCTGGTGAACGCCATCGGCCGCACGTCGACGATCGTGACCAATCATCTGCTGCGGTCGACCTTCGCATTCTATAGTGTGGCGCACCATGCCGAAGTGCTGCCGATCATGCCGGTATTCGACCGTGACATCGGGCTCACCGAGGCGCAGCACATCCCGTATCTGATCGAACAGGGCGAGCGCGCGGCCGAAGAACAGTTGCCGTATTTGCGCCGTCTGTTGGCCGCGTCAAATGTGGCGCCGCATGGTGCCACGCCGATCGACGGCATGCCGCCGATCACATCATGATGTCTCGCGATGACGCCGTCACCATGAACGCTGCGACATGAATACCTCGACGGACTTCACCAGTCCCGCCCGCATTCTCGTCGTCGATGATGTCGAGGCCAACCGCGACCTGCTCGCGCGTCGCCTGCAGCGCCAGGGTCATTTCGTGGCGATGGCCGAGAACGGCCAACAGGCCGTCGACATGGTGCGCGCCGAGTCGTGGGATCTGGTGTTGCTCGACGTCATGATGCCGGTGCTCGATGGCGTCGGTGCGCTGACGGCGATCAAGGGCGACGAGGCCACGCGGGATGTACCGGTCATCATGATCTCCGCGAACACCGAACTCGAGACGGTGGTCAAGTGCATCGAACTCGGCGCCGACGACTATCTGCCGAAGCCGTTTGATCCGGTGCTGCTACGCGCGCGCGTCGGTGCGTCGCTGGAAAAGAAGCGGCTGCGTGATCGCGAGCGTGCCCGCGCCCGACGTATGGAAAAAGAATTGGAGATCGGCGCGCGCATTCAGCGCGACTTTCTTCCCGACAAATTGCCGACGGTCCACGGATACGAGTTTGCCGCGCGTTTCGAACCGGCGCGTGAGGTCGGTGGCGATTTTTACGATGCCTTTCGCCTGGCAGACGGCGCGGTCGCGCTCGTCCTCGGCGACGTCTGCGACAAGGGCGTCGGTGCCGCACTCTTCATGGCGTTGTTTCGCTCGTTGATCCGGGCGGTGACCAGCTCGCAAATCGGTGCAGCCGCGGTCGATGTGCTCGAAGTGCGGGTGCTGCACGCCGTCACGGTAACGAACGACTACATCGCGAACACGCACGGACGGGCGAACATGTTCGCCACGTTGTTCGTCGGCGCGCTCGATCCGGCGACGGGCGTGATCGCGTATGTGAACGGCGGCCACGAACCTCCGCGCATCGTGCGCGCGAGCGGCGGCGTGCGCACGATGTTGCCGCCGACGGGCCCGGCGGTCGGCATGCTGCCCGAAGTGCCGTTCACGGCACGCTCTTTCGTGCTCGAACCGGGGGAGACTTTGCTGGTGCTCACCGATGGGGTGACCGAATCCCGTGCACCGGACGGCGGTCTGCTGGGTGACGACGCGACCGACGAGTTACTGATCGAGCCATCGGCGAACGCCGAGCTGCTGCTTGATCGGGTCATCGACGCGGTGCATGCCCATGCGGCCGGCGCGCCGGCGGCGGACGACGTGACGTTGCTGGCGGTCCGGCGGCTGTAGGCTCTAGGCCTGGCGCAACGACAGAGGGGCACCCCGATGTTCGGGATGCCCCTCTGTCGCGCTGACTGACCGGTTCGCCGTTACTTCACCTTGGTTTTCTTAGCCGGCGCTTTGGCCGCCTTTTTGGCCGGTGCCTTGGCCACGGCTTTCGGGGCCTTATCGGCGACCATGGCCGCCGTCTTGGCCGCCGTCTTGGCTGGCGCCTTGGCTGGCGCCTTGGCGGCTACCTTGGCCGGAGCCTTGGCGGCGGCCTTCGGAGCCGTCTTGGCCGGTTTGGACGGCTTGGCGGTGGACTTTCCAGCCACTACGGTCACCGGTTCCGGCGCCTTCTCGGCCACTGGAGCAACCGGAGCCACGACGGCGACCGGCGCCGGCGTGGCAACCACCGCTCCGTTCGCCGCACTGGCGGTGGCGGCTGCGGCGGCACTGGCCGCCGACGAACTGGAGGCACCGACCACGCCGAACATGAGGAGTCCGGCTGGCGGAGCGGCCGGTCCCTTTCCGCGCCCACCGACACCACGGGCCCCCATACCGCGTGGGGCCTGCGGAAGGAGCGCTTGGGCCGCCGCCGCCGTCGCCTTTTGGGCGTCGTCGACCGACTTGAGTTGCTCGACGATCGACGCCGCATCCGCGGCGCGCGCGACTTCGAAGTCGTTCCCGCGACGGCGCAAGTCGATCATGTTCGCGTCATGCGCGTCCTGCAAAATGCGCTCGAAGTTGCGGATGCTCAGCGATTCGCTGTTGCGACCGAGCAATTCAAAGGCACGCTGACGGGCGGCACTTGCGCTCGTCGATTCGTCGCCGGCGACGAGTGATTCGACCGCACGACGCGTAAGATCGAACGCTTCGCTGCGTGTCAGACGCTCACCGCTCGTGCCGATGTTGTCGGCGACACTCGAGCCGAAGGTCGGCGCCGTGAAAGCCGCCGCCGCCGCGACGGCTTCTGGCCGCTCGACGTTCAACTCGACACGCGTGTCGTCAGGCGACTCTTCGCGCGCCGGGCGATCACCGCGATCGCGTCCACGACCACGGCCGCGACGATTGCGACCACGCTCGACGTCGCGTTCGGCAGCGGGCTCGCCGGCGGCTGCCGTCGTGACATCCGCCGACTCGGCCACAACGGCGATCGCCGGTGCGTCCATCGGCGACACATCGCCATCGACGCCAGGCGTGGCGACCATACTCGCTTCGGCCTCGCCGTCAGCGAGGCGTTCCGTCTCGGTCCGTTCGCCACGATCGCGTCCGCGACCACGACGGCCGCGACGACCACGACGCTCCTCACGATCACGCTCGTGTCGCTCTTCGCGATCACGGCGCTGGTCGGCGCTTTCGACCGGCGCATCGGTCGCGATGACGACCGTGTCACCGCCCGGTACGTCGACTTCGAGCTGACCGCTCTCGAGCTTCGTAACCTTAAGCAGTCCTTTGTGGGCGGCGTCCTGGACGAAGCGTGAGAACTTCGGCATGCCGAGGTTCTTCTCGTCGAAGGACGCATCGATTTCCTGCATCACCTGCTTGAGGCGATCGGAGCGCATGACATCGCCGTTGCGTTTCATGCGCTGCACGGCCTCCTTCACGAGCTCCCACGGATCCCAGCGGGTGGTCTCGTCGTCGCCGGTCTTCACGAGACCGGCGAGCGCGTTGTACGAGTAGTACTCGTCGCAGTTCATGACGAGCAGATCGCTCGACGATTCGCGAATGCCGACGCCGATCACGTACTTCCCGTATTCCTTGAGCTTGATGACCATGCTCGAGAAATCGGAGTCGCCGGAGAGCAGCACAAAGGTGCCGATCTCGGGGCGCGTGAAGACGAGTTCGAGTGCGTCGATGGCGAGGCGAATGTCGGTCGCGTTCTTCTTCGCGGTGCCGTAGGCGGGTGCGAAGATCAGATCGATCGACGATTCCGTGAGCGGCACGATGTACTGCGGATAGCGGCGCCAGTCGGCATACGCGCGGCGCACGGCGACTTTGCCCTTGATGATGTCGGAAGAGAGCAGGCTTTTCAGCTCTTGCTGCAAATCCGAGCGAATACCCATCGTGACGTTGTCAAAGTCGATGAGCAGCGCCGCATTGGGCGCGTGTACCGGCGGAGCGGCGTTGGGTGAGGTCACAGGCGACACGGCCTGCGGGCCGCGATGAAAGGGGGCGATGATGCGGGACTGGGCGGGCGCACCCGACCGGGGAAGATGACGACTCATGTCCTAACCTGAATGCGAAACAGTGTGATCAAGCGCGATGGCACGCGCGAGTTCTCGTCGACGGATCTTGCCGCTCCCCGTCATGGGGAACACATCGAAAAACCGGACGAGATCGGGAACCTTGTATGCCGCCATCGTCTCCTGCGCGAATCGTTTGATTTCGCTGCCGGTGATGACGGCGCCCTCGACGGGCACGATGCATGCGCAGATCTGTTCACCCAGCACATCGTGGGGGATACCGATTACGCAGACATCGTCGACTGCCGGGTGCGCACGCAAACGGTCTTCCAGTTCGCGCGGGTAGAGCTGCATACCCCCGCGGGAGATCGTTTCCTGCCGCCGCCCGAGAATCTTCACGTACCCGTTTTCATCGATGATCCCCAGATCACCGGTGAGAAAGAACCCTTCCGACGTGTGGACCTTGGCGGTCTCGGTCGGCATGCGCAGGTACCCGCGCATGAGGTTCGATCCGCGGACGGCGATCTCGCCGACCGCTTCGGGGCCGTGCAACACGCCCGTCATGATGTCCACCGCCATGACCTCAACACCCGGGAGGGCGCGTCCCACGCTGCCGAGGCGACGATCGTCGCTGTCGCCAAAGCGGGTGAGAGTCACAGTGGGCCCGGTTTCGGTGAGTCCGTAGGCGACCAGCACGTCGCACCAGCGACGCACGCGACGCACGAGCTCTTCCGACACCGAACTGCCGGCGATAATGCCGGTGCGCAGTGAACGTAATCGTGACGGGTCGAACGCCTCTTCACGCATGAAGAGGTGGAACTGGGTGGGCACGCCGTGCACCACGGACACCTGCTGACTCGCCATGAGCGTCAGGGCCGACGCGGCATCGAAGGTCGGCTGCAACACGAGTGTCGCACCAGCCGCCAGTGTCCCCACCATCATGCTGAAACCGTAGATCGCAAAGAATGGGACCGCGGCCAGCACGCGATCTTCGGGCGAGAGCTCGAGGATTTCGGCGGTCCGCACAGCATTCTCGACAAGCGCGTGATGCGAGAGCCGCACGCCCTTCGGTTTCCCCATCGTCCCCGACGTGTACACCACGGCGAGGTCCTGCCCGTCGTCGATGTCGGCAAGGGCAGGCACCACACGACCGGACCCACTTGAGACCAGATCTTCGAACTGAAAGATCCGGTCGTCGTACCACAAATCCTCGTCACCGACGGTGACGACGTAATGCAGGTCGGGCAGATCGCCGAGCAAATCTTCGAAGCGCTGCAGGTAATCGACACCACCCCAGCGCTCGATCGTGATGACCGCACTCGCTTCGGCATGCCGCAACTGGTAGCGCAGATCGAGGCTGCTCAGTTGCGGGCTGACCGGCACCACGACGGCACCCAGCTTGGCCGCCGCGAGCAGCGCGATGATCCACTCGATGCCATTCGGCAGGTTGACGGCGATGCGATCGCCGACGCCCAATCCCAGTTCGGACAGTGCCGCAGCCAACGACGACGCCTGTGTGTCGGCGTGTCCGTAGCTGAATGTCCGCTCACCGACCACTGCAAGCGGCCGCTCGGGATGGTCCCGGGCACGCTGCTCAAAAAGTGGGGCGAGGGACCACGACGTTGCCATTCCACTCCGGGATCGACGAAACCGAACTTTCCTGCTTTCCTGAAAAACTCCGGAATAACTACGTAAATTATCCAGTATGAAGGAGATGCGGAAGCCAGCCCCGCGGTCAGACGATGAGAATGCCCGAGGAAACTCATCCGGGAAACCCCTCGGCGTGGCGCCGCGTACGGGGCGCATGCGTCCGACCGATCGCACCCACGCGCCGTTTCGCTCGCGCCTGTTTGCGATGCTGTTGCTGTTCGCGGTGGTCCCCACGATCACGGTGACCGTGCTCTGGACGGGTACGGCGAGCCGTGCACTGTCGATGGTGTCGGCCGGTTCCGCGTGGGAACGCATTGCGCGAAGTGGTGAGTCGGCAATTTCGGCGATGCGCTCGGCGCCGCTCTCGACGGCACAGCGCGGCGCGGTCGAGGCGCACGAGACGGAACTGCGCGAGTCGGTCGGGCTGGCCAAGCGTTTTGAATTTGTCGCAAGCCGTACGGTACGGCTGATCGCCATTGGCGCGCTGCTCGTCGTCGGCGTCATTGCGGTCGGCGCGTCACGGGTCGCCGGCCATCTCAGCCGTCAATTGAGTCGGCCGTTGGATGAACTGGTGGGATGGACGCGACTGATTCGCAGCGGACATCCGCTTCCCGACCGCACGGAGCGACTCGGAGCACCCGAGTTTGAGGTGTTGCGCACCAGCATGCGCACGATGGCCACTGAGTTGGAGACCGCGCGACAGCGTGCGCTCGAGGCCGAACGCGCAGAGGCATTTCGCGAGTCGGCGCGACGCTTTGCCCACGAACTCAAGAATCCGCTCACGCCCATCCGGTTTGCGATCGAGCGACTGCGCCGGAGTGCGCCCGAGGAGCTGCGTGACACGGTCGACGTATTGGCGGAGGAATCGGCGCGACTCGATGCGATGGCGCGTAGCTTCGCGCAGTTTGGCCGACTCCCCGATGGGCCGAGCGCCGGAATTGATATCGCCGAGCTGGTGACGAAGGCCGCGCGCAGTGCCGTGCCGGATCGTTTGACGCTGACGCTCGACGTGGAGTCGCCGCTGCCGTTCGTCAACGGTTTTTATGAGCCGCTGGTGCGCGCCGTCACCAACGTCTTGATCAATGCCGTCGAGGCGACCAAAGCCGACGGGGTGGTCGCCGTTCGCGTGTTTCGAGAGCAGACTGCTGAAACCGATGTGGTGTGCATTAGCGTACGCGATTCGGGGTGCGGCATTGACCCTCAGGTATTGGCGCACGTGTTTGACCCGTATGTGACGACCAAACCGGGCGGTACGGGGTTGGGGTTAGCGATCGCTCGTCAAACGCTTGCCGCGCATCGCGGTGAGATTCGCGTGACAAGTACTCCGGGCGTTGGTACGGAGATGGCGTTGCGGCTACCGTTTTCTGGAGTGGAGAGCAGCGTATGAGCGGCGTCACGATGTCAATGCATCAGCAGTCCGGCAATAAGGCCGAGATTCAGCAAGCGATTCAAGATGCGCAGCAGGCCGCGCGCGAAGCGGCCGCGGTCGCGGCCCGTGCGGCTCGCAACGCCGCACGTACGGCGCGGACCGAGGCGCAGGGCGGTGGTCCGGCGCGCGCACCTCAAGCGCCAAACGAGAATGCCACGATCGTGCTGCCGAGCGACGGCGGTGAGGACGTACACATCAATGTCGACGGTCGCGGTATTCACGTGCGACAGGGTGACAACACGACCACGATCCCAATTCGCGACGTCGTGCCGCGCGGGGTCGTGCAGATCAGCTACGCGGTCAGTGCGGCACTGGTCGCCGTCGCCATTGTCGGACCACTCCTGCGATTCTTCCTGCGCCGCTACGAGCGGACGTCGATCACCACCAAGCTGTCCGCCGAAGTGCAGGGGCGCCTAGACGCGATGGATCGCAACATCGACACTGTTGCGGTCGAACTCGAGCGCGTCAGCGAAGGCCAGCGCTTCACAGCGAAGCTCCTCGAACAGCGACCGATGGAGCATGCCCAGCGTATTGATCGTTGATGACGAGCCGAACATCCGGCGGATGGTCGGCGCGCTGCTGAGCGCCGAAGGGTACGACGTGCGCGACGCAGCCGACGGTGTGGCGGGTCTCGCCCTGGCGCTCGTCGTCGAACCGGATGTCGCGCTGGTCGACTTGATGATGCCGGGTGACTTGGACGGACTCGCACTGTTGGCCAAGCTCCGCGAGCGACGCCCGGATCTGCCCGTCGTCATGATGAGCGGACGCGCGGCGTTGACCGATGCGGTGCGCGCGACCAAACTCGGCGCCTTCACGTTTCTCGAGAAGCCGCTGACGCCGGAAGGCGTACTGCTCGCGCTGGCGTCCGCGTTCGAGTTGCGTCAGGCCCGTCGCGCGGCACAGGCGCTGCGCGAAGATCTCGGCATCTCCGGCGAGATGATCGGTGACTCGCCAGTGATGCGCGACGTGCGTGCACTCGTCGCGCGCGTCGGTCCGACCGATGCCCGCGTATTGATCACTGGGGAATCCGGCACCGGCAAGGAGTTGGTCGCGGCGGGGCTGCACATCGCGAGTGCGCGCCGCGAGCGTCCGTTCGTACGGGTGAACTGCGCCGCCATCCCGCGCGATCTCGTGGAAAGCGAGATGTTCGGTCACGAGCGGGGCGCGTTTACCGGGGCGACGGACCGGCGCATCGGCCGCTTCGAACTCGCGCACACGGGGACGCTGTTTCTCGATGAAGTGGGCGATCTGCACGCCGAAGCGCAGGCGAAGCTGCTGCGGGCGATCGAATCCGGCGAGATCGAGCGCGTCGGCGGCGGGAAGCCCATCAAGATCGACGTGCGGATTCTCGCGGCGACGAACAAGGATTTGACGCGCGCAGTCGCCGACGGCTCGTTCCGCGAAGATCTGTTCTTCCGACTCAACGTGATTCCGATCGGACTGCCGCCGTTGCGCGATCGTCCCGGCGACCTGCCCTCGCTGATCGCGCACTTTGCGGACCGCCATCGGACCCGAACCGGACGACCGCTCGTGCGATGGACGCTGGATTCGCTCGCGGTCTTCGCGACCTATCGATGGCCGGGCAATGTGCGCGAGCTGGCCAACATCGTGGAACGGCTGGCGATTCTGCACGCTGGCACAGAGATCAGCGTGGATGACGTGGCTGGGGTGTTACCGGCTACGCGAGGCAGCGGCGGGCCGGACCGGTTGTCGGGTAATCTTTCCGGAACGTCCACGTTGCCACTCAGCGACGCGCTCGATGCCTATGAGCGCCACCTGATCGCGGCAGCACTCGCGCTCAGCGATGGCAACATCGCGGAAGCCGCGCGACAATTGCAGACGGACCGTCCCAATCTGTATCGTCGCATGCGTCGGCTCGGTCTCGCCAGTGACAACGGCTAGTTCCTTCACTTCTCCACTCACCGAGAGACTTCGATGACCCAGCGACCGCGCCAAGCGATCGCCTTTGTATCGGCGCTCGTGGCCGTCGCACTCTGTGCCGCTCGAGCCGACGCGCAGGATGCGCGAGCGCGACGATTCGGCAGTGTGCCCAAGGAGGTGTCCCGCGATGCCATTGCGGTCGTCAATGCGGCGACGACCCGACGAGTACGGGGTGATTTCACACTGACTGAGAAGGATACGGTCCGCGGCGACCTCGCCGTGATGAACGGTCGCACGCAGATTGCCGGCGTGGTGATGGGCCAGCTGGTGGTGATCAACGGCGATCTGACCGTCGCGGGCACCGGACGCATCGACGGCGCGCTAACAGTGATCGGCGGCTCGTTCGATGCACCAGAACGTCCGACGATCGGCGGAGAGATCCGCGTGTGGAGTTCGCGCCTCCACGTCCGTGATGACGCCGACACACTCGTCGTCGACACGGACCGCGAGCTGTTTCCGCGATGGACGCGATGGACCCGCGATGACCCCAATGGATCGAACAGTCAGCTCTTCCTAACGACCGCGCATACGTACAATCGCACCGAGGGGCTGCCGATCTATCTCGGTCCCCGCATTCGCGTGCGCAACGGCGACACCGGCGTCGAAGCGGAGTCGTTCGGCATCTTCCGCACGAGTGACCAGCTCCAATGGAAAGGCGAGAACCTCGGCTATCGCCTGCGCCTTGAGGTGCGTCAGGGGCGCCACGCCGGATTTTTCTTCGGCGCGCGCGCATTTGACGAGGTCGATGCGGTCGAACGCTGGCAGTTGACTGAGAGTGAGGTGGGGTTCTCCTCGTTTCTCGTGACGCGCGACTACCGCGACTACTTCGCACGCCACGGCGCGCAGGGATACCTAGGTCTCTACGGGCGCGCCAACAGCGAGCTGCGATTCACCGTCGGTCACGAGCGGTGGAATTCACGCCGCATGCACAACGTGCCGTCGCTGTTCAATTCGAATGTCGGCTGGCGCGTCAATCCGCGTGTGGACGAAGGGCTGATGACGCTCTACACCGTGTCCGGTGTGGTGGACACGCGCAATCGGCCGGATGACCCGCGTTCGGGGTGGTTGCTGCGCGGCGAAGTCCAGCACGGATCGGGGACGCTCGATTTCATCGCGCCCGCAACGATCGGTGTGCGTTCGCAGGCCGTCGGTGCGGCGTCGTACTCGCGGGCACTCTTCGACCTGCGTCGCTACAATCGCCTCGGCCCGAGCCTGCAGTTCAACCTGCGTGCCGTCGTCGGCGGCGTGCTGGGTAGTGATCCTTTGCCACTGCAACGTCGCTTCGCGCTCACCGGCATCGACGCGCTTCCCGGTTTCGATTTCCGACAGATGATCGGCGCGACCGACGCCGGTACCTGTGCGACCGGCGAGTCCATTGCGTACATGGGACTTGGCCGTCCAGCGCAGTGCGAGCGGATGGTATTGCTGCAAGCGGAATGGAGGGGTGAATTCAGCTTCGACCTCTTCGGCCACAGTACCTTCACGAAGCGTCGCCTGCTGTCGGAAGGCCTCAAGGCGGAAGGTTCCTGGGTGCTGTTCACGAACAGTGGCCGCGGTTGGCTCGTTGGATCGACGCTCGGCACGCTGCGCTACCCCTCGGGCTCGATCCCTTCGCCCTCCAGCTGGCGCACCGACGTCGGCGGCGGCCTAGACTTTGGCAATATCGGACTGTACGTCGCGCAGGCGGTGTCAGAAAGCGGTCTCAAGCCGAACTTCTACGTGCGACTGGGGCAGCGATTCTAATCATGCGGCTGGCCGTCGTTCGATTGATGTTGATGTTGGCTCTCGCTGTCGTGAGCGCGGCGTCGCTCTGCGCACAGGGGTCGCCGGGCATCGAATTGCGTCCGCCCACGGCAACATCGGCACTCTCGGTCGCCGTGCGTGATGTGATGATCGACAAGACCTTTGACGAACTCTTGCAGCACGGTTTTCCGGCGAAAATCCACTTCCGCGTGGAAGTGTGGACCGAGGGACGGTGGGTTGACGATGTCGTTGATCGTGCCGCATGGGACGTCATCATCCAGTATGATGTCATCGATCACAGTTACGACGTCCTGCGCCGGACGCGGGAGGGGGTCAGCTCGCTTGGCAGCTACACGCGCTATGCCGATGCGCGCGCGGCGAGTGAACTGGCGTACAGCCCGACGATGGCGCTGCCGATCGGGAAAAGGGGTTATGTCACCGTGCGCGTCGATGTCGTGACGCTCGACAACACCGATCTGGCCGAAATGCAGCGTTGGCTGCGTGGTGAGGCGCAGCCCGCGGTTCGGGGGAAGCGCAATCCGGGTACCGCACTGACGAATGGATTGAGAACGCTCACGACGCGCCTGCTCGGTGGCGAGGCGCGTCACTACGACGCCCGATCAAAGGCGCAGCAGTTCTGACTTGGGGCGCGACGCGCGTTCGAGATCTTCCAGCTGCTTGAGCGTCGCTTCCCCGTAGAAGACCCGGATGTAGCGCGCCTGAATCGGCGTCAGGCGGCGAACGGCCCAGCTCAAGTGCACAAAGTGCGGCTCGACCGGTGCGTGCAACGGATGCATGCCGATTTCATGCGGCAACCGATTGGCCTTGCGCGTATTGCAGCTGCTGCACGCAGTGACCACGTTCGTCCACTCGTTCAGGCCACCGCGCGACATCGGAATCAGATGATCGCGCGTCAGGGACTCGCGCGGCTTGAGCACCCCGGCCGTACGCCCGCAGTACTGGCAGGCGTATTCGTCGCGTGCGAAAAGAAAGGTGTTGGTGACCTGGCGCCGAAACTTGCGCGGCACGTGCACGTAACGCGTCAATCTGATGACCGCGGGACGCGGAAACGCCGCGCGTTCCGAGCGAACTGGGCGTTCGTGCTCGGCCTCGACGATCTCTGCCTTTCCGTCGATGACCAGTCGGAGCGCCCGACGCAGGGGCACCATCGTCAGTGGCTCGTACGACGCATTCAGCGCGAGACAACCGGCGATCATGCCCTTTCCTCCATACACGCGAGTGAACCTTCTGAACCGAAGGAGAACCAGCTGTGGCGGTGACGAGAACTCCGAACGATACACACCGGGCGGCGTAGGACGCCATGGGGTGATCGAACGATCACGCCTCAATACGCAGCATTTCGGTTACTGTGTGCGGTACTGGGCCCGCCACGAACGCAGTCGTTCGCCCAGCGCACGCATCCGTTCCTGCCGACCGGCATCGGCATCGAGCACGATGCCGTCACGCACACGCTCGCGGCCGTTCACGACGACCAGGACGGCCGGAGTGACGCCAGCGAGTACGTGGACCAATGTCACGGATGGATCGTGCACCGGGTGGGCATCGACATGATCGAGCGAGAACGCTGCGAGATCGGCCGCTTTCCCAACCTCGAGCGATCCAATCGCGTGGTCCAGCCCAAGCGCACGCGCACCACCGATCGTGGCCATGCGCAAGGCATCGTGCGCGGAGAGCGCGTCCGGCCTGCCGCGACGCATTGCCTGCAACAGCGCCGCCTGTCGCGCTTCGCCGAGCAGGTCCATGCGATCGTTGCTCGCCACCGAGTCGGTGCCGAGTCCTGTCGCGATCTCCGCGGCCTGCAGCAGTTCAATGGGCGCGATGCCCTGCCCCAGTTTCAGGTTGGAGATCGGGCAGTGCACGACCCGCGCGCCGTGCTGCGCGATGCGCGCAACATCGGCCTCGTCGATGCGAATCGCATGAATGAGCAGCGGCTGGCACGCGAGCACGCCGCACGCGTCGAGGAGTGCGATCGGGGACCGCGCCTGCGGCGCGACCGCGATGCCACGCGCACGAAGCAAGTCGGCAAAGGGCCCTTCGCCGCGCTGTACGAAGCGCGACTCGGCGTCGCTCTCGGCGATATGCACCGCGATCGGCAACGCATCACGACGGGCCAACTCGGCGACTGCACGAAAGAGTGGCTCCGATACCGTGTACGGCGCGTGTGGCGACACGCCGGTGTGCACCAATGCGGTGTCGTGTACGCGGTGCGTCGCTACCGCGCGCTCGAGCCCGGCGATCGAGGCGTCGCACTGCGCCGGATCCGGACCAAAGACTTCGACGTACCCGATGCCACGCATACCGAGATCACGCATGGCGGCGAGCGGTGCACCGGACTCCGTCGTGTCCGCACAGGTCGTGATGCCGTTGCGAAACGCTTCCTCGATGCCGGCACAGGCCGAGTCGTACAACGACTCGGCGTCGAAGCATTCACGTCGCGCGCGCGTCAGCGTCGAAAGCCATTCGCGAAACGCGAGTCCCTCGAGGAATCCGCGCATGGCGGTCAATTCGAGATGCGTGTGCGCGTTGACGAGGCCTGGGAGCAGGACGGCCGTACCGAGGTCCACGTGGCGCGACGACGCACGCAGTCCGTCCGGCAGGTCGCCACGCTGACCCACGTAGATGATCGTCGCGCCCTCGATAACGACCGCACCGTCATAAATCGGCGTCGCGGTGATGGGCAGGACCCACTGCGCGGTATAGATCGTCCGCACAGTGGACGCGGTACTCACGGGAGGAGTGGGGGCGGCCTGATCGTGTCGCGCTGTGTACGCGCTCTCACGAGGCTGTCCGCGACCAGCTGGAGCATGTTCGGCACGATGTCGGTGCAGGTGCGCGTCGGCTCCGTACCCTGCACGAAGAACTCTGTCACGATATTCGCCGTGCACGCTCCGGTCACGAGCCGTCCGGTCAGCGCGTCGATTTCGCGCGAGACCACGCCATCGGGGCGCGGCCAGTCGGGCGGTTGCGGCTTGCGCCGATAGACCTCCGTCATGAACGCGCTCCACGCCGGCGAGGCAAGCTCGCCACCCTGCGCATTGGCTTTGATCTTCGTCGGGCGATCGAAACCCATCCATACGCCGGCAACGAGATCGGCCGTGTATCCAATGAACCAGACGTCAGAGCCGTCGTTGGTGGTGCCGGTTTTACCACCGGCCGGCACGTGAAATCCATTGCCCCAGACGCGGGCCGCGGTGCCTTTCACGACCACGTCCTTCATCATGCTGACCATCAGCCACGATTCTTCGGGCGACAGCACCGCCTCGCGTTCTGGCTGCGGCTGCCAGACCGTTTTCCCCTCGGCGTTCTCGACGCGCACAATCGCATACGGCGTCGTGCGCAGGCCGAGATTGGCGAAGACGGAGTAGGCGCCGATCATCTCGAGCGGATAGACGTCGGCCGACCCAATGAACATCGACGGATACGGCGGCACGGGCGTGGTGAGACCGAACCGCTTGGCCATGCCGACAACCGCTCCCTCTCCGACGGCGAGGCCGGTACGGATCGCGGCAAGATTGCGCGACATGTAGAGCGCTTTCCGCAGCGGAATCGGGCCCATGAATTTCATGTCGTAGTTCTGCGGCGTCCACGCGCCACCGGTGACCTGGTCGAGCGAAATCGGCGAATCTTCGACAATCTGCGCGGGAGTGAAGCCGGCATGAATCGCCGTCGCGTACATGATCGGCTTGAACGTTGACCCCGGCTGCCGCAACGCCTGCGTCGCGCGATTGAACTTCGAATCCTCGAAGTCGCGACCGCCCACCATCGCGCGCACCGCGCCCGAGCGCGGATCGAGCGCAACGAACGCGCCCTGCAAATACGGCGAGTTCGCGGCACCCGTCTCGCCGCCCTCCGCCGACCGCGCGGTATACGCTTCGTATGTCAGGTGTTTGTACGGGCCGGCGCGTCCGGCTTCGATCGCCTTGAGCTGATTCTCGAGGGCGCGTTCGGCCGCGCCCTGCATCTCGACGTCGAGCGACGTGTAGACTTTGAGTCCCTCGTCGTAGAGACGCTTTCCGAAATGCTCCTCGAGCTGCTGGCGCACCCACTCGACGAAATACGGCGCGACATCGCCGGATTCCGTGCGCTGCCCAAGCTGCAATGGATATGCTTTCGCGAGCGACGCATCAGCGCTGCTGATCACGCCTTCCTTTCGCATGACCTCGAGCACGGTGTTCCGCCGGAGAATCGCGCGGTCGGCAAAGCGTCTGGGATTGTAGCGCTCCGGTCCTTTCGGGAGCCCAGCCAACATCGCGGCCTCGGCGACCGACACATTCGTGATCGATTTGCCGAAATAGCGCTGCGCGGCCGTCTCGACACCGTAGGCGCCGTTGCCGAGGTAGATCTGATTCAGGTACAGCTCGAGGATCTTGTCCTTGGAGTACTTCTGTTCGATGGCCTTGGCCACGCGGGCTTCCTTCACTTTGCGGAGCAGCGTCTTCTGGCGTGAGATGCGATCGCTGAAGACATTGCGGGCCAACTGCATGGTGATCGTCGAGAAGCCCTGCGCGTAGCGACCGGCACGAACGTTCCGCGCGAGCGCGCCGGCAATACGTCGGTAGTCGATGCCGTCGTGTTCGTAGAACCGGTGGTCTTCGGTCATCACGAACGCGTCGCGCACATGCTTGGGAATCTGATCAAGACGGATCAGTGTCCGGCGCTCGACTCCGAGCTCGGTAATGAACCTGCCGTCGGCCGCATACACCTTCGACGTCTGCTTCGGCACGTACTGCTCGAGCGTGGCGATCGACGGGCACCGACCGTCCTGACAGATCACGGACCACGCTCCACCAAGCACGCCAGCGCCGATGGCACCGCCGAACATGGCGAGAATCACCAGCCAGGCCAGCCACGAATGACGGCGCGCGAAGTCGGTCAGAGAGAATCGCATGGAAGTCATGAAGGCTACCGAAGAGGCCCCCGGCGCGCCAAGAGTCGTGCCCAGCATATCTTCCGAGGATGACCGAGTCCACGACCCCCGCCCCGCTCTATGAGCTCGCCTGGCGCGAGCTGCTCTTTCAGCACACTGAAGGTCTGGCCGCCGCTCTGCAACGCGGGACCGTGTCGGGCTATTGCGGCTTCGATCCGACCGCGTCGAGCCTGCATGTCGGCAATCTGATCCCGGTCATGGGGCTCGTGCACCTGCAGCGCGCGGGCCATCGACCGATCGCGCTCGTCGGTGGCGGCACGGGGATGATCGGCGACCCGAGTGGACGGAGCAGCGAACGCACGCTGCAGACGCTCGACGTCATTGCGGCCAATGCCGCCGCCATCCGCGGGCAATTGGCGCGTTTTCTGGACTTCGACGGACCAGATGGTGCGAAGCTGCTGAACAACGCCGAGTGGCTGACGTCGTTGTCGCTGCTCGAATTCCTGCGCGACACGGGCAAGCATTTTTCGATTAACTACATGCTGGCGAAGGATTCGGTGAAGTCGCGGCTTGATGGCGGGATTTCGTTCACCGAGTTCTCGTACATGCTGCTGCAGGCACACGATTTTCTCGAACTGAATCAGCGCGAAGGCGTGACCCTGCAGATCGGTGGCAGCGATCAGTGGGGCAACATCACGGCCGGCCTCGAACTGATCCGCAAGACGAACGGCGCGGAGGCGCATGCGCTCACGTTCCCACTCATCACGAACGCGAACGGATCCAAGTTCGGGAAGAGCGAAGCTGGCGCGGTGTGGCTCGACGCCGCACGCACGTCCCCCTACCAGTTTTACCAGTTCTGGATGGGCGCGGACGATCGCGATGTGTCGCGATTCCTCCGCTTTTTTACGCTGCTCGATCGCGAAATCATTGAATCACTCGACGCGGCGGTCCGTTCGGCACCGGAAAAGCGCGAGGCCCAACGTGCGCTGGCGCACGATGTGACGTCACGCGTGCACGGCGAAGACGCCGCGCGCGTCGCGCGCGAAGTGTCAGCGCTGCTCTTTGAAAAGGCCGATGCGGCGACGCTCTCGGACGGCGCGTTGCACGCGTTGCGCGCCGAGATCCCCTTTGCGATGTACGCGCCATCCGCAGATGCTCCGCCGGTCGACGGCGATGGCATTGACGTATACGAGTGCCTCACGGCGCTCGGCTTCGCGGCGTCACGTGGTGCCGGCAAACGCTTGCTCGAGCAGGGCGGCGTGAGTATCAACGGCGCCAAGCTGTCGGCGGCGGACCGCGTTGTGCCGCGCGATCGTGCGCTGCTGGGTCGCTACATGCTGGTGAAGAAGGGCGCGCGGGACTTCGGCTTGATCGACACCGGCGCGTAAACCGGTTGGACCTGCGCGGCCGCCACTTGGAGTGCAGCACGCCGCTCTCGAGGTCGGCGGCCACCGGTCGCATGGTCAGCGCGCGGGCGACAACGACCCGCACGCGCGCCACGCGTCCCGTCGTGGTTCGGCGGTTGCCATCGCGACCAGCATGGTCGCCGCGCCTGAGCGCGGGCGCAGCGTGCCTTCGTCCAGAATGACGACTGCCGCCGGTTCATCGGAGACGATCAATCGGGCCGCGCGGAAGGTGAGCATGGCGCCGGCCTCGATCTCACTCCGGGTCAACTCAACCAGTTCGGTGATCTCTTCGGACTGGAACGGCACGTGTCCTTCGGTTCCGGACGGCACCGAGACGACGCCCACGTCTCCGCGAGCGAACGTCCGCACCAGTCCATCGGTCTCGCCGCGGCGCGGATGATGCTTCACGCCCGGCGTTTCGAGAAATCCGACCGGGCAGCCAAGCGACAACGCCAGCGACCGCAGCCCGTCAGCAACAGTTCGTGCCTGCGGAGTGCTGGGAGCGGCGTCGCGAAGCGCTTCTTCCATTGGGACGTGGACTGGATGGCCGACCGAGTCGGCGTGACTCGAGCGCAGTTCGGAGTTTGGACCGGAAGTCGAAACTCCCTGTTCCGCATCGAAGTCTATATTCGGCCGAAAGGAATCCCCTCGCCTGATTTTGAGTCGAAACGGCCTACTGTTCGAGCAGATTGAGTACAGACCGGATCTCGTCCTGCGTGTTGTAGCAATGCGGCGAGAGACGGACGGCGCCTTCCCGGACGGTGTGAATCACGTGGCTGTCACGCAGCCGGACCGCCATCGCGGCTACGTCGTCGGGGGCGAACGACACGACGCCAGCCCGGCGCGTGATCACCGCCGGGGTCACTAGGCGCACATCCGACCGAGAGTCGACCCAGTCCACGACGGTATCCACCAGCGCATTGATGTGTGCAGACACGTTGGCCACGCCGAGTTCCAGCAGCAGTTTCGTAGATGCGTTGGCGACGGCGAAATCGTGATAGGCGATGGTGACGACCTCAAAGCGCCGCGCATCTGGAAAGAAGTCGAATTCGTAGTCCGTGAGTCGCGTGTAGTCCGTGGACGCGCGCATACACGCCCATCCAACATCGTGCGGCTCAATGTGCTCGATGAGACCACGGCGGACGTACACGAAGCCGGTCCCCCACGGACTGAGCTGCCACTTCTGCGCGCCGCTCGCGAAGATATCGATTGGTAGCGAGTGGATGTCGATCGGGATGATGCCGCAACCCTGAATACCGTCGACGATGAAGAACACCCCGTTCGCCCGGCACGCCTCGCCGATGCGTTTGAGATCTGCGACGAAGCCATTGGCGAACTGCACCCACGAGATCACCACGGCCACGACGTCTGGTCGTGCGATGGCCGCGACCAGCGTGTCTTCGTCTGGCAGACCGTTGACGCGCGGCACCAATTCAAGCGAGATCCCGCGCGACCCAAGTGCCTGAAATGGGTACACGCAACTGGGGAACTCGCCGTCGAATGTCAGGATTACACCCGGCCGTAGCGGTAACGCTCGCGCCGCGAGGTTGAGGCCGTACGTGGTGTTGGGCATCAGCGCGATTTCTTCCGTGTCGGCGCCGATCAGCTGCGCGAACTGCTGACGCGCCGTCGCCGCGGCTTCGAACATCAACGCGAGCGGGATCTGATGCGGCTGCGCGCGCAACGCGGTCCATCGATTCGCCACGGCCACCGCGCTTGCCGGCATCGGCCCGGTCGAGGCGGCGTTCAGGTAGATGGCGGGATCGTTGGCCATCCACGCGTATTCCCTCGCGCGTAACCCGGGGACTTTAAGCGCAGACATTGAGTAGGGAGTAGGGAGTAGGGAGTAGGGAGACGATGGGAGACGATGGGAGACGATGGGAGACGATGGGAGACGATGGGAGACGATGGGAGACGGGGGGAGACGGGGGGAGACGGGGGGAGACGGGGGGAGACGGGGGGAGACTAGGCGGTGGACGGTAGCGTGCGAGGGGAGCCGCGTGGATCGAGCGCGTCTCGCAAGGCATCACCGAGAAGGTTGAAGCCGAGGACGGCAGTGCCGATTGCGAGTCCGGGCGCGAGCGATGTCCATGGCGCGCCACGCAGCTGCGAGAGATCGCGACCGTCGGCGATCATGGCGCCCCAACTGGGTGTTGGCGGCTGGACACCGAGCCCAAGAAACGACAGCGCGGCCTCGGCCATGATCGCGCCGGCGATGCCGAGTGTCGCGGCGATGACCACCGGGGCGATCACGTTCGGCAGCAGATGGCGCCAGATAATCCGTCGGTCGCGAGCGCCGAGCGCGCGCATGGCCTGCACATACTCGAGTTCGCGCACGACGAGCACTTGACCGCGCACGAGGCGCGCCATGCCAGCCCATCCCACGACGCCGATCACGAGACAGACCACGGTGAGTGACGGCTCGAAGGCGGCCGCCATCGCGATAAGCAGCAACAGTGACGGAAACGCGAGCGTCACGTCGGCGAGGCGCATGATGACTTCATCGGTCCAGCGCCCGCGGTAGCCCGCGATCAGTCCGAGTCCGACGCCGATGCTGAGCGCGACCCCCTGCGACGCCAGTCCGACCAGCAGCGAGACGCGTGTGCCGAACAACAGCCGGGCCCACACGTCGCGTCCCTGTGCGTCGGTGCCGAACCAATGGTCGACCGACGGGGGGCGCAGCGTGTTGGCGAGATCGATATGGGTGGGATCGAAGCGGCCGATCGCGGGCGCGGCCAGCGCGACGAGCAGAAACATCGCGATGACGGCGACTCCGAACCACGCGCGACGATCAGCGCGCAAACGGTCGAACGCCGACGGCGCACTCACGCCTTACTCCGCTTCGCCGGTGCCAATGGCGACGACGTCATCCGCCATGGTCCGCGGATCGAACTGCATTGCATGTAGCCGCGCATAAGCACCACCCGAGGCCAGGAGCGCGTCATGCGCGCCCTCCTCGACGAGGCGGCCGTGATCGAACACGAGAATGCGATCGGCATGTTGAATCGTCGACAGCCGGTGGGCGATCACGAATACGGTGCGTCCCTGCAGCAGTCGATCGATCGCTTCCTGTACCAGCCGTTCACTTTCCGCGTCGAGTGCCGACGTCGCTTCATCGAGGATCAGAATCGGCGGATCCGACAGCAGCGCGCGCGCGATCGCGAGCCGCTGCCGCTGACCGCCTGACAGTCGCGTGCCGCGCTCGCCAAGATTTGTCTCCCATCCTTCCGGCAATGCGTCGATGAACGTCAGCGCGTTCGCCGCGCGCGCCGCGGCGTCGAGCTGGGCCTGCGTCGCGTCAGCACGACCGAATGACACATTGGCGCGCACCGTATCGTTAAACAGCACGGTATCCTGACTGACAATGCCGGTGAGCGACCGCAGGGCGTCGAGTCTGATGTTTTGCAGGTCTACCGAATCCATCGTGATGCGACCGCCGGTCGGCGCGATGAAGCGCGGAAGCAGATCAACCAGCGTCGACTTACCAGCACCGCTCGCGCCGACGAGCGCGACGACTTCTCCTTTGCGCGCCACGAACGACACGTCGCGCAGCGCGTCGCCGTTCGTATCGTACGCGAAGGTCACGTTCTCGAAGCGGATCTCGGCGTTGAACGTCGGCGCGACGATCGTTCCATGATCAGTGGCCGTCTCCGTCTCGGCATCGAGAATCTCGAAGATGCGCTCGGCGCTGGCGAGTGACTGCTGCGCGGCCGGCGGTACCTGCGAGAGCTGCTTGAGCGGCTGTAACAGCCGCATCACCTGCAGCAGGAAGACAATCAGTTCCGAGCCGGCCAGTGACCCTTCGATGAGCACAAGGCGGGCACCGTACCACAGGATCGCGACCGCGGTGAATGTGCCGAGCGTCTCAGTGACGGGCCCGGACAGCTGTGCGAGCCGACCGACTTTGACGAAGCCCCGCGCGAACGCGCCATTGCGATCGGAGAATCGTTTCGCCTCCCGCGGCTCCGCCCGATACGATTTCACGAGGCGGATTCCGCTGACGACTTCCTGCACGAGGCTCGTGATCTCACCCTGCTCGTTGCCGAGCCGCCGATAGCCGTGCCGCAGCTTGCGCAGCACCGGCTGCAGCGCGCCAATCGTCAATGGCGCGACAATGAGCGCCGTGAGTGACAACCGCCATGACAGCGCGAACATGCTCGCGAGCGTCGCCACGACCTGCGCGAAGCTCCACATCGACCGCGTCACGAGCTCCGTGACGACCTGCTTCGCGTTGTTGGTGTCGTTGAGAATGCGCGAGATGATCTGTCCGACTTTGTTGCGCGTGAACCACGGCAACGGCAGACGGACCAAGTGCCCGTACAGGCGATCGCGAATGTCGCGAACGACATATTCCTGCAACTGGATGCCGACCTGCCCGCTCAGCCAGATCAATACATTCTTCAAAGTGACCGCGATAATGACGATCACCATGACGTGCTGCAGCGATCCCATCTTGTCCTGCTCGTTCAGCAACGCGCCGATCGTCGACCGCAATAGCCGCGTGATCAGGTTGTCGGTCTGCGGCAACAGCTCCTCGGCCTTGAAAAGCGCGTTGAGGAACGGAATCAGCAGCGTGAACGAAAAGACATCGGTGACCGCCGCGGCAATGTTGAGCGCCACGACGGCGATCAGCTTGCCACGATGCGGGCGGACAAAGGTCCAAAGGCGTGACCAGAGGCGGCCCGACGGCACCCGATACGTTCCCGTCGTCTCGACGTTCACCGTTTCGGTGTCAGCAGGGCGATCGGCAGGATGCATTCCTCCGGTGTGACGCCACCGTGCAGGAACGACCCGCGATACCGACTCTGATACTCACGCAATTTGGTGGGATACACGAAAAACGTGTCGCCGGCGGCCAGCAGCGTGTTGTTGCCGGGGCCACGATGCGGTAGCCGGAGATCATCGGGATTGCTGAACAGCAAGGCCTCGTCCGGTTTCTCGGCCCGAAGATCCTCGCCGAACTTGTAGCGCAGATTGGCGGTGGCGTCACGCTTCGCAAAGACCGTCGTCGGCGAGTTGCAGTGCAGCGCGCCGTGATCGCTCGTAATGACCACCGAGATATTCCGCCGCGAGGCTTCCCGCAGCAGCGACAACAGCGCTGACCGTTCGAACCATTGTTTGGTCAGCGCGCGCAAGGCGATTTCGTCGCGCGCGACTTCGAACAGAATCATCGACTCGCTGCGACCATGCGTCAGCAGATCGACAAAGTTGAACACGAAGGAGTGCACGCCCTCGCCCGCGATCGCGCCGGGCAGATGCCGCTCGAGGTCGTCGCTGTCCGATGTCGTCGTGATCTTCTGGTAGCGGACCGGCGCATTGATGTTCAATTCTGCCAGCTGCGCCTGGAGCAGGTCCTTCTCGTGCGCGTTCAGCGACTCGTCGTCGCGTTCGCCCCACCAGTCGGGGAACCGTGCCGCAATTTCGCCGGGGAACAGTCCGGCAAAGAGTGCATTTCGCGCATAGGGCGTCGCCGTCGGGAGGATCGAGTAGTAGTGCGTTGTTTCGACGTCGAACAGCGGTGCCAGCAACGGCTCGATGACGCGCCACTGATCGACCCGCAGGCAGTCGATGACAATGAAGATCGCCTTCTTATCGCGCGCGAGCACCGGAAGCAAGAACTCCGAGATGACGTCGACCGAGAGTGGCGGGCGATCGCCATCGAGTTCGCGCAGCCAGCGCGGGTACTCGGTACGCATGTACTGCGCGAACTCGCGATGCATGTCCGGATACAGGCCACGTAGCGATTCGTGCAGACCAAGCTCTCCCGCGTCCGCGAGATCGACATCCCACTGCATCAACTCGGTGAAGCGCTCGATCCACCCGCGCCAGTCGAGTCCGTGATAGCGGGCGGACTCAATCGCGCGGAAGCGTTCCACGAATGCTCGCGCGAGTGCCTGCGAGCGGATGAGCGGACCTTCAAGAATGCGGGTGATAACCGTCAGCACCTGACGGGGCGTAACTGGCTTGACGAGGTAATCGCGCAGATTGGCACCGATGGCCTCCTTGAGCGTGGCGTCTTCTTCGCTCTTGGTCACCATCACCACCGGCATCGTCGGCGCGAGCTCGCGGATGCCCTTGTACGCATCGAGTCCGCGCGTGCCCGGCATCTGCTCGTCCAGCAGCACGAGATCGTACGGCTTGCGACGAATCAATTCGAGTGCGTCATCTGCATTCGTCGCCAATTCCACCGCGTACCCCTTGCTGCCAAGGAGCAGGCGATGCGGCTCGAGCAGCTCGGCCTCGTCATCGACCCACAGAATCGTTTTTACTGGCTGCGCCATATCCGGACGAAGATACCCGATCTGCGGGGGCACGGTCCAGCGAACGCCCCGCATTGGCGATAGATTCGGCTCGTGCTCGCTGATCCGCTCCCTTACAGCCTCGAACCGCTGACCTTTCCGTTCCCCGCCCTCGCGGCGCTGGCGGGACGCTTGCCGCTGGGCGGTGGCCGTGAGGTCGCTTTGGCCTCGTTACTCGTGGCGCGGCTCGCGCTGGGATTGCGCGGGGCCGAGCCGACATCGACGCCGGATCGCGTCGCGCGCGCGGCCTCGGCCAAAGTGTGGCTGGCGTCGCTGGCGCTACCAGCGGCGACCCGCGTGCCATTTGCCCGATGCGTCGAATCGACGGCGGGAACATCGTTGCAGGTCGCGGGCGCGTTGCGCAGTGTCATCGCGGCGACCGGACCACACCTCGATGGTCCGGCGATTCAGGAACTCGAGAAGCTCGCGCGGCAACTGACCGGCTGACGCGAGACGTCGGAATCGCCGACGTCGCATTCGTCCCCGCCCGTCATGTTGAACGCCCTCCGACCGATCAGACCATCGTGACCACGAATGACATCTCGCCTCTGACGCGGGTCGTGACCCGCGTCGATCGTCTGCGCGACGGCGACGTGGATCCATCGATCATCCCGACCCGTTTCTCTTCGGTGGACCGGGCCATTGGCGGCGGCATCCGTCGCGGCGATCTGATCGTGATGGGCGGTGACGACGGGGCGGGTACGTCGTCGCTCGCGCTGGCGCTGGCGCTGCGAATCCGCGAGCGCACACTGCTGCTGACGAGCGAAATGACAGCGGAGCGCGCCTACGAGCGCGCGCTCGCCATGACAGCGCGCATCGCGCTCGACGCGCTGCAACTTGGCAGCGTCGACGAAGCGGAGCGTGTACAACTGGCCGCCGCGGCCGTCGCACTGCGCGACCGCGCGCCCGTGGTCGATGTAATCGGGGATGGCGGCACGGATGCGATCGAACGCGCGGCCGATGCGTCGCCCGCGCCGGCGGTGATCATCGTCGACGGTCTTGAAGCGATGATCGCGCGCGATTACGCCAGCGTGCAACCGAGGCAGGAGGCGCTCGCGTATGCGGTGCTGGCGCTCAAACGATTGGCGCTGGCGCGTAATGCTGCCGTGCTGCTGCTCGCGCATCTCCCCGGTCTCGATCGCACCCGGCACGACCGGCGCCCGTGCCTGACAGATTTCGGGGTCGCCGGGGCGGTGGGCACGCACGCGGATCTCGTCCTCGGACTCTATCGCGAGGAGATGTACGACGGAGACCTCGGCGTTCAGGGCGCGGCCGAGTTACGGATCCTGAAGCATCGCCACGGCGCGCTTGGGTACGCGGATCTGTTTTTCTACGCGCAGTGGATGCGATTCGAGGACGTGCTCGAGTCGTGAGCCGGCCACATGACCGGGTTCAGTCTCCGGTCACCGCGCGCCATATTTCCCGTCTGCACTGAACCGACACTGAGGATTGCATGGCTGGCCATAGCAAGTGGAAGAACATCCGGAACGCCAAGGCGGCGACCGACAAGAAGCGCGGCGTCCTGTTCACGCGCCTGATTCGCGAAGTCACGATGGCCGCGAAATTGGGTGGCGGCGATCCGGGCGGTAATCCGCGCCTGCGCACGGCCATCGACAACGCGAAAGCGGTCTCGATGCCGAAGGACAACATCGAGCGCGCGATCAAGAAGGGCACCGGCGAACTCGAAGGCGTCGACTATATCGAAGTGCTGTACGAAGCGTACGGACCGGGTGGCGTGGCGATCATGATCGCCGCGGTGACCGACAACCCGACGCGCACCGTCGCCGATGTCCGTCACAAGCTGTCACGCAACAACGGCAACATGGGTTCGGCAAACTCCGTGGCGTACCTGTTCGATCGCAAAGGCCAGATGATGGTCGGGGCCGAGCGCGTGATCGAAGACGAACTGATCGAAGCGGCACTTGACGCTGGCGCCGACGACGTGACGCGTGAAGACGACGTCTTCGTGGTCACGACGGATCCGGGCGCGCTGCACGCCGTGAAGGAAGGATTGTCGGCCAAGAAGTACAAGGTGTCCGACGCCGAGCTCGCGTGGGTCCCAAAGAGCACCATCAAGGTCGAAGGCGGCGCCGCCGAGCAATTGATCAAGCTGCTAGAATCGCTCGAAGAACTGGACGACGTGCAGAAGGTCGACGCGAACTTCGAAATGGACGACGACGCGATGGCGCAGGCGTAGGATCGTGACGCGTACGGGACCATCGGCGGCAGTGGCCGCACGTCCCCGTCGCGTGCTCGGTGTGGATCCGGGCACAGCGGTCACGGGATATGGCGTGGTCGACTACGACGGTCGGTCGGCCACCCTCGTGGAGTGCGGCGTCATCCGCACGAACGCCAAGGACCCGCTCCCCTCCCGCCTGCACACTATTCACGCCGGCATCACGGAACTCATCGAGCGTCACGCGCCCGATACGGTGGCCGTCGAGAATGTGTTCTACGCGCGCAACGTCCGCACGACGATTGTACTTGGCCACGCGCGAGGTGTCATTCTGCTGGCCGCGCAGCAGGCCCTGCTGACCATTCACGAGTTCCCGCCCGCCGAGATCAAGAAGGCGATCACCGGCAACGGCGCCGCCACGAAGGAGCAGGTTCAGTTCATGGTGGCCAAGCTGTTGCGATTAAAGTCGCCCCCGCAGCCCGCCGACGCGGCCGATGGCGTGGCCGCCGCCCTGACTGCGTGTTTGTCTCAATCTGTCACAGTACTCGCGACTCTTGTCTCGCGACTCACTCCTGTCTCGCTACTCGTCAAGTGATTTCACAAATCGCCGGCACGCTTGTCGTTCGTGAACTGGATCGCGTCGAAATCATGACGTCGGGCGGCGTCGCGTACGACTGTCACATCCCGTTGTCAGTCTACGAAACGCTTCCGGCGGAAGGCAAGCCCGTGACGCTGTTCACGCACCTGTCGGTGCGCGAGGAAGCGTGGCAGTTATACGGGTTCAGTTCGACGTACGAGCGGAGCGTCTTTCAGCGCCTGCTCATTGCGAAGGGCGTCGGGCCGGCGCTGGCGCTAGGAATCCTGTCATCGCTGTCCGCCGAACGCGTCGTGCGCGCGTTGCGCGAGAAGGACATCACGACGCTGATGCGGGTGCCACGCGTCGGACGGAAGAAGGCCGAGCAGATCGTGCTCGATCTGGCAGACAAAATCGATGCAGTCGGCAACGCACCCAATGCGACCGGCGCCGCAGCGACGCCGGTCGCTGACGACGCGGTCCGCGCGCTCATCGCGCTCGGGTATTCGCAGATCGATGCGGACCGCGCGGTGCGTGCGGTCGTGGAAGGCGGAGCGGGCGGCGATGTGTCCGTGGTGGTGCGGGGAGCGCTGGCGCGGCTGACTGCTAAGTAGTCGGTCGGGTGGTCAACCCGGCATCCTTTCCCGCGTCGCCAAGAGTAACTCTATCGCATCCGCCAGATGTTCTTCGGCGATGTGATGATCGCCGCGCTCCACGCGAAGTCGTTGCGCCGTCATTAGCACGTCCGCGACACGGAATCCTTCTGGCGTTTCGAACTTGTAGCAGGCGAGTTCGACCTTGAGCCCGTTCGGGTCGCGCATGTAAATCGAGTCCATGAACCCGCGATCGCGCTGATACCACTCGATGCCGCGTTCCGTGAGTCGCGCCGGCGCCATCAGAAACGTCGCGCGCGATACGTTGAACGCAATGTGTTCGACGCAACCGACTTCACGCGGTGCGTGGCGGCCTGCATCGGGCGTCGCTTCGTTGGTGAACACCGTGATCAGGCGACCGTCGCCCGGATCGAAGTACAGGTGATTCTCGTCGGCCTTGCCGAGATTCGGCTGTTCCATGATGAACGGCATGCCGAGCACCCCCTGCCAGAAGTCGATCGCGCTCTGGCGCGTCGAACCGACGACGGTGATGTGATGAACGCCCTGAACCTGGATGCGTTTGGTCATGAAGTGCTCCGAACTAAAAACCACCGAGTACTCAGTAGATCCTTCGTCATACTACGCACGCGGACTGAGGCCGTCCACCAACGACGTGCGGTAGGCTTTGATTGCCGGCACGAAGCCGATCACGATGCCAGCCAACAGGACGGACGCGATGTAGCTCCACTCGGCACTGCCGAGCGCGCGGATGGCGAGATGCAGACCGAAGCGCTGCTCAATCGGCTGTTGCCCGATGATCAATATCGCGTAGACCAGTGCAACACCAATGATGCAGCCAAGCAGCGACAACAGCCCGGACTCGAGCACCAGCAGCGAAACGATTGTACGAGGGCCGGCCCCGATCGCGCGAAAGATCGCCATCTCGCGACGACGTGCTTCGAGCGACGAGTAGAGCGCAACGAGCATCCCGGTGAGTCCGATCGCGACAGCGAAGATCGCGACAACACGCAAGCCGACTTCGGCGCTGCCGATGTTCTGCCACAGCTCACCAAGTGCAACGCCTGGAATGACCGCGGTGAGCGGCTCAGTGAGATCGGTGTTCATCTCCCGCTGCAGCATCAGCGCCTCAAATCGGTTCTTCGTGCCGACAAGAAACGACGTCAACGGAAAGTCCGCCTCGAGTTTCGGAAACGCCGTCACCCGAGGGGGCAATACGGTCACCTGCGTGTCTCTCTTCACGACGCGCGGCGTCACGATCGGCGCCACGACCGCTAGCGGCGCCTCCGCCCCCGGCATCACCATCGGCACCCCCGCTCGGCCGTTCGCCGTTCCCCCACCCGCCCTTCGCGCTACCCCCCCACCCGCAGTCCGCCGTTCACCTCCACCTGCAGTCTTCTTTGGTTCCGCCGTTGCACCCGCAGGTAGACCCGCAGGTAGACCCGCAAGTTCGTGCATTGAGGCAATCCCCTCCATCGTCACGAACACTGACCGATCAATCGGGGTGAACGTCCGCCCGAGAATTCCGACGACATGAAACGGGTGTGCCTCATGACTGCTCGTGCCAATGTCGCGCAGTCCATGCACCACGACCACCGCCGCACCGATGCCGTACTTCAGCCGCTCCGCGACTTCACTGCCGATGACGACCTCGTTGTCCGTCGTCGCGGCGCGCCCCTGCGCGAACGTCACGCGACCGTTTTCGCGGAAGCGGTAGCGCTGATAGAACTCCTCCGTCGTGCCGACGACGCGAAACCCGCGGTGGCTGTCGCCGAGCGCGTAGGGCACCGCCCACTTCACCGCGGGATGCGCTTTCCAGCGTTCGAACGTTTCCAGTTTCACCGCGCCGTTCGGACTGCCGATGCCGAAGACGGTGCTGAGCAACACCTGCAACGTCCCACCGCGCGCACCGACGATGAGATCGACGCCGCGAATCGTGCCGGCGAAGCTTTCGCGAACGCCCGTGCGCACATGCTCGATGCCGACCAGCAACGTGACGCTCAATGCGATCGACGACACCGTGAGCGACGTCGTCAGCAGCCGGCTGCGCAGTGAACGCAGCGCCAGGCGCGGAATCAGCATGCGCCCCTCGTCACGGCCGCGGCGTCAATCACGCGCGAGTCGCGTTGCGGCGGTGTTGATGTCACCCAGTTTCACCGTACGCGAAAAGAGCGGCATCAGCGTATGATCGTGGCTCACGAACACGAGCGTCGCACCGGCTGCCTTGCATGAGGCGAAGAGCAGTTGCAAAAACTGCTCGCGCCGATCGGTATCGAGCGCCGATGTCGGTTCGTCGGCAATGATGACTTCGGGTGCGCCGATCAGCGCGCGCGCCGCCGCGACACGCTGCTGTTGGCCGACGCTGAGCTCCGCGATCGGCGAGTCGAGCAGATCATCGATGTCCAGCTGTCGCGCGATGTCGCGCACCGCCACGTCGAGTGACACGGCACCCAGTCGATCGAGTCGATGTTTATCGAGCCGCACCGGCAGGAGGATATTCTCACGCACCGGCAGATACGGGATCAGGTTGAACATCTGGAAGACGTATCCAAGATGCCGCGCGCGGAACGCGTCACGCTGCCCGCTCGAGATCGTGCTGAAGTCGGTGCCAAGGACTCTCACCTGCCCGCTCGACGCCCGCAGGACGCCGGCCAGCATGCCGAGGAGCGTGGTCTTGCCGCTGCCACTCGGGCCGTGCAAAAAGACCGTCTCGCCACGATCGATCACCAGATGATCGATCGCGATGACGTCACGCCCGGTGCGATAGGCGAACCTGACGTGCTCTAGCTCGACGGCCGGCGTACCGACCGACGGCCACGTCATAACGGCAACGTCATTTCGACGAGTAGGGCTCGACCTTCATCCCTTCCAGCTGGTAGCCCACCGTGCCGTACGGACTTTCCACCGACGCGATCTTGAGGCGACCCGACAGCCACACCGCGTCAAAGAGTCCGAGCTTGATCGACTTCCGGCCCGTCATGCCGACCATCACGATCTGGTTCGGCGGCGGCGGCGGCGTGTGCACGCAAGCACCGTAGTACGGCACGAGCAGGAACTCCGCCCCTTCCTCCTGAAAGTCGTCGAGCGGCACGACGAATCCGGGGATGCGCACCATCTTGCCTTCCAGCTTCTTGAGCGTGTCCGTCGACTTGCCCGTCGCGTAATCGAGTCCGGCCAAGACGCGCCAATCGATATTGATCGCGTCTTCGGTCGTCGGCGCAGCCGATGCGACCGTCAGGGCGGCCGCGACAGCATGCGCTGGCTTCTTAGGCGCCGGCGTCGCCGCCGTGGTCACGCCAACCAGAACGACGATCCCCGTCAGGGTTGCAGCGGACAACAGGCGACGGCTCATGGGCAGACTCGGAAGGGCGGAACGGGCGCGGAAGGGGCGCGGAAGGGGCGCGTGGTGGGCGAGGTCGGACGAACTGGTCCGCAGAAAGATACCCCACATCCCACGTCGCGGTGCCTTGCAGGTTCGTATATTCACACTCCTTTATCATGCCGCCGACCGCCCCCCCGCTCATGAGCCGCGCCGAGATCACCACGCCGGAAGCGCTGTCCGAGGAGAGCGTCGTCGAGCTCTCCCTGCGTCCGCAGCGGCTCGCCGAGTTCATTGGACAGAAGAAGGTCAAAGAGAGCCTCGGCATCGCTATCGACGCTGCGCGCGCGCGGCGCGAACCGTTGGACCACACGCTCTTCTTCGGACCGCCGGGGCTCGGCAAGACCACGCTCGCCGATCTCATCGCGCGCGAGCTGGGCGTCAACGTCACCATGACGTCCGGACCGGCGCTGGAAAAGCCGGGTGATCTCGTGGGACCGCTCACGAACCTGCGCGAAGGGGACGTGCTCTTCATCGACGAGATCCATCGACTGCGTCCGGTCATCGAAGAATTCCTGTATCCGGCGATGGAAGACTATCGCATCGATATCCGACTCTCTGAAGGCCCGAAGGCGCAGACGGTGACGATGAAGATCGAACGCTTCACACTCGTCGGCGCCACGACGCGACTGGGTATGCTGACGGCACCGTTGCGGGCACGTTTCGGACTGATGCACCAGCTCGCGTTCTATCCCGTCGATGAACTTGAAATCATTGTCCGGCGCACCGCTGAAGTGTTGAAGGTCGAGATGGACGCGGCCGGCGCGCACGAAATCGCGAAGCGCTCGCGTGGAACGCCCCGCGTCGCGAACCGCTTGTTGCGGCGGGTGCGCGACTACGCGCAGGTGCGCGCCGACGGTCGGATTTCACTCGAAGTGGCGCAGGCCGCTCTGGCGCTGCTTGACGTCGATCATTTCGGGCTCGACGACATGGACAGCCGGTTGCTGCGAGTCATCATCGAAAAATTCGACGGCGGTCCCGTCGGACTGGGAACTATCGCGGCCGCGGTTGGCGAAGACCCGGAAACCATCGAGGAGGTCTACGAACCGTACCTCGTGCAGAACGGGTTTCTGCAGCGGACGCCGCGGGGCCGAGTGGCCACCGGGCACGCCTACCGCCATCTCGGGTTTATTCCGCCAGCCGGCATGGCGGAACAATCCGCCTTGTTCTGACGTCTCACTGTCTGCACGCAGTTCGCCCGAACGTCTGGTCCCTTGCCCGTAATCGCCTTCACAATCGTCATTTCCAATGAATCGTTTCGTTCTCGCCCTGCAGTTGGTAGCGCTCTCCGGCACGTTACTTGGCCCCACATCGATGACCGCGCAGCCGCCCGGTCGATCGACGGCGGCGTTCGCGGACTCGATTGCGGCCGCCGGTGACACCGCCCGCGCGTATGCCCTTCTCGACTCGGCGCTCCATCGAAACAAGCAGGATGGCGCCGCATGGCACCAGTTCGGTTTGTTGAACTGGAACATGGCGAAGGCAAAGCGCAGCGCGGCCTACATGCGCGATCAGCGCGCCATCAGCTTGCTGCGCGGCGCCGACAGCGCGCTGCGGCTGGCGACGCAGTTGGCGCCGGACAGTGCGCGCTACTGGCTCTCGCTGAGCAAGTTCAATCTGACGTCCGGCGTTTCGACCATGCGCTTTTCGGCGTCGGGACAGGTCGGCAACGCGCTCGAGGCGGCGACGAAAGTCGGCGACTCGCTGCTGATCGCCGTCGCGGCGGATGAAGTCGGCATGGCAACCTGGCGGCGGTACGAATCGGTCGCGAATCGCGCCTTGATGTCGGACGGTCAACAGAAGATTCAGTTGAGCATGTTCAGCACGTTCTCGCGCGACAAGTCGCGCGATTTCATTGACAGCTTCATACACAAGATTCAACCGCCCACGGGCGACAAAGACTACC
The DNA here is from genome assembly GCA_031366985.1 of Gemmatimonadaceae bacterium. GTDB lineage: Bacteria > Gemmatimonadota > Gemmatimonadetes > Gemmatimonadales > Gemmatimonadaceae > Gemmatimonas. The sequence continues at coordinate 46,966 of JANLPE010000096.1, forward strand.
GGCAGGCCTTCGACCGTTTCACGACCGCGGTTGCCGTCGACCCGACCAGCCTCCGTAACAGTCGCCACCTGTTCATGGCGTTCGGAGAGCGGGGTCGGTGGAACGAGTTGCTCGAGGTCGCCGCACGGCGGTCGCGCGCCTATCCGATGGATTATCAGGCGCAGCTCGCACAAGGACTCGCACTGCACCGCCTCGGCAATGACAAACAGGCACAGTATGCGTTCGACAGCGCATTCACCCTGATGGATGACGCCGATCAGTCGCGGATGACGCGCTTCACGCGGATCCTGCGGCCGAAGCCGACGAAGGAAACCAAAGGCACCATCGGCGACACGCTGTCGTTCAGCAAGTTGCCAGCAGCGCAGCAGCGTGGTCTCGAGGCGATGTACTGGTTCATGAACGATCCGTTGACACTCACGAACGAGAACGAATTCAAGCTTGAATTCCTGTCGCGCGTGGCCTGGTCGGACTTTCGCTGGACCAACGAAGACCTCAACCTGCGCGGGGCCGATACTGACCGAGGGGACATATTCGTTCGCTACGGTCCACCGGATCTCGAACTGACCGTCCCCGGCACGTCGAGCTTTAACGCGAGCAACACCGACGGTGGCGTCACCGTCGTTTGGGGATATCGCAATGGGTTGGTCTTCTTCTTCGATCTCCGTCCAGGCTTCGGCAGCGCACAGTTCGCCTTTGCCGATCAGGACAACGTCGAGCAGATCAAGAGCGCCATTCCGGTGTCCTTCGATAACGTCGCCGCGTCGCGTATCATCGATACGATCCCGATTCGGATCGTCCGTTTCCGCGCGACCGCCGATTCGACCGACGCCGTCATTGCCGCGCGCCTGCCGCTTGACTCTCTGGTGCGCGGTCTCGAAATGACCAGCGCACCCGTCGACATCGACTTCCGTATCTACGACCAGTTCGTCCGCGTGAAGGGCGTCGAGTCGGTACAGCAGCGTGTCCGGCCAGATTCCGTGAAGGCTCCGCTCGCACGCGTCTGGACACGGCGACTCGGGCCGGGCATCAACGTGGTGCGCATCGAAGCACTGCAGGTGGACAGCAAGCGCGCCGCGCGTGCTATGGCACGCATCAATCCGGAGCCGACGGCCGGATTCGGCATGAGCGATGTGCTCTTCGGCAATAAGCCTGCGGCGCGTGAGGGCGTGCCGCCACGACGGTGGAGCGATATCGCGATCGAACCGAATCTCGGTGTGTATCCGCGCGGTAGTTCCATCGGCCTGCTCTGGGAGATGTACGGGCTCACGTCCAAAGATGGCGCGTCCAAGTATCGCGTCGCGATCTCCGTCGAGCGTGCAGACCGTACGGCGGTCGGCAGTTTCGCGGCGCGGCTCGTCGATGGCCTCGGCCGTGCTGTTGGACGCGAACAGGCGTCACGCGACAAACTCAAGATTTCATTCGATCGCTCGGTCGCTGGCGCCGCCACGCTCGTCGAGTTTCTGTCGCTCGACCTGACCGATGCGTCGGTGGGCACGTATCGACTGCGCGTCGAGATCCTTGATTTAGCGAACGCAAAGTCCACGTCGAGACAGACCGAATTTACGATCAGATAGCGCGTGACGTGGTCTGCACGGGATCAACAACAGGGCCGCCGAGACCGTTGCGCTCGGCGGCGTGATAGGTTGTCTTTCGCCGCACCGATGGACCTCCACTCACCTGCCCCCGCGGACGCGTCGCCCCTGCCTCATGGCAGCCGAACCTCCGACTACGATTATCCGCTCCCTGACGAGCGTATCGCCCAGCGGCCCGTCGAGCCGCGCGATGCAAGTCGGTTGCTCGTCGTCGATCGCGCCACCGGAACACTCGCGCATCGCACGTTTGGTGATCTCGCCGAGTTGATTCCCGCCGGTGACGCGATCGTGGTCAACACGACGCGTGTGTTTCGCGCGCGGCTGTTGGGGACGCGCGAGAGCGGCGGTCCGGCAGAGATTCTGCTGCTGCGTCCCGTCGATGCGCAGCACTACGAGGCGATGATTCATCCGGGCGGGAAGCTGCGGCCCGGTCGTGTCGTCACGATCGCGCCCGATTTTCACATCGAGATCATCGAGAGCACGCCGCGTCATACGCGGATTGTCAGACTGCTGACCGATGGCGATCCCGCCGCCGCGATCGAGAAATACGGGCACATTCCGTTGCCGCCCTACATCGGGCGTGCGGACGACGCGGGAGACAGCTCGCGCTATCAGACGGTGTACGCGGCGCAGTCCGGATCGGTCGCGGCGCCGACGGCCGGTCTCCATTTCACGCCGGATCTGCTCGCGACGCTTGCCGCTCGCGGCGTGCAGCGGCTTGACGTCCTCCTGCACGTTGGCGCGGGCACGTTCAAGCCGGTGCAGGACGACGATCCCGCGAAACACCTGATGCATGAAGAGTGGTGTGAGGTGCGCGCTGAAACCGCCGCCGCCATGAACGACGTGCGCGCGCGTGGCGGTAAACTCTGGGCCGTCGGCACCACAAGTGTACGCACGCTGGAAACTGCGGCGGATGCCGCCGGTGTGATCCAACCGACGCGGCGCGACACGAATCTGTTTTTGCGTCCGCCGTACGCATTCCGCGCCGTCGATCATCTCGTCACGAATTTCCATCTGCCGAAATCGACGCTGATTATGCTGGTCGCGGCGTTCGCCGGCTACGAACTGACCATGCGCGCCTACGCCACGGCCGTCGAAGCGCAGTACCGCTTCTATTCGTACGGCGACGCGATGTGCCTGCTGTAAATGCGCCGAACGTGACCGCGCCGTTCTCGTTTTCGCTCGACCATCAGGTGGGCCACGCCCGCGCCGGACGCTTCATCACGCCGCATGGCGTCATCGAAACGCCGCAGTTCATGCCGGTGGGGACGCTCGCGTCGGTCAAAGCGCTCGACCCGGATGATCTCACGCGGCTTGGCGCGACGATGATTCTCGCCAACGCGTATCACCTGCAGTTGCGACCCGGCAGTGACGTGGTGCGCGATATGGGCGGGCTGCACGAGTTCATGCAGTGGAAGGGCCCAATCCTGACGGACTCCGGCGGCTTTCAGGTCTTCTCGCTGGAAGGACTTCGTACCATTAGCGAATCCGGCGTGGAGTTCCGCAGCCACTTCGACGGCGCGTTGCATCAGTTCACGCCTGAAGCGGTAATGCGGATCGAACGAAACCTCGGCGCCGATGTGATCATGCAATTCGATCACGTCGTGCCAGGGCAGTCTGCGGAAGGACTGGCGCGCGAGGCCATGGAACGCAGTGTCCGGTGGCTCGCTCGGTGCCGCACGGAGTTCGCACGCCTCGTGCGTGACGATCCGGACGCGCCGACGCCCGAGCAGGCCCTGTTTCCTATCGTGCAAGGCGGAATTCACGGTGGGCTGCGTCAGGAATCCGCGCGCGCGATTCGCGACATGGACGACTGGGTTGGATATGGCGTTGGCGGCTTGTCGGTCGGTGAAGCCAAGCCGGACATGTACGCCATGATCGAGGTCGTCGACGCCGAACTGCCGGTCGATCGTCCGCGCTATCTGATGGGCGTTGGGTTCCCGGAAGACTTGGTCGAGGGGGTCGCGCGCGGCATCGACCTCTTCGATTGCGTCGCGCCCACCCGGATGGGGCGGACGGGGGCGTTTTTCACTCGGGACGGCCGTCGAAACATCAAGAACTCCGTCTTCCGGCTCGACAAGACGCCGCTCGACCCGGAGTGCGATTGCGTGGCCTGTAGCCGCTTCTCTCGCGGGTACCTGCGGCACCTGTTCGTCACGGAGGAGATTCTTGGCCTGCGCCTCCTCTCCCTCCACAATGTACATTTCCTCTGTGCCCTGATGCGCGAGGCGCGTAGCACGCTTGCGGCCGGCACGTTTGACGGCTGGAGCCGAGCGTGGCTCGCGAGGTACATGTCCCGCACGACTGCCACGTCCGATTCCAACACCCCATGACTGTCCCTATTTCTGCCAGCCTCCTCGCGTTGCAAGGCGCCGCCGCCGGCTCCATCTACCAGATGGTGTTCATGTACGGCGCGATCTTCGCGATCTTCTATTTCGTCCTGATCCGTCCGCAGCAGCAGACGCGCAAGAAACACGAAGCGCTTATTCAGCAGTTGAAGAAGGGCGATGAAATCGTCACCGCCGGCGGAATCGTCGGTGAAGTCTTGCACATCGCGCAGCAGACCAAGGACGGCGCGCCGGTGTCCTCGATGGACGATCGCATCACGATCAAGTCCGCAGATTCGCGACTGATCATCGAACGCGGCCGGGTGGCCCGCGTCGCGAACAGCCCGGCGAGCAGCTGAGCGTCCCGTGTCGTTGCTCGACATTCATGTGCTGGGGTCGCCGATTCTCCGTCAGGACACGGAGCGTGTCGACACCATCACTCCGGAAATGCGGCGTCTGGTTGACCAGATGTTCGACACCATGGCAGCGGCGAAAGGGGTAGGACTCGCCGCGCCGCAGGTTGGGCGTCGTGAGCGACTCTGTGTCGTCGATGCAGACGACACGCGACTGGTGGTGATCAATCCGGAAATCGTGCTTGCCGAAGGCACCATCAAGGGCGAAGAGGGTTGCCTCAGCATCCCCGAGATCTACGCCGACGTGCAGCGTGCCGCGCGCGTGATTGTGCGCGCGCAGGACATCGATGGAAAGTGGTACGAAGTCGAAGGCACGGAGCTGCTCGGCCGCTGCTTGCAGCACGAGATCGATCACCTGCATGGCAAGCTGTTCACCGATCGGCTCAGTCTGCTCAAGCGCCGCAAGGCTATGAAGGAGTGGGATGAGGAGAAGCTGAACTATCCGAAGCTGCTCCGCGTGCTGCCCGTCGGTGATCTGCCGCCCGAAACGTGAAGGTCCTCTTCTGGGGCACGCCGGATTTCGCGGTCCCGCCGCTGCGCGCCCTGCTGGGCGAAGGGTTCGACGTCGTGGGAGTCGTCACGCAGCCAGATAAGCCGCGCGGTCGATCACGCTCCCAGTTGGATCCGTCGCCGGTCAAGCAGGTCGCGCTCGAAGAAGGGCTGCCGGTGCTGCAACCCGAACGTCCGCGCGGCGAAGAGTTCCTCGCCGCAATGCGCGCGCTGGAGCCTGATCTCTCGGTCGTCGTCGCCTACGGGTGCATTCTGCCGAAGGCCGTCATCGACCTGCCACCCATGGGCACGCTGAACATCCACGGTTCGATCCTGCCGGCGCTGCGCGGCGCGGCGCCGATTCAGGCCGCGATTCTGCAGGGGTTCACGGAGACCGGCATCACGATCATGCAGATGGTGCCGGCACTCGACGCCGGTCCGATGCTGCACGTGCTGCGCACGTCGATCACGGACGACGAGACCTACGGCGAGTTGCACGATCGGTTGTCCGAACTCGGTGCACAGGCCATCGTGCAGGCGCTCGCACTCATCGAGGCGGGCGCGTCGCGCGCAGTTGCGCAGGACGACGGACTCTCCACGTACGCCCGGAAGATCGAACGCGAGATGGGCCGTCTCGATTTCGCGGCGACCGCCGTGCAGGTCTCGCGCCTGACGCGGGCCTTCGATCCGAAGCCCGGTGCATTCGCGCCGCTCAATGGCGTTGACGTCAAGCTCTTCGGAGCGCATCTCGTCGGTGATGGCTCCGATGAGGCGCTCGACGACCCGACGCGCAGCTCCCCACCCGGGACCGTTCGTTCCGCCGATGACGGGGGTCTCCTCGTCCGGTGCGGCGTCGGCGGCGTGCGGTTCGACGCGGCCCAGCCCAGCGGGAAACCCCGCTTGCTGCCCGCAGCATGGGCCCGCGGCCGCGGCGTCCAGATCGGCGATCGCTTCGGAGCACCTGTGGTTGAGTAGCGAGTAGTGAGTAGTGAGTAGAGCGTAGGGAGAACGCCTCTCGCAACTCCAGACTCAGTCTCGCGACGCGCGACGCGCGACTCATGTCTCATCCGTTGACTATGTTTGAGCATGTCCCCCGTCGATGGCTCCGAGCGCCGAGCGCGCCCTAAACGCGAAGGCGTCAGTCGCGGTGCTCCGCCTTCGAAAGGCATGGATGGCGGCGGTATCACGGATGCCCGTGCAGCCGCCGCGCTGATCCTTGCGGACATTCGTCAGGGTGATCTGCTGGACGGCGCCTTCGAGCGTCGGACTCATTCGCTGGATGCGCGTGATCGCCGCTGGTTGCACGAGATGCTTTGGGGCATGCTCCGTCGACGAGGCTGGATCGATGCCGTGCTCGCCTCCCGCGTGAAGGGAGGACTGGCGAAACTCGAGCCCGACGTGGTCGATCTGCTGCGCGTCGGCACGTATCAGCTGCTCTTCATGGGCAGCGTCCCCGCGTACGCTGCCATCGCCCAAACCGTCGAGCTCGCGAAGCGTCGTGATGGCATCGGCGCGAGCAAGCTGGTCAACGCCGTGCTGCGCCGCGTCGATCGCGAACGCACTGCGGGCCGCAATGCCGAAAGCAATGCCGAAGGTAATGCCGACGGCAGCAGCGACAACGCGGGGCTCGCAGTCGAGATCCCCAAGGATCCGGTCGACGCACTCGCGCAGCAGTACTCGCATCCGCGATGGGTCGTCGCGCGCTGGCTGGAACGCTGGGGCCTCGACGACACCGTGCGATTGCTGCAGGCGAATAACCAGGAGGCCCCGATCACCGTGCGGCCGTTTGGTATCGAGCGCGACCAACTCGACGTAATGCTGACCGCGTCAGGAGTGGAGACGAGCGCGGTGCCGTTGGTGCCGGACTCGATTCGACTTGGCAGCGGCGTCGCGCTCACCGAACTCGGCGCGTTTCAACAGGGACTGCTCTTCGTGCAGGATCCGGCCGCCACGCTCGTCACGAAGTATGCGGATATCCCCGAGGGCGCGGTCGTCGCGGATCTCTGTGCAGCACCCGGCGGCAAGGCGCTCGAGCTGACACGTCGCGCGTCGCTGGTGATCGCGGCGGATCGCAGCCGAACGCGCGCCGAACGCATGCTCACCGGCTTCGGTCGTCTCAACGCACACAAGCTGGTCGCACTCGTCGCAGATGCCAGCGATCCCGCAATCGTGCCCGTCGACGTCGTGCTGATCGATGTACCCTGTACTGGCACCGGTACCTTTCGCCGGCACCCTGATGCACGGTGGCGTTTGCGCGTGTCCGATTTCGCAGTGATGGCGGCGGCGCAGCGGGCGATTCTCCGCGCCGCCGCCGCGATCGTGAAGCCCGGTGGGCTACTGATCTACAGCACCTGCTCGCTCGAGCTCGAAGAGAACGACGATCCGATCGATTCGTTCTTGGCGGCACATCCGGAGTTCTCGCTCGAAGCGCCGTCCGAACACGCGATCCCGTCGACAGTGCTCGACGATGGTCGGCTGCGCGTGCTCCCGCAGCGCCATGGCGACGACGGAGCATTCGCCGTGCGGTTGCGGAGAGCGGCGTAGTGGCGGCAGCGACGAAGCCGGGCGACGGTCCGACACTCGGTACCTGGTCGCTGCGCGCGGTCCTGGCAATCGCTGCGGGCCTCGCGATCGGTGGCTTCGTCGGTGTCGCTGGCGTGCGCCGTGTCGAGCCCGGTCATCCCGGGCAAGCCGACTCCCTGCAAACGATGCTCGACAGCCTGCGCCGGAACGAGGCGGCGGATCCGCGCACGCAGCGTCGCGCGGCCGACAGCACCGATGCGGCCCAACGTGCGCGCCGATTCGTCGACAGCGTCGCGCTCGCCAACGACGCAACCGCGCCGATTGTCCCCGCCGTGATCAACATGGAAGAGGGCGCAGCGCGCAACGCGATCGAACAGCTCGGCCTCGTCGTCGGCAGCGTACAATTTAAAGCCTCAACCTCCGCCGCCGGTACAGTGCTGACTACGGTGCCGATCGCTGGCCAGAAAGTTCGACTGGGCACCGCGATCAACCTCGTGCTCAGCGACGGGCGTTCGCCCTCTGATACGACCGATACACTCGCGGCATTCAGCGCCGCTCACCCCGCTTTACCTCGCGTCCCATGACCGTTCGTATCGCTCCTTCGGTGCTCAGCGCCGACTTCACAAAACTCGGCGCTGATCTCGCGATGCTCGACGCCGGTGGTGCCGACTGGATTCATGTCGACGTCATGGACGGACGCTTTGTGCCGAGCCTGTCGTTCGGCGCCAAAGTGATCGAGGCCGCGCGTCGTGCCTCGTCCAAGGTGATCGATGTGCACCTGATGATGGTCGAACCGGAACGGCACTTCGACGACTTCGTTAAGGCCGGCGCCGACATGATCACGATTCACGTCGAAGCCGCGCCGCACCTCGATCGGCAGCTCACGCGCATCAAGGAACTCGGCTGCAAAGCAGGCGTCGCGCTGAATCCCGCGACCCCGCTCTCGTCGATCGAAGAGATCGTACATATGCTCGATCTGCTGCTCATCATGAGCGTCAACCCTGGATATGGCGGGCAGAAGTTCATCGAGTATTCGGTCGACAAGATCGAACGCGCGCGATTCCTGCTCAATCAGGCTGGCAGCGACGCCGCGCTCGAAGTCGATGGTGGCATCTCGCGCGAAACGATTGCGCGCTGCTGGCAGGCCGGCGCGGATACGTTCGTCGCGGGCAACGCGATCTTCTCGGCGGTCGACCCGCAGGCCGAGATCGGTATTTTGCGCAGACTCTGCGCCGAGAGCGCGTGACGAAGAACCTGATGAAGAACAACTGACGAGGACGATGCGATGACCGCGAAACAACAGTGGATGGTCGTGCTGGGCGTTGTCGTGCTGCTCGGTGGCGGCGCGTTCGCCGCCACCTATTTTCTGAAGGACGAACTCACCACGGTAAGCGTCGGCTCGAATGCGCCCGGTTTTTCCGCCAAGACGCTCGACGCGACGCCGACCGTGAAGACGCTCTCGGACTATCGAGGCGACGTCGTACTCTTGAACCTCTGGGCGACCTACTGCATCCCGTGCCGCACCGAAATGCCAAGCATGGACTCGGTGTACCAAGACCTCGGGAAGAAGGGCCTCAAGGTGGTCGCCGTCAGCGTCGATCAGGAGGGATTTGAACAGCAGATCCGCGACTTCAAAAAGGAATTCAAGCTGTCGTTTGAGATCTTGTACGACGACACCGGCGCGATCCAGACCATCTACCGCACGACTGGCGTTCCGGAAACGTTCGTCATCGGACGAGATGGCGTGATTCACAAGAAGTGGATCGGTGCAGAAGACTGGAACTCTGCAGGGAATCGCCGGCTGCTCGAGCAGTTGTTGGCCGAGCCGAAGTCGTGACGCTGTGCGTCCTCGGCATTGAGACATCCTGCGACGAAACGTCGGCGGCTGTCGTGACCGGTGACGCGTCACATCCCGTGCTGCGGTCGCTGGTGATTCTGTCGCAGGACGTGCATCGATTGTTCGGCGGTGTCGTGCCGGAGATCGCGAGCCGGCAGCACCTGACTGGCATCGTGCCCACGGTGCGTTCGGCGTTGCAGGAGGCGGGTGTGACGCTCGCCGATCTCGATGCCATCGCCGTCACGCACGCGCCCGGACTCGTCGGTGCGTTGCTCGTCGGCACGAGCTACGCGAAGGCACTTGGCTTCGCGCGCAACGTGCCTGTCGTGCCGGTGCACCATCTGGAAGGCCATCTTTTCGCGACATTGCTCGAGCATGCCGATGCGGTGCCACCATTCACCGCGTTGCTGGTAAGTGGCGGCCACACCATGCTGCTCGATGTCCCCGCGTGGGGCGCCTATCGGCTCCTCGGGCAGACGCGCGACGACGCCGCCGGCGAAGCGTTCGACAAAGTCGCCAAGCTGCTCGGCATGCCGTATCCGGGCGGAAAACACATCGAAGCGCTGGCGAAGACAGTCGAGACACCGACCGTGCGATTCGCCAAGCCGATGGTGCGATCAAGCTCGGAACCGGGTGACGAAGATTTTTACGATCTGTCGTTCAGCGGCCTCAAGACGGCGGTGCTGTACGCGGTGCGCGACGCCGAGAAGTCCGAGCGGTTGGATGACGCGCGCGCGGCGATTGCCCGTGGTTTTCAGGATGCAGCCATCGGCGCACTGATCGAGAAAGTCGATCGCGCGGCGAGACTCTTTCGCCGCAAGCGGATCGTGCTGGGCGGCGGCGTCGCCTGCAACGTGGCGCTGCAAGACGGCATTCGCGGCCGCGTCGGTGCGCGTGGCGTTACGGTGTTCGCCCCGTCGCCGCGTCTCGCGACCGACAATGCGGCGATGATCGCCGCCGCCGGACTCTATCGTTTTGCAATGGGCGAGCGCGCGGCACCGTCGTTGACGGCGCAAGCGTCCTTGCCGATTCCCGGTCTCGTCCCCATTTCGTAGTCTCTCGCTGTGCCTCGACTCCCACTGACTCATGAATCCTGAAGGCATTCTTCATCACCCGACGATCTTCAAGCTCGGCCCCGTCGAACTGACCGGGTTTGGTCTGGCCGTGTTGGCGGGGTTCGCCATTGCGCAGATTGTCGCGCAGCGCGAGTTGTGGCGTCGTGGACAGGAGCTTGAGGCGAATGCCATTCCCGATGTCGTCATGGCGGCGTTGATCGGGACGCTGATCGGCGCCAAAACGTACTACGTGCTGCTGACCGGCGACCCAAGCGCGTTCTTCAGCCGCGGCGGCTTCGTGTTCTGGGGAGGCTTCATCGGAGCGGTGCTGCTCTGCTGGCTCACGATTCGGTTCAAGAAGCTCAACTTCCTGCGCATCGCCGACGCTGCCGGCATTGCGATCGCGGCGGGCTACTCAGTTGGTCGCACGGGGTGCTGGGCGGTCGGTGACGACTATGGGCGACCGTGGAGCGGCCCATTCTCGGTGCGATTCCCCGAAGGGGCCCCGCCGTCGACGGCGGCGAACATGACCTCGCAGTTCGGGGTGCAGTTCCCGGCCGGCACCGATGGCAGCACACTCATTGCCGTGTATCCGACGCAGATCTTCGAAGTCGTAATGGGGTTCATCATGTTTGCGATCCTGTGGCGGCTGCGGAAGCACACACACAAGGCAGGCTGGCTGTTCGGTATGTACTGCGTCGTCGCTGGTATCGAGCGGTTTATCGTCGAGTTTTTTCGGGCGAAGGATGATCGTGTCGTTGCCGGGCTAACGTTGGCGCAGGTGATCGGGTTGATGATTCTTGCGGTGGGAGTGGGAGTGATCGTCGCGCGGCGGGGGGAGAGGCGGCCTGGACTGCAGGCGAGATAACCACGACATCAGAAAAACGATATCCGATATCTGACATCGTCTATCTGATGTCGTGGTGGCGGTTAACGGACCTTCTCCTACACGACGGTCCGAGAGTTTCCCGAGTATCCCTCTCCCTATTGCCCAATCCCGCCAACTTCGTGTATAATCCATCACACGCTTTGAGAACCATTCTCAACTAACATCGTGGCCGCCAAAAAGCTTCCTACCCTCGCCAAGCAGACTGAGCCAAATGTGCATCGCACGTGCGCGCTCGCGTCGTGTGTTTCCGGAAGTCGCGCCACGATTGTCGACATCGAGTGCTCTGCAGATGAAGCCTGTCGACTGCGGGCACTGGGCCTCTGTGAAGGCACCGATATCAGTGTGATCGACGCGCGTCATGCGATGCTGCTCGACGTGCGCGGCACGCGCCTCGCCCTTGGTTCCGCGCTCACTGCGGGCATCACGGTCCAGCCGCTCTCCGCGCTCGACTGACGTGTGCCACTGACGTGCACCACTGACGTGCCACACGGGGGAACTATCTCCCCGCCTCCGCGCGCCGTCAGTACGGCCGCGCTGCGGGTCGCGATCATCGGAAATCCGAACACCGGCAAGACCACGCTTTTCAACGCGCTGACCGGTCTGCATCAGCGGGTCGGAAACTTTGCGGGCGTCACGGTTGAACGTGTGGAAGGCGCATTCCGCGGACCCGATGGTCGACGCGTCGTCGTGCTCGATCTGCCCGGCAGCTACTCGCTCTCCGCGGGCTCACCGGATGAGCGCATCGCGCTCGAAGTACTGCTCGGTCGGGATGAAGATCGCTGGCGCCCGGATGTCGTCCTCGTGGTCGTCGACTCGGTGCACCTCGAGCGCAATCTGTACTTGTCGAGCCAGGTGCTCGAGCTTGGTATTCCGGTCGTCATCGCCCTCAATCAGTTCGACGCGGCAGAATCGGCGGGCATCAACATCGACATCCCCGAGCTGATTCATGAACTCGGCGTGCCGATTGTGCCGACGGTGGCGAAGCGTGGTGAAGGGATCGATCCCGTCAAACGTGCGCTGATCACGGCGGCATCGCTGCCGGCGCCGGCCCGTCGATTCGTATTGCCCGAAGCCGCCACGCTCGCGTTGGCGCCGCTCGTCACGAGCCTGACACAACATGGCTTGTCGGACGTGGCGGCGCACATGGAGTCATTGCGTCTCCTCAGTGTCGATCATCTCGAAGCGCATGTCGCCGATGTGCCCGACCTGCAGATCGCGATCAACACGGCAACGCGCGCCATGCGCGAGGCGGGGTTCGTTCCCGGTCGATTTGAAGCCGAAACCCGATACGCGTGGATCTCGCGCGTTATCGCACGCACGGTCACGCGGCGGGAGAGCGGTACACGCACGATGAGCGATCGCATCGATGCCGTCGCCTTGCATCGCGTCTGGGGCCCGGTGCTCTTTCTCGTGCTGATGGCGCTGGTCTTCCAGTCGGTTTTTTCGTGGGCCACGCCGATTCAGGATCTTATTCAGGCCGGCATTCAGCACGCCGGCGCGTTCGTCGGCGGGCAACTGCCGGACGGCGACGTCCGTAGCCTGATCGTCGACGGCGTGTTCGCTGGCGTGGGCTCGGTGCTGGCCTTTCTGCCGCAGATCGCGATGCTCTTCGCCTTCATCGGGCTGCTGGAGCACTCCGGCTACATGGCGCGCGCGGTGTACCTGATGGATCGCGTGATGCGACGCGTCGGGCTGCACGGCAAGAGCTTCATTCCGATGCTGTCGGGCTACGCCTGCGCCGTGCCTGGGATCATGGCAACACGCACGATCGAGGACCCAAAAGACCGATTGGCGACAATCATGGTCGTGCCGTTGATGAGCTGTTCGGCACGCCTGCCGGTGTACACGATGCTGATCGGCGCGTTCGTGCCAGCGACGTCCGTCGTCCCAGGCATCACGTTGCAGGGTATGACGATGCTGACGATGTATCTGCTCGGCACGGTGGCCGCATTGATTGTGGCGGCGGTGTTCAAGCGCACGCTGCTCAAGGGCCCGGTCCGTCCGATGATCCTCGAACTGCCGCCGTATCGATGGCCGAGTCTGTCGTCGCTCGGTGTTTCGGTATGGCAGCGCTGCCAGCTATTCTTGCGTCGGGCCGGCACGGTCATTCTATCGCTGTCGATCTTATTATGGGCGATGGCCACGTATCCGAAGTCCACCGTGGATGCCTCGCAATCGCTCGCGGCCCAGCAGGAACAACAGCTTGCACATTCGACGCTCGGGCGAATTGGACACGGCATTGAACCGTTGGTACGTCCGCTGGGGTATGATTGGAAGATCGGCGTCTCGATCGCCGCCAGTTTCGCCGCCCGCGAAGTGTTTGTCTCGACGATGGGCACGATCTATGGCGTGGGTGACAGCGGTGACAGTCAACAGGCGTTGCAGTCTCGACTGGTCGCAGAACGAAACCCAGCGACCGGCAAGTTGACGTACACTCCGCTGGTCGCCGTCGGATTGATGGTATTTTACGTGTTCGCCTTGATGTGCATGAGCACGATAGCCGTCACGGTCCGCGAGGCGGGCGGCGGGCGGCTCGGATGGGGGTGGGCAGGACTGCAGTTCGGCTACATGTTGGTGCTGGCGTACGGCGCGGCTTGGCTGACCTATGCCGGTGGTCGCGCCCTCGGATTCGGAGGCTAAGGTGCAGACGCAGACCTTGATCGTGTTCGCGGTCGTGTCGCTCGCGGCAGCTTTTGTCGCGCGACGGGCATGGCGGACGATGCAGGCGGCGAAGCGGCCCGCGGATGGATGTGGGTCGGATTGCGGCTGTGGGAGCAGCGGAACGGCGGCGCACAACGATCGATGACAACGATAGGTGACAACGCCGATATCAGCTAAACGATATCTGACATCCGATATCAGATATCGTTTATCCGATATCGTGGTTGTCCGATATCGTCGTTGCCCTCATCGTCGTGCGCCCGCCGTCGCAGCACCTGCGCCCCCTTCGCCCACCCCTCATCCGCCGCCACAAACACCCCCCTCACCGTCTCCACCCAGCGCCGCCAGTCGAGCAGCCGCGTGTCCAGCGCGCCGCCACGCAGCGCATCCGCAGCCACCGTCATCCCCTGCAGCGCGGTGAACATCGGTTCGGCTTCTTCCTCGAGCACTGCCTCGATCGCCCGCTGTGCCGCCGCATCGGCGGGCTCCCGAATTGCCGCCAGCTCGGCGATCACTGAGGTCATCGCACTGGTTAATCGCGTCGCATCCATCAGGGTGATCTGACGCATCGGATCGCTGACCCCTTCGACCGCGCGACGTGATTGCAGCAGCGGCGCGAACCACGCGTCATGCGACGATCCCGGTGTGCCTCGCAGCGAACCCAGTGCCCGCAGTCCGCGCGTCAGCTCCGGCATCGCACAGGCATGGTCAATCAACCGCGCACCGAACGTGCGTAGCGTGTCATCGCCGGTCAGATCGAGCACATCGCCGCTCGCGAGATACAACGTCAAATGCGCCATCGGTGCACCGTCGGCCGGACTGAGCGACATGCCATCAATGGCGTCAAGCGAGAGTCGCCACGGTGTCGCGTTGGCCCACGCGATCAGCAGGGCATGTTCCTCAAGCTCAATACGGGCGATTGCATCGATCTCCCGCCCGCGAACGATGCCGAGCACGCGCGCCTGCGCCGTCGCCGTGCTCACGGAAACGTCGCTCACGCGAACGTCGCTCACGCGAGGATCGCCGAGAGCACGGCGTCCGTGTCCTCCAACGTCTCAAACACCGCCGCCGGATCATGCGCGGCGAGATCATCGACGCTGTAGCGTCCGGTCGCGACGCCAATGGCGCGGACGCCGAGTGCCCGCCCACAGTGAATGTCCGCCGGGGTGTCGCCGATAATGACCATGCGAGCTCCCGGCATCGGTGTGCCAAAAAACTCGGCGGCCCGTTGCTGTGCGACGAACGGCAGTTGTGCCCGCTCCTCATGATCGCTGCCGAATGCGTTCACACGGAACCGGTCAAAATCGACGCCGACCGCCGCCAGCTTCCGTCGCGCGCCGAACTCGATATTCCCGGTGAGGAGACCTAACGTCGCACGATCGTGCGCTTCGAGCAGGTCGAGCAGCGCAGGCACGCCGGTGCAGAGCACAGCCAGGCTCGCATCGCGCGTCAACTCCTGCTCGAGCCGCTGTACATACACATCGAGGACTTCGTCCATGCGCGCACTGATCACGGCATCGTCGAATCCGGCGGCACGCATCTGTTCGCGCGTGATCTGTCGGTCGGTCTTGCCGTCGTAACGGTACGACGTGTCGCCCACGACGCCGAAGACCGCGCGCAGCGCCCCTTCCATCGCGCGGCGACCAGCGCCATCGGTGCGCAGAATCGTTCCATCGATGTCAAACAGGACGAGCTTCACGTGCGAACCGCCGACGGCGAGAGGACAGGAGAGCGGTTCAGGCGCGACGTCGTCGTGCGTGAGATCAAGAGGCCACCCATGATGAATGCGGCGCCGAGCAGCTGCCATCCCGTCGGACGTTCGCTCAGCATGAGCCATGCTACCGCAATCGCGATGATCGGCTGCAGGTTGCCGTACATCGCGGTCTTCGTCGGCCCAAGCACTCGCACCCCGCGATAGAAGAGCAGATAGGCGATCACCAGTGCGCCGAGTCCGGCGTACGCAACGGCGCCCCACTCCGACGGCGCGACCGCTGAAATGTCGAGACGGCGCAACGCGGGCGTGGCGACGATCAGCAGAAACGTCGCGCCGCTGGCCATCGTGATGGCCGAGAGGTGAATCGGATGCGCGCGCGTCGTATAGGGCTGCAGAAAGACGCTGAAGATCGCCCACATGACACTGCCGAGCGCGATCAGCCCGGCGCCGACCATTGCGCTGCTGCTCGCCTCGAGGCCGTGCGTGCTGCCGACCACGCACGCGACCCCGATCAACTGCATTGCGATGCCCGCCCACCCTCGCGCGGGCAGGCGCTCCCGTCCGAGCAGGTGCGAGATGATCGCGATATAAGCTGGCCCCGCCGCGACAACCAGCGCGGCGATGCCGGCACGGGTGCGCGCCATGCCCAGAATGAAGAACAGCTGATACAAGCCGTTGCCGATGAAGCCGAGAAACAAGAGCTGCTTCACATCACGTCGATCTGGCCAGGGCACCGACCGGATGGCGAGCGACAGCGCACCGAGCACGATCGCCGCCAACCCGACCCGGAGGCCATTGAATGCGAAGGGTTCGAGCGCGCGGAGACCGGCTTTGACGACGCTGTAGTTGATGCCCCAGATCAGGGCCATCAATAACAGGCCGGCATCGGTAGCGCTAAAAGACTGACGAGAAGACATCCCCAAAATTAGGCGCTCGACGACACCCGGTGTACCTTCTCGGGCATGCATGTCTCTTTTGCGCTCTTCGCTGACGCCGCGAACCTGTCCCAAGAAGGAAAGCTCAATATCCTCGGCGTGTTCGATGCCGTGCATGTCGGGCAGTTCCCAGCCCTGCACCCGCGCGCCACGTTCGTGGTGCGACTGAAAGGCACCGCCGCCGACATCGGCTCGCACGACATGACGCTGCGCTGGGTAAATCCGCGCGGCACCATGCTCTGGTCTTCATCGGCTGAGCTGGCGATTCAGGCACCACCGAACCCGACGAACGAGATGGACCTGCCGGTGATCGTGCAGATCGACTTGCCGCTCGACATGATCGGCGACTACCAGATGGTGGTCGAGATCGACGGTCAGCCGAGCGGTGAAGCGCTGCTCCACGTCCGCAGCAGCACACCGATCAGTCTTCCCGTGCCCGGCTCGTCACTGGTGTCCTGAGCAGATCGTCCGGCCCGGCGCGACAGCGAAGGCGTCAGATGATGCGTCTTACGGCAACGCATTGGGTGCGTAGACGAGCGACATAGGGGTCCACTGAGCGAAGTTGCTCGATCGCAATCCCGCCGCGCATCAGACTGCTGTGCACCATGCGATAGCCTTCTAGCGCCAGTCCGACGTGTGTGATGCGTCGATCTTCGCGATCCGAAAAGAAGAGCAGGTTGCCAGGCTCATGATCCTCGGCCACACCCAGTTCGGTTTCGTACCCGAGGGCCGCCTGTTGCCAGGCATCACGCGGCAGCTGCATGCCGTGCAGCAAGTAGATGCGCTGCACGAAGCCCGAGCAGTCGCATCCCCAGGGGGTCACGCCGCCCCAGAGATAGCTGGCGCCCACGTACAACGACTCGGCGCTGCGGGCGACCGCCGAGGAAGTCAGCGGGAACCGGTCCTCACGATCCTCGGCATCGAGCACGTCGCCGACCATCACGTCGGCGATCGGTTCAATGCGCGCGCCCAATGGGAGGTGCCGCAGCGCTCCCAGCGCATCGCGAACCTGGCAGCCAAGGGAAACGCGCCACGTGCCTTCGCGTCCAGTCGTCGGCATGACATAGCCGGTGTGCGTCCAGCCCTCGTAGCCATCGGCGCCACGCACTTGCAGCCAATCGCCACGCCCGTCCATGACCGTCAGCACGTCGCCATACACGAGTTGCGATGACAACGCTGATGAGATCCTCGCTTCCGCCAGCAACGGCGCGACGGCGCTGCGCACCGTTTTCTGCTGCACATCGGCCACGCGGTAACTCCTCAGTGCGTATCGATGAGCGACGCGATCAACTCATCGAGTTCGGCAAGCTGGAATGGTTTGCTAATGACGGGCCGGCCGGACTGTTGCACAAAATCCGCGGCAGCGGGACGACTCAAGTCACCCGTCATGAAGAGGACCCGTGCCGCCAACTCCGGCGAACGGTCTTCCAGAACGCGATACACATCACTGCCTAACATATCCTGTAATCGGAGATCTAGCAGAACGAGATCGAAGGTCCGTGCGTCCATCTGCCGGAGCGCTGCTTCACCGGATTCGGCGGTCTCCACGTCGTAGCCGCGGCGACGCAGGTATCGGCTGATGGCCGTACGCAACGTGAATTCATCCTCGACGAGGAGCAGCGAGCCATGACGCGGTATCGCGGTGGACGCCGCCGGTACGGCGGCGACGAACTGCGGTGTGGGCGACGGTGGCGTGCTGCGCGTGGTCGTCGGTGTGACCGTCTCGGCGTCAAGAAGGGCCGGTAACAACACGGTGAAGGTGGAGCCATGCCCCAGCGCCGAACGAACCGTCAACGTGCCGCCCAGTTCGTTGACGATCTGTCGCGCGATCGACAGTCCGTACCCCTTGCCGCCACGCTTCGCGCGCGTCGTGTACATCGGTTCGAACACGCGCGAGAGATCCGCCGGCGTGATGCCGTGACCCGTATCGGACACCTCGATGAGCACACGCTCGCCGTCCGTGCTGGTGGACACATGCACGTGACGCGCCCCGCGAGACTCCGCGATCGCCTCATCGGCGTTCGCCAGCAGATTGATCAGCACCTGCTGCACGCGTTGCGGATCGCCCCGCACCGTTGGCAGATTGCCGGCCAGCGTGGTATCGACATCCACGCCTGCCGTGCGATGACTGTAGCCATGGAGTTCGATGGCGCGCCGCACCGTCCGATCGACATCTACCGCCTGCACCGGGTCGCGACTATCGCTGGTCGCATCGAGGAGTTCGGCCAGAATGTGCGACACGCGATGCGCCTCGCGCGAAATCTGCGTGATCGCATCGCGATCC
Organism: Gemmatimonadaceae bacterium; assembly: GCA_031366985.1. GTDB lineage: Bacteria > Gemmatimonadota > Gemmatimonadetes > Gemmatimonadales > Gemmatimonadaceae > Gemmatimonas. The sequence goes on from JANLPE010000096.1 coordinate 65,685, forward strand.
GAGGCCGAGATCGTCGGCGACGCCAGCTGCAGGTCAGCGATCGCGAGCAGACTCGTGAGCGGATTGTTCATCTCGTTCGCGACACCTTGCAGCAATTCGCCCGCGGCGGCGAGTCGCGCCTGCTGCGCATTCGCTTCACGCAGCAGCTCTTCATCCGTCACGTCGCGCATGATGCCGAGACCACCGACCACCACGCCATGCTCGAAAATCGGCGACGACGTGATGGTGCCAACCCGTGCGATCCCCTGCGCGTCGGCATAGCGCAGCTGATGCCGTTGCCGCTCGCCAGCAAACGTATGCGTGAGCAGCTCATGTACCAGCGCGTGGTCGCGCACATCGACGACCGTCGTGCACATCACGCCGATCAGTTCGTGACGCGGACGGCCGGCCGCCATGAGCAATCCGCGATTGACCGACATGAAGCGCCCGCTGGCGTCGACCGTGAAGATCGCATCGCTCGCCGACTCGACAAGCTGCTCGTAGTTGGCTTCAGAGCGCGCTAGCGCCTGTGCGCTCTCGCGCTGATCCGTCATGTCTCGCAGGCAAGCCACCGTTCCCGTCACTTGGCCAAGCTCGAACAGCGGTGCGGTGCTGACCGCAACGTGGCGTCGCTCGCCGTCCGCACAGAGCACCGTGCACTCGTAGCGTTGTTGCGCGCCCTCACGGGCGTCCCGCACACGCCGCGTGACTTCGTCGAGCGACTCGGGCGCCGTCAACGTCGCCGCATCGCGGCCGACCAACTGGTCCATCCGGAACATCGTGTGTGCGGCCGCATTCGCGAACGAAATGCAGTCGTCGAGTCCCGTGATGACGATGGCGTCGGTCACCGTCTCCAGCACACGCCGATGGCGCTCGGCGAGCCGGTGCGCGCTGGTCACGTCGTCGAACGTGACGACGCACCCGCCATCAGGATGTGGCGCGACCATGAACTCGAACAACTTCCCACCCGCTTCGTCGCGCACGACCTCGCGGAGCCGCTCACCCTCGGCCAGCGATCGATGCACCAGTGCCTCGAGCGTCGCCACGGCCGGCACACCACCGCCAAGCAGCGAGGCACCGAAGGGCTGCGCCAGCAGCGAGGCAATCGGCACACCGCACAGTTCTGCCGCACGCGCGTTACAACGCTTCACGAGCATCGCGTCGTCGAGGACCACCATGCCACTGGCGATCGCATCGAAGGCGACCTTCCACTCGCGCGTCGCCCGTTCCACTTCCTCGAACAGACGCGCGTTGACGATCGCCACGGCCACGTAATCTGCTAGGCGCTGCAACACACGCGCATCGTCGGGCGTGAACGGCTGCTCGCGATTGATGATGCCGATGGCGCCGATCGTACCCTGCGCGGTCATGAGCGGCGCGATCGCCGTGCGCTGGATCTGCGCGAGACGCTGCACCGCGCGCGACGAACGCGGATCGTTGACGAAATCGTTGCTGACGATCAGTTCGTTGTCCGTCACCGCGCGTCCCAGCAGACTGGACGCCATCGGCAGATGCACGCCGGCCAGCACGTCGGCAGCACCGACGGCCGCGACAATGTGCATGTAGTCGTCGTTGCGCAATGCGATGCACGCACCTTCCACGCCCAGCAGCGATACTGAGTGCCGCAGGATCAGGCGCAGCACCTCGCCGAGGCGCAGCGATTCGCCGACGGCGCGCGCGACATCGGCCAAGGCTTCCGTCTGGCGACGCTCCCGTTCGCTCTCGGCATAGCGCCGCGCATTCGCGATCGCCGTGGCCGCCTGTGAACCCATCGTCGCCAGCACTTCTTCGTCTTCGGCGCTGAAGACCTCCGTCGACGATGCATGCACAGCAAGTACGCCGACCAGGTGAATCCCGGCAAGCAACGGCACCGCCAGCAGTGACGCGGCCGGTCCCGAATCGCCGACCACGTCGTAGGTCGACAGCGGTGGCGCCAACCCGGCTTTTTCGCGGGCGCGATCGGCTTCACGGTCACCCACGCGCACCGGTTTTCCTGTGCGCGCAACCTCCGCGATGATGCCGTCTCCCAGGCGTACGACGCCGCGGGCGCGTTCAGCGCCTCGGAATGAACGGAGTGCAGTGACCAGCAGATCCTGATCGAGATCGGGCTGCCCGATCGTCACGCCCTCCGCGCCGGTGGCGCGCATGGCCTGACGCGCGAGTTCGCGCATGATCTCGTGCTCATCGAGCGAGCGCGCCATCGCCGCACCCGCTTCCTGCAAACGCTGCAGTCGTTCAGCGCGACGCTGGGCGAGACTTTGCAACGCGTCGAACGCGAGTCGCGCCGACAGGTGCCGCACAAGGCTCGAGACGTCGCGCCGCTTCGCGTCGGTCGGACGACGCCCGTCATGTGGCGTTGCCATCTTCACAATGCCGAGCAACTCGCGACTCGCACCGAGCAGCAGACAGAGCATCAGGTCCGTCGGCAACCACAGTGACCCGTCGCCGCGCGGACTTGGATCCGCCGCGAAGAACTCGCGCGCGACCCAGGGGTCGGCGCCGTCAAGCAGATACAGGTCACCCACGCGGAAGCGTTCCAGCTGCGTTAATCGGCGTCGCCAGACCGCCCCCGGCAGTGGATGCAACGCGTGACTCAGTCCGATCGACGGATCGGCCAGTCCCGCCGAGACCGATAAGGTCACGTTGAGCGATGCATCACGCAGCGTCACGACCACCCGATCGAACCCCATGGCGTTCAGCGACTGCGCGGCCGAATGCACACGGCCCGCCGACGAATCGGCGCGGTCGATGGCATCCAGCGCGTCAGATAGCACTGGGCTCACGGGAGTCGGCGGGGTCTGGAGCACATGGGACATTCGGTTACGAACGACGAGTGGGCGAAGGTTCGGGAAACAATGGGACTGCTCACCACGTCCGTCGCACCATTGCAGCTTCTGCTAACGTACCCGCTCGTGCGGTGCTAAAACGTCCAGACCCGGAAGAAATCGATGCCGATCTGCGGCGGCGTTTGCTGAAACGTGCGCGAGATGCCCAGCCGGCCGCACGCCTGGGCACTCGAAGCGGGCTCGAGACCTAAGGCCACGGAGAACCCACGATCGAAGCGCCGTTCGAGTTTAACGCCCAACCCCTGCGCGAAGAGCGACAGCGCGTCGCCACCTCCGGAATTCTGTGAGGCAAGCCCACACAGGCCGGTGGTGAAGGTGAAGAAGGTGTTTCTCGCGACCTGGCCGCCGACGCCGACTCGGGTGGACGCCAGAATCCCCAGACCGTTCTCCCGAAGATTCGCCGCGTCGCCGGGCGCCAACGCCGAGGGCTCAACCTGGACGACGTCGAATCGTCCGCCGGCGAGACGGCTGGACAGGTAGCTGCCCGCCAACCGCAGCGCCAGCGTGGCGCCTTGCTCCGCATACGACGCGGAGCCAAGCAGCGCGTACGCCGGTTCGCCGGTCACGAGGTAGCTGAGCATATCGCTCTCAGGAAGCGGCGGGTTGTCCGCACTCGAGAGCGCGAGCGTCGGGCGATCGAGCGTACCACCGATGCTGACGCGAATCCGGACATCCTGCCGGTTCGAATTTGCGCGCAGTTCGCGCACCGTATGCAGCGCTGTGATGTCGAGCGCCGGCTCGAGATCCGGATCGCCGAAGAATCGTACGACGCCCCGATTCACCTCGAAGCTTGGACGCGCGATACCCAGGTTCAACTGATAGGTGCCACGTTCGACCGTGAGCGAGTCAGCCAGTGCCAGTCGGGCCCGTGCGCCGTCGCGGCCCACCGCACGCGTCACGCGCATCGTCCCGCCCATCTTCAGATTTGCTTCCGGTGATCGCAGCCACACATCGTCACCGATGTTCACGCGCACATTGTCGAGGACGAGATTCTGCATCAACGCACTCGGCCCGTTCGGCAGCAACTGATTGACGCCGAGGAACGTCGTGTCGACGATATCGACGTTATCCGCGAGATCGAGGCCCCGACGCGGCGCCAGCGCGCGGATGTACACACGACCGCGGTCGATGCGCACAGCACCGCGAACACGTGGCGCCGCGCTGGTTCCAGTGAGCGTGATCGGCGATGTCGTCGTCAGCACGATCGTCGCCGTACGTACCTTGTCGATGGCCAGGAAATTGTTCGCTGTCAGGCGCAGATCGAACCCGGGCTTCTTCGGCTCGACCAGACTGATGGTCCCACTGATGCCGAGCGAATCCGACGACGCACCACTGATCGCGCCGAAGCGTCGCACGAATACCGTGTCGTCGGCGAGGCCGATATCGGCGAAGGCTTTGTCGAGACGCACGCCGAGATTCGCCAACGTCAGCGAGCCGTTGTCCATCAGCACCTGGCCGCGCAACCTCGGACGATCCCACGTGCCAGTGAGTTGCACATCCGTCGACAGATGACCACGCGCGCTCGTGACATCGGGGAACAGCGATTCCAGCAGTGCGAGGTCTGTGCGAGTGCTGAGAATACGCCCGGACAGCGGTTGATCGAGCTGCCGCTCGCGACCGGCAACGAATGCGAGATCCAGCGGCAACGACGCGGTCGCCGTAAGCGCTTGCTTACCGTCGACACCCAGCGACGCCTCCAGAGCGAGTCGCAGCGAGTCGTAGTGCACGTGTGCATCGAGCGCGCCCAAGCGCATGCGGCCGGTGACGGCGTTGCGCAGCGAAATATCGCCGTCGATGCGCGGGCGTTCTCGCGTGCCCGCGACGCTCGCGGTCGCCGTCGCGATCCCGCCACCGAGATCGGTCATCTGCAACAGATGCCCAATGTCTGCGAGTGGCACCCGGTCGGCGTCAAGTCGACCAGAGAGTACACCCGAAGCACCGATGATACCGCGCAGCGCAATCCGTCCCGTATCGGTATGCGCCAGCACCAACGAATCAAGCGTTCCGGTCCGGTTGCGCCCAAGTTGCAGCATGGCCGGCGCCGCGAGCGAGAAACCTCTCGCCTTCACCCCACCGCTGTCGACGCGAATGGTGAGCGTGTCGAGCCGTACGGTCGTCGTGTCGGCAACGCGCGACACACCGCCGGTGGCGGAAATGCGCGACTCCGATGGCGTCCGCATGTCGACGGCAAATCGTTCGGCCAGTCCGTGGCGCAACGTGGAGCGCGCGGCCGCGGACGCGATATCGACGCCCGCCGCGCGGGCGGAATCGAGTGTCATTTGCACCAGCCCATCGCCGCCATGCATCACGTCGGCGACACTCAACGTCGTGCCCAACCGCGCGGTGCGCGACGTCCCAAAGACGAGGTCCGCGCCATCTGCGCGCGCATCGAGCGAGAGCCCCATGGCATCGAGCGTATCGATCGTCCCGATGACCCGTCCGCGGATTTCCAGCGTGCCACGCAATGTGTCACGCGGATTTACCAGTCGGTTCGTCGAATCGCCGGCTTCCAGCCATGGCCGCAACCCGCCCAGCGAGTCGATCGCCGCGGCGAACTCCAGCGTGTCCGGACGACCGGCGACGAATCCGACGCCACCGCGCGCGGTGAGTCGAAGCGCGGAGCTTTCAATCGTGAGCGTATCGATGCGCACCTGTCCGGAATCGAACATCGCGTGCACGGTGCCACCGAAGAGACGCACGTCCGCGATCTTCGAGAATTGATCGACCGTCGCACGCATCGGTCCGCGCAGAGACGACAAGTCCGCACCCCTGACGGCGATGTCGCCGGCGACCGACAGGTTGGACACCGGAAAACGCGCATCGCTGAAGAGCGACTGCATGTTCATGCTGCGCACGTTGAAGCGGCCCGTCGCACCATAGATCGGCTCGAGCCCGTCCGCACGGCCGCTGTACGAGATCTCGCCACCCTCGCCGGCCAGCGTCATCTGCAACGAGAAGTCTTCGGCCATGCCAGCCGCGCGAATGGTGCCGACCGCACTTCCGCGCACCGGCAACGTCGGATACGACTTCGACAGCGTCGTGTATGACAACGGAGACGCCTGCATGTCGACGTCGAACTTCACGCCTTCGGTCAGGATCGTGTAGCGGCCGTTCCCCGTGAAGTGCGATGGCTGCCCCAGACCATCCGTGTGTTCCAGATCCGCGTTGGCAAAACGCGCGTCATACCAGAGCGAATCCAACCGCATCGTGCCACGCACGAAGCCGTTCACTTTGGGAAACAGCGGATTGACGAATCTCGGCGTGCGCAAATCCAGCGACTCGATGCGCAGATCGAGTCCGTCAAACACGGCTTCCGATGGCTGGTAGATATCGACCATGCCCTTCGCGACGGCCCGCGAGCGCGCGCCAGGTACGTGCTCGTCGTCGAATGTCAGCGTCGCGTCGTCCAACTGGAATTTGCGCACCGGGCCGCCGCGCGCCGTGACATGCCCGCTGATGCGGCCCTTCCAGTCCAGCGAAAATGGCTCGCCGTTGAAGTAGCGCATCAGATCGGTGTGTGCCGGCTGCATATCGAGCGATACATCGGTTACGCGGAGCATCTCGCCGCCGACGCCGAAGGTCATGCGTCCGAGCATGTGCGATTTCATCGAACGCGCGTCCATGTTGCGCAAACTGTATTCGATGATACTGAGGTTCTTCGGATCGTTCCTGATCGTGATATCCGTCGAGCCGCCACCGGTCTGCGGCAACGACTGATGAATCCACGCGACGTCTGTCATCGCGACGCTGTCGCCGTGCAGTCGAATGTCGTACCGCACTGGCAGCCGGCTGCCCCAGACGAGCTTGGCGGTACCGTGCCCCATCGAATTGGCCAGGCGGAACTGGACGGTGTCCGCCCACACACTGTCACCGAGGAATCTGACCGCGCCGTGGAAGTGATTGAAGTAGAACGGCGGATACACCCAGATCGCATCGAGGCGGCGCACGCCGAAGACGGCGCCCGCTGAATCGGGGTCGGCTATTCGCGTGCGGCCGAGCGCAATATTGCCGCGCACGAACCGCCAGATGCGCATCAGGTGGTCGCCATCGTGATTCGCGCTGTCTCGGCGGATCTCACCATCGAGGCGCGTCAACGCGAACTTGAGCGCGCTGTCGCGCTTCGCCCCTTTGAGGGTATCCGAGAGCGACCATGGTTGACGCCAGATCAACGTCGCTTCACGAATCGTTGTGGTATCGATGACGATGTACTCGCCCAGACTGCCCGGCCGACGGGGCAGCTTCGGACCTTTGCGTCGCAGTGCGCGCTTCCAGTTCCAGTCGTCGTTGCTGTAGTCGACGAGCGTGATCAGTGGCCGCGTAATCTCAAGTGACTTGAGCACGATGCGGCGATCGAGCAGGTCGCGCGGATCGTACGTCGCGCGGATCGGACCCGTACGAATCAACGGACCACCGTTCGGCTCGCGCAGTTCCAGCGAGTCGATCGTGATGTCGGTGAACAGGCTGCCGCCAACTTTCCCGACATACAGTTGCCCTGGCAACGCGGTGCGCAGCGTCGGCACTAACGCGCGCATGATCAGCGCGCGCCCGGAGTCGGTCTGCGTCAGCGTCGCCACGGCACCGACGACCATCGTGACGATCCCGAGCAGAACCGCCGCAGTGGCGAGCACGATTACGCGGCGACGCGGGGCCATCAGAACGCCTGTCCGATCCAGATGCTCGGATTCAATCGACGCAGCAAGCCGGCGCCGCGTTCCGGACGAAAACTCGACGGACAGCTGCCAGCGTCCTGCGCTGCCGGCGTGCCGTTAATGCTGCCGCGCACGGGCAACAGGTTCCCCGGGCTCACGCAATACAGCGGCGCGATCCCCGCCTGCAACGGCGCATTGAAATACGCGGCGCCCGCCGGCAGACGATACGCGTTGTAGCCGAGATCGATGCGGATCGCCCCGAACGGCGAGACAATACGCACGCCCACACCCGGTGTGACCTTCACCGTGGGACCATCATCGGTCAGCGACTGAGATGCGCTGCCGGTGTTGCGATTCCACAGTCGTCCAGCGTCGGTGAACAGCGCCAGTTGCAACAACCGCGGAGCCAGGGGACTCGGCACCTGCACCTCGAGATTCCCGACGAGCAGCGTGTTGCCGCCGGTCGGCACAACCCGCTCGGCGATGCTGCCGCTGTCGACGCGATAGTACGTCGTGCCGCGCTCCATGACCTGACGGTAGCTGTTCACGATGTACACCGCGGGACCGAGTTCATTCTGCCGGAAACCGCGAACGGTGGTCGGGCCACCGGCGTAGAGTCGTTCCTGCGGCGGAATGAAATTGGCGAGCGATGGCGACGTCGAGCCGCCGAATACCACACCGCCACGCACATGCGCCGTCAGCGTGGTTCCAGCACCGAGCGCGCGGTACCACGTCGCATCGCCGGTGGCCCGGTTGAACTGTTGTGTGCGGTCGGAGCCGATAATCGTTGACGCATGACGCACGTTGAAGCGCAGCGTCGTGCCACCCGACGGCCGCAACGGATCGTTTGCCCGCTCGCGCACGATCGAGTACTCAATCGCGGCGAGTCGGTTGTTGCGCTGCAGAAAATTGCGCGACTCCGTGTCGCACGCGTTGAACACAGCGCAGAAAAACGCCGGCTCCGCTTCGGTGCGACCGAGTTCGATCTGATATGACAAGGTGCTCGGATAGCTGGACTGCACCGGGTTGCTGAACGACAACCCACCGCCGATCGGGGTCCGCCGCAGATATGCCTTGTACTCTGACAGCGTCGAGCTGAACACGGTGATCGTCGGCACGCGCCCCTTCGCGGAGCGCACCGGCTGACGGATCGTCATCGCGGTGTAGTAGTTCAGCGTCCGGCTGTACGGATCCGAGCGCGCCTGCCCCTGACAGAGATTCGGCGCGCCATCGAGCGGCGCGCCGATACCGATCTTGCTGACGCGCGCCGTGAGTTCGAGTCGCTGCGCGTACGGCAGAAAATTGCGATCGGTCAGCGCCCCCTGCATGCGGAAGCAATCAAGCGTCGCCCAGCCGATGCCGCCGCGCGCCGACCAGCGATCCCCTTCTACGAGATAGGCGACCAGATTGACGATCGAATCGCCCGGCGGCTGCGCGGTGTCCGGCTGCAGATCGACTCGCTGGAAGGCGTCGGTCTGATAGAGATAGCGCTGCGCATCGATGATCGCGCGCGCCGAATACCAGTCGCCGGTGTGAAGGCCCAGCGTGCGGCGAATCGTCGCGTCGGCAACACGACGTGGCCCGCTTCCCGTCGTATCGACGTTGAGTGCGATGCGGCCAAGCCTCGCCCGCGTGCCCGGCACGACGGTGACTTCGACATCGGCCGTGTGCTTCGGGATGTCGGTCGTGTATCCGACGAGTGCCTCTGCCTGCGGCCACCCGCGATTGCGCAGCCGGCGGACCAACGTGTCGCGTCCCGCGTCGAGCGCGCCGCGATCGAAGACCCCGCCCACCTTCAGCGGAAAATCACGCGCCGCCTGCTGGACTTCTGGGTTCGCTTCCGCGCCGCGCAGCGCGAACGCCGTCACGCGCATCGGATCGCCTTCGACAATCGCGAAGGTAATTTCGATAACGCCAAGTCGCCGCGTCGTCACCACGGTGTCGACCTTTACGTCGGGGAATCCGCGCCGACGATACAACGTGGTGAGTCGCTGCACGTCCCGGGCGAACTCGATCGGGTCGAGACAACGCTTCTCACCCAGGATGGGCAGGCCGTTGAACGACGACGGCAGTGTCGCGAGGTTGGCGGCGAGCGTCTGCGCAGTAAATTCCCGATTGCCCGTGAATTTGAGGGCGCGCACTTCGCGGTCACCACGATCACAGGATAGATCCTGTGCGGCCGCCGGGAGGGCGACCGAAGCGGCGACGAGAGCGAGGAGGGTGTTGAGGAGAGCGCTGACTCCGCGCACGCGAAGGGGTAATGTTCTCGGTACTTTGTGAGGGAAAGCTCTCCCTGCACTCGCTCTCAGTCAACACCGTCATGCGACGTATTTCCCCTCTGCACGACACGATGAATCGTGCACTCAGCCATTGGGTTAGCCGTGTGCTGGTTTTAGTGACGCCAATCACCGTGGCCGCCTGTCGGCGCGCCGATCTCATGCCTGAACGCCACGCGATCGTTGATTCACGCGACTGGTACGATCCCCGCTCGCTTGATCCCGCGCGCGCGACGGATGTTCCCACCGGCCGCGCTGTCGCGTATCTGTTCGACGGGCTCACGCGATTCACTCCCGACGCGCGGATCGAACCCGGACTCGCCAGCAGTTGGGACGTCAGCCCTGACGGTCTGCAGTACACGTTTCACCTGCGTACCGGTGTGCAATTCCACGACGGAACACCGTTTCGCGCGACGCATGTACGGCAGTCGTTTACGCGCGTACTCGATCCGGCCACGAAAGCCGGCTCGGTGTGGCCGTTGTACCCGATCAAAGGCGCGCGCGCATTTGCCGACGGCAAAGGCACGGCACTCGGACTCGACGTGCGCAACGACTCGACGATCGTGATTACACTCGAAGAACCGTTCGCGATCTTTCCGAAACTGCTCGCCATGCCCATCGCATCCATCGTCCCCGAGAACGTCGGCGCCGACTTTAGCGAGAAACCGGTCGGCACCGGACCATGGAAGCTCGTCGAGTGGAAGCACGATGACTACGTGAAGTTCGCGAAGAATCCGTCCTACTTCGGCGGCGCGCCGACGATCGACACACTGATCGCGCGAATCATCCCCGAGCCGTCGACCGCCGTCGCCGAGTTCGAGAGCGGCACGGTTGATATTCTCTACGTACCGGAAGATCAGACCAAAGTCTGGGAAGACACGGACACACGTTCGGCGCGATTGACCAGCGCGCCGGCGCTGCGCCTCTGGTACCTCGGCGTGAACGAAACACGCGGGCCACTCAAAGATGTGCGCGTCCGTCGCGCAATCGCGACCGCGCTCGATGTGCCGACGCTGCTCAAGCAGCTGCTCGCCGGCCGCGGGCGCGTCGCCGCGGGTGTCATTCCGCCGTCGCTCGAAGGCGCCGATCCCACGCGCAAGCCGTTCACGTACGACACCGCGGCCGCGCGTGCACTGCTGAAAGACGCCGGTTTCCCGAATGGCATCGATCTCGAACTGTGGTGCTCGCAGACGCCGCAGTTCGCACGGCTCGCGCAGAGCATTCAGGCTTATCTCGCATCGGTCGGCATTCGCGTAAAGTTGGTGCAGCGTGACGCGAGCACGATGCGCGCCGCCGCGCGCGCCGGACAGACCGATCTGGTGCTAAAAGACTGGTACGCGGACTATCCGGATGCGGAGAATTTTCTGTATCCACTGCTGCACACGGCGAATCGTGGAGCCGGCGGGAATGTGTCCTTCTTCAGCGACGCCGCGTTCGACAAGCTCGTCGATGCGTCGCGTCGTGAATCTGACGCCACGAAGCGCGCGGTGCTCTATCGCTCGGCCGATTCACTCGCGTATGCGAACGTAGGCCTGGTGCCGTTGTTCTTCTACAACGAGTTGTATGCGGTACAGCCGTGGGTGCAGGGGTTCGAGGTGCCGGTGATATTCAACGGACAGCGGTGGACGAAGGTGCGGCTCGAGCAACAACGATAGATGGCACGACGATAGCGGAGAACGACGATAGTTGTATGCGGTACCGCCGGGGGTGGAGCGGTTCGTAGCGCCGCGGTGGTCGACGGTGCGGCTTGGGTAACAACGAGATCGGATATCGCGATTGTCCGATATCGCAGTTCACCAAGCCCGGACTCGCGGATCCACGCGCGTGTATACCACATCCGTCACCAGATTCACCACCACAAATACCACACTCAAAAACAGCACCACCCCCTGCACCGCCGGCAGATCTCTCCGCGAAATCGCCATCACCACATACCGCCCGATCCCGGGCCAGCTGAAGATCGTCTCGGTCAGAATACTGCCGGTCAGATACGCGCCGAAATCCAGACCGATCACCGTCACGACCGGAATCAGCGCGTTGCGCAGCGCGTGGCGCCCGATCACTGCCGACTCCGACAGTCCCTTCGCGCGCGCCGTGCGCACGAAATCCGCGCCGAGCACTTCCAGCATCGCCGAACGCGAAACACGAGCCAGATACGCAATCGATCTCGAGCCCAGCGCGAGCGCTGGCAACACGAGAAACTCCCATCGCCCGTACCCTGACGCCGGCAACCATCGCAGCGTGACCGCGAACACGACGATGAGCAGCAAGCCGATCCAGTACACCGGAAACGAAATCCCGAGATAGGTGATCGCCAGCGCGATGCGATCGAACCATCCATTCGGTCGAATCGCCGCCAGCACACCGATCGTGATTCCGGTGAGGATCGCAATCATCATCGCGGTCGTCGCGAGCAGAAGCGTGCGCGGAAAGCGCTCGGCGATGTCGTCGATGATCGGACGGTTCGTGATGTACGAGCGCCCGAAGTCCCCGCGCAACACCCCGCCCGCATAGTGCGCGAACTGCAGCGGCAATGGATCGTCAAGCCGCAGTTCGGTGCGCAATCGCGCAATGGTTGCGGCGTCCGCGCGCTCCCCGACCATCGCCTGCACCGGATCACCCGGCGCGATATACAGCAGCAGGAACACGACCACCAGCACGCCAAACAGCGTCGGGATCGAGAGCAGCAGCCGGCGGGCGAGCAAGGTCAGCATGCGGGGAAAGGTATCCCGGGGCGCGGAAGAGATGACGATCCGGTGACGGGCCGGCGGTAAGCTGGGGAATGCCCGATTATCGGAAGCTCCGAGCGTTCGCGCTGGCGCAACAGCTCAGTGAGCAGGTGCATGTACTGGCGGCACAGATCCCCTCGCGACGAGCGCCCGGACTTCGGGCGCAGTTGTGCCGGGCGGTGGCTTCGGTGCCGGCAAATATCGCCGAGGGGGCGGCGCAGGAGCGCCAAGCCGGATTCAATCGCTTTCTCCGAATCGCCCTCGGATCGGCCAATGAAACCGCAACCCAGCTGCGGCTGGCTCAGTCACTGTCGCCGACACTCAAGCCGTTGGCGTACGAATTGGAACAGAGGACGGACCTCGTCGCAGCCATGCTCGCCCGGCTGATCGCGACGGTCCAAGAGAATGCTGCGCGCCAGGAAAACCAGCAACGAGCGGAGCGGGCGCAGAAGCGATCAACGACGATATCGGAAAAACGAGATCGGATATCCGATATCTGACATCGTTTTTCCGATATCGTCGTTGTCGGTTATCGCAGTTGTCGGATATCGCAGTACCCCGCAGTTCAATCGTCTTTCTGGCCGAAGATCGCCAAATTCGACGAATGCCCCGGCGCGACCTTCTTCTCCGGATACACCCAATGCACCGCCTGATTCACTGCGACCGTCGCCTCTCCAAACCCGGTCGCGATCAGCTTCAGCTTCCCTGGATAGGTCGTGATATCCCCCGCCGCATAAATCCCCGGCCGCCCGCTTTCCATCAGACTGTTCACCACGATCTCGTCTTTCTCGACATTCAATCCCCACTCCAGCAGCGCGCCGAGATCGCTCTGATAGCCGAGCATCGGCAGCACCACATCGGCCGGAATCTCGCGCGTGCCCTTCGCCTTGATGTCCTTGAGCCGCACACCGGACATCCGTTCCTCGCCATGCACCGCGTCAAGTTCGTGAAACGTGTAAACCGCAACGCGACCATCGCCCAATGCTGCCGCTGATTGCACTTCAGCCACCGTCGCCGCATGCGCACGGAAGCGATCACTGCGATGCACCAGCGTCACCGACTTCGCCTTGTCACGCAGCTGCGCACACCAGTCGAACGCCGAGTCGCCGCCGCCGATGATCACCACATGTTGGCCGCGATAACTCTCTGGCGGCCGCACCAACTCGTCCACACCACGTCCGTACCACGCGTCAGCGAACGCCTGCGGTAAACGACGGGGACGAAACGCCCCGATACCCGCTGCCACCACCACCGAGCGCGTCGGAAAACGGTCCGTCTCCGTCACCAATACGAAATGACCGTCTTCCTGCTCGAGTCCGACGACCTTCTGTCCCAGATGCGCCGGCAGCCCCGTCTCCTGATGGAATTGCGTCGCCTGCTCCGTCAGCGAGCGGACCAGATCCTTCGCCAGCACCTTCGGATACCCAGCGACGTCGAAGATGTACTTCTCCGGATACAACGCAGTCAGCTGACCGCCCAGCTCGGGCAGCGCATCGATCAGCTGCGCCGTCGCCCCGCGCATGCCGGCATAGAAGAGCGCGAACAGCCCCGTCGGGCCGCCGCCGATGATCGTCAGGTCGCGGATGTCGTGGGTAGGCATAAGAGAGAAACTACTGAGTAGGGAGTATTGAGTCGAGGAGAAACCGCCGAGTAGTGAGCGCCCCATCTCCCTACTCTGTCTCGCGACCCGTCCGTTTCTCATTTACTCCCCACTCCCGACTCGATAGTCTTAAGAATGAAGATCTACACCCGCACCGGCGACGAAGGCGGCACCGCACTGTTCGGCGGTGGTCGCGTCGATAAAGACCACCCGCGCGTCGAAGCCTACGGTGATGTCGACGAACTCAACGCCGCACTCGGCATGGCGCGCTCCATCGCAATGATGCCGCGTATCGACGAAGTCCTCGTCCCCGTCCAGCGCGACCTGTTCGCGATTGGTGCACTACTCGCGACGCCAGATCACGAGAAGATGCGCGAGCAGCTCACGAAAGCGCGCATCGACGAGCAGCGCATCGAAGAGCTCGAACGGGCGATCGACAACTGCGAGCAGGAACTCGAGCCGCTGCGCAGCTTCATCATCCCCGGCGGCACGCCGAAGGCCGCCGCGCTGCATGTCGCGCGCACCGTCTGCCGTCGGGCCGAGCGCCGCGTAGTGCACCTCGCGCACGACATCGAATTGCCCGCGCTCGTGGTGATTTATCTCAATCGCCTGTCTGATCTGCTCTTCATGCTCGCGCGCGTCGCCAATCGTCAGGCTGGCGCTGGCGAGGTCACCTGGTAGTGTCCGATGCGTCATCGGCGTCATCAGCGTCATCGGCGTCATCGCCTCTGTCGCTCCCGCTCGACTACCCGATCTACTGTCGTCGCGGTTCGCTTGCTGACGTCAGCGACGTCATTCGTGACACCGCGCCTGCACATCGGTATGCCGTCATCAGTGACGACACCGTTGCGCCGCTATATGGAGCGCGCGTGCTCGCCGGTCTGCCGTCGAACAGCGCGAAGCTGTTCACCATTCCCCCGGGCGAACATGAAAAGACGCGGGCGCGCTGGTCAGAACTGACCGACGCGCTCTTCGCGTGGGGTGCGGGCCGCGACACGACCGTCATCGCACTTGGCGGCGGCGTCATCGGCGACCTCGCTGGCTTCGTCGCCGCCACGTTCATGCGCGGCGTCCCCGTTGTGCAGATCCCGACGACGCTGCTGGCGATGGTCGACGCGTCCGTCGGCGGCAAGACCGCGGTCGACACGCCCTTCGGAAAAAATCTCGTCGGCGCCTTTCACAACCCCAGCGCCGTCATCATCGATCCCGATGTGCTGACGTCGCTGACGCCGCTGATGCTGCGTTCGGGGCTGGCCGAGATGATCAAGCACGGTGTCGTCGCGGACGCGTCGTACTTCGACGCGGTGTTGCGCGCGATTCCCGAGGTCAATGCGCAGGGGGCGTCGGCGACGTCGTTGATGCAACTCATCGCCGGAAGTGTGGCCATCAAGGCCGGCGTCGTGGCCGAAGACACCCGGGAGGGCGGTCTGCGCCAGATCCTGAATTTCGGGCACACCATCGCCCACGCCATCGAACGCGAGCTCAACTATCAGATCGCGCACGGGGAGGCCGTGGCGATCGGGATGGTCGTAGAGGCTCGGCTCGCTGAAAAAATTGGCCTGGCCACCCGCGGCCTGCATATGGCGGTGGAGTCCGGTGTCAGGCTGGCCGGACTGCCGAGTTCGGTACCTGAGGGCCTGAACCCTGACGCGATCATTGCCGCCAGCTACGGCGACAAGAAGTCACGCTCGGGCTCGGTTCGTTATGCGCTGCCAAGGGCCATTGGTGATATGGAACCAGCCGATGGACGCTGGTCGGTCGAAATCTCGGACTCCATAGTCCGAGAAATCCTCCTGAGTGCCTAGGTACTGGCGGTAAACTGGCGCTTTACTGCAGAAATAATGTGGATAGCGCAAAATTTTGATTGACCGCGCAGTATCCCGCCATTATCGTGGCCGTCCCACCCACCAGGCTGGCCCGTTCCGGACCAGCCCACCGGTACCTACGGCGAGGGCGTGTATGCAGGCAGCAGCCGCTACCAGAACTTCCGAAGCTCGTTCCAAAGGCTTCTTTCGTTCCTCCCCTTCTACCGCGTTCGACCAGTATCTGCACGACATCCAGAAGCTGCCCCTGATCACCGACGCCGCTGAAGAGCGGCGGCTGGCGAGATTGGCGCAGAAGGGTGACGAGGCGGCCGCTGAGCGACTCGTGACAGCGAATCTGCGATTCGTCATCTCTTATGTGAAGAAGTATCAGGGCCACGGACTCGATCTTTCCGAGCTCGTGGCGATCGGCAACGAAGGGCTGCTCAAGGCGGTGCGGAAGTTCGATCCCGACCAAGGCGTGAAGTTCATCTCATACGCCGTGTGGTGGGTCCGCCAGGCCGTGCTCAAGGCGCTGGCCGAGCAGACGCGCAGTGTGCGCATTCCGCTGAACCAGAATTCGCAGCTGATCCGTATGGCGCGTGCCGAGATGGTCCTCTCCCAGGTGCTCAATCGTGAGCCCACCGACGAGGAAGTCTCCAAGCTGCTGCAGGAACCGATCGAGCAGGTGCGCAGCGCCCGCCAGATCAGCTGTACCGAAGTCTCCCTCGATGCCCCAATCGATCGTCAGGATCGTGAGGCCTCGACACTCGGCGAACGCTTTGCTGGCCAGACGCACGCCGATATCGAAGACGGTACGGACTTCCGTCTCATGCGCGAGTTCATCGACCGCGTTTTCCGGAAGTATCTGACCCCGCGCGAGCGGAAGATCCTGTACTTGTACTACGGCCTCGACGAAGGGGCTGAAGCCATGACCCTCGAGCGCATCGGCGCCCTGATGGGTGTTACGCGCGAGCGGATCCGCCAGATTCGCGAGCGCGCGTTTGAGAAGCTGCGTGAGTCGCCCGACGGACGGGCGCTCTCAGGCTTCTGGGGTGCTGCCTGATTCGTTCAAGTCCGTAACATTCCGGGCTCACGACCTCAGGCGGGCGTCTGCACCATTACAGACGTCCGCCTGAGTTTTTTCGCCCCACCCTGAGCGACGTCTGCTCGCCAGTCTGCGCTTCAAATCGGGGAATTCGAGATCGACATGCCGCGAGCACTCATCATCGATGACGAACCGGGGATTCGATTCGCGCTCAAACGCTGGTTTGAGCGTCAGGGGTTTGTTGTCCTTGAAGCGGCAGATGCCGAGCAGGCGTTGACGCAGATCGCCGATACCGATGACGGCGAAGACAGTCTCCGCGTGATTGTGTGTGATATGCACCTGCCAGGGATCACCGGCGACGCGTTGCTCGCCCGCCTCACCATCGAACGCCCGGCACTGGCGACGCGAATGATCCTGACGACTGGTGATTCCGTCGACGACGCAGCGCTAGGGACCGCGTTGGCGAATCATCCCTTCGTCCTGCAGAAACCGTTCGATCTCGTGTCGCTCAAGGCCGTGGTCGAGCGCGTTCAAAGCGCGTAGCGCGCGATAAACCGACAAACTACCTTGCCGCGGAACACGCGGAAACGCGCGGATGGAACCGTGTGGGATTCGAGCGGCTGCTCCATGCCCGCAGCGTCGTGGTTTTTGATCTTTTACACACCACCACGATTTTGCGGCGTCCGATCCTTTGCCTGACGTGCGCACGGTTCCATCCGCCTGTTTCCGCGTGATCCGCGGCGTGCAGTTCAATCCATCCAAGCCCTGTGGTACCACGTGCTCGCCGACCAGCTGACGAAGATCGTCGGACCCCGCTGGGTTAAAGGGCGCGACGCCGAATTGGTCGCGTATGACTCAGACGGCCTGCCAGGCTATCACGCCAAGCCTCGGCTCGCGGTTTTTCCAGGAACACGCGACGAACTGATCGCCGTCGTGCAGCTGCTCGCACGCGAAAACGTGGCCTTCGTGCCGCGCGGTGCTGGCACCGGGTTATCGGGCGGTGCGCTCTCGAACGATACGGTCCTGATCGGGCTCAATCGTCTGACACAGATCATCGACGTCGACGCCACCAATCGTGTCGCGCGCGTCGAACCCGGTGTCGTCAATGCGCGCCTCTCACGCGAAGTCGCTAAGCACGGTCTGCAATACGCGCCTGATCCATCAAGTCAGACCGTCTGCACCATCGGTGGAAACGTCGCCGAGAACGCCGGCGGGCCGCACTGTCTCAAGTACGGCGTGACGCTCAATCACGTCGTCGCCGTCACCATTGTGCTGCCAAACGGCGACGTCCGCACACTCGGCGACCCCTACGGCGAACAGGCAGGCTATGACCTGCTGGGACTCTTCGTCGGATCCGAAGGTTGCTTCGGTATCGCCGTCGATGTGTGGGTGAAGCTCGTACCATTGCCACAAGCAGTGCGGACGATCCTCGCCGACTTCAACGATGTCGAAGACGCGGCGCGCGCCGTCTCGCAAATCGTCGCGACTGGTATTGTGCCCGCCGCGCTCGAGATGATGGACAACCCCACGATTCGCGCCGTCGAAGCGTCGATCTACGCGGCCGGGTATCCGATTGATGCCGCGGCGATTCTGCTCTGCGAAGTCGACGGACTCGACGCCGGGCTTGGGCAGGACGTCGACACGATCGCCCGCTGTTGTCGCGAATGCGGCGCCCGCGATGTGCGCGTCGCGAGCGAAGAAGCCGAACGGATGAAGCTCTGGCAGGGACGCAAGAAAGCATTTGGTGCGATGGGTCGCATCGCGCCGTCACTCGTCGTGCAGGACGCGGTCGTGCCGCGCACGAAACTCCCCGCGATTCTGCGCGCGATCGCGGAGATCGGTGCGCGCCATCGCGTGCGCGTGTGCAATGTGTTTCACGCCGGCGACGGCAATCTGCATCCGAACATTCCGTATGATGCGCGCAATCCCGATGAATCGGCGCGCGTGCACAAGGCGATGAAAGAGATCATGCAGGCGTGTATCGATGCCGGCGGTACGATCACCGGCGAGCACGGTGTCGGGCTCGATAAGCTCGATTACATGACGAGCCTGTTCGACGAGAGCACGCTGCAGATGATGTGTGCGGCGCGGCAGGCGTTTGATCCGGAGATTCGGGCGAATCCGGGGAAGGTGGTGCCGGTGAAGTCGTGTCGGGAGTGGCATGGGGTGGCGAAGCCGGCGATCACCACGATATCAGACAAACGAGATCAGATATCGGATATCCGATCTGGTTTATCCGATGTCGTAGTTCCCCTGCAGTAACGATCATGCCCGTCCTCGCCCAAATCTGCGCCGCCCACCACTCCGCCACCCCGCTCCGCATCTCCGGCGCCGGCACCTGGCTCGACGCCGGCCGCCCAGTCTCTGCCTCCGCTACCCTTTCCACGCGCGATCTCACCGGCGTCATCGAGTACATCCCCGGCGATCTCGTCATCACCGTGCGCGCCGGCACCACCCTCGCCGAGCTCGCGCAGCTTACCGCCGAGCACGATCAGATGCTCGCGCTCGATCCGTACACCTCAACGCCCGGCCTCGACACCAGCACGATCGGCGCCGTCGTCGCCACCGCATCACACGGCCCGCTCGCACATGGGTTCGGACGCGTGCGCGATCTCGTACTGGGCTGCTCGTTCATCACCGGCGACGGCACCATAGTGCGCGCTGGCGGTCGTGTCGTAAAAAACGTCGCCGGCTTCGATCTGGTGCGTCTCACCACGGGCGCGTGGGGCACGCTGGGCGTCATCACCGACGTCAGTCTGCGCCTACATGCCCGTCAACCCGTCGACGAAACCTTCGCCATCGGCATCGATGACTCGGCATCACTCGACGAGCTCGTCACGCGACTGAATAGCGCCCCACTGCTCGCCAATACGTCGTCACTCGCCTCATTGGTGATTCTGTCGCATGACGCACCCGCTGCCGTCCGCGCGACGTGCAGCGTCCCCCGCACACCCGTCGTCCTGCTCGCCCGCGCCATGGGCAATCGCATCCGCGTCGACGCGCAACGCGCCGCACTCGCCACACTCGGCGACGTAATCACCGTCGACCCCGCAGTCTGGTGCAGCGTACGCACACTCGACACCGGTAACACAACCCTACGCCTGACCGACGCACCCTCGCGCTCTGCCGCAACGCTTGAGTCACTCTCATCGTGGTGCGCGATGCATCACTCCACCGATGTCCGCATGGTGATCGAACCCCTACGCGGCACCGTGCGTCTCTCGTGCCACCTCCCCGACAACACACACACAACGCTGCCACCCCGCGCACTCCCCGAACGCCTCCCCTCCACTCTCTGGCATGTCATTCCCTCTCCAATCGCCGACACCATCTCCCAACGCCTGCGCGGTATGTTCGACCCCGTCAACATCCTCAACCCCCGCATCCTAGGCTAACCCATCCGATATCCGACATCCGAAATCGTCTGCCCGATATCGCAGTCCGCAGTTCATCCGACATCCAACATCGTCTATTCGATATCGTAGTTCCCCGACCCCCCTCGCCCCCAGTGCCCCAATCCCCGCTCTCCCTCTCCTCCTCCGGCCTCGACTCCTGCGTCCACTGCGGCTTCTGCCTCCAAGCCTGCCCGACGTACATCAACCTCGAGGACGAGAACGACAGCCCCCGCGGTCGCCTCGTGCTGATGCGTCGCATGCTCGACGGCGAGATCGCGCTTGACGACCCCGACGCCGGTCGACACCTCGATCGCTGCCTAGGCTGCCGCGCCTGCGAAACCGCCTGCCCATCCGGCGTCCCTTACGGTGACCTGCTCGAAGCAACCCGCGCCACGATGGCCCCCGTTCGCGGAATCCCATTCGTTGCCCGTTTCATTCTCGCGGTCTTCAAGCAAACCTCGCTGTTGCACGTCGGTCTCACCTTCGCCCGCGCATTTCGCGCCACCCGCATTCCGTCACTTCTCTCCCGTCTCCTCCCCGAGCGCCTCGCCTTTCCAATGGCCATGCTCGCCTCCACCGCACCGAACCCGCATCTCGCTACTCATTCCAGTCGCCAGTCTCCATCCAGTCGCCCGACTCCCGACTCCTGTCTCACTACTCTGACAGGTTGCGTAATGCATGGGCTGTTCGGCCACGTCAACCGCGCCACCGACCGCGTCCTCACCCACAACGGCTACACCGTAGTCTCAACACCACACCAGCACTGCTGTGGTGCGCTGCACGCCCACGCCGGTGATCTCGACAGCGCACGCGAACTCGCCCGACGCAACATCGCAGCGTTCGAAGCCACCGGCTCCGCGCCGATCGCCATCAACTCCGCCGGCTGCGGCGCGATGGTCAAACAGTACGGCCATCTGTTGCACGACGATCCCACGTGGAGTGCGCGCGCGAACGCCGTCGCCGCACGCGCACGCGACGTCAGCGAACTGTTGGCCGCGGTCGGGCCCAAACGCGGAGGCTCACTACCGCTGCGCGTCACGCACGATCCACCCTGTCATCAGATGCACGCTCAGCGTGTTGTGAACCCCCCGCGCGCGGTACTCGCCGCCATCACCGATCTCGACCTCGTGCCACTCGAAGATGCCGATCAGTGCTGCGGTAGCGCCGGCATTTACAATCTCGTCGAGCCCGACACGTCGAACGCCGTATTGGCACCGAAGCTCAAACGCATCGCCGACACCAAGGCCGATTTCGTTGCCACCGGCAACCCCGGCTGCATGATGCAAATCGGTGCTGGTCTCATGCTCACTGGTTCTACCGCGCGCGCCGTCCATCCGGTCGAGCTACTCGATGCGAGTTATTCGCGATCATGAGCGAAGGTCGAAACAAACAACCTTGCCGCGGACACACGGACCATTGCCTGCCCTGATCCTCGCCTTCGACGGCGTCGTCGCCGACACACTCGGCCTGCGCGCCGATGGCATCGCCGAAGCACTTCGCGACGATCAAATCGACTTTGATCGCGCGGAGATTCTCGCGTCGCTACCTGGTCGGTCGTTGTACGAAGCCGTCGACCTGCTCACCGCGACGACCGACACCGTGTTGATCGAACTCGCAACGCTGCGCGTACAGCAGTGGGTGTCCATCCGCATGGCCCAAGGCGTCGTGCTCACCGAGTTCGCGCGCACCATGCTGAGTTCCGCCGCAACCGGAACGCGGATCGTCCTCCGCGCGGATTCCCAGCGACGTGATGTCGAACCGCTCCTGCGGTTGGCGGGTGTCGACGACGCGTTCACGTTCGTGCGGTGCAGCGATGACGCGCCGCGGCTTCCGGGCGCGACGTCACTGGAAAGTTCGTACGCCGAGATCACGCGCCGGCTCGATCTGTTGCGCGTATCTGCCGAACGAACGGCCATCGAGGCAGACCATCGCGTCGCAATTGTCGCCAGGCACTACGTCGGCTCGGCGCACGTCGAGCAATAGGTCGAACCGACGCCGAAGCGCCGTCAATAGCGCCTACCTACTCGACGGTTCACGTCGCACCACTCTTGGCGCGGGGCGTGGGGCTGATGATGTCGGCAACACGCCGCGTTCTTCGCGCGGAAGCTCCGGCAATTCTTCCGGCGGGATCCATGTGACGCCGTTCGGCCCCCAAGTCGCCCAAGGCACCCCAAGCGCCTTATGCACCGCCATCGCGCGGCGAATCGCGCGGTCCACAAGTACGATTTCGTCTTCCGGAACTGCTTCGGCGTGGTTATCCGCGGTCCGCGTCATGAGGCCTCTTCTCTGGATGAATCATTCGGCAGTGCAGACGCCTGTCGTAACACCAACGGGTGCCGCACGCGCTGCCAGAGCGCGTCGTCGCGCACGACCGTCTCGCGGTCGCGCCCGCCCTGCGCGATGCGTCGCGTTCCCGCTCGCGCCGTGGCGTCGTAGAGTTGCCACTCGTCGACGCGCGGAATGAATACGTCGCGAAGGTTCTGCAGACCTGACTCGTATCGCCGTCGAATGTCGACTTCCGGAATTCCGTGCCCGCCGAGCATGACGCGCGACTGCACACGCGCCACACAGAGTGCGGGGTCAGGCATCCACAAAAAGTATAAGCTGACTCGATATTGCTCGCGATTGAGCGCGTCCAGCAACCGCGTCCAACGGCGTCCCGCGACTGTCGTCTCCATCGCGAAGTCGGCTCGCCCGTCGACGTAGCGGCGTTGAGCCTCGAGCGCCAACTTGCCTGCGGGAATCGCACCGAGCTCGGCCACTCCGGCTAGTCCGACCGCGATCGCATCAGGATTAACGATTCGCTGAATCCCGTGACGCTCCGTCACCAAGGCGTGCGACGCGGTGGTCTTTCCGGCACCATTTGCACCGGCGACAATCACGCAGTGCGCGATGCCGGCAGCGTCCCTGTTGGTTTCCCGTGGCTCAGATCCCCGATTCATTCAATCAAAATACCGCGGACGGCGTGCCGAAGGCAGATAAGTTCCAGATTGCCGATTAACTTGACTCCGATGGCTATCACTTCTGAATCATCTAAAGAACCCGCGCCGAGCACGCTCGTGCTACCCGTCGCGCTCTCGAACTACGACGTCTCCGCCTACGCCGCGTTGCGTACCGATGCCGCGTGGTGGGAAGCCGACGCGAGCTGGAGCAGCTTCGTCGGCGACAAAGCCGCAGACGCGCTCAACGGCCTCGTGACCAACGACGTCGCATCGATGTCGCCCGGTGATGTGCTCCACGCGGCCGCGCTATCTCCCAAGGGCAAACTCGTCACCGACATGTACGTGGTTCGCCACGACACGAGCACGTTTCATCTGGGCGTGCGATCGAATGCGCAGTCTGCGTGGATCGACCTCGCGCGGAAGTATGTCAATCCGCGACTGTGCAAAGTGCTCGATGAACGCACCAGTTATCGCACGTTCGTTGTCTCCGGCGCGCGCATGACCGAGATGATTGCGGCAATCGCCGACATGCCCGGCTACAGGATTGCCATCCCGGGTGAGAACGATCTGCCCGCCATGATGTTGCGCGTCGAGTCGGAACACGCCGATGAAACGTGTCGTGCGCTCGAAGGTGCTGGCATTCTGCGAGGCTCGGCGGCGCTCGCTGAAGTCGTGCGCGTCGAACAAGGCCGTCCCGCGATCGGCGTCGACATGGACGAGAACACCATTCCGCAGGAGGCGAACCTCGACACCATCGGTGCGATCTCGTTTACCAAGGGCTGCTACACGGGCCAGGAGACCGTCGCGCGCGTACACTTTCGCGGGCACGTCAACCGGCATCTCCGCGGGCTAACGGCGGACGTCGCGATTCCGACAGGTGCGCACGTGACCGATGCCAATGGCAAAGTCGTCGGCGATGTGCGCAGCAGCGCGCTGTCACCGCGGTTTGGCGCGATCGCCATGGGAATGATCCGTCGCGAGATCACCGTCGGTTCGACCGTCTCTGTCGGCGGGACCGACGGCGCCATCTCGGCGGATGTCGTCGAACTGCCATTCCACGACGTGTAGGTCGGCAGAGTACGCCGGCGAAGCAAATGCCGTAAAAGCAGAGCGGGGGGCGGGGGGGGGAGAGCGCCCCCCGCGGCGCGCGGGGCGGGGG
>JANLPE010000013.1:0-4155 GCA_031366985.1 Gemmatimonadaceae bacterium
TCTGGTTCCAAAGAACACCTTAGGATGGTGACTACGGAATCCTGGACAGCTCACAAACTCGAAGTACTCCGCTGTTTGAAACGCTACATCGCCCGAGAAGTATTCAAACTCCTGCAACCGCTGTGCGCGCCGCCAGCCGCCACCACGGTGGCGACTTGACAACAGAGGAGCATCAACGCGGTGGCGGAGAGTTTCTTCGCGACGCTCGAACACGAACTCCTCGCGCAGACCGTGCTGCATTCGCATCGCTGTGAGTTCTCTATAAGCTGTCGCACTTTTTCTCTAAATTCTGTCGCAGGCTGAGCCGTGACGGGGACTACGCGTCGGCGGGGTCGACGCTCTCGGTCTCCTTGAGGTGACGGGTGCGATAGGAGCGGCCGCGCATCTCGAAATGCGCCCCGCGTTCGAGCAGGCGGTCGATGATGGCTTCCGCCAAGTCGCCATCATGCAGCACGTGACCCCAGGCCGCCAGCGGTTTGTTGGTGGTCACGAGGATGGGGAGTTGTCGGAGGTAGCGTTCATTGACGACGCGATAGAGCACGTTCGCCGCGTCGGCCGCATGCGCGAGATACCCGATCTCGTCGAGTACCAGCACGTGCGGCTGCAGGTACGGCGCGAGCGCCGCGTCGAGCGTGCCGAGACTCGCGGCGTGCGACAGTTCGCCGATCAGCACGTCCGCCGACACGAAGCGCGCCTCGTCGCCATGCTGCAGCGCGCGATAGGCGAGCCCGATGACCAGATGCGTTTTTCCTGTACCGGTGGGTCCACTACAGATCGCGTTGCGCCCGTCGGTCACGAGCTCGACGCCGAGATAGCTGCCGAGCATCTGCCGTCGGAGTGCCGATTGAAACGTAAAGTTGAAGTCGTCGATCGTGCGGAGCGCCGGGAAGCGCGCCGCGCGCACCGCACGCCGCAGTCGCGTCTCGGCGCGATGCGCGATCTCTTCGGCGACGAGCGTGTCGAGATACGCGCGATAGCCCATCCCCTCCGCTTCGGCGCGCACGGCCAGCTCGGCGTGCAGGCGACGGATGGTCGGCAGATGCAAGCGTTTGAGCATCGCATCGAGATCCGGCGGCGCGGCGGGCGGCAGGGACGGCGTGTGGCCGTTGGTCGCGCGCACGCGGGCGGGGCGCGGACTCATGAGGCCACCTCCCCGACGGCGGGGACGTGCGCGAGGACGCGCTCGAGATACTCCGCGCCGATCAAGCGCTGCATCAGCGCCCGCTGCAGCACGAGGCGAAAGCGCGCGTCGCCGATCTCTTCGAGCACCGCGAAGAGGCGGGCGATGCAGCCCTTCCACGTATGCGGGCGCTGATGCACCAGCTCCGTGACGTACGCTTCGCCGATCGGCCCCAATTCGACGAGCCGTTCGCGCATGAAGTACAGCCGTTTGCGTTCGCCATACACGGCGGCGAGTTGTTGCGCCCGCTGTCCCGTCAAATAGCTCACGGTGCCGAGCATCGGGAAGCGCGGATGCACCGCCTCGTGTTTGCCACCGGCGCACACGATCCGCACGCGCGTTGGGTACAGGTGCAGCGTCGCCGGCAGCCCGCACGCTTTCGCGGGCATCGCATAGCGCACGCCCGGATACGTCACCATCGCCGTCGGGCCGACGGTGACCGGGACGTGCAGGCCGTAATCATCGGGCGCGATGGCGAGGGCGTGTACGCGCGCCTGTTCCGTCGCGAGCCGCGCCACGGGTGGTACGCCGGTCGCGCGCGAGGGGCGCACCGTGTTCGCATACACGAGCCAGTCGGCGAGCTGCGCGGGCAGATCGTGCTCGAGATTCTGAAACTGCCGCGCGCCAAAGAAGGCGCGCTTTACGAAGCCGACGAGATTCTCGACGCTGCCCTTTTGCTCGGGCG
The DNA here is from genome assembly GCA_031366985.1 of Gemmatimonadaceae bacterium. Taxonomy (GTDB): domain Bacteria; phylum Gemmatimonadota; class Gemmatimonadetes; order Gemmatimonadales; family Gemmatimonadaceae; genus Gemmatimonas. Next base: position 1,866 of record JANLPE010000013.1, read on the forward strand.
CGTACGGCGTGCACAGCTCGACGCCGCAGCCATAATCCAGCATGGCCTGCGCGAGCGTCGCGTTCCACACCGGGCGCCCCGCCTCGCGCCGCAGCACCACCGTCGTCGGATTATCAAACACCACGCGCAGCGGCACGCCCCCGCCCGCCGCGAAGCTCGCGAGCAGGGCCCGCACCAGCGCCTCGACCCGTTCGTTCGGCACGAGCACGACAGGCAGGAAGCGCGACCACTTCAAACGATACGCCGCGAAGTGAATGCGTCGACGCACGCGCGCGCTGGGCGCGGTCCCGGTCGGCGTGTCCGCGGTCATTCGGACATCGGCGACGCCGAAATCAAACTGCGCGAATTCGCCGGCCACGCCTTCGAAGCGGACCATGACCTCGGTCGGGAGCGTCGGCCGCCCCGCCCCGAGCAGCCGATAAATCGTCGAGAGGCCGAGCGGTGTCTGGGCTTCAAGCAGTCGGCGCGGCACTTCGCCGGGCGGGCACAACGGATCCTCCGTGAGCCACGCCCGCACCTGCGCCTCGACGGCGATCGGCAGCCCGGGCCGGCCGATGCCGCGCGCCGCGCGCGCCGCCGCATCGTCCACCGTGTCCACCGGCGGCTCGGTCGCGATGCGCTGCACCGTGCGGCGCGAGATCCCGAGCTGGTGGGCAATCTGTCGGGGCGCGTGCCCCGCCTGCAGCAACGCCTGGACGGCGTGTCGATCCAACATGCTGAGCATCCTCCTGCGCCTCCCGATGACACGGGTCCGGTCCTCCGGGAACGGCGCTAACGTGGAGCGGTATGGCTCAGCCTGCGACAGAATTTAGAGAAAAATGGTGACAGAATTTAGAGAACTCACACCAGTCTCAACAGACCTGCGTCGTGACATTGGTATCTGGATCGGTATCACCGCCGTACTCCACGTGCTGTTCGGGTGGCGCGTCCACATGAAGTACTGGTGGGAGTATCTCCTACGTTCGGCAGAGCACGGCCGCGGAGGGAGACTGCGTCTTGACGCGTTCGGGGTGACCAACTGGATTGGCGTGGTCGCGACGCTGTTACTCGTACTGCTCGTTCTGATTTCCAATGACGCGGCGCTACGACGGCTCCGTACATCACGTTGGAAACAGCTTCAACGATCCAGCTATATCGCCGCGCTGCTCATCGTCGCGCACGGCGTGCTCTATCAGATTCTCGAGAAACGTGACGCACGCCTGGTGTTGACAGGCGCCATCATCTTTCTCGCAGCGGCCGTGATCCAGATGCTAGGACGGCGCGCCTATCTGTCGAACGCGTCGGCCCGGTCAGGCACGACCAAGGTCAGTGCTCCCGAATGAAGTCACCGATAGTCTCAACCACGTAGGCGATCATCTCCGGGCGAAGACCGGGGAAGACGCCAAGCCAGAAGGTCCCTTCGGCAATCGTGTCGGTGTTCGTGAGCGGTCCGACCACGCGATGCGTGATGTTGGCGTACGCGGGCTGACGAAGGAGATTGCCACCGAACAGCAATCGCGTGGCGATGCGACGTGACTCGAGCCGCCGGATCAACTGCGATCGCGTGAACGGGGCGCTCGCCTTGACCGTCAGGGCGAAGCCGAACCAACTCGGGTTTGCACCGACGCTCGCCTCGGGGAGCACAAAGTGCTCCGCGAATGGCGCGAGCCCCTCGCGCAGCAGCGTCCAGTTGCGCCGCCGCGCCTCGATGAAACCACTCAGCCGCGGCAACTGTGCGAGTCCCACCGCGGCCTGCATGTCGGTCGCCTTGAGGTTGTAGCCGATGTGGGAGTAGATGTACTTGTGGTCATAGCCGTGGGGCAGTTGCCCGAGCTGCCAGTCGTACCGTTTGCCGCAGGTATCGGCAACGCCTGGCGCGCACCAGCAGTCGCGACCCCAATCGCGGAAGGATTCCACAATGACCTTGAGTCGCGGACTGTTGGTCAGTACGGCGCCGCCTTCACCCATCGTGATGTGGTGCGCGGGATAGAAGCTCAGCGTCGCGAGATCACCGAACGTTCCGGTCAACCGATCGTTGAACGTCGTCCCCAGCGCGTCGCAATTGTCTTCGATGACCCATAAGTCGTGCGCGCGCGCCAGCGTCATCACGGCCTCGATGTCGAACGCATTGCCGAGCGTGTGCGCGATCATGACGGCGCGCGTGCGGGGGCCGATCGCTTCGGCGATGCGCGTGATGTCCGCTTCATACGTGCCGAGCGAGACATCGACGAACACCGGCACCAGTCCGTACTGCAACGCGGGATTCACCGTGGTCGGGAAGCCCGCCGCGACGGTGATGATTTCGTCGCCG
>JANLPE010000099.1:0-17802 GCA_031366985.1 Gemmatimonadaceae bacterium
CAGTTGCCCCCCGATCGCCCGCGTCCGCGTCCTGTCGTACCTGGCGCGCCGCGCCCGCGACCGATGGGAAGTGGTTCGCCGAATTTTGGATCAGCGCGACCGATCGCGTCCGCCGCTCCAGGCGGCGGGCTTGGTCAGGGACAGCGTCGGGACGACCGTCGACCAAGCGCCGGGGCGCCGGGTGGAGCTCCGCAGGGCGGCCAGGGTGGCGGTCCGGGCGCACAGCAAGGGGGCGGTCAGGGCCAAAGTGCGGGAGTCGCCGCATCCGCGCAGAGCCAGCAACGTCGAGGGAAGAAGGGCAAGCGTGGCGCGGTTGATCAGGAAGCGGTGACGGCAAACATCTCGAAGACGATGAACACCATGCGTGGCTCGACGAGCACGCGTCGTGGTGGCGGACGTCGCTTCGGGGCCGAAATGCGCGAGGAGGCGGAAGCGCAGCGCGTCGCTGCTGCCGAACGCGAACGGAAGATGGTGCGCGTCAACGAGTTCATCACGGTCTCTGAACTCGCGCAGACGCTTGGTATTTCCGCGACACAGATCGTCGGTTTCGCGTTCAAGACGCTGGGTCTGATGGTCACCATCAATCAGCGCCTCGATTTCGATCAGATCGAACTGATCGCAGGCGAATTCGGGTTCCAGGCAGTCAAGGAAAGCGATTACGCGGCAGACCTTCAGGACGAGCAGGAAGCGGACGCCCCGGAAGATCTGCGTCCGCGGCCGCCAGTCGTCACGATCATGGGTCACGTCGACCATGGTAAGACGTCGTTGCTCGACTACATCCGGAAGGCGAACGTTGTCGCCGGCGAGGCCGGCGGCATCACGCAGCACATCGGCGCGTATCACGTGCAGGTCACCGGCGGCAAGCAGATCACGTTCCTAGACACGCCGGGCCACGAAGCTTTTACGGCCATGCGCGCTCGCGGTGCGCAGGTGACGGACATCGTCGTCATCGTGATTGCGGCGGATGACCAGGTCATGCCGCAGACGGTCGAAGCGATTTCGCATGCCAAGAGCGCGGGCGTGCCGATCATCATTGCCATCAACAAGGTCGATTTGCCGACGGCCAATGTCGCCAAGGTGAAGCAGGACCTACTGCAACATGACGTCGTGCTCGAGGAGTTCGGCGGAACCGTGCTGCACTCCGAGATCTCGGCGAAGAAGGGCACGGGCATCGATGCACTGCTCGAACAGATCCTGTTGCAGGCCGACATTCTCGAACTCAAGGCCAACCCATCGCGTCGCGCCGTGGGATCGGTCGTCGAAGCCCAGCTCGATCAGGGCAAGGGTCCCGTGGCGACGGTGCTCGTGCAGAACGGTACGCTGAAGGTCGGCGACAACTACATCTGTGGTATCCACTCCGGTCGCGTCCGCGCCCTCCTCGATGAGCGTGGTAAGCAGGTCAAGGAAGCGGGTCCCGCAATACCGGTGCAGATCCTCGGCCTGACTGGTGTGCCGATGGCCGGCGATCAGTTGCTCGTCGTGGACGATGCGACCGTGGCGCGTGAAATCGCGCAGCGTCGCGAACGGCTGGATCGTGAAGCCAAGAGTCGTCGTACGACGCGTGGCGTCGTGTCGCTCGAGGACTTCATGTCGCAGGCAAGCGCCGGACAGAAGCGTCAACTGCGATTGATCATTAAGGCCGATCAGGGTGGTCCAGCCGAAGCCCTCGCCGACGCACTCGGACAGTTGTCCAATCCGGAAGTGCAGGTCGAGATTCTGCATCGCGGTGTCGGTGCGATCGCCGAGACGGACATTCTGCTCGCGAAGGCGTCCGGCGCGATCATCATCGGCTTCCACGTACGTCCGGACAACAACGCGCGCGCGGCGGCCGAACGTGAAGGCGTCGATATCAAGCTCTATCGCATCATCTACGAGGCGGTCGCTGACGTGAAGGCGGCGCTCGAGGGCATGCTGCGTCCCGAAGAGCGCGAAGTGGTGTACGGCGAAGCGCAGGTGCGTGAGATCTTCAAGGTGGCACGCATCGGCACCATCGCGGGTTGCATCGTTCGGTCGGGCAACATCAATCGCAAGGGGCGCGTCCGCGTCATTCGCGATGGTGTCGAGATCTACGATGGCGGCATTGCGTCGCTCCGTCGTTTCAAGGACGACGTCAACGAAGTCAAGGAAGGCTACGAGTGCGGTATCGGCATCGAGAACTTCAACGACGTCAAGGTTGGCGATGTCTTTGAGTGCTATCGGACCGAGGAAGTCGCTCGTACGCTGGATCAGGCCGCAAAGACCTGAGGAGGCATCATGGGCGATCCGCGGCGGTCTGACCGCGTCGCCGAAGCCATTCGCGAACAAGTGGCGACGTTCCTCTCGGACGGCGTCAAAGATCCGCGAATTCGTGGGTTCGTCACCGTTACAGCGGTCGACATGACCCGCGATCTTCGGCACGCCAACGTCTTCGTCAGTGTCATGGGCGAGGACGAGGCGAAAAAAGCGACATTCGAAGGACTCGGGAGTGTGGCCTCGCATCTGCGCTCGATGCTTGGCAAGTCACTACGACTTCGCAACGCGCCTGAGATTCATTTCAAGGAAGACGAGAGTATCGCTCGCGCATCGCGGATCGAGCAATTGCTCGCGCAGGTGCGCAACGAGCGGGAGTCGGGAACCCCGGAGTGATCGGCGCGTGATGGGGTTGCTGCTCGTCGACAAGCCCGCCGGCATCACGTCACACGATGTCGTCGGGACGGTTCGGAGAGCGGCGCGTACGCGTCGCGTGGGCCACGCCGGCACACTCGACCCGTTCGCGACCGGTTTGCTCGTGGTCGCGATCGGGGCGTGTACCCGCCTGTTGCCCTATATCGTTGGTGAACCCAAGGTGTATGACGTGGTCATACGCTTTGGGACCGAGACGAACACCGACGACCACACAGGCGCCGTGGTCCGTGAATCGCCATTGCCGTCGCTCGAACGATTCGTCGATGCGGTGCGCACTCTGACCGGCGCGCTCCAGCAGGTGCCACCGTCGTTTTCCGCCAAGCACATCGACGGGCAACGCGCCTACGCGGTCGCGCGTCGCGGTGGCGACGTGGTCTTGCCGCCGGTGAGCGTCACGGTGCACGGATGGGAGATTCTCCACGTGGCGCCAGAGGTCGTGGCGGCCCGTATCACGTGCGCGGGCGGAACCTACGTGCGTGCGCTCGCCCGCGACCTCGGTCGTGCACTGCAAAGCGCGGCGCATTGCGAGTCCCTCCGGCGTATCGCCAGTGGGGGCGCGCACATTGAACAGGCGGTTCCGTTCGAGGCGCTGCGTCCCGGTTCGATCGCCGACGGCCAGGTAGCGCTACAGTCGCCGGTGCCCGCACTCGACAACGTCGTGTTGCAACCGTTGGATGACGCCGGCCTCGCGGCGCTTGGCCACGGCCGTGCGATTCCCGCCACCGTAATCGGCGCCCGCGCCGCCCTGATGCGCGGCGATACAATCGTCGGTATTGCGGAACGCATGGGCGATCCGCTGCTTGGAGACCGATGGCAGCCGCGCGTCGTGCTGTTGGGAGATGCCGGATGAACGTGCACGTTCAAGACGATGTTCGCGGGCTGCCGATCGATGATGCCGGGTCCATCGTCACGGTCGGCACGTTCGACGGTGTTCACCGCGGGCATCAGGATGTCCTCGCACGAGTCGTGCAGCGCGCGCGTGCCACGAATCGACCGAGCGTCATCGTCACGTTCGATCCGCATCCGCTCGAGATCGTCAATCCTTCCGCCGCGCCACCGCTGCTCTCGACCTTTCACGAAAAACTCGAGATCTTCGCACAGACCGGAGTGTCTTATGTCGCGGTCGTACCGTTTACGCCGGCACTGGCGGCACTTGGTGCGGAGGAGTTTGTCGATGATGTGTTGCGATCGCGATTTGTCATGGCCGAACTGTTCGTCGGCCACGATCACGGCTTCGGGCGTGGCCGTATGGGCGACACGGACGTGCTGCGTGAGCTGGGAAAGCTCCGCGGCTTCGGCGTGACAGTGCTCGAGCCCGTCTACGCCGCCGGTGGACATGCCGTATCGTCCACTGCCATTCGACGAGCCATCGCCGGCGGGGATCTTGCCAAAGCGGCCGAAGGACTGGGGCGTCCGTACGCTGTCATGGGGAAGGTCATCGGCGGCGATAAGCGCGGGCGGTTGCTCGGCTACCCAACCCTGAACCTCGACACGCCGCCGTCACACAAATTACTGCCCCCGGACGGGGTCTACGCGGTGCGTGTCCAGACGCCGATCGGGGCATTCGGCGGCATGCTCAATCTCGGAGCGCGCCCGACCTTCGGCGATGCCTCGCGTCGCATCGAGACCCACGTCTTCGATGCGTCACATGACTGGTACGGGGCTCCAGTCCGTCTCGACTTCATTTCGCGCCTCCGCGAAACGCGCCCGTTTCAGGGGGTCGACGCCCTCGTGGCACAGCTTGGCATTGACGAGGCGCGGGCGCGCAGCGCGTTGGGGCTCGCGCCGAAGCCGTAAGCCGGAACACGGACGCCCGCGTCTCACCTTGGGGCGCTGAGTCTGCTGGCTACCGCAGATGCCTCGCAGGCCCTAAGTTAGGAGGCTTGGCACACTTTGACCTCCTCCTTGGGAAGTCCGGGCGCCAAACGATGTCGTTCCACTTCGCATTCCTGGTCGAGCCCATGACCGTTCTGGGATCTCGGCTCCGCAATCCGGATCGTCTGTTCGCGCGTTGCGAGCAGCGTCCGCTGTCCACCTCTGGCCACCGGCATCGATGGCGAATCTGAAGTACCGCCTCCTGCTCATTGTAGGATTCCTCGCGGCCTCCGCGTGGGCTCTTTATCCGCGCACCGTCGTTGAACGCGTCAAGCGCAACGGCGTGTTCGTGTACGATACGACGCAACGCGTGCCGCTCAAGCGTGGTCTTGATTTACAGGGTGGTATGCACCTGGAACTCGAGATCGACGCCTCCAAGCAGGCCGTGGCCAACAAATCCGAAGCGCTCGATCGCGCGCTGAAGGTCGTTCGACAGCGGATCGACGAATTCGGCGTGTCGGAACCTGTCGTGCAGAAAGCCGGCGATGATCGTATCATCGTCGAACTTCCGGGTATTGATGATCCGCAGCGTGCCCTTGATCTCGTCCAAAAATCGGCGTTCCTCGAGTTCCAGATCACCGATAAGACGCAAGCGCTTGAAAAGGTGATGCCCCGCTTCGACGAGATCGCGCGTACCAACGGACTGACGATGGTCAGCGGCGCGAAAGTCGGCGGCGATACGGCCAAGACCGTGGGAGTCACCTCGTTGCTGACACAGAAAGCCGACACGGGCAAGAAGGACAGCTCCGCAAAGGTCGTGGGCAGCACAGGCGCCGACTCAGGCAAGACAGCGCTTGCACCGAAGGGGTTGTTCTCGTCGAACGTGCAGGCGGGACAGATCCCTGGGCAGTACATCGTGCCGGAAGCGGCGTTCGCCTCGATCGATCGGGCGCTGCAGTCGCCGGCGATTCAGGGCGCCATGCCGCCTGGCAAAGTCATGCGATGGGGCGTCGATTCCCTCGTTTCTGGAAACCAACGTTTCTTCGCGCTGTACATGCTCGATTCGCGTCCGATCATCACCGGGGAAGTGCTGACCGATGCGCGCCCTTCGACTGATCCGGTCGAGGGCAACGTCGTGCAGTTCACCTTAAATAACGAAGGCGCCCGTCGCTTCAAGTCGGAAACTGGCAAGCACGTGAAGGACAACATGGCGATCGTGCTGGATCAGCGCGTCGTCACCGCCCCTGTCCTCAACAGCGCCATCGGTCGAAACGGTCAAATCACACTCGGCGGTGGATCATTGCAGGCCGCGCAAGATCTGGCATTGGTGTTACGTGCCGGCGCGCTCCCTGTACCGCTCAAGGTGGCACAGTACGGGACCATCGGAGCGAGTCTCGGACAGGACTCGATCAACAACGGCGTCCTCGCGCTCGGGATCGCCTTCGCGTTGATCGTCGCAATCCTCGTGTTCTACTATCGGTTTTCCGGAGTGCTCGCGGTCGCCGCGCTACTGCTGTATCTGGTCTATACGCTGGCGATGCTGGCCGGATTCCACGCCGTGCTCACGCTGCCGGGCCTCGCGGGATTCGTGCTCTCGATCGGTATCGCCGTCGACGCGAACGTGCTGATCTTCGAGCGCATTCGTGAGGAACTCGATCACGGCAAATCGGTGCGTCTCGCGATTGACGAAGGATTCCGTCATGCGTTGAGCGCGATCATCGACACGTCGGCGACGACGATGTTGTCGGGCATGGTGCTCTATCAGTACGGCACGGGCCCGGTCCGCGGCTTCGCCGTCACGCTCGTCGCCGGCCTCGCCGCGTCGCTGTTTACCGCGATCTTCGTCAGCAAGACTTTCTTCCTGCTCTGGCTCAGCCGCTCCCGCGGTGTCCAGACGCTGAGCATTTGAGGCCGTCATGATTCGCATCTTTCACAACACCACGTTCCACTTCCTCAAGCACTGGAAGCTCGCTGCCGGCCTGACCGCGGCGTTCATCGCGCTGGGATTGGCGACGTACGCGACCACCGGCGCACCGAATTACGGGATCGAGTTCACTGGCGGGACGCTGATGCAGATCCAGTTCAAGCAGAAACCGGACGTATCGGTCATCCGCAGCACGCTGGATCAAGCCGGCATTGCTGGAGCCGAAATCCAGCAGTTCGGAACGGAGACCGACTACACGATTCGCGCACGCGATCAGAAGCAGGTCGAAGCGCAGTCGAAAGGCGCCGAAGGCATCTCGAAGAAGATCGACGCTGCGCTGACCAAGAAGTTCGGTGTTGGCGCAGTCACGATCGTGCGGACGGAAGCCGTCGGTCCGAAGGTCGGAGGCGAGCTGCGCTCCGGCGCCATCAGCGCCATGTTGCTCGCGTCGCTCTTCACGCTCCTGTATCTCGCGATTCGTTTCGATTGGCGCTTTGGCATGGCCGCGGTGCTCTCGACGGCGCACGATATTCTCGTGACGCTCGCGTTCATCAAGTTGCTGCACGTCGAGGTCTCCCTGACGGTCGTCGCGGCAATTCTGACGCTGTTGGGGTATTCGGCGAACGACACCATCATCATTTTTGATCGCGTTCGTGAAAACCTGCGCAAGTCGAAGCGCGGCGAGGCGCTATCGGATCTGCTGGATCGCTCAATCAACGAAACGTTGCCGCGCTCTATCATGACGCACGCGACGGTGTTGGCCGCAACGCTCGCATTACTTCTGGTCGCGGGCGAAGTCATCCGTCCGTTTGCGATCGTCATGGCATTCGGTGTGTTTGTCGCCACGTTTTCGTCGATCTACGTCGCCGGTCCGATCCTCATGTACATCGAGTCGCGCTATCCGCGCGCCGTCACGGAAGCGGCCGGCCGCGCCGTGCGTGCCGGCAACGACACGCCACCGAACGCTCCACCGCGTGCGAGCGGTGATCGGCTCGCGGCGCGCTGACGCCCTGGCGTGGCGCATCGCCGTGTGACCGGCACTCGTGACGAGCTTCGCTGACAGTCACGTGCATTTAGCCGATACCGCGTTCGCTGATGATGCGGACGCGGTGATCGACAGGGCCCGCGCAGCTGGTGCGCGGGCCCTCGTCTGTATCGGCGAGTCTCCCGCTGCCGCGCTCCGCGCGCAAGCGATTGCGGCGCGTCACCGTGACTGTGTATTTCATACGTGTGGCGTCCACCCACACGATGCGAATACATGGCATCGGCAGCGCGATGGTGACGCCATTCGTGAGGCGGTGGCGCACGGTGCAGTGGCCATCGGTGAGTGCGGCTTGGACAACCACTACGATCATGTGCCGGCAGCGCACCAGCGGCACGTCCTCGCCGAACAGGTCGCGCTGGCGTCGGAACTTCGCCGGCCGATCGTGCTGCACACGAGAGAGGCGGAACCGGACACCATCGCGATGCTGCGCGATGCGGAATCCGCCGGCGTCGTCGGCGTGCTGCATTGTTTCACGGGTTCGCACCATCTCGCCGAGGCGGGACTCGCGGCCGGCTGGTATGTGTCGTTCAGCGGCATCGTCACCTTTAAGAAGTGGGTAGATGACGCACTACTGCAGCTCGTGCCCGATGACCGATTGCTGATCGAGTCGGATGCGCCCTATCTCGCACCGGTGCCGCATCGGGGGAAGCGGAACGAGTCCGCGTTCGTCAGCCTGACCCTTGCCCGGATTGCCGCCGCACGCGACACTGAGGTGTCGCGCCTCGGTATGATCACGTTGGCCAATACGCAGCGCGTGTTCGGTCTGCCGAATGCGCTCGATCCCGATACCGTCCCTTCGCACTGACGCCATGTCCGTTCAGACGATTCATTCCGAGCGCGCGCCGAAAGCCATCGGCCCGTACGCCCAAGCAGTCCGCGCCAACGGCTTTGTGTTCACTGCCGGCCAGATTCCGCTCGATCCGCAGTCCATGGAGATCGTGGTCGGTGATGTGGCGGCGCAGACCGAACAGGTTCTCGCGAACCTGACGGCGGTATTGCACGAGGCAGGCACCGATTGGGCGCACGTCGTGAAAACCACGGTCTTCCTGCGCGACATGGCAGACTTCACGGCGATGAACGGCGTGTATTCGCGTGTATTGGGTGATGCGCGCCCCGCTCGTTCGACCGTTGCGGTACTTGGTCTGCCGCGAGACGTACGCGTCGAGATCGAGGCAGTTGCCGCGATTCCCTGACTACTCGCCGCAATGGTCGATCGTTTCGACGCTGACGGGGTACGGGCACCGCATGCGGTCCATCGACAAGCACCTGTTCGCGCTCATGGTGCTGGCGCTCATCACGAGCACCAGCGCATTCGCGCAGCGCGTGGATACTTCACGCCCACGCATCGCTCCCGACACCACTGTGGCCGCTCCTGCGCGAATCAAGGCGCCGTCGCGCCTGGCGCCTCCACTGTCGCCGAGTCGGGCGTTCGTGTATTCGGCGGTGTTCCCTGGGCTCGGCCAGTCCCGCCTCGACCGCGGAACGTCCGGTGCGCTGTTCGCCACGATTGAACTCGCGGCGTTCACCATGGTTCGGCGAAGCCGCGCAGAACTCCGCGAAGTCCGCCGGTATCGCATCGATACGTTGCCGTCGGACTTCGCCGTCGCGGGCACGACGATCGTCAAGTCCGGCACGTACACGAATGGCTACACGGCGGATCTCGAAAAGACCCGAAGGCTACACGTCGAGGATTGGCTCGCGACAATGGCGTTCAATCATCTCTTCGCTGGCGCCGACGCATTCGTCGCCGCGCAACTCTGGGATGTGCCGTTGACGATCACGGCGGCACCGACACCGACCGGCGCGATGTTTGTCGCCACGCTGCACTGGTGATCGCGACCAGCAGTCGGTGACCCAATCGCCGTCGACTTCTTCCGGCGCACCAATCGGCGTGTTCGACTCCGGGCTGGGCGGCTTGACCGTAGTGCACGCGCTGAAGGCGCGTATGCCGCGAGAGTCGTTGATCTATCTCGGTGACACGGCGCGCGTACCGTACGGTCCCAAAAGTCCTGACACGGTACGGCGATACGCGCTGCAGATTGCGACGTGGCTTGTGGAGCAGGGTGTGAAGTGCATCGTCATCGCCTGCAATACGGCGACGGCGCATGCGCTCGCGTTCGTGCAAGCGCGACTCGATGTACCGGTGATTGGCGTCATCGAACCCGGCGCACGGGCTGCCGTGAATGCGACGCGCGTGGGCACGATCGGGGTGATCGGCACGCTCGGCACGATTCAATCCGGCGCCTACGAGGCGGCGATCCATCGGATTGACCCGACCGCGCGGGTCCGTACGAGAGCGTGTCCGCTGTTCGTGCCGCTGGTCGAGGAAGGATGGACCGAGCATGCCGCGACGCGAATGATTGCAGAGGAATATCTCGCGCCATTGACGCAGTCTGGCATCGACACCTTGGTGCTCGGTTGCACGCACTATCCGCTGTTGTCGCGGATCATCGGTGAGGAACTCGGATCGTCGGTTCGTTTGATCGACAGTGCCGACGAGACCGCGTCCGAGACGGAGAGTGTGCTCGGCGCCCTCGCATTGCGTAATACCGATCCAGGGCCGCCAACGCATCGTTTTGCGGCGTCCGATGCGCCCGAGCGATTTCTAACGCTCGGGCGACGCTTCCTGGATGACACGCTCACCCACGTCGAGCACGTCACCTTCACCTGAACCCGTCCACACGGCGCGGGTGATAGTGTCATCATCGATTCGCAGATACTGCCGATCGAGATACCACGCGCCGGCGTTCGCATACCAGCCGCGGCCGGAACGCTGCAGCATCGGGACGTGTGAATGGCCGTGAATGACCAATGAGGGACCGTCCTCGACGGAAAGCGCCGCGACCCCGAGCGCCAGAAGGCCGCGCCCTTCATCTCCGGCGCGACGATGACGGCTGGTGCCTGACGATGCGAGGGCCACGCGACTGGCGAAGTCCGGGTGCAGCCATCCGAATGCACGAATCGAGAGCGGGTTGCGCAGCACCGTGCGCAACCGCCGATATGGTGCGTCTTCCTGCTCGCGCAGCCCATCGCCGTGCGCGAGGAGCGTCGACCATGCACCGATTCGATCGCGCCATGGTTCAAGGGAGTACGTGGCACCCGTCTCCGTCATCAGGGCTTCGCCGCTCCAGCAGTCATGATTGCCGCCGATCCAGAGGACCTCGATGCCCGCATCACGAAGGTCGGCGACGGCCGCCAGCACCCGAAAGCCGCTACGGGGCATCACGTGTCCCCACGCGAACCAGAAGTCGAAGAGGTCGCCCATGATCACGACCGAACGGGCACGGCCGGGCACGCTGCGGAGAAACGCGAGCAACGCGCGTTCAGCGTCGGCGGGCGCGACGCCGAGGTGGGCGTCGCCAAACACGAGGCACGGCGTAGGGAGCACAATCGCAGTCTAACGCGTGAACGCCGAGGTGACAAACTCGCTCAAGCGCCTTGAGCCACCCCCCTCCGCACCGACATCTTCAACCATGCCTCTCGAAACCGTGAGCGATATTCGGGTCCGATATGCGGAGACCGATCAGATGGGAGTGGTGTATCACGCGAACTACCTAATCTGGTGCGAGATCGGGCGAACCGACTTCATTCGCGAACTCGGTACACCCTACGCGCAGCTCGAACGTGAGGGGGTCATGCTCGCCGTATCCGATGCGGCGCTGCGCTTCCATGCCTCGGCGCGATATGACGATCCCGTGCGCATCGTCACGCGATTGACGGACGTTCGCTCGCGCGCGATGACGTTCGCATATCGCATCCTCAACACCGACACCAATCAACTCCTCGTCTCCGGCACGACCGGACTCATCTCGCTGACGAAAAAAGGTCGACTGGCATCGTTGCCATCGCCGATCCGTGAAACGCTGCAGGCGGCGGTGTCCCAGCAAACGACGGAGCGCGTATGAGGCGCTTCGGGCGCGGGTCCTGGGTTCCCCTTGTTTCGCTGATCGCCGCGGCCTGTTCCGGAACAGTGCCCTCGACGTCAGGGCGCGGCGACGCGAACGGGACACCAATCGATGTCGAGCGCGACGCACGTATATTGCAGATGGTCGATGAGCGTCGCGCAGACACGATGCTCATCGATGACGCACTGCGCTCGACCAACAGCGCGACGCGCGCGCGGGCGGCGCTGGCGATCGGCCAGGTGAAAATCCGCGCGCGGTACGTCGTGTTGCGGCGTTTGCTCGTCGAGGTGGATACGGCCGTCGCCGCGAACGCGGCGTACGCCCTGGGGATGGCGAAAGATACGATGGGCGCGTCCGCCCTTGGTCGTGCCGTCGCCGGTGCACCGGATGTGGTCGCTCGTGAAGCCGCGTGGTCGCTCGGAGAAATCGGTGAATCCGCCAGACCGATTCTTCTCGTGGCGCTCGGGGATGGGTCGACACAGCCGCTGTCGCAGAGTGTCGCGGCGCAGCGCAGTCCAGCGGTGCGTGCGGCGTTGGTCATGTCGACGACAAAGCTCCGGCCCGTCCCGCTGTCGACGGTTACGCCATGGTGCGCGGACTCCGCGGACGTCGTGGTGCGCGCCGCAGCCTACGTGATCGGCCGGCAGCGGCTCGCCGGCGGCGTCCGCGCGTTGCTGTCCGTGCGTGCCCATCGGGACGAGGAAACTCGGCAGCACGTGGCGCGCGGCCTCGCGAAGCAAGCGGCCGGCGATTCGCTCGCGAAGCCGGCACGCGACGCACTGACGTCATTGCTCGCTGACTCGAGCGCGCGAGTTCGCGCCAACGCCGCGCGCAGCGTCGCGAGCTTCGGTCCCTCCGCGGCAGGCGATGTTGAACGCGCGCTGAGCGATTCCGACGCCAACGTGCGGGTCGCGGCATCTGAAGCGCTACAGACGGTATTCCTTCGGGACTCGACGGCGTGGGCGCGTGCGTGGGCGCGTGACACGACCTTTCGCGTGCGTCAGCAGCTGTTGATTGCCGCCCGTGTCGCCGGATCGCCCGCGTTGGGATTCGCCGAAAGTGCGTGGGCCCGACATCCATCCTGGCGCCGGCGCGCCTCCGTGCTCGAGGCGAGGATATCGGATGACAAGATCGAGCGGCTCAACCTCGCGCGCGAATGGTCGACCGATTCGGACGCACGTGTGCGCGCCATCGCACTTGGCGCTGTTCCCGCGAATGCTGGCGACGCTCCGGCCCGCGAGCTTGCCGCGTTCGCGCTGGCAGATAGTGGAGTCTCCGTGAGAGCCGCCGGGTTGGGTATCCTCGCCCGACGCGCGCAGGCGGTCGATATCGCTACCGCGTTCGATGCATTCGCACGCGCCGCAACTGATGCAGACGACGATGCACGCGTTGCCGCGCTGCGCGTCATCGCCAACGCCTGGTCGCGCGATAGCGCGCGCGTGGATTCGGCACTTCGAAACCGACTGGCAACCTTCAGTGCGAGCGCATCGCCGATCGAACGGCGCATCGTGTTCGCTGTCACGCCGATGTCGACTTGGTCGCGTATGCAGCCGTCGACCGTGTCGCGGCCGATATCCGATTACGTCCGACTGGTGCGCACTTGGTACGGCGCCGGTGCAACGCAACCGCACGCCGTGATTCACACGGAGCGTGGTGATATCACGATCGAACTCTACGGCGCTCAAGCGCCGCTGGTGGTCGAGGCGTTCAGCCGATTGGCGTCGACAGGGGTATATCGCAACACGACGTTCCATCGTGTCGTACCCAACTTCGTCGCGCAGGACGGCGATACGCGCGGCGACGGTGGCGGTGGCGCCGGCTTCACCCTGCGCGATGCGTATTCGCGCCGTCGCCACGATCGCGGCGCAGTCGGACTGGCAACGTCGGGGCCGGACACCGGTGGAAGCCAGTACTATCTCTGCCACTCGGCGCAACCACACCTTGACGGTGGCTACACCGTATTCGGTCACGTGATCGCTGGATTCGACGTGATGGATCACTTGGTGCAGGGAGACCGGATGCTGAGCATTGAAATCAAGTAAGCGAGTCGTGACGAATCGTCGCCGTTTTGCAGCCTTGGCCATTGGCGCCTTCGCCATCACTGCCGCGTGTGCGCCGGTGGCGCGCCCGCTTCGGGGGGAGCCGACGCGCACCGTGCTACCGCTGACAGAGCTGCCGAAAAAGCCACAACAATTGCGATTCACGTGGAGCTACCAGGACGAAACGTTTGAGGCCAACGGCGATGGGGTCGTGCGCGCGATGGCGCCCGATCACGCGCGCCTCGATTTCTTTCTGCGCAATGGCATGGCGGGCGGGTATGCGATCCTCATCGGCGATTCGTTGACCGTGCCTGGTATCGATCTCGTGCGACGGTTCCTTCCACCGGTCCCCTTGCTGTGGGCGACATTGGGGCGACTGGTGGTGCCGGCGACCGTGGACACCGTTGTGCGAATCGACGGCGATACGTTGCGCGCGGATTTGGGTGGTCTGAAAGGGCAGGACGCCTCCAAGGCAGGGGGCCGCGCCTGGCGGATTGCCTTCGCCGGCACATCGCTGGCACGGGTCGAACGTGTCGAAGGCGGCCGTGTGCTGGAATGGATCTCCCGCACGCGCGGCGCCACCGGTCAGTGGGAATTGCGATATGTTCACGAGCAGGCGAAGCGCCGGTTACGCATCGCCGTTACTGACACACTTTCGGTCGAGGGGTTCGATGACGCCATCTGGCGCCGTCCGTAGCATTCGCGCGCTGCTCGCGGTGATGCTGTTGGTCGTGACCGGCTGCCGCTATGGGTTTTCTGGTGGCGGCGGTCTGCCGCGCAATCTGCGCACCGTCGCCGTGCAACCATTCGACAACCAGACGGCGTCTGCCGACATCTTGCGCGAGGTGCTGGAGGAAACGCGGCGGGGGATGCGCGACCGCCTCAGTCTGCGCGAGACACCGGAAGCCAAAGCCGATGTCGTGGTGAAAGGCGTGATCGTGAAATACGAGGTCGATCTGCCGGCGGGTGCGAGCGCCGACCCTCGCCAGACCACCTCAACGCGTCGCCGCCTGCAGCTCGTGATCGACATCGAAATCATTGATGCGACGACCGGACGAACGTTGTTCAAGAAGCAAGGCATGCAGACAGAAGGACAGTATCCTGAGGGTGGCGAAGCGAGCGGACGAAAAGCCGCAGTAGAGAGCTTCGTCGGCCTAGTCGTTGAAGGGATGCAGTCGCAATGGTGAGAAGCGTGTCGTTGCGCACTGCGCCGCGTGCGCCTGAGACGAAGGTGATGGATTGGGCGGCAGCGCGGTCGTGGCGAGCGGGTATCGACGGCACGGTCGTGTTCACCAACGGCGTTTTCGACCTCCTTCATCCAGGCCACATTGATGTCTTAATCGGCGCGAGACGAGAAGGCGATGCGCTCGTCGTCGGCCTGAACAGCGATGCGTCGGTGCAGCGCCTGAAAGGCCCAACACGCCCCGTGCGTTCTGAAGCGGAGCGCGCGTATGTGTTGGCTGGATTGGAAGCCGTGGATGCGGTGGTCGTCTTCGACGAAGACACGCCTTTGGAGCTGGTACGCACGCTGCGACCAGATGTCATCGTGAAAGGCGGCGATTACGCGCCCGATACGATTGTTGGTGCGGACGATGTCACGGCGCGCGGTGGGCGCGTGGTCGTGATTCCGCTGACCGCAGGTCAATCCACTACTTTCATCATCGAGAAACTCCGTGCCTGACAGCAAGCATTCGTCCGACAATGCAGCGACCGCCCTGCGACCGCGCGAAGGGCGCTCCACCCATGCGATGCGCGCCGTCTCGCTCGAACGGCGCGCCGTGCGGTACGCGGAAGGCTCGTGTCTGGTGAGCTTCGGTGGCACGCGGGTGCTGTGTGCGGCATCGGTCGAAGACAGTGTGCCCGGCTGGCGACGTGGCAGCGGCGAGGGATGGCTGACCGCCGAGTACGCGATGCTGCCGCGCGCGACGCGCACACGATCGTCGCGTGAGCGTCAGCAGGTCGGCGGACGCACGCAGGAGATCCAGCGACTTATCGGGCGGAGCGTGCGAGCCATGCTCGACGACTTTCGATTCGGCGAATTCACCGTGAAACTTGATTGCGATGTACTCGAGGCGGACGGCGGGACGCGCACGGCGGCGATCACGGGAGCATGCGTCGCCGTGGTTGACGCGTTCGAATGGATGGTAGGGTCCGGCCGCATTGTCCAGTCACCGATCAAACGTCGGGTTGCCGCTGTGAGCGTCGGTGTCATCGACGGCGAACCGCGGCTCGATCTCGACTATGAGGAAGACGTGCGGGCCGAAGTAGACATGAACGTGGTGATGAGCAGCGCCGGGCGTTTCGTGGAGGTGCAGGGGACTGGCGAGCACGGTACGTTCGGGCGGGACGATCTGAGCGCGTTGCTCGATCTTGCCGTGAGTGGCATCGCCGCACTCGATGCGGCGCAAAGTGCGGCGCTGGCACTGCCGCTTCCACTCATCGGCTCCCGTTGAAGTACGCGTGATATCCGCTGAGTCCAGTCCGTGAGTCCGACGGTGATTCTGGCCACTCGCAGTGCGGGTAAACTGCGCGAGTTGACGGCGCTATGCGCGGCACTGAACGCGCCCGTACTGACGCTCGACGACGCGAAGATTGCCGTCTCTCCTGAGGAAGATGCACTGGAGGATTTCGACACCTTCGAGGCAAACGCGCTCGCGAAGGCGCGCTGGTTTCATGCGCGCCGGCCGGACAGCATCGTCATCGCGGACGACTCCGGCTTAACCGTCGATGCGTTGCACGGCGATCCTGGCGTGCGGAGCAAACGCTGGTCCGGTCGCGTCGATCTTGATGGCGCTGCGTTGGACGCCGCCAACAATGAGCAGCTGCAGCGACGGCTCGACGGCGCCGCGCGCGAGGGTCGCCTCTCGCGCCGCGCTCAGTACGTCTGTGCAGCGGCCTGCATCTGGGCCACCGGTGAGTACGCGGTGCGGGCTGAGACGCACGGCGTGATTCTTCCCTCGCCGGTCGGCGTTGGCGGTTTTGGCTACGACCCCTACTTTTTGTCTGATGATCTCGGTGCGACGTTTGCCGAAGTCGGTCGAGACGAGAAGGCTGCCGTCAGTCATCGTGGCCGCGCGTTCACGCGACTGCTCGACGAGTTGCAGCGACTCGGCGCGATTGATCTGTGCCGAGCGGTTGACCCACGGAGTTCGTAGGGATAAGATTCGCGGCCGCGGATCTGGGTCGCGTAGGTATGCGGCCAGCGGGGCGTAGCGTAGCCCGGTATCGCGCCTGCTTTGGGAGCAGGAGGTCGCCGGTTCGAATCCGGCCGCCCCGATGTGCTCGTGTTGTGCAGGTGTGTCAGGTCACCTTGGGGTTCCCGTGAGGGAAGGTCAGCGGCGAAGTCGGCGCCAGTAGCTCAGGTGGATAGAGCGGCAGCCTTCTAAGCTGCGGGTCGGGGGTTCGAGTCCCTCCTGGCGCGCTTTGAGTTTGCACCCTTAGCTCAATGGTAGAGCAGCTGACTCTTAATCAGTAGGTTGAAGGTTCAAGTCCTTCAGGGTGCATGGAATCGTAGCTGCGAGGGCGGGCTGAGGGAGAATCCTCTCGGCCCGCTCTGCAATTCCAGGCGGTTCGGCCTTGTATCGCTGGTGCGGCGTTGGGCGAGCAATTCTTTTGGAGTAGGGCTTGCGCCGAGCCCAGGTGTTGGATTACTCTTCGCGACTTGCTACTAGATGCTCGTTGATCGCATAAACGATTGCGCATCAATGGTTTAGCGAGTCCATGTCGCCGAGGAAACTCAGACGGCTTGGAGTCACGGTCGACGGTGGCCTGCGGCTGATCGGCGGGAGGCCGCTGCTCACCGCGTTGGACGGTATCGCGGCGGGGTATCGCGATGCAGCTGGATGAGCGCGAGGTCTTGCGCTTATCGGGTCGGCGTCTTAACTTCGCCACCCCTTCGTCGGACGGTCGGCCCCGCAACAACGATTGCGAGCGTGCCGGGCACCGGATGAGGCAGACTCGCTTTCTTCGAAAGAAGACAACGGCGAGGCCTTGACTCGGCGAAGACAGCAGGTTAAATAGTAAGTCTGCCGCTGAAACAGCGGCGAAACAAAAGAAGCTAAGTCAAGCAGCCGCAAGCGGTTGCGAGATCATAGAAAGAAGAAGTAACGCTGTTTGACAATCGAAATCGAGATCAAAGGATGTGCGGGGCGGTTTCTATGACCCGTGGCTCTGTCAGGGCTACGGAGAGAAACTAACCTGACAATTTTTGTGATTCGGCGCTTGATCGGCACTTCGGTGTTGGTCGCGCATGAAGAGCCTATTGAACTATCCATTGGAGAGTTTGATCCTGGCTCAGGACGAACGCTGGCGGCGTGCTTAACACATGCAAGTCAAGGGGGCCCGCAAGGGTAACCGGCGAACGGGTGCGTAACACGTGAGCAATCTGCCTAGATGTGGGGGATAGCCGGC
>JANLPE010000005.1:0-7832 GCA_031366985.1 Gemmatimonadaceae bacterium
AAACTGGCGCGCACGTCGGCGCCAATGCGCGCATCGGCTTGGGCGTGCGCACTCTTCGGACGCACCAGCCACGCATAGAAGCCACTGCGAGACACGCCGAGCGCCTTACACAAGATCTCGACCGGCCACGTCGCTCGGTGCGTCACCACAACGCCGAATTTCACATCGACTCCTTGGCGAAGTACGCGGCCGCTTTTGTAGGATGTCGCGCTCCATGCGTAACGTCGCGACTTCGCGCCGCAGTCGCGTCAGCTCCGCTTGCTCCGGCTTCTGCTGCCCTCGCCAGGGAACGCGTGCGTCGGATCCGCTTGCTGCGCCCGCACCCACTGCCGGAGCATAGTCACGTGCAGGTCGAGGTCGCGCGCCACCTGGCTCATCGCCACGCGCTTCTCCAGGACGAACCGGACGGCTTCCTGCTTGAACTCTTTCGTCAATCGCCGTCTCGATGCCATCGGGCACCTCTGGTTCCAAAGAACACCTTAGGATGGTGACTACGGAATCCGGGACAGCTCAACAGCGCCATAGTCAACGTAATGGGCGCGCCGTATCCTCTTGACAGCAAGGAAAATCAGGTGTAAGCATCGAGAACGTCGTGCGCTCCGGATAACAATTGTTGGCGTGCGATCACGTAGCAAGCCCGCGGTCGCCTTCCGCCGCGAGCGTCGCAACTGTGAACGACGGCGCGGAGAGCAGAACGCTCTTCGCGAGCTTGAGGGATATTGCAGTGAGACGCCGCGCCATCCATGGGCGCTGCTCGAAAAGGCCTGCACATTGGTCAGGCCTAAGGCCCCAGGGTGCATTCCGCGACGCTTCTCCGGGAACTGTTGACACTTCGCGGAATTGAGGATCTTCGTATGCCCCGTTCTTTCCGATTCAGCATTGCTGCGGCCGCATTGTTGACGATCTCGTCCGGTAGTCTGTTCGCCGGCGCTCCGGCGACGCCTCGCACCGCATCAGCGGCAAGCGCCAAGAAAGTTGGCTGCAAGTATTACAGCAACTACGCAATCACGGGTTCGACAGTCATCTGCTTTGGCCCCCCCGGCAACGCCTGCGCGGTTTGCCAACTCTAGGCAAGGGCGTGTAAGCCGGCACCCGTTGGTGACGAGGCAACGTGCACCGCGCTTCGCCTCGTCACCAACCGATGCCTCTCGCTCTGTCGTAGCGCTCAGTCGCTCCGGTTACGTCGAGCGACCGTCGTGGCTCCTCCATGTCCCGGCGTCGTCCGATGCTCGGTACCGCCCGTCCCCTTCTGCCACCCCGAACCCATGCACCTTCCCATTCGGTCGGCGCGCCTGTCATTCGCCGCGCTCGTGCTGTCGATGGCCTGCGCTCCCTATCGCCTCGCGAGTCAGAGCGTGGGGGCCTCACCCGGTGGGAGCGGCTCGTACTCGCTGTTGCCTCAATCCGCGGTGGCCGAGGTCGAGCCGCGACTACTGCGCTCCATCGTGCTCCGCGACGGCAAGGCAGAGCGCCTGAGCATGGCCTCTGATGCAGTACTCGTCAGCGGGCGGATTTTTGTCCTGGATGGCGTGCAGCGCAAACTGCTCGTGTACGATACCCTTGGCAGCTTCATTCGCCGGGCCGCTGACTGGGGCGACGCGGACGGTGGATTGTCGTCCCCGGTTCGACTCGTTGATTTTCACGACTCGGTCTTCGTCCTCGACGTCACGCACCATAACGCGGTGTCCGCCTTCGACTCGGAGGGCCGCTATATCGGCGCTCGCTTTCCGAATCTCCACGAGGCGAGCGCGTCATCCTTGGCGATCGGGAACACCATCGCGGCCTTCGGTCATTTGGATGCCTCAAGCCGTCCTGGACGAACCGTTGTCGCGATCCGCGACTGGCAAGGCCGGGAAGTGAGCGCGGGGTGCCCCTCAGCCGACGCCTACTTGCAGAGCGAGCAACGCGACGGCATGCTGGCTCACTTTGGGACACGCATCGTCTCTATCCGCGGCAACCGCGTCTTCTGCGCGCAGGCGATCACTCCGGTCGTTGCAATCCTTGATTTGGCAGGTTCCACCGTCGGCCAGATCGCGGTCGCCCCGCCCTTCTATATCGCTCCGAAAGACGTCGGGGAGTCGCGGAACCAGAAAACGGTCTTGGAGTTCCAGTCGCGGTGGACCGCACTGCACGACTTCGCGGCCACTCCGCAGGGGTTCGCGTCGATCTACTCGCGCTATGATCTGGCCAATAAACAGTTCAGCTATCGCTGGTTCGCCTGCGATGGGGTTGCCACGCCGTCGAACTGTCGCACGAGCACGCTACCGGGGACTCCTGTGCGAATCATGGCGCCCGACATGGTACTCACCGTGGTGCAGGGGAAGGATGGCGCGATCACTCTCACCCTGTTGCGGGTCAGTCGATGACCGGCGCTCGAGGGGTGGTGGCGCGGGGGATCGCCGGCGCGTTGCTACTGGCAACCACCGCCTGCCGAGCTGGCCACGACGATGCGCCTGCACCACGGAACGACCGGCGTACGTACGGCTTCGCCGTCGGAGACTCGATCGCACCTTTCGGCGTGGACTGTCTCAAGGCGGGGCATCGTGCGCTCGGCCTCGCCGGGACGACCCAGCTGATTACCTTCTCGACGCCGGGCGATTGCTCGACGTGCATGCCGCACTTGGCCGGTCTCGATTCGGTCGCGATTGCTGGACGCGGCCCTCGAGACAACGTGATTGTCACGTTCTCGCCCGGACAGACACCCGCGTCAGTCGCGCGACTGTATGGGCGGCGCATGGCACGTGATGTGTGCGTGGACACAGCCGGCTTCGCGTGGGATGCGCTGAACATCGGAAAGACGCCAGTGACCGTGCTTCTCGTCTCCGGCCACGTGGCCCTCATGACAAACAAGGGGCTGCTGTCGGACTCGTCGCGGACGCGTTTCTTGAGTGAGATCGAGCATCGAGCGCGCGGCACCGGAGCACCGTAGGTCCTCGCTCGGTGCGGCACCCTCGCTGATGCGGGAAGGGCCCGCCGTCCAACGACTCATCAACGCGGCTTCACTGAGCGTGAGCCGACGCTCACTGAGCCGCAAGCTGCATTGACCGAAGGAGCGCCACGTTTGAGACTCGAAGACGTCACCGGGCGATGAGGATCCACGGCGCGATGCGAACCCGTACGATCAATACGCCCTTTCATCCCCAGCAGGTTCGCCGCGTGGCATCGCGGAGGGCATGGCCAACGGTGGTGCTGGCCTCCGCGCTGCTCCCCCTGCACGCGGCCACAGGTCAGGTCGCCCGCCGAGACGTAGTCCGTGGGCGCGTGACGAAGGACAGTGGGACCGTCGTCGCGGACGCTCGTGTGATGGTTACGCGCTTGTCAGATCGCGCGGTGTTCCGCGCCACATCGGATCGGTCGGGGCGCTTTCTCGTCGTCATCGAACCCGGAACTGGTGACTACCTGGTTTATATCGTCGCGGACAGCGCGCTCGGTCTGAACCCATATCGCGGACGCCTCGGGCAGCCCGGGAGCACCGATACGGTCTTCGAGGTGCGGGCGTACCTGGCGGCGTCTAGCGCGCCGATACTCGACGTGATCACGGTCCAAGCCGTGCGACCGACGCCGGATCGCAGCTCCAGTGTGCTGGAGGTCGGGACCGGGGCGGTCGAGCAGGCCGTTCTGGGCGTCTCGGCGCTGACCCTTCCCGAGCAGCGAGGTGATCTGGCGGCGCTCGCCGGCAGCGCGCCCGGTCTGACGCATTCCGCAGGCGGCCTCTCCGCGCTGGGTATCGGACTGCAGAACAGCACGACCATGAACGGCCTGTCCTTCCCCGGCGCGACGGTGCCGCGCGATATCCGGTTCACGACGCGGGTCAGTACGTCGACGTTCGATCCTGCGCGTGGGTGGTTCGGGGGGGCGGAGACTTCGGTTCAGATCGAGCCCGGGAACCTGCTCCGATCCGTGCGGGCGAGCGCGACCGTCGACCGCCCCGAGTTGCAGAGCGGAGACCGGCTCGCGCGGCCCCTTGGACAGCAGTACACGAGCGCTATCGCGAGTGTTGGCGCGGACGGCTACACAGCGTCCGATCGGCTCGCCTACAACGTGGGAGTAGAGACCTCGCGGCGCACGGCGCAAATCGTGTCGCCTGCGCGACTCGATGCCGCCGTGCTCGAGCGCGTTGGCCTCGACACGGCCTCCACTCGTCGCGCACTGGCAGCCTTGTCAGCGGCCGGCGTGCCCGTGGCTAGCGGACGCGACAGGGACGTTGGGCTCACCACATCGACCGCGACGCTGTCCGCACACTTCAGCACGCCCGAGTATGACAGCCGGACCAATACGCGAGCCGACCACTCGCTCGGTCTCGTCCTGTACGGCTTCTATCAACAGCGAGAGGGGCTCGGTGGATCGCCGCAGGTGCTGCCCTCACGCCAGTTCAGCGAGCGCGATGCGATCGGCTCCGCGCAACTTCTGTACTCGACCCTGAGTTCGCGCCGGGTTGTCCAGACGGTACGCTCGGCGATCAACGTCTCGCGAGAGTCGGCTACGCCACGTCTTTCCTCTCCGTCGGGCGACCTGTGGGTGCTCGGGCCCGCTAGTGATGCGGCGGCGCCCAGCGCGCTGCTCGGATTTGGTGGAGCCGACCTCCACCTGTCCAGCGAGCGTGTGACGTGGGAGACCCAGTCACGGAGCGCGTTCTACTGGCCGCGTGATCCGCGGCATCTGCTCGAACTGACGGGGGACGTGCGGTGGGACCAGCTCCGACAATTGGATGCAAGCGGGACGGCCGGCGCCTATTCCTTCGCCGACGTTGCCGCCTTTGAGCGTGATGAACCTTTGACCTTCTCGCGCGTCCTGGCCCGCGCTCCGCAGCGGGGTGGCGTGTGGAATGGATTCGTCTCCCTCGGCGACACGTGGAAGCCCACGTCGCGCGTGCGCGTGCTTGTCGGCGTGCGCGCCGAAGCGAATTACTTCGAGGAACGCCCCACCCACAATCCAGCGCTCACGGAGTCGTTCGGGGTTCCCAATGATTACGCCCCCCAGCGCGTGAGCATAAGTCCGCGCTTTGGCCTGCAGTGGCGATATGGGGATGCGGCGGGCGCGCGCTCCGGTTTTTATACGACGCCACTCGGCTCGCTCCCGTTCATCCCAGTGGGCATCGTGCGCGCGGGGATTGGGCGTTTCACGGGGTTTCTGTCGCCGGATCTCATGACGGCGCCGTCGGCCGCAACCGGATTGCCCGGGGCCACGGTGGAGATTCGCTGCGTCGGGGCCGCCGCTCCGCGGCCGAACTGGCGCGCCTACAACGCCTCGTCCGACTCGCTACCGTCCACGTGCCTACCGCTATCGGGATCGCCCACCCTCGCCGACAGCGCCCCGGCCGTCCGACTGATCGGCCGAGGCTACGCGCCGTCGGAGAGCTGGCGTGCGAACCTCGGATGGGCCGCGCAGAACGCAATGTTCTTGTGGTCAGCGGACGCGACGTTCGCCTGGAATCGGAGCCAGTCGAGCCAGGTCGATCTCAACTTGGTCGCGGTGCCGCGCTTCGCGACGTCGGACGAAGGGCGGCCGGTGTACGTGACGTCCGCGGGGATTGTCGCGTCGACCGGCGCCGTGTCGCCTACGAGCGCTCGGCGCGTCTCGGCGTTCGGCCCTGTGCTGGAGACACGCTCCGATGCGTCCGGCACGGCGCAACAGCTGGTCATCACGATCGTGCCGAACATGCGGTCGCTCACCGGCGATGTCTTCAGCGCCGTTTCATACACGCTTGGGGCATCCAGCGCATGGCAGCGCGGATTCGATCAGTCGACGTTCGGGAACCCTGCACTGCGCGAGTTCCGGCCCACTGCTGTTGACACGCGTCACACGATTCAGACACAGCTCGGCGTCCTGTCGCGTTTCGGGACGCTGACTCTGTTCGGGCGGTTCGCGTCCGGGCAGCCGTTCACACCGCTGATCGGGAGCGACGTCAATGGTGATGGACTCGCGAACGACCGGGCCTTCATTTTTGATGTCGCCACCCTGCCCAATGACACCTTTGCCCGGGACTGGCGGTCGCTGCTCGCGCGCGCGCCGACCTACGCGCGGCGCTGTCTGGAGG
Source organism: Gemmatimonadaceae bacterium (assembly GCA_031366985.1). Classification (GTDB taxonomy): domain Bacteria; phylum Gemmatimonadota; class Gemmatimonadetes; order Gemmatimonadales; family Gemmatimonadaceae; genus Gemmatimonas. The sequence continues at coordinate 6,038 of JANLPE010000005.1, forward strand.
CGCAGCGTGGGCGCGCCGCCGAGACGAACTCCTGCCGCGGGCCGTGGACCGCAACGCTCAACGCGCGGCTGTCCGCGACGACGCTCGGCTGGCGCGACGCGCAGATTGGGTTGTCGATTGTGAATGTGCCGGGTGCGCTGGATCGCTTGGTGCACGGCGCGACGCCGCATGGCTGGGGCAATGTCGCGGCACCAGACCCCGTGCTGTTCCGCACGACGGGCTTCGATGCGCAGCAATCGCGCTTCGTCTATTCAGTGAACTCTCGCTTCGGTGACTCCCGAGGCGCTGCGCCGATCTCGCCCTTTCGTGTCACGCTCGACTTGCGATTGAAGCTGGGGCCGTCGAGCAGCCGACAGTTGGTCCAGCGGTTGCTCAACCCTGGGCGGCGAGATCGGTCCAGCGTTCGTCTCGACGCGCCAACCCTCGTCGCGCGACTGCGTCGCTCGGGTCCGCAGCCTTATCGGGAGATGTTGGAGCTTGCCGATTCACTGCAGTTGACGACCGCCCAGGTCACGGCGCTGGTGCAGGCAGACGCGAAGCTTCGGTTGCACAGCGACAGCGTGTGGCTGGCCCTCGCGACGTGGATGGCCTCCCTTCCCGCGGACTTCGACGAGGCCGAGGTCCTTGCGCGGCAGGAAGCCTCGACCAGACAGGTCTGGGAGATTGCGCGGCGAGACGTGCAAGCCACGCTCCGGCCTATGCTCTCCGCGCAGCAAGTGGTATGGCTTCCGTGGCCAACTAGCTTGCTATTCACGTCGCCCAAGCCGATCACCGACATCCGCGTGTTTGATTATCGAGACCCTGGTCAGCTGCTATGAACGAGACGTCGACGCCGCCGGACGACGGGGCGGAAGCGTACCTGACCTTACCTACGCCTAAGCGATTGCTGGCCTCCGAACGCCGGTTCGTCGCGGCATGGCGGTCCCTGCCCGTCACCGCGCGCCGTTCTACCTCACCTCTGTGAGCATCGGTCGCACGTACGCGGGTTGAGGCGACGCCTCGCGTTAGTCATCATCGAGGCAGGCGGTTGATCCACGTGATTGACGTGACCCCCGAAAACCGATCCGGTGTGGCGCGTATAGGGCTTGGAAGAAGACGAGTCGTTTTGTGGAAGTGCAGATCGTCGCCGTGTGGCTCACGCGGAATGTCACAGTGACGATGCTGCGCTCGGCCTTCTAGCGCCCGCGTTCTGCTGCGGCGCATGTCCGGATAGGAATTTCGATTAGGGTGGAATGAGTATCCGACGCGGTCGCCGACCGCGCGATCACCGACTGATGGGGGGCGGCGTGCCCTCCGCTCCGCTGGCGCGCCTCGTGGGCCGTGCGAACGGCGGTTCCGAGTCTGTCCCAAGGCTCGTTGAAATTCGGGTGGTGCCTCCATGCGTATTGCGGCGCAAACCGGCCACCCGCCTATCCCCAAACCATCGCACCGTTGGACGATGGCACCGTGGCGCTGTCGATGATCCAGGCGTTGATCCAGGCGTTGATCCCGCTGGGCCTCAAGGCCGTCGAGGACGCGTTGCCGCAAGAAGTGCTGGCGTTGGCGACCTACGCAACGCGGCAAACGCCCCGCGCCCGCGGCATGGGCCTCTTTCGTCGCGTGCTGGGCGGCCTCTCGTGTCGGGAGTACGAAGCCGCCGCGGAAGCCGTTCCTGCAGCGTTCGGCCTCGCCAAATCGAGTGTGTCGCGCCGCTGCATTCGTGCCAGTGCGCGCGCGTTGCAGACGCTGCACGAGCGCCGCCATGATGATGCCCACGGGCAAGTGCTGCTGCTGGACGGCAAGGCCTTCGCGGACG
>JANLPE010000026.1:0-23532 GCA_031366985.1 Gemmatimonadaceae bacterium
GCCGCATCCTCGCTCGCGAGACCGCGCGCGATCGCTTCCCACAACGGCCGCCGCGCGGCCGGTGCGACGACTGGCGGCCGACCCGGTGACCGCAACTTCCCCCGGCTCGAGCGACTCGATTTTCGAATGCCTGTCTTGCGCACCATACACCTCGATCAGGAGGTGTTGCGACGACCGATTGAATCCACCCAATATTCGTGCGAATCGTTTCAACGACTGCTCCGCGAACTCGGCGTGACGTGCAGGATGAGTCGAGCCGGCAACGTGTGGGACAATTCCGTGATGGCAAGTTTCTTCTCGTCGCTGAAGACGGAGCGACTCGCCCGGACGCACTACACCACCCGCGATGCCGCACGCGCGGATGTGTTTGACTATATCGAGCGCTTCTACAATCCGATCCGGAGGCACTCCACCCTGGGCTACGTTAGCCCGATCAACTTCGAACGAGCGTCATTCATTCCGCGAGGAGCGTAGCCCTGTGTCCACGGAACCGGGGACAGCCCAGCTTCGTTCATTGCCTCGAGTTTTTGGCGTAGTTGCTTGACGTACACCTCGAGAACATTGGGCTCACATTCCACGTCATGGCCCCATACGCGATCCATGAGCATCGATTTGCTCAGAACCCGTCGCGGATGCAACTTGAATTGTCGGAGCAAGTCAAACTCAGTCGTCGTCAGTGCAAATTCACGAGTAGCCCGTCGTGCCCTTCGCTGGCCCGTGTCCAGACTGAGGTCCGCGAAGTGGAACACCGAACGTAAATGGCTTCGTCATAGAGTCATTCGCACCGTGGTCCAACGCCTGCACCTGCGTTTCCGGTTCATCGCGCGCTGTTAGCACGAGCACTGGCAAGTCGGCGTCAGCTCCACGAAGACGCGAGCACCTCGAAGCCATCGAGTCCGGGAAGCATCAGATCAAGAATCGCGAGATCCGGTGCGCGATCCCTTGCAAGCGAGAGACCGGCGTAGCCGCTGTCGCCAGCAACAACCGTGTACCCCTCGCATGTCAACCCGCGCCGTAACGTGTTCGTCAGCGCGAGATCGCTATCAATGACCAGTATGCGTTGCATGCATGTCCTCAGAAACCTGCTCGCACGCCGACCGCAGATTGCGCAGCGCGTATCCAGTGTGCTCAGCCATTGTGCGCCCTGTTTATGAAACTTGAAACCCGGTTGTCGACGTTCGGCGAGCGAAGGCGTGGCGCGCATTCCGGAAGCCCGGCGGTTCGGCGAGGCCAGCAGCGGAGCGGTCACATAGGCGGAGCGGCCGGCATGCGGTCCATCATCATCGTCATCATCGACTGCATCATATCCATGCGCTTTTCCATCATCTGCAGACGGGTCGCGGTATCGCCCTTCATGCCGCCCATGGTGCCGTCGGACATGCCGTTCATCATACCCATACAGTCCTGCATGATCTTCATGTGCTCGGCCATCAGCGCTTTGCGCTCTTCGGGTGTTTTCGCCGCCATCATCTTCTCATGCATGTCTTTCATGGCCTTCATCTGAACGTCCATGCGGGCCATGTCGGCCTTGCCAGCCATCGCTTTCGAGGTGGGAGCGACCGCTGACGCGGGGTGATGCGGCGGCTGCTGCGCTGTGACTGAGACAGCCGATGCGGCGACGACCAGCGCGAAGGACAATGCGCGTGCGAGTGTCATGGACGACTCCAAAAGTGAGAGAGGTGGTGCGAACGATTTCAACAGTTTCAGCGGCTTGTTTCGGTTCATCTGCGCGGTTTGCCTAACGTTCCCGGTTGCCGCGTTTTACTCATGTGATATCCGAACTCCGGCGGTTTCGTCGCACGGGCTCAAATGCACCGAAGATCACGCCGATGAACGCCAACCAGAACAGCCACCAGAGCATGTGCATGCCCCAGAAGTGGTATCCGTCATACATGTGGAACATGATGCCATCCTGTTTTTGAGGGTGCGTCGCGGATGCACTCCAACACTGCGTGCTCTCTCACTGGGAATGCTTTGAGGCCGTTCGCCTCGCTCTTACGTAACCTGCGAGGTATTCGGATCTACGACTCGAGGAAGTGATGCAATCGAAGCGTCGCGCAGTGCGTGTAATCGGATTTGGGTGAGAGACTTTACGTGAAATAAACTGTGTAATAAAGTTCGTGCTGTGTCTGTGCGCTGCCGTACTTACCGTGAACCCGAGATGTGCGTATGCCACCGAGACCATTTGGTCTTCTTGCGGTCAGCAGCACTCGCGCTGCGCCGGAGGTGTTCGCGAACCCACGTCAGAATCGATTGCTGGCTCGGATCCCAAGCGTCGAGTGGGCGCGCTGGCTGCCATACCTCGAGGTCGTTGACCTTCCCCTCGGCAGGGTCCTGTACGAGTCAGGAGCGCGAATGAGCTACGTGTACTTTCCCTTGGACGCCATTGTATCGCTGCTCTATGTGCTGGATGACGGCGCCTCAGCAGAGATTGCCGTCGTGGGCCGTGAAGGTCTCGTCGGTATCGCGCTCTTCATGGGTGGCGAGTCCACGACGAATCGCGCCGTCGTGCAGAGCGCCGGTTGGGGGCTTCGACTGCGCGCGAGCATCATGATGGAGGAATTCAACCGGGCTGGTCCGGTGATGCATCTGCTGCTGCGCTATACACAGGCGCTGATTACGCAAATGTCGCAGACGGCCGTGTGCAACCGCCATCACTCGCTCGATCAACAGCTCTGTCGCTGGTTGCTGTTGAGTTTGGATCGACTGAACACGCCCGACTTACACATGACGCAAGAGCTCATTGCAAATATGCTCGGCGTCCGTCGTGAAGGTGTCACCGAAGCGGCGGGGACGCTGCAAAAGGCGTGTCTCATTCGGTATCACCGCGGTCACATCACGGTCCTCGACCGAGAAGGATTGGAGCGGCGCACCTGCGAGTGTTACGGCGTTGTAAAAAAGGAATACGATCGGCTACTGCCAGCGACAATGGCGACGTAGCGCGAATGATTCCACTTGCCGCGTCTTCTCGTTCGGACGCTTGATCTCGCGAACACGGTTATCGACTGGCCCGCGATGACAGCACGCATCGGGCCGTGCACACTCGGAACCGTGCGCGCGGACTCGACATCTGCGGGGAGATGATGCCGCGATAGTCCGCGAGGGTGCGACTTACGGGCCGGTGCGACGGCAATGATCGCGTCACGAAATTTCTCCGTCGATCTGGGATTCCCATTTTACGGACAGTAAATTAAGATCGCAAGGAGTGTTCAATGATACGTAGTGATGATACAAACGGCTCCCCTCCGCGTATCTCAGCACGCACGCCCCTTTTGCCGGACTTTCCCATGCATGCACCACGCCGTTGGACATCGCCCCGGCTGAAGCTCTTGACGCTTACTGCGCTGATCGGATCGCTATCTTTCGCCGGCCCCGCGCTCGCCCACGACTTCTGGATCATACCGGACCTGTTCACATTCGCCGCCGACCCGACGGTGCATCTCAGCGCACGCGCCGGAACGAAATTTCCGGAGGGCACTGCGGTGCAGCTCGCGCGCATTGCTGATGCCCGGATCATTGGAGCGAACGGGGAAATGAAGATCACGGACATGGCCGTGGACAACGGCGCGCTCCGGCTTCATCAGCGACCAACGAATTCCGGCCAGTACTTGGTCGTCGTCGGATTAACCCCGTCGGTCACCCGCAGCATACCGTTGGGATTGCTGCGCTTTTTGCGCGCGGAAGGTGGCGCCGCCGAAGCCGATCGCATCGAGGCGGCACACACCCTCGCCGGTCAGGACAGTGTGGTCTTTCACGCTGCCTCGTACGCCTCGACTGTCGTGCAGGTAGGACGCGGCGGACCGAAGGCATTTACACTTTCCGCGGGCGCGCCGCTGCAGTTCGCGCCCGTGAGCGACCCGCTCCATCTGCACGTCGGTGACACGCTGCAGATCACGATGCTCGGCCTCGGCAAGCCCGTGGCGGGACTCGCGATCGAAGCAAAACCAGCCGCCGACATCACAACATCCGCCGCCACGCTCACGTCTTGGCTGACCCTCAAAGCCGACGCGAAAGGCGTCGTCAGCCTACCGCTCGTGTCCGCTGGTGCGTGGATTCTGCGGTCGGCGTTTGTCAGTGCGCATTCCGGTGGCGCCGTGAACGAGTACGATATCGCGCGTGCAACGTATGTGCTGTCCGTGGGTGCCAAGCACTGAGCGTGGCAAACTCGCGACGGTTACATGGTCGCCATGCGCGCGGTCGGCGTGGCGACCAGAATCGCCGTGATGAGGACGACGACCAAGGCAATGGCCAACTCTGCCCGCGCCGAACGATTGACGCGCGCGGCTGCACGATCAGTACCAAGTGTTGGTACGACGCGCTTCCAGTTGTACGCGCCCGTTCCGGCGACCAGTGAAAGCGTTGCCAGCTTCCAGAGCAGCACGTGACCGTACGGACTTTTCCAAAGTGCGTCGAAGGACTGGAGATGTAGCCACGCGGCGAATGTTCCGGTGATCGCGATAACGGCGGCGAAACACAGGGCGATCGGCGAAAACGCCCGCACCAATGCCGCGACCGCTTCACCTCGCATCGCGCCCAGCGCGAAGGCGGCTGGAAATCCCGCCGCAATGATCACGGCTAACGTGCCCAACCAGCCGCCCGCACTAACAACGTGGAACCCGTCTGCGATCACCGCTGCCGTCGCGAAACGCTGCGAGGACTTTGCGTGGCTGGCGAGGGCCGGCGTAAAGGCAAGCAGCAGCGCCGCGACGGCCGCGACTGGCGCTCCTACGATGCGGACGCGCGCGAGCCATCGTTGGGTCCTGACCGTACCCGTAGTGGGCGTAGTACGCACTGCCCCGGCGAGTCCCGCTGCGGCGAGGACGGTCGCACCGAGTTGCAACCACCACGCGCGCCCCCACGACGAACCCTGCAACAGCATCGGGATCATGGGTGCGGCCTCGGCGAGCGGTCCGTCGCCGCCATTCATCGAATACGCTTGTGCCACCAATCGAAAGGCCATCGACACCGCAAGGACGACGATGCCGACACATCCGAGTCGTTGCGCGCGGCGTTTCGCGTCATCGCGGAACCGCACATGCACGGTGGCCAACGCGCGGCAGGCGCGTGACCGCAACAGCAACTGGTCGAACACCACGGCGCCGATCAGCAGCAGCAGTCCGAGATACTGCACCCATCGGATGAGCACATACAGTGACGACTCAGCGTTGAACGTCGCATCGATCATCTCGGCACCCTTGTGGCATTTATGGGAACATCCTAACTTTATGCAGGGTAAACTGTATGTGATCAATGATCAACCTTCGCCGCTGGGTCGTGACGTGATGTCCAGAGCCACCCTGAGTGGATGCGTGGTACTTGTCGGCGCAGTCGTCGTCTTTGCCGACGCGTGCGCCTCACTCGACCCGCGAGCAGGCCTGACGACGGTTGACCGTCTTGTCGTCGCGCGCACGGCGACGCCAGCCTATTGGTCACCGGGCGAAACACCGGACCGGGCCATCTCGGACACGGTGTCGCGGTTACTCACTGGGCCGCTGAGCGTCGAAGGTGCGGTCCGTGTCGCGATGCTTTCGAATCGTGAACTTCAGGCGCGGTTCGAGGATCTTGGTGTCGCGCAGGCCGAGTTTGTGCAGGCCGGATTGATTGCCAACCCACTGCTCACCGTGAGTCGTATCACGCTCCGCGATACGCCGGGGGAAATGGGGATCGTGCAGTCTTTCGTGAGTTTGCTGCAGCGACCCGCACGACAACGTGTGGCGAAGGCTCAATTGTCCGCGACGCGAGTGCGAGTCGCTGACGCAGTCGTCACGCATGTCACGGATGTCCGCTCCGCGTACTTCGCGTTACAAGCGGCGCAACAGATGTACGAACTGCGTGGGACGGTCGCACGAGCGACGTCGGCGTCGGCGCAGTCCGCCGAAGCGATCAGCGCGGCTGGCAACCTCCGCGATCTCGATCTGTTCAGTGAACAGGCGATGGCCGAGGAGTCGCGCGCGGTGGTAATTGCCGCGCAAAGTGACGTGACGTCGGCGCGCGAAAGGTTGGTACGTCTCATGGGTGTGCCGACCAACGATTCCGCATGGACGGTCAGCGTTCGACTGCCGGATGTACCGGGCGACACGCTACGTGCCGATAGTCTCACGGCGCTGGCCGTGCGTCGTCGACTCGATCTTGCGGCAACATTTGAAGACATCACCGTCGCCGGACGGCAGCTCGGGCTCGCCCGCCGCTTTGCGCTACTGGCCGACGGATCGGTTGGCTATGACGTGGAGAGTGATGGTTCGAGGAGATCAGCCGGTCCGACCGTATCAATTCCGATTCCGCTCTTTGATCAGGGCATTGCGCGCACCAGTGCGCAGCGTTCTCGCGTTCGCCAGGCGATCGCCAGACACGATGCGCTCGCCGTGCTTGTGCGTTCCGAAGTGCGCACGGCCTTCGCGCAGCTCGTCGCGGCGCAGCAGCGGGTGAACGTGTATCGAACGCGCGTCTTGCCGTTACGCCGACGCATTGTGCAGGAAACGCAGTTGCAGTTCAACGCGATGACGCTTGGCGTGTTCACGCTGGTGCAGGCGCGGCAGAGCGAGATCGAGGCCGGCGCCGCGTACGTCGAAAGTATACGGGACTTCTGGATCGCGCGTGCCGCGTTGGAACGTGCCACTGGTGGGCTGTTGCTCGCAACCGACCTCACGCGCCTGGAGCGCTGACGATGTCTGACGAATTGCTGGGAGCACGTCGCTCGCTTTCTCGACGAGAAGCGATGGTGCGAGGCGCGAGTGCGGTCGCGGTCGCGGCGGGAGCGATTGGCCTAGCGGCGCCACAGGTGCTGCTGGCAGAGTCGATTGCCGCCGTGCCGTCGCGAGGCACTCTCTCCAATGCCGAACGCCGTGAAGCACAGTTGCCGCCGGGTGTGGCCGGGCGTGACTATACGCCGGTTATCACGCCCGACGGGGTGGCATTGCCGTGGAAAATCGTAGACGGTGTGAAGGTTTTTCATCTGATCGCCGAAGCCGTGCAGCACACGTTTGCACCTGGGCTCGAGGCGGAATGCTGGGGCTATAACGGACGTACTATCGGCCCCACTATCGAGGCTGTTGAAGGCGATCGCGTTCGCATTTACGTCACCAACAGGCTCTCGGCGTCGACGTCCTTGCACTGGCATGGCATTCTGCTCCCCGCCGGCATGGATGGCGTGTCGGGGCTCACCCAAATGCCCATCCAGCCAGGGCAAACATTTCGCTACGAATTCACGCTGCGGCAGCACGGGACGTTCATGTATCATCCGCATCGTGATGAGATGACGCAACAGGCGATGGGCATGATGGGAATGTTCATTGTGCATCCGCGCCATCCGACTGGTCGTCAGCCCGATCGGGATTTTGTGCTGTTGACCAACGAGTGGAAGGTGACGCCGGGTACGCGTCGGCCTGATCCTCTCGAAATGGTCGATTTCAACGTGTTCACGTTCAACAGCAAGACGTTTCCCGCGACGACGCCGCTTCTCGTACAACGGGGCGATCGAGTGCGGATTCGATTGGGTAATCTCAGCCCGATGTCACACCATCCGATTCATTTGCACGGGCACGCATGGACGCTCGTTGCCACTGATGGCGGCGACATTGCGCGCAGTGCCCAATGGACAGAAACTACGCAACTCGTGCCGGCGGGCAGTACACGCACGATGGAGTTTGTCGCAGACAATCCGGGTGATTGGGGCGTGCACTGCCACATGACGCACCACGCGATGAACCAGATGGGTCACCCGGGCGTGAACATGATCGGGGTCGATGCAAAACTGATGGACCGCGCCGTGCAATCGGTGTTGCCATCGTACATGACGATGGGCGCCATGGGGATGAGCGAGATGGGTGACATGGGGATGGCATTGCCGCGCAACAGCATCTCCATGACCGGCGGTGAAGGCCCGTTCGGTTCCATCGACATGGGCGGGTTATTCACGCTGCTCAAGGTGCGCGACGTGATCCACGGCAACACAGATCCGGGCTGGTATGATCACCCACAGGGAACCGTGGCTGAAGAAGCGACCGAGCAGGAACTTCGCCGCGATAGCATTTCAACCGAACACTGACAGCTGAACAGGAGCGCGGTACCATGCACGCCAACACGTTGATCGGACTCCGTCGCGTTGCGACAGTCGTTGTACTATCGGCCGCCGCCGTCATCGCCAGCCCGCAGCGTGCGCTCGCACACGCAGAGCTCATTGGTGCATCACCGGCGAAAGGTGCAACGGTCTCTTCGCTGCACGAATTGCGGCTCACGTTTTCCGAAAAACTCGAGATTCCGCTGACGCGCATTACGATGATCGCGGCCGGCAAGGACACCGTGAAACTTGGTAAGATCACGACCGACCAGAGATCGGATGGCACGATCATCGTTCCGGTGGTAGGCACGGTACGTGCAGGGACCTATACGATCGCGTGGCGTACCGCCGGCGAAGACGGGCACGCGATGAAAGGGTCATACGTGTTTCGCGTCAAACCGTAGCACGATACCCCGTAACGTCGCGCCGACGACTCACCGACCGCGCGGGACTGACGGCCCTTACTCCGTCATCCCGTGCGGACAGTCGGTGCCGCCGCCGACTGCGCGCGCGCTCGTGTCATGTCGGCAGAACAGATGCGAGAACGCGCTCATGCCAGGGTGAATACAGTGCGCGCCGTGCGTACCTGCTTTCTGCATTGGATGGGCGACCGCGACTCCTGATATCCAGACCGCGCTCAGTACGAACGCGGCGCCGACGAGTGATCGCCGTGTGAGATGCGACGAAACGCGTGCGACGTCTCCCGCCAGCCGGCGCACGCGACGGTCGAGCAGCGCGTTGTATTTCTTTGAACGAAGCGCCACCGGCTCGACGAGTGACACAAACGCGCCGGATCGCTTGAATCCGGCGTTACTGGCCGGGTCGAGATCGGGTCGCCACGCCGCCAATGACAGGATGGCCGACGCGAGGACGAGTGGCTGCCCCGCAGCCGCAGCGTCGTCTGCGTCTATTTCCGCCTCGTCCGCCATGTCCGCGGCCAATCGACGGAAGGCGGGAATCCAGAACAGCGTACAGCCCAAAAAACGCAGCAGCGACAGACGCAGCGGATCGCGACGGCGCGCGTGTGCCGCTTCGTGGAGCAGCACTGCCACCAGCTGCGGGTGCGACAACGTCTCGGCAAGCTCGCCGGCGATGTAGATACGCGGGTTCCACCATCCCGCGGTGAACGCCGGGTTTGGCAGGCCATCAACCACTGCAACACGGTCGGGCGCGACCCCGAGTTCGCGCAACACCTCGGCAATCGAATCCGTTGCCGTGTCAGACCGACGGACGACACAGGCAAGCGCCGTTCGCAGTCGCCACGCCGCCTTGGCGCGATCGATCAGGGCATATCCCAATCCAGCAAAAAGCAACAGGTGAAAGAGCGAATGCAATGGTGCAAGCAGGCTGTGCAACGCAATCACACACACGGCACCGAAATGATCCTCTCCCATCAGCGCGGCGTCAGCGCTTGACGATATGTGGTGCCCGATGACAGGACTGAGAGTGAGCAATAACAATGCACCTATACCCGTCAGTACGAGGCGGCGATGCGCTTCCTCGCGTTTTCGCATGGAAGCGGCCCGAAACTCGTCACGTCGCACCATGGTGCTGAGTCTCAGCCCTGCTCGCGAAGCCGACGGCGGACGAGTCGCCCGAGTTCTTCCAGCTGTTCGGGATCACGCTCGGCCAACACATCCACGAAAGAAGCGGCGAGCGCTTCCGGACCGAACGACAGGATACCCTCCACGACGCGGCGCGATACCACGGCGCGAAACGCTGCCTCAGTCAATCGCGGCTCGAAGTGAAACAGATCATCGATCTTCCGGCGCGACAGAATTTTTTTGGCCACGAGCTTGTTGAGTACGGTCGTGGTGGTGAGTGGCGACACCGGATGTTGCTTCACAATCGACGCGTGAACTTCGCGGGCGGAGGCCGGCCTGCCGAGGGCCCACATCGCGTGAAGTAGACGCGCTTCCAAGTCACCAAGCACCTTCGCGACGCCGTTGGCTGAAAGACGCACCGTGTCCTGTAGCCGCGGGACGGCTGCACTGACACTTTCGCGCGGCGGAGCTGGACGATCTTTGGCCATATCGCGGAAAAGAATTTGGGGATGTGAAGGCCGCAGTCTGTCGGCAGCAGCTCGTACTTACAGACCACACGGAAAAATAGCACACTTTTAGGTCAAGTGCGGATTGGTGTGTCGATCGGATTTGAGTGGCGGCCGGCTTCCTCTGCTGGTGCACGGGAAAAGACGTACCGCGCATCAGGCATGTCTAGTCCTAAACAATGTCTACACCAAGGTGTGGCGAGCATGTTCATGCGGCTTGGTAAAACACGTGGTCGGGCGTTTGTAGGTCGAGACGCCAGTGCGTGCGCACGCTGTTGTAGATCGTGATCGCGCGTTCGACCGCGTGGACCACGGCAGACACGGAAGGAAACACGGCGTCGAGGTCGACTTCGTCTTTGAGAATGCCGTTGACGCGTTCGGCGACCGCGTTTTGATAGCAGTGATTCTCATCGGTCATACTCGGCAGCATGCGCACGGCGGCGAGCTGCTGCAGGTAGTCGTGGCAACAGTATTGGGTTGACTGCCGCGATCCGAATGATGGAGCACGCCGTGCACGTCCCCGAGCGTGTCGATCGCCCGCTGGAGCGCGATCACGGCCGCGTGGTGCGACAGATCGCGACGCACGTGCCAGCCAACGATCTTGCGCGAAAACAGATCCGTCACCAGGAACAGATACACGAACGTGTGCGTCAGTCGGAGATAGGTGATATCGCTGACGACGACTTGGCGGGGCGCCGTCACCGGCATCGTTTTCAGGCGATTCGGGGCCACGGCATACCCGTGGTGCGAATACGTGGTGCGCGTGTACCGCGGCTTCCGTTGGACCAGACGTCCCGTCGAGCGCAGCAGGGTAAAGAGGCGATCGCGCCCGATGTGCCGCCCCGCCGTCGCCAACTGCGCCTGCAGCGTCCGCGTGCCCATCCGCGGTTGCTCGACCCGCAGGGCATCCACCGCCTCCAGCACTACGGCCGCCGCGCCGGTCGTGGCGCCGCCGCGGGCGCGGCGTTTGTAGTACGCGTCGCGGCTGCACCCGAGCGCGCGGCAGACGCCCGCGACGTCGTCGCCGGTGCCAGCGCGAGCGGTGTCATGCCAAAGTTTTTTGATGTCCGTCTTGAAGCGCTGGTTCGCTTGATTGATCAGCCCGTCGTACGCGCGCAGCTTGAGATGCGCCTCGGCCAGCGCCTGCTCGAGGGCGGCGATCTTGTCCTGTTCACTCTTCATGACGACCTCCACGACATCCCGTTTGGGCTTGAATCGGCCGTATTCCTCGAGCCACTGCAGCACCATCGTCACGCTCGTCTGCGCATCGCGGGCCGCCTCCCGCCCCGACAACTGCCCCTGCTCGATCTCTTCGACCAGACGCTGCTTCAATTCCGCGCTGTATCGATGGTAGACTCGTTCCATTGGATCACGTCCGCTGCTCATTTGACGTGTAGACACGAATCAGGACGGGACAATAGTGATGGGGCATGGTTGGCAAATGCTTAAGGCAGCATAGAAGCATATATTCGCCGCGTACGTCAAGAACCACCCTCTTCGGGAGCCCTCATGTTCCGCCGTTCACTCACCATCTCGTTCGCCACCACGGCGCTGCTCCTCGGCGCGTGCACCAACAACACACTCGCTCCCGGCGAGACCGCGACACTCGCGCCGGCGCTCGCCAGTCTTTCCCCGGCGGCAGGGGCGGCGAGTGTTGATCCGACGAAACCCATCACGCTCACATTTACCATGTCGATGATGAGCGGCATGGAGATGCTGGTCGTCGTGCACGAAGGAACGGTGACCGGTGCGCAGGTGGTCGGCACGTCCGTATGGTCGATCGACCGCAAGACGATGACGTTCACGCCGAGCTCGACACTCAAGGCCCAGTCGATGTATGTCGTGCACTTGTCCCCGAACCTTCAGGGTGCGAACGGCACGATGATCAACATGATGAGTGGATCGACCATGGGCGGCCGGTCCGTGACGAGCGGGATGATGGGTTTGACGGCTGGCGGAATAATGATGAATGGTCAGCTGGGACCGGGCATGATGGGCACTGGATGGCAGGCGTCCAACGGCACATACGGCATGGTCTTCACGTTCACGACGGCGTAGGCGACGGCCGTCGAGAGGATCGTCTTGATGCGCATCGCGGTGGCGTGGGGGCTCAGTGAAAGATTGCGACATCGGCCGTGATCGCGAACGATACTACCCTTTTAATGTGCCTGGAGAAACGGATGATGATGCGACGGATTATCGTATCAGGTGCGGTGTCACTTCTGCTGCTCGGTGCGAACAGCTGAATGACGCTCGGTGGTGGAATGATGGGGGGCGGGATGACGCATGCCGGCTCGGGCGGAGCACGTGACACCAGCGCACGCGCCGAGCGCGTTGTCAAAGAGACGACCGTCGGCTACATCAGCGTCGCTGTAGACTATCCGGCCGCATCGGTCGGAAAAGAAATCACGTACATCGTCCACGTCTCCAATGCCGCATCGAAGCGCCCGATTGATGACGCGCACATCCGCACACTGATTCGGAACGCGCCCGCGTCACACGCCACCGATCAGCCCGTGCACCATGCCGGAGACCTTGATACCAACACGCAGTCGCCGGGAGTGCGGCGTCTGGATACCCCGGGCGTCTACGCATTCAACCATCGTCTGCACCGCCCGGGAGCGCATGAGATCGCTATGATGGTATTCATTGTACGAGCGGCGTATTGACGCGGAGAATCGTGCGTCGCGATGCGAATGCGAAGGCCGCCATGCAAGGACGGCCTTCGCGTTGCTCCGGTCACCTTTGCCTGATGCCGTGATGATGTCCACCAGTCATCGGCGTCACAGTCGATCCGTTACCGCGTTCCCGTTCCGCCTGCACCGCCGCCCGAATCGCCTCAATCTGTTCGTGCCCGCTGAATCCGATCCATCGCTGCACCTCGCGTCCCTCACGATCGATCAGTAGCGTGACTGGTAGCCCGGGCGCGTGCAACGTCGCTTTCGCATCGCCGCCGCCAAGCGCGACGTCGAAGGTGAAGCCGCGCTGCTGAATGAAGCGGGCGGCCAGCCCCTGATCACGATCGTCATTGAGCGCGACGAAATGAAAATCGGTCGATGGCATCGCCCGCTGCAACGAATCGAGTGCTGGCATTTCCTCTCGGCACGGCGCGCACCAGCTCGCCCACAGATTCAGCAGCAGAACCTTTCCATGATTATCGGCGATGCTGAGGCGACCGCCCGTGAGCGTCGCGTATGCCAGCGGCGGGACCGGCTCGCGCGGTTTTACGTCGCGTACCGGTCGTAACTTGTCGGCTCCGAAGACATGCACGCCTCCCTCCGCCGTCACCGCAATCGTCGGCGTCGGTGACTGCAAGAGCGCTGAACGGAGCAGTGATCCGTCCATCGCGTCGAACACGTCGAGGCGGCTGGAACTCATTGTACTGTCGGTCGTGCTCAGCACGTAGACGCGATCGTCTGGGCCCATCACAATGCCGAGGTTAACCGGATGATAGTCGACCGCTACGTGTCCATGCTCGACTTCAAAACGCGGGGTCACGGTTGAATGGGGCAATGCTCTCGACGACTCCCAGAGTGTGTCGCCCGCGAGCGAGAACGCGACCACGTCGTCGCGTATGAACGGCGCATAGAAAACGCGATCATGACCGACCGCGAGCTGACCGGCGTTGGCGAGTTCGGTGAGCGGCACATGGGCCGGTCTCTCTGCGCGGCCGAGTGACGTCAGCGTATCCCCGCCTCCTTCCCCGTCGTGACGAGCGCGGCGCGCGAGCAACGGCGCGGTCTCGCTCGGCAGCACGTAGCTGAACCGATAGCGTGACCGACTGAGCCACAACGCGCCACCACGAGCGGAAGACGCAACCTCCGGGAACGAGAAGGGAGCAGTCCCACGATCCTGCACCTGACCGCTCGGATCCACGTGCAACAAATGCCCGGAGGCGTCGGTCAACCAGAGCGATCCGTTGTCACCCTCGGCGACGCTGATTGGCTCGCGACCAGAAAGCGACGCGCTACGCATGTGCGCGTTCAGCGCCCGATCGTATTCGATGATCGCACCGGCGTCGTCGATGACGAGCGCGCCACGCGTGGACGGCGCCGCCCGCCGTCCGTTCAGCCAGAGCAGTCGACTCGAATCCGTCGGCGGTATCGAGTCGAACAACAGTCGTGCGGTCGCAACGTGTGTGCGGACGTGCCGTACGCCGTGGACGTCACTGACCACGGCGAACGCGACGGAGACCGCGACGGCGACCGCGACGGCGACCGCGACACTCCGCGAGCGATACCGCATTACTTGACCGCGTCGATGCTGGCGATTTGAATCGCTTGAGCGCCGGCTGCCGAGAACACTTTCCCCGTCACCTTGACGTGCTGTTCGGCGAACGGCTTCAACCGTGCGTTCTGCGGATCGCCAGGCATCGACGACGACGCGGCCAAATAGAGCTTGCCGTCGTCGCCAAGCACGGCGAGCGGAAGTCCCTTATCGGCGCACACCTCCGAACACATCTTGTGCTCCGGACCGCCGAGGCCCTGTCCATACTTGCACGACACATCGACGACGGTGCCCGTGATCGTTGCCGTCTTGCTGACCGGCGGCTTCATCATCATGGGCTTGCCACCGGAGGACATCGACTGCGCGGCGACGATCGTTGGAGTGGCCATCACGGCCAGCATGATGGTTGCGCGGGTAAGCAGATTCATCACGAACTCCCGAAATAGGTTGGTTGGCCATTGTGGCCACCGACGGTAAGTCACGTCGCCCTGTCAGAGTTCCGGACCGTCGCGATCCAGTCGTCGCCAAGCCCACACCAGTCGTAGAATGACGTTGACGCCAACGAAACCCGCCATTACGAAGAAGCCCATGACGCGCCATGACGGCCAGATCATAAAGCTCGCGTAGAGTACGACCGTCTCTGCAC
Source organism: Gemmatimonadaceae bacterium (assembly GCA_031366985.1). Classification (GTDB taxonomy): domain Bacteria; phylum Gemmatimonadota; class Gemmatimonadetes; order Gemmatimonadales; family Gemmatimonadaceae; genus Gemmatimonas. Next base: position 14,980 of record JANLPE010000026.1, read on the forward strand.
CGGCAACAATCCCCGGCGGCATGGTGATGGTCGTCAGCTCACCGGTCGATTTCGCTCCGGCCGCGCGCTGCTCGAGCACCGCGGACAGATACATCCACGACGCGGCGTTCACGAAGAAGCTCGCCAGCAGCGTCGCGCCAGCGAGATCGAGTGGTCGGTCGTGGCCAGCAACGATCATGGCGAGCGGTACTGCGGCGTAGACGACAAAGTCGAGGATGATGTCGAGATAGCCACCGAACGCCGAGCTCAGACCGTGGACGCGCGCCTGCGTACCATCAAGTCCGTCAAGCAGTCGGTTGCCAATCCACAGCGCGAGCGCCGCGCGATTCATGCCGTTGGCGAGAGCAATCGCGCAAGCAATGCCCGCGCTAAACGCAAGAAGGGTCAGAAGGTTGGGCGTGATGCGAGGCCCGAGTCGCTGTGCCAGCGGCGCGAACCATCGATCCTTGAGCGACCGGAGCCAGTGATCAAACATCGCGCATCTCGCGCATCATCACGTTGGCAAACAGTGAACGCCCAGCGCATCGACGTCCACCCGTACACGTTGACCGGATTCGATGATCAATCCTTGCTCTGGCGTGGCAATCAGCTGGTCGGTGCCGACTTGAACGAGCGCAAGATCGCCGGTTACCTGTGGCAGCGATCGGATGATGACGCCCTGCACCGCATCACGCGCGTCGCCGTCGTTCACGGTGCCGATGCGCAACGACAGCGGACGGGCGACCAGCACACCGGCGCCCACGCCGCCCCATCCCGCAAAGCGACCGAGCGCGCACTGAAAATCACCCGACGCATCTGACGTGCCGCTGATGATGTTCGGGATGCCGAGCAGTTGCGCCACGTCCAACGACGCGGGCTTGGCCAAGACGCGGCTCGCCACATCACACTGCTTCAGCTGTCCGCCGATCAGGATGCCCAGCCGACCGCCAATGGCGACGGCTTCATCGATGTCATGCGTGACAAAGATCGCCGCGGGACCATCGGCATCGAGCACGCGCAGAATGTCGGCACGTACCTCCGAACGCAGTGAGGGATCGAGCGCCGAGAACGGTTCGTCGAGCAGCAGCACCTCCGGATTCGCCGCCAGTGCGCGGGCAAGCGCCACGCGATGCCGCTGTCCGCCGCTGAGTGCACCGACTCTGCGGCGCGCCAGCTCTACCATTTGCACACGTTCAAGCAGCGCCATGACACGTTCGGTCACGACCGATGCAACGACATGTCGGATCCGCATCGGAAACGCGATATTCTCGAACACATCGAGATGCGGGAAGAGCACCGGCACTTGGTGCAGGTACACCGCTCCTCGGCGCTCGGGCTCCATCCCGGTGACGTCGACGTCACGCATGTATATGCGCCCCTTCGCCAGCGGTACCAGCCCCGCGATGGCGCGAAGCAACGAGCTCTTGCCTGAGCCGGAAGGGCCAGCGATGACCAATCGCTGGCCCGCGTGCAGCTCAAACGACACGCCATGCACAACCGACAACTTGTCGTACGAGATGTGCGCATCGCGTACGCCCAGCGCGGCGAGCGACGTCATACGAGTCCCGTCCGTGACGTAGCACGTTGCAGGAGTCCGAATCCCGCCAACGGCGGCAGTGTCAACACCAGCGCCGACAGCGCACCGAGGCGGTCGTCGCCTGAGTTCACAAACGCCAACAACTCGACCGGCAACGTGCGGACCGCCCCTTCGCCGACGAGCAACGTGAGGGCGAGCTGTCCCCATGACACCAGTGCCGCCAAGGCAAACGCCTCCAAGATTCGCGGACGCAACATGGGAATCACAATACGGCGAATGACGTCAATCGGCGATGCACCGAGCGTTCGTGCGGCATCTTCCGCCGCGAACTCATAGCGATCGAGCGCGGCCGTGAGAAAAAGCGTGGCGTATCCCGTCGCAGGCAACAGGTGCGTGAGCATCACACCGCTCCATGTGCCGGCCACATGCAACTGCGTGGACACCAGCGCGGCACCAATGCCGAGCGACACGGGTGGTGCAACCACCGGCAGAAAGGCGAGTGCCTGACCCAGCGCACGCATTCTCGCGGAGGCGCGCGCCAGCGCGCGACTGGCAAGCATTGCGAGCGGCGTGCTGATCGCGCCGACGGCGAGTGCCAACGCGATGCCGGTCACAGTGGCTTTGGCAAGTCTGGGCCAGGCGGGCAGTACCGCGCCTGCCGTACTTATCGGCAGAAGTAGCGGGAACGGCCATGCGGCGGCCCACGCACGCAGGGCGAGCGTGCCGATCGGCATCAATGCCACCGTCACCAAGAGCACGAGTCCCCACCGGCGACCCGTCATATTACGACGACGTTGCATCAGTGTGGCGTCGCACGATCGCCTGCCACCAGACCGCGCCGACCACCATCGCGAGCGCGAGCAGTCCCAACACGTGGGCCTCGCTCCGACGCGCCAGTGCAGCATCTGACCAACGCTCCATCGTCAGGAGCGACAGTGCCGTCGGTTGCGTCGGGGCCAACAGCACGGCCATGTCGTACTGCCCCAACAGGAACGCGAAGACGGCGACCAGCGCTGGTGCGATGGCACGCCACAGCTGCGGCCGGAGCACGCGCTGTCGAATATCGGATGATCGGGCGCCCAGTGTGCGCGCCGCCTCGATCGTTTGCGGGATGTGCGGCGCACTGGCGGAGAGCGCGACGAGCAACAGGAACGGAAACTCTTTCCATACCGCCGCACTGATGAAGCCCAGACCGGCGACATCGCCGACGATCACCGGAAAGTCCACCGGGACGCTGGTGATGTGCGCGGCGACCGCGAGACGCGAGAGCATCCCGCCTTGGCCAAGCAGGAGCAGAAATGCGAGGGCGGCCCCTACGTGCGGCACCGCCAGCGGCGCTAAAAGCACCGACACGAGGCGATCCTGACGCGGTACACGGACGCTGATCTCGATCGCGAGCAGCGCGGCGATGGCCGTGGCAGTCAACGACGTCCACAGCGTCCATCCCACACTTCGCCACGTACTCTGATCACGCCACACATTGATGACGGATCGCATCGTCCAGCCCGATGCCGCGGGTCCCACCACGCCAACGCTCGCCAACGCCGAGTATCCGAATCCGATGATGACCGGAATCGAGATGGCCGTCAGAATCATGACGGCGCCGAAGCGACGAGGGCCCGCCATCAGCGCCGCGGGGGAGACGCGCGAATCGAGTCGCGCCAGTCGGTTTGCAGTCGTTGGTGATATTCGGGAGCGACTTCCGGTCGTGCGTAGCGCTTCAACGAGTCACGCGGAACCAAGTGCGCATCGCGCGCCAGCGAGTCGAAGGCGACCGGCCAGTGGCCGGAGAGTTTCGCCACATCCAGCACCGTCCCATCTGCCCACACGTTCGGCCGCAATTTCTCGAATTGTGCTTCAGGGCTGAGCAGAAAATCTGCCACCACCATCGCGCCGGCCGCGTTCGGCGCATTGAACGGAATGCCGAGGTAGTGCGTGTTGGCGATCGTACCGTCGCGCAGCAGCAACGCCCGCGCCGAGGCCGGCAGAATCCCCTGCGCGATCTTACTCGCGACCTCATTGGGATTGTTCGACATACTGAAATCCACCTCGCCATTCGCAAACAACCGATGGAGCGCCGCGACATCGCGCGGATACGCCTCGCCGCGTCGCCAGAAGTCGCGCTCATGTTCGCGCAGCCAGCCGAACAATACGGTGCGGCCCGCGTCGTAGCGCGTCTGATCGAAGCCGCCGGCATAGCGCGACACGCCGCCGCCCACGGCATAAAGCAGCGACTTGAGGAACGTCATACCGGTGAAGGATTCGTCGTGCGTGAATCGACCAGGGTGCTCGTGGATCCAGGCGCCAAGTTCTGCCACCGTTGTCGGCGGCCGCGGCGTTCGGACCGAATCAACAATCAGCGCGAATTGCACTTGCCCCCACGGCGATTCGAAGCCGGCTGGATCCTGTTCAAAGTCCCGCATGATGATAGCGGACGCACTATCCACGAAGCGCGCGGCGGGAAGTCGGCCTGCCCACGGGCCCGCGAGCAGCTGCTCTCGACGTAGACCGGCGAACGTTTCGCCGTTGATCCAGAGCAGACTCGCCGTGCCGACCGTTCGACCAGCTTCGCGCTCCGTCACCAGCTGGTTGATGAGTTCAGCGCCCTGCCCTTCTACGGCGTGCAACGTAATACCGTACGTGGCGAGCAGCCGTGGCGCGACCCAGCCGTCGATGTAGCGATTGATCGACGGGTCGCCTCGCCACATGCGCCATGTCACTGTGGTGCCGCGTGCGTTGGCGACCACCGCATCCCATGGCAGCGACATGACCGCCGACGGTGCCTTGGTCGACGACGGCGGCTGGCCGCATCCCGCGGCCGCCCACGCGACAAAGACGGCGACGACAGCGGCGAGGGCCATTGCGCGATGGCGCGTTGATTGACGCGTCGAGACATCGATCAAACGCTCGGCGATCAAAATCGCACGTTGAGCGACAGTTGAACTTGCCGTGGCGCACCTGCCGTCGTGAACTGCAGCGGATCGCCCGGTCGCCCGACCTGCGTGGCAGACCCGCCGCCGCCAACGCCGGTCGCAAATCCGGAGGTATTCACGCGGTTGAGCATATTGAACACGTCTGCGCGAAGCGAGAGCACGCGACCGGCCACGTCGAGATCGTACGCCACACTGCTGCTGAGGAATGCGGCACTCGGCAAGCGCTCGCCATTGCGCGGCACACCAGCGAAGCGCTGATAATTGCCAATGAATCCGTCGCCATAGGCGCCACCAGCGCCGGTCAGATCGCGAAAATAGGCGACGCGGTTGATCGGCGTCCCCGATTGCGCGTCGACGATGCCGGCCACGGTCAGGTGCCGCACGCCGTTCCAGGTCGTTCGCACGGTCGCTTTGTGACGACGATCGTTGTTCGCATCGGCACGATCCAGCGCAAAGTTGTTGGCGACGGAGGCATTGAAGTTAATGTCCTCCGTATTGGTGATGGCATGTGACCACGTCCAGTTCGCGTCGACCAGCAAGCTATTGCTGGCGCGGTAACGGAGCGCGCTGTTCAACCCGGCATACGTGCTACGGCCACCGGTCTCCGTCGTGGTGAGGCGGCGATAGCTGCCCGTTGCCGGAGTCACCGGACGCAGGGCGTCGCCGAAGGCCGTGGAACGCCCCAGCGAATCCGCCGCCGAGATCGTCGCCGCCTGTGCATTGAGATCCCACGACCGTGGCAGATGTCTCGTGTCTACATACACCGCATCAACACTGAGCGCCGTGCGATCACCGAGTTGCCGCTGCGCACCGATCGTCACCTGACGACTGCTGGGCTGCTTGAGGTCAAACGCAAACAACTGCCGAATCTCACGTGCCGGCAGCGTCGCGCGGTTCAGACTCACGGCGGTCGGCCCTTGCAGAAACGCCGGTGCTTGTGCGCCGCGAAATGTGACCGTCTGATTCCCGGTCGGACCGAACTGCACCGCGTCGGAGTAAACCGCGTACGGTAGTTTGCCCGCAAAGACGCCAATTCCACCGCGAAGTACGGTAGTGGATGACGCCAGCCAGTTGAACGAAACGCGCGGCTGAATATTGCGCAGGTCCGGTGAACTCCCACCTCGACTCGTGATATCATCGTAGTCCCAGCGAATGCCGGAACGAATGGTCAGCGTATTCGACGGATGCCACCGATCTTCCATAAACGCTCCATACAGGGTCTGCGTGAGATTCACCTGCTTTTGCGCGGCGTCGATGGTGTAGCTACGTACGACGACGGTACCCGGAATATCCGCCAACCGAAAGCGTCCGTTGGCCGACGGAATATCGCCGTTGTTGATGACCTCATACGAGCCCGATGGATTCGTCGACGAACCGGTCAATTTGAATCCGGAGGTCGCGATGTCGACGCCGGCGCTCAGCGTATGATTCGCACCGAGCTGTCGTTCCAGAACGTCGCGAAACTGCAGCTGCAGTTCTGACTCGTCGAAGATGAAATTGCTCGACCCGACGACACCTATTGGCAGTGAGTCACGGTCCAGAATGGTGACCTGCGGCACGCTGAAACTGCTGCGCGTTGGCGGAAAGTTCCACTTGAATGTCGAGACCTGAATCGACGCGCTGTTGCTCGCACGCCCGGCGTCCCACGCGCTCCGATGCGTCAGCGACGCGAGCGAGCCGGCACGGACAGTGGTGATGTCCGCCTCGGGGGCGACAATGCCGCTCCCCTCGCCGGCGCGCGCCTGATGGCTCAAGGCGAAACGCAGCGTCGTGGTCTGATTGTCGTTCCAGCCGTGATCGAGTCGCGCGAACGCTTTGTACGTCTCACGCAACTCGCGGCCAAGAAACGTCGCGCGCGCGGTTGAACTGATGCGGTCCTCGTTCTCGTTGGAGTATTCGAGCGCGCCAAAGACAAACGTGCGCTGCACCGCGAGTGGGCCCCCAAACGCACCGCCGACCTGTGCTCGGCGAAAACCCTGCTGCGCACGGGCGACGTCAGCGCGCGCCGCGGCATCGCCTGATTGCACAGCGGGACGCGCATCGAGCGGCAGCCCTGGGCGATTGTATCCAAACAGTTCGCCGCGCCATGCTTCGCCGCCCGCCCGACTTTCGTAGTTGACGACGCCGCTCGGACTGCGTCCCGACTCTACCGTGTACGTGTTCGCTTTCACGTCGAGTTGATGCAACGCCGCCAACGGGAATTCCACGCGCGGTCCACCGAGGAAACCCTCATTGTTTTCGAGGCCATCCAGCGTGTACTGCGCATAGAGCGAGTTGGCGCCATTGATACTGAGTCTGGGCGCATCACCGAAGAACGCACGCGCCTGCGCGACACCGGGAATGTTATATGCGAGTGCGACAGGATCACGCGCGTCCGTTGGCAACGCGCGCAACTCGTCGCGTTCGATGGTGCCACCTGTGGCGGCATCGCTGGTGTTCAGCAGCGGACGATCACGCTGCGCGATCACGTGCCGCACCGCCAGTTGCGCGAGCGGCAAGAGCGTAAGCGGCACGTCGCGACGCGCCCCACTCGCGATCGGCGCCACGTCGATCGTATCGGCACGGAAGCCCGGCGACAGCACCACCAGTCGAAGCGGTCGGTCCGCTGGTACCCGCATCGAGAACTTGCCACTGCTGTCGCTTCGTGATGTCGCGCCAGTCCCGACGAGCGTGATCGACGCCGCTGCCACGGGGTGTCCTGATTGCGCGCGCACCGTGCCCGTCAGATGTCCCGTTTGCGCGGCAAGAGGGGCCGCCAGCGGGCCGACGAGCAGGCCGAGGAGCAGGCCGACGACGGCCGCCATCGCGATCACTTCGACATGGGCCGCACTCCTCATGGCTGAACGCAGCGGTCTCATGCGAAGCCTTCGCCCGCCGCCGCGAGTGCCTCGCGCGGCATCCCGGCCTCCACCAACGCATTCGCCACGCGCAACCGAAGCGGCTGCGCGGATGGCGCTTCTGTGCGCGCCGTCTTCACGGCCTGCAGAAACAGACGATCGAACTCTGCCTGTCCGGTGCAACGCTCGCACATCGACAGATGCAGGCGCAACGCCTGCTCGCGCTCCGCATCGAGCTCCCCGTCGAGATAGTCCCACAACTGCCGCATCACCGCCGCGCAATCCAGCATGATTTTCACCTTAGTCTGAGAGCGGATCAGCCCCGCCCATCCTGGCGAGACCGAGATCCTGCGCGTGGGCCAGCAGCTGTTCCTGCAGCACGCGACGTGCGCGGAACAGTCGGGAGCGAACGGTGCCAATCGGGATGCCCAGCAGGCTGGCGACGTCGTCGTACGAACGACCCTCCACGTCAACCAGTTGCACGACTTCCCGTCGCGGCGGATCCAGTGCGTCGATCGCGGCGCGCAACGCACCACGCAGATCGCTACCGGTCCATACGGTGTTGAGGCCTTGCTGATGCGCGGACGCGTATAGCGCACCGGCCGCGAGCGCCTCCAGGTCCGCATCATCGACGCTCACCTGTCGCTGCTCCCGCTGCCCGATGCGATAGTGCGTATTGCGACAGATCGCGAAGAGCCACGACTTCACATCCGTCCCGGACTCGAACGTCCGCCAACCGCGGTACCCCCGGAGATATGTTTCCTGCGTGAGGTCCTCGGCGCTGGTGATGTCGTGTGTCAGCGATTGGGCGAAGCGCGAGACGTCATCCAACAACGGCAGCGCCTGTGTGGCGAAGGCCCGTGCGGCTTCTGGGCTGAGATCGGCGTCAGCCATCAGCTGGCCCAGTACCGACTGGAGCTATTCGTTCGCATCGGCATACCAAGTGGACACGATTCATCGATTGGATCACGAGATCGGCGCGTGGGAATGAGGACTGAGCGGGCGGTTACGATTGAGGGAAGTCATCCCAGGCCCCACAAGTTCCCCGGTCCTCACCCGAAACGTGACACCTCCACACCTGAACCGCCCCGAGTTTTCAGGAGACTGGTTTAGTTGAGTACACCCACGGGCGTGTGAGTGGTGTCCGTCTCGTAATACGGCGCCTCAAACTCCGGCGGCGGAACATAGCCGAGCGGTTCCAGCAAACGCTCCTGATTGAACCAGGCGACCCATTCCAGCGTCGCCATTTCGACGTCCTCGAAGCCCC
>JANLPE010000067.1:0-122826 GCA_031366985.1 Gemmatimonadaceae bacterium
GAGCGCTTCTTCTTCGTCGCTCAAAACCGGGCGACTCGCCCGGACGCACTATGCCACCCGCAATGCCGCACGCGCGGATGTGTTTGACTATATCGAACGCTTCTACAATCCGATCCGGAGGCACTCCACCCTAGGCTACGTTAGCCCGATTCACTTCGAACGAGCGTCATTCATTCCGCGAGTAGCGTAGCCCTGTGTCCACGGAACCGGGGACAGCTCACGTCGAAGCCCGCCTTCAGGATGGACACCAGGCTAGCGAGCTAACCGCGGATGCTTCCCAGTGCCCGAATGACACTTTCGCGCCTCGCGCGGCTTACCGGAAGCTCGGTACCGTCGCCGAGCACCACCATAAGCCGGTCGCCGTCGAGCCGCTCGATGCTGCGCACCGCCGAGATGCGCACGAGTGCGGAACGATGAATCCGGATGAACTCGTCCGGGCTGATCCGGATCTCGAGCTCCTTGAGCGATTCGCGCAGCGTGTAGCGTTGCGTGCCTGTCCACACGCGCACGTGGTAGCCGTCTGCCTCGAAGACGTTGACGTCGGCAAGCGGAACGACCACCCCGCGAGATCCGACGGACACGAGCAGGCGCTCGGCGCGTGGCTCCTCGCGCGTAGTGCCTGTCGCCGCTGATGACGGCACGTCGCCCAGCGCGCGCAGCAGCTGTTCGTGAGCGGCCACAACGCGCTGCTCCCGGATGCGCAGCAGCGCGCGGTCCGTCGCCTCCCGGAGCCGTTCTGGCGTGAACGGTTTCACCACGTAGTCGGTCGCCGCTACCGCGAAGGCATCGATCGCATACGCGTCGAATGCGGTGACGAAGACGACGCATGGCATGGCGAGCGCGCCCACGGCACGCACGACGCCGAAGCCATCGAGCCCCGGCATCTGGATGTCGAGAAACACGAGGTCGGGTCGGTGGCGACGAATCAGCTCCACGGCAGCCGCACCATCGGCGGCCTCACCGACGATCTCGATTCCTTCGCGATCGCCGAGGAGCCGTCGCAGGCCGCGTCTGGCGACTGGCTCGTCGTCCACGATCAGCACGCGTGCCTTCGCACTCATGACGCCGTCATCCGCCGGAAGGGCTGGCGGACTTCGGCGCGCGTCCCGCCGCCAGCCACTGGATGCAGTAGGAGTGATGACTTACGCGGATACAACCGCGCAAGTCGCTCTCGCGTGTTACGCAGCCCGACTCCGCTCTCATGCGATATTGCGGCGACCGAACTCGCGGCTGTCGATGGTCCGTCGTCCACGACCCAGAGCACCAGCTCGTCCTCCTCGCGCCGCGCGCCGATCTCCATAGACCCGGGCGTCGTCCGTCTGGCGATCCCATGTCGCAGCGCATTCTCCACCAGCGGCTGAAGCACAAGTGAGGGCACCTCGGCGGCCAAGGTGTCGTCCTCCACCGACCACGACACGCTGAGCCGGTCGCCGAACCGCACCTGCTCGATCTCGAGGTAGGTCGCGACGAGCGCAATCTCGTCGGCGAGCGGCGCGACGTTGGCCCGGGTACCCCGCAGCACGTGGCGCAGGACATCTCCAAGCTGCGTCACGAGACGCGCCGATACTTCCGTCTCCCGCTCGCGGATAAGAATCGCGATGGTGTTGAGCGTATTGAACAGAAAGTGCGGATGCAGCTGGCTTCGCAGCGCGTTCAGCTCGGCGCGCGCCAGCTCCACGCTCATCGCGGTGCGCTCGCGCTCACGCTGCTGTGCGTGCGCCAGGGCGCGCATCCAGAGTGCGGCGCCCACCGTGACAACGTACAGGAGGAACGTGCTGGGCATCCAGGCAATCGATGTCATGCCGACGTATCGCGCGAACGATGTCGATGCAGTCGCCGCGTCATAGTCGCGGCTCCGTATCAGCGCATGCAGCAGTGAGCAGACCGCCCACGCCCCCGCGTGCTCGGCGACGTCACGCAGGCGCGTTGCACGCCGCATCGGATAGCGAGCGGCGAGGTAAAAGATCGGGGGTGTCATGGCGGCCCAGAGGTACCAGCCTGGCCACTCAGCCGCCGCGATCCGCCAGAAGGATGCGGGGTGCGACGTCAGGGCATCAGACGCCCAGCGCTGAAACGTGGAGAGAAGTGCGGGCGCCGTCCACGCGGCGATGACGGCCGTGGCTCGCAGACGAACCGGCGGCGCGTCGCGATCATCGGATGCGGCGCGATCGTCCATGAGGCCCGGCCGTCCACTGCTTGCCATCCAGTGATGTCTCCTGGCGCCAGGTATACGAGTCGGGATTGCGGAAATCGTTCACGGTGCGGTACCACCGGCCGTCGCTCGCCTGGCTGCTTCCGCCATACCTCCATTCCGCGCCGTTCATCACGATGGCAATGGGAGTGATCACCGAGCCGGAGCGAGACAGAACATACAGCGCGAAACCAGTGCCCGCCGCGTCGGCGGTGAAAAAGTTGAGCGCCGTCGGCGTGCCAGGCAGGCCGTCGATGCGCTGCTCGCACAGGACGGCGAGGCGCCACGCCGTCCACGCGCACGAGGAGCGCGCGGACACGCCCCCGACGGTGTCGGTCTGCCACTCGCCGACAAGCTGGCCGAGCGCTTCAATGTCGGGACGTGGATGATGCGAGGGTGCCGTCGGTATTGCGACGGCGGCCATTGCCGCGATTACGGGTGCGAATACGTAGAGTGCTTTCATGTTGGCTCTCGTCTGTTGGACACGTGCAGGATCTCGCATTCCGTTCGTCTCGACAACCCGAATGCTGCGAACGGTGGGTCAGGCGCTGCGAACCACGCGCAGGGTAACGCCGCTGGTTGCATCGAGACGCCTTTCGCCGGTGCGGAACGGTGGTTCACTGCATCCCCGCTTCTGTGACGTGTCATGCGGCAATAGGCTGCGCCGCATGACAAATCTCCGCGTCTTGCGTCGCGCCCACGTTCTCGCCGCCATCGTCGCGGCAGGCTGCCTCACGTCGCCGGATTTCAACGGGCCCGGCACATTGCGTTCGCGCGTGATGACATACCAAGGGCGCGAATATCCGTTCGTCGTGTACGTGCCGACGACGTACAGCAGCGGTACGCCGGCGCCGTCGATGCTGCTCGTGCACGGGGCAGGCGGAAACGGTCCCTCCTTCGTCGGCACATGGACCAGCCTCGCCGAGGCGAAGGGCATCATTCTCGTTGCGCCGACGCTCGACCTGAGTGCCGATGCCGAGCGGAGCGTGCCGGAGGTGTTTCCGCGGCTGGTCGATGCGGTGAGCTCCGAATGGAAGCTCGATCCGGCGCGAAGGTATCTGTTCGGCTACTCGGCCGGAGGCTACTTCGTCTACGATGCGGCGCTCCTGAACGCGAACTACTTCGCCGGTGCCGGGGTCTTTGCGGCGGTCATACAGCCGGAATACGACGACATCGTCCGGCGCGCGCAGCGTAGCACGAGCATCGCGATTTATCTCGGCGACCATGACCCGTATTTTTCGTTCGGGCAGGGTCGGCGAACGCGCGACCTTCTGCTCGCCACGGGCCACGACGTGCACTACGTGGAGCTCGCCAATCAGGATCACGACTATCCGGCCGTCGCGGGCAGCATCAACGTCGACGTGTGGAGCTACCTCACTGCGCGGCCTCAACGCTGAATTCCGCCTCGCCATTGCAAGGATAGCAAACTCAATCTGGGTCGATCGAGTATGCGGCGTTGCCCCCGGCCACGCGATGAACGTCCCGTCGCGTCGAAAGCCACCGTCAGTGACGAGCGGGTGCAGGTGCGGATGCCAGTTGGCCCGCGAGCCATGCGTCTGCAAACAGGCAACGATACCGACGGCGAGTTCCCGCTCGCCGGTCAGCGTGCGGATGGCGGCCGTGACGGTGCGGGCGGCGACGCGGGCGATCTCGCCGAGCAGCGTAGTGTCCAGCGACGGCGTCCAGATTGCGAGGCGCTTGGCGTGGCAACGCGGGCAGAAGTACCGGCCCTTGCACGAGAAGACCAACAGATACTCGTGCGCGCAGGCGTCGCACCGGATGCGCTCGACGCCGTGCTCCATCACGCCACAGGCGAGGAATGTGTCGGCGACCTACGCCACCACGAGACGCCACGGGCCATAGTCCCGTGCAACGCGCTCGAGGTACCTCGGCTGGACCCGGGTCGGTCGAGTTCGCGTCCTCCACCGCCCGGCTCGAGCCTCGGCGCACGGTGTCTCTCCTGGTGCGCGGCGCTGTCCGCTCTGCCGATTTCATTCGCGCCTGTGCCTCGTGCAATCGCATCGATATCGGAGCAGGCGTTTGGGCAAACGCGGAGGAGGCGGTGACGGAACTCTGGCTCCTCGAAGGCGGACAGATGCCGCACCTCTCCCACGGCATCTGCCAATCGTGCCTCGAGAAAATGGAAGGCACGCGCGCACGCATGGCCGCCGCCGTCTGAAACGTCGGGCTTGACAAAATGAATCGTTCCCATAACCTTTGGGTTATGCAACCTATTGGTTATGAACAGTGCTCGCCCACACAACTGAACGCGACGTTCACGGCCCTCGCCGATCCCACCCGGCGTGCGATCCTCGCTCGGCTGGCGACCGGCGACGTATCCGTGAAGGACCTCGCGGCACCGTTTGCGATGAGTCAGCCCGCGATCTCCAAGCATCTCAAAGTGCTCGCGCGCGCCGGACTGGTTTCGCGCGGACGTGATGCGCAACGACGTCCGGTTCGACTCGAAGCCACGCCGCTCGCCGCAGCGAATGAATGGCTAGAACGCTATCGGCGATACTGGGAGGCGTCATTCCAGCAGCTCGATTCACTGCTCGACGAGATGAAAGCCGCCGAAGCACGCGGCGCAAAGAACGCGGTGGCCATGTCCGCGACTAAACCCGTCGCGAAACCGACCGCAAAACCCGCCGCAAAACCCGCCGCAAAAACCCCGCCCCGTCCCAGGAGCACTCGTTCATGACCAGCGCTACACGCCACCTTGGAAGTATGCAGATCACCACCCCAGGTGACCGCGATATTCGCGTCACCCGCGCGTTCAATGCACCGCGTCATCTCGTCTATCAAGCGCTCACGGTTCCCGCACTCGTTAAACGTTGGCTCGGCGTGCACGACGGCTGGATGCTGGAGGTCTGCGAGATCGATTTGCGTGTTGGCGGCGCGTATCGCTATGTCTGGCGCGGCCCGAACATGGAGATGGGCATGGGCGGGTTCTACCGCGAAATCATTCCGCTCGAACGTCTCGTCACGTCAGAAACGTTTGACCAGTCGTGGTATCCGGGTGAAGCGATCGGCACGCTGGTGCTGACAGCGCAGGGTGAACAGACGAGGATGACGCTCACCATCACCTACGACTCGAAAGAAGCGCGTGACGCGGTGCTCGCAACGCCGATGGCGGACGGAATGTCGGCAGGCTACGACAAGCTCGAGGCGGAGTTGATAGTCATGATGGAGACGGGGGAGCTCAGGAGTTCTTCGCGCTGAACGGTGGTCCGCATGTCGCGTCTCTGTGGATGGTCGCAGGGCAAGTCCGGGTTGTCTTGGCAGGTGGTGCCGAGTGTGTTGAACACGTACTTGCAGGACCCGGACAAGACCAAGGCCGCGCGCGTCATGCAGGCAATGATGACAATGGCGAAGCTCGATATTGCTGAGCTGCAAACGGCATACGAGTAGATATTGTAGCTGCTGGTGGCGCTCACCCTATCTGGCATACACACATGTTCATTCACGCGGTGTACTTCTGGCTTCGCGACGATCTCACGGCCAGCGACGAAGCGCAGTTCTCGGCCAGCGTTCAGTCGCTGCTCGCCATTGAGAGCGTGCTGCACGGTTGGGTTGGCGTCGCTGCGTCGACCGATCGTCCTGTCATCGACCGCAGCTATTCGCGCGCACTGGTGGTCGTGTTCGCCGATGAAGCGGGACACGACGCCTATCAGGTGCACCCCATTCACGACCGCTTCCGCGACGAGTGCCATCATCTGTGGACGCGAGTCCAGATCTACGATTCGGTGAGTGACGCTATGCGTGATACGCAGCGCGGGATCGCGTGACGCACCGAGTGACAGCGCAGTAGCACCCGGGTAGCGCCGTACGGTATGCGCGACATCCTCGTCGGCGCAACGCCCGGCGATTGCGAGCCGCGGTTCAACGCGATCGACAACGGTTGCCTGCGGCGTTCGCCGCTCCGATCCTTTGTTTGCGACCGCCAGCCTCTCCGTCCACCACTCCGCCGATGACTGACCCCACAAGCTTCACGCGACGCGACTTCCTAGTGCACACCGGCGCCAGTGCGGCACTCATCGCCGCAACGCCACTGATCACGACCGGCATGACAACCGCGCAGGCGTCACCAGTGCGAACAGATGCGCCGGTGCACAAGCCGAAAGCGCGACCGATCGGGATCGAAATGTACGCCGTGCGCACGGAGCAGACCAAGGATCTCCCCAACACGCTTCGCACGCTCAGGCAGATCGGCTATGAAGCCGTTGAGTTCTATGCGCCGTACATGAGCTGGTCGGTGCCGTACGCCAAAGACGTGCGGACCATGCTCGACGATCTGGGTCTTCGCTGCTACTCGACGCACAACGGCATCACGTCGCTCACACCCGGCGATGCGATGACCACGTCCATCGAGATCAATCAGATACTCGGCGCGCGGTACATCGTGCTCGCCTCGCCACCATTCGACCACGGCACTGCTGACGAATGGAAAGCGCTGTGCACGAAGCTCGCGGCCGCGACCGATGCGTTGCGCCCGCACGGACTATTTGCCGGGCTGCACAACCACGCTGCTGAATGGGCAACGCTCGCCGACGGTCAGCGCGTGATGGAGCTGATTGCCGCAAACACGCCCGCCGATTTCATGCTGCAACTTGATGTCGGGACATGCCTGCAAGCGGGCGCTGACCCGGTGGCGTGGATCAAGGCAAATCCCGGACGCATTCGGAGCGCGCACCTCAAGGACTGGGCGCCCGGCACGGAGGCGCAGGAGCAATCCTATCGCGTGCTCTTTGGCGAAGGTATCGCGCCGTGGAAGCAGATCGTGACGGCACTCGAGTCGACCGGCGGCGTCGAGTTCTATCTCATGGAGCAGGAAGGGAGCCGCTACAACGAGTTTGACACTGCGCGTCGTTGTCTTGCGAGCTGGAAGACGCTGCGCCGCCGTGCATGAGCACTATCCCCTCGAGGACATCCCCTGACTGTTGATCTGCAGCCGACGCTGCGCGGCGCGCTCATCGAGGTACGCCCGCTCCGCACCGCCGACTGGGCCGACCTCTTCGCCGTCGCATCCGACCCACTCTTCTGGGAGCAACATCCGGCGTCTGACCGGTACAGGGAAGACGTGTTCCGCGGTCAGGAGAGCGTGGTGTTCGTCATCGACCGCGACGGTGACCGGCATGTCGGGCACGTCAAACTCGTAGATCGCTTCCATCCCTCAGTCTGCGAACGCGACGACGCGTGATGCACGAATGGCTTTCGAGACACGGTAGGCCGCGCCGCCCACGGCCATCAGATACGCTGCCTTGTGCGCGCGAATGGCCTCGAGCCCAATCGGCCCACGCTCGGCGTTTTCGATCATCGCGATGCGTCCCGTTTTGGCGCGCATCATTTCGGTGAACTGGTCCGTGCGCGTCGCGGTGGTTGGGCCGGCCGGTCCCACCGCTTCGTCACGGACTGGATCGACCGGGCCGACGTAGGAGATCACGCGATTGGTGAAATCGACGCCGTCGGGGAACACTTGCCCGCTGGCAAAGAGATCGGCGATGTGCGTGTGCACGGCGTCGCGTCCCGTAAACAGCTTGCCATTGAGCAACAGTCGATCACCGGTCTTCCACGTCGCGACGATGGCCGGTGTGATGGTGTCGAGCTCGACGTGCGCGATAGGAAATTCAAATGGCGCACAGACCGTCACCGTTCCGTTGCGCCACGGAGTGAATCGAAATCCCGAACGTGTGCGGGGGATTCACGACGGCATTTTTCCATTGACCGGAGGACTTGGGGAAAGAGTTTGCTGCGTCAGGCTTCGTGATGGACCGCGTCGTGAGCGTCGAGGACCCAGCATGCTTGCTGCGGGACTTTGATCAGCAATGGCGCGACGAACGCACTCGTGAGCGCATGCTCAAAGTCGCTGAGCTGTTGGAGTCAGAATTATCGGTGGTTGGTACGAGTGCACACATGTTGGCTTTGGCGCGAAAACCGTACATTTGCGCCGCGCTGTCTAACATCAGCGTGCTGCCGACAGCGACTCATCGGTAGCGGCCTTGCTCCCTGCGTTCGCTGGCCGCAACCCATTATGAGTCGCTGCAGCAGAAGCCAGCGTTGTTATACAGTCCACTCACCAACCAAGAACTTTGACGTCGAGCGATACTGACATTTGGCAGACCCGGCGAGCGCGAGGTCGTCGCGAGGCTGATCGACAAACCTCCGTTCCTAGAATTCGCTACTTCAGATCCCGACGATTCGTTCCTCGTGAAGAAGTGTGCCGCAGACGCGGCGGCCCGTGTAGCTGCCAACGACGATGGTTCCTCTATTTGGTACTCCACTGGGTTGAAGGAGCCAAACTTCAACTACTTCAATCCGCATGGCGGCATGGGGTCGTTGATGTTGCGTCTGGGCACACAGGTCCGTATGGCTGGCTGGCGGCGCCTTGGCCGAGAGGTTCGGCTCGAGTTTTCTGAAGGGCAATCTACCGAGGGCAATCCAGATTTACCGCTGATAGCGCCACCAGCGATCGTGAAAGTCCACCTCGCCATCCCTGGGCCAACCGCCGGACTCTTCAGCGATCTAATCGCGCACAGATCGGTAGAAATCATTGCGGCGATATGCGGATTCGCGCTCGGCCGGTCGCTGGATCCTCCAATTGCTCATCACTCCGCGACTGATCAACAATGCGATGAAGCGAGGTCACGACCTCTCGATTCGCCGGTGCCAACACTGGCTCGAAAAGACCGCGCAGGCGAGCCTGCCTGATGCACCGTCCTGGCGAATAAACGAAGCACGCGAAGCGGACGATCGCGTCCGTGCACCGCGATGAGAAGCAAAAGCGCCTGTCCGCCCCTCGCGTACTCGGATGCGAACACGGACTACCTATCCGCGCTTCCGGCGATGCGCGTGAACGCATCAAGCGCTACGGGGCCGCGACGGCGAGCAATCTGGTGATGCTCCTGCGGGCGAGTACCGCGTAGCCGAGGCCTATCAAGTTCGCGACAGGCGCCAGCCGGTGGCAGTCAATGACGGTCGACATCGCCTGAAACCGGCCGGTGAGACGGCCACGTACTATTGACGATGCACTCACTGCTCCGGAATCCGCCGCGCCTCGAGCGCCACCTCGCCCTCGCCGCCCTTCCGATGACACTGCCTGCGCAACCCGCGCGCTCCGCTGCGCCGAACGTTCGGGCCGAGATTCCTGCCATCGAGCGTTACATCGCGCAGCAGATGCAGCGCAATCGCATTCCGGGTGTGGCGGTCGCGATCGCGTCGAATGATTCGGTGATTTATGCACGGGGATTCGGCACCGATGGTTTCGGGGCATCGGTCACCGAGCGCACCGGATTCGTGCTGGGGTCCATGAGCAAATCGGTCACCGCACTGGCCGTCCTGCAGCTGGTAGAGCGGAATTTGGTGCAGCTGGACGCGCCGGCGTAGCAGTATCTGCCCTAGTTTCGCGTGGCGGACGCCAGCGCGAGTGCGCGTATCGCGGTACGCCAACGGCTGCACCAGACGAGCGGTATTCCCACCAATGCACCGCGAGCCACCGGCGCCTCGCGCACACTCTCTGATCAGGTACGCGCCCTCGCCGACGTGACGCTGAGCAACGCGCCGGGTGCGGTGCACGAATACGCGAGTCCGAATTAGCTCGTGCTGGGCGCGATCGTGGAGGCGGTGTCCCGGCGTTCGTACGCGTCGTATGTGCAGGCGTCGATTTTTGCGCCCCTTAGTATGCGCGACAGCCATGTCGATCAGACGATCGCGCTCGACCGTGAGCAGTCGGGACGCCTGTCGAGCGGGCATGTGTATGTGTTCGGTTTTCCTGTGGCGCGCACGCTGCCGCACGAGGGGGACCGGCTTCCGACGGCCGCGTTGATCAGCAGCGCGGCCGATATGGGGCGCTTTCTCGTAGCGCAGCTGCGCACCGATTCCAGCGACGTGTTGAGTGCGGCCGGTTTTGCGCAGATGCACGCCGGTGGCGCGCCGTCAAACGGTTTTTCGTACGCCTTCGGGTGGCGCGATGGCACGATAGCCGGCGAGCGCGCGGTGCATCATGGCGGCATCGTTCCGCACTTCCGGGCAAGATAGTGATGCTCCCCGATCGACGCCTTGGTGTGGTGGTGCTCACCAACGTGTCGTCGGCGATTCCGTGGCCGATTGCGCCCACGAGTCACGTCATGGCCGACGAGATCGCCGCCGCACTCATGGGCGTGACGCTACCTGTGCCGTCGGACACGCATCGCGGTGCGAATCGTACGTGGCCGGAACAACGGCGACCTCGCCCGGCGCGCCGGCAAGTCGATGTTCGCGAATCTGGCAATCGTGGCCGTCGTCGCGTTTGTCATTCCGCGATTGGCGGGGCTGTCATGGAACGAGTTGCGGTCTGCCGCCCCCGACGTCGCTTGGTGGCTCATCTTCGCGGCCACAATGAGCCTCGGTACCGTGGGAGCTCGTCTGGTGCGCCGTCAGCGGTAGCCGGCGCGTGAATCTCCAGTGGCCGCGGGCAAGATCGTGAGCGAAATGGACATTGCTCACCCGCGTTCCCGGTTTGGACCCGCGACGGTGTCGCGGTCGAATCGTATCAGGCGTCGTTGCCCTGCTTCGCGCGATCGCTGTACTTTCTCTCTCGTTTCCCCGATACTGCTCACGCGAGACGCATCCGTAGTAATTCTGCGACAACCGCTCCACCGACGACGCCGGAGGGAGAGTGGCCAGACAACCTTCGCGCCGACCAGGCGATCACGAGTAGAGCATGGAGCCTCACGGCGCGCAAGGGCCCGATGACGAGGCACCGCCCCTGACCGACATGTCGGCGTCGCGTCCGGCGGTCGATGCGCAGATGGCGATCTTGAATGCGTTGCCGGCGCACATCGCGCTCCTCGACGCATCTGGGGCGATTGTGGCGGTGAACGAATCGTGGAACCGCTTCGGCGCGGCCAACGTCTTGCAAAGTCGGGACTTCTTCGTCGGCCAGAACTATATCGACGTGTGTGAGCGTGCCAGCGGCGACCGCTCGGAGGAGGCGGGCGACGTCGCAGCCGGTATCCGTGGCGTGCTGCGAGGTGAAATCAACGAGTTCGCGATCGAGTATCCGTGTCATTCGCCGACTGAGGAGCGCTGGTATCGGCTGATGGTGACGCCGCTGTATGTCGGGCAGACGGCCGGTGCGGTCGTGATGCACGTCGACATCACCCGGCGCAAGCAGGACGAATCGGCAATTCGACTCGCCGAGCAGGTGGCGCGCGAAAGCGAACAGCGATTGGGATTCGCACTCGGTGCGGCCGATATCGGCGACTGGGACATGGACCTGCGCACCAAC
Organism: Gemmatimonadaceae bacterium; assembly: GCA_031366985.1. Lineage (GTDB taxonomy): Bacteria > Gemmatimonadota > Gemmatimonadetes > Gemmatimonadales > Gemmatimonadaceae > Gemmatimonas. Next base: position 11,454 of record JANLPE010000067.1, read on the forward strand.
GTCACACGTCGCTCGTTGCGCCACGACCAATGCTTCGGTTACTCCGAGGCGGTCCTGGAGTGGGGTTACGACACCTTGCTGGCGCACGTGCGCGCGGAGGATCGTGAGGGCGTGGATCAGTGCTTCAGATCCGCCATGTCTGGCGCCGGGGAATATGATATCGAGTTTCGCACCACCTGGCCCGATCGGTCGAAACACTGGCTCTGGTTCAAAGGGCGCTTTTATTTCGACGCCGACGGTGCGCCGTGCCGCGTGGCCGGAATCGTTGTCGACGTGACGACCCGGAAACAGGCGGAACGACAGCTGCGGCGAAGCAAAGCGAGTCTGGTGGCGTCTCAGCGCATGGCGCATCTGGGAAGCTGGGAACTTGACCTCGTCAACATTGACGATCTCTCAGCGGGTGCGCTGCGCTGGTCGGACGAGGTCTTTCGCATCTGGGGTCACGAGCCGCACGGTATCGAGGTATCCTACGCAAACGCGCTCGCCACGGTGCATCCGGACGACCGGGAGCTGATCGGTGTGGCCGTCGCGAGCGCGCTGCGCGAACAGCGTCCGTACGATCTTATTCATCGCATCGTGCGACCGGACGGGTCCGAGCGTACGGTGCGTGAACAGGCTGAATTTCAGTTTGATGAGCAATCGGGGCTGGCGATCCGGCTGATCGGTACCGTGCTCGATATCACCGAGCAGCGCGCCAACGAACGAGCCCTCAGGCGCGCGCTCGATCGCCTGCATAATGCGCAGCGAATCGGCGAGATAGGCGACTGGGAGTGGGATGTCACCACCAAGGAAATCAGCTGGTCGCCTCAACTCTTCGAAATTGCACAGCGCGACCCCGCCGACGGCCCGCCCAGGGACTACGCGGAAATGGAGCTGCTCTTCGACGACGCGAGTCGTGAAATCCTGCAACAGCACGTCACGCGTGCGCTGAACACTGGCGACGCTCAGCGCTACGAACTGAGCGTCGTTCGGCAACACGGCGAACGGGTCCAGGTCGAAGTGTATGCGGTGGCCGAACGCGACGGATCTGGTGTGGTCCGATACCTCCGCGGCACGATGCAGGATATTTCCAGCCGCAAGCGCGCCGAAGCCGTACTCGCCGCCAGCGAGCAACGGCTCGAGCTGGCGACCGCGTCCGCCGGCCTCGGCATCTGGGACTTTGATATTGCAGCTGAAACGATCGTGTGGGACAAGCGCATGTGCGAGCTGTACGGCATCGCGCAGCAAGACTTCACGGGCGCCTTCGACGATTGGCAGCGCCGCGTCCATCCGGATGACTGGCAACACGCGGCTGCCGCGTACCATGACGCGCTGAGCGGTGAGCGAGCGTACAATATCACATTTCGCGTGCACTGGCCCTTGGGGGAAGAGCGCTTTCTCGAGGCGCGCGCCATCGTGCAGCGTGACGCCGACGGTGCCCCGGTGCGCATGATCGGCGCGACTTGGGACGTTACAGCTCGCAAGCGTGAGGAGGCGGCATTGTCGCAGCTCGCCGACATCGTCGCCTCGTCCGACGATGCCATCATCGGCAAAAACCTCCAGGGTATCGTGACGAGTTGGAACCGCGGTGCGGAAAAGGTGTTCGGCTTCTCGGCAGACGAGATGGTCGATTCCTCGTGCGTGCGACTCATTCCCGACGATCGACAGGACGAAGAGGCCGGTATTCTCCGGCGCGTACGGTATGGCGAGAGCGTCGAGCATTTCGAAACGCTGCGCCACACTCGGTCAGGCCGATTGATTGAAGTGTCCGTGACCGCGTCGCCCATTCGTGACGCGCTCGGCGGCATCGTCGGCATCTCCACCGTCGCGCGTGATATTTCGGTGCAAAAGAAACTCGAGCGGCAGTTCTATCGCGCCCAACGCATGGAGAGCATCGGCACGCTGGCTGGTGGCATCGCGCACGACCTCAACAATGCCCTGAGCCCCATCATTCTTTCGCTCGACCTGCTGCGATCGTCGTTCCCGGATCGCGAGAGCCAGGAACTGCTGACGGTGGTGAGTTCGAGCGCCGAGCATGCAGCGGACATGGTGCGGCAGGTGCTGTCGTTCGCCCGCGGCGTCGAGGGGAAGCGGCTGGAGGTAGACATGAAGGTGCTGGTCGGCGACATCGAGAAGATCAGTCGTGACACCTTCCCGAAGCACATCGCGATCACGGCTCGCACGTCACTCGATCTGCGTCCCGTGCTGGGCGATCGCACGCAACTGCAGCAGGTGCTCGTGAACCTCTGCGTAAATGCGCGCGATGCAATGCCGAACGGCGGCCGCCTCGCGCTCACCGCCGACAACGTGCGATTCGATGCGCAGCTGGATCGCATTCCTGAGGGGCTCACGGCGGGCGAATATGTGTGTCTGCGCGTCGAGGATTCCGGCGCGGGCATGTCGTCGGACGTGATCGACCGCATTTTCGAGCCGTTCTTCACCACAAAGAAAGTCGGCGATGGGACGGGGCTTGGACTTTCGACCTCCTTGGCGATCATAAAAAGTCACGGTGGCGTCATGCCTGTGTACAGTGAACGAGGGCGTGGTACCACGTTCACGCTGTACCTGCCCGCGCACCTCAATCTCTCGGCGCTGTCCCCAACGATTGTGGAGGCCGCACCGCGCGGAAATGGCGAACTCATACTCGTGGTCGACGATGAGCCGGCCGTGCGGCTCGTCACCAAGCGGCTGCTCGAGGCGAACGGGTATCGCGTTGTGCTCGCGTCAGATGGTGTGAGCGCACTGGCAACGTTCGATACACATCGCGATGATATCGCCGTCGTGTTGACGGATATGATGATGCCCGTGATGGACGGGCCGACGATGATCCGTCGCCTTCGCGAGCGAGATCCGGCGGTGTGGATCATCGGGACGAGCGGCGTGTCGTCGCACGAGTACGACGAATCATCGGGGTCTGGGCTGCGGTACTTCGTGCCCAAGCCGTGCACGGCCGACACGCTGTTACGCACGTTGCACTCGATCCTGGCCGACTTGCCGTAGCGCGTCCCCTACGGCGAGCGTCCGGGTGCCATACGCCTGACGCGTTCATGCGAAAGCTTCACTTCTTGATCGTCTTGTTGGGGTACGCCGGGTGCACCGGCTTCGTCGGCGGATTTTTCTTGAGCTCCGCCATCACTAATTCGACCGCCTTCTCCAGCTGCGGATCACGGCCCGCAATCACATCAGCGGGTGACTGCTCCACCTCGACATCCGGCGGAACACCTTCGTTTTCCACCACCCACCCACCGTCCTGCGTCCAGATCGCGAGATTGGGTGCGGTGATGGATCCGCCGTCCATCAACGTCGGGAATCCGAGCGTACCAACGAGTCCGCCCCATGTCCGCTTGCCGACGATCGGACCGAGCTTGAACTTGTTCCACATCCACGGAAAGAGATCGCCGCCGGAGCCGGCCATCTCGTCGACGACGAGGGCTTTCGGCCCCTGGATCGATGCCGTTGGTGTGCGGAGATCTTCGCCGTAGCGCATCGCCCAATAGCTGACGAGCGGACGACGCAGAATGTCGATGTAATAGTCGGCCACTTGACCGCCACCGTTGAAGCGTTCGTCCACCACGATGCCATCCTTCTGCGCCTGCGGATAGAAATAGCGCTTGAAATAGTCGTAGCCCGGCTGCGCCGTGTTTGGCACATAGACATAGGCCACGCGTCCCCCGGACATCGAGTCGACCTTGCGCAGATTCCCCTCCACCCACGCGCGATTTCTGAGCGCCGTCTCGCTGGCGATCGGCACAACCTGCACGGTGCGTGAACCTGTGCCATCGGCATTTGGTCCGACGGTGATCTCGATTTGTTTGCCGGACGTATTCTCGAAGAAGCTGTACAGATTGGCCGTCGCCGGTACGTTGATGCCGCGCACCGCAATCAGGTAGTCGCCCGCATTCACAGTCACACCTGGCTCAGTGAGCGGTGCGCGTAACGCCGGATTCCAATTGAGCCCGCCGTACACTGTCGCCACGCGATAGCGTCCGTTGGCGATGGTGTAGTCGGCGCCCAACAGACCCCCCGGCACGTTGCGCGCCGTCGTCAAGCGATCACCTCCACCACCACGATGGTGGCCGACACCGAGTTCACTCATCAGCCATTGGGTGATGCGATTGACATCTTCTTTCGTGACCGCATCGGAGAGGAACGGTGCGTACTTCTTTCTCGCGGCGTCCCAGTCGACCCCGTGCATGTTCGGCGCGTAGAAGTAGTCGCGATTGATTCTCCACGCTTCGTCATAGATCTGCCTCCACTCGGCGCGTGGATCAATGCGGACTTCGATGTCGGCCGTGGCGAGGCGCGGGGTCGTCGGTGGTGGCGGCACCGCGCTCGCGGCGATCGACCAACTGCCCAGTGATCCGTAGAGGATCTTCTTGCCGTCGCCAGAGAGTCGGTACTCCGCAACGCCGCTCAGGAACACCTCGTCCTTGCGCTTGGTGAGATCGTAGCGGTGCAGCACCGGCACATTGTCAGCGGTGCGGACAAAGAAGAGCACACCGGCGTCGCCGGACTCGAGGTTGGAGAGGTCGGCCGCAGGCACGGGGAACGCGACGATGCGCTGTTCGAGGCCATCGAAGTCGATCCGCGTTGTAGCCGGCGGCGTGCGTGGCGCGGCGACGGGGGCTGCAGCGGGCGTTGCGGCCGATGGCGTTGCCACTGGTGGTGTCGCTGGTGCATTCAGGGCGGCGGCCTTCTCTTCATCGCTCTCGCGACCGAACGGATTCGGCAGGTCCTTGCGCAACACCACCGCATAGATCGCGCGCGTGACAGGGACACTTGTGTTCGATTGGGCAAACCAGTCGAGTGTTGGCCCCGCATCGGTTGAGGCAAGCAGGTAGAGGTACTTGCCACTGCGATCGAACATCGGCTCCGTGGCGGCGCTCAGACCGTCGGTGACGCGCTGCGACTTGTCGTCATCAACGTTGTACACCAGGACCGCCGTTGCCAGCGCCTGCGTGCCCACCGAGTACGCAAGCCATTTGGAGTCTGGCGACCAGGCGTAACTTACCACCGATGCTGGCGAGTAGATGCGATTGCCACCAACACGCTTCACCACTCCAGTCGTGAGATCGAGGACCAGAATCGACTGCGAGTTGTCGATGTAGGCGATGTGCGAACCATCCGGCGACCATCGCGGACGATCGTAAAATCCCGCGCCCCCACCTTTGTACATTTTGTGCTCGCCTTTCCCGTCCTGCGAGGCGATGTGCAGCTGATATTCACCGCCTTCGTCGGAGAACCACGCGATCCGCGCCCCATCAGGTGACCACGCTGGCGAGCGATCGTTCGCGCCGGCGGAGTTAGTGAGATTGCGCACGTCACCCTTCTCCGCCGGCACGGTGACGATCTCTCCTCGAAACTCGATCGCAGCGCGTGCACCAGTCGGCGAGATGTCCGCGTTCCGGATGTAATTGTTGCCGCGTGCCCAGCGCGGACGCACCTCGCGTAAATCGGCAGCCACGCCGATCGCCAGCTTCTTCGCCTGCGTAGCGCCGACGTCCATGACATGCAACCAACCGGCCTGTTCAAAGACAATCCTGCCGCCACCGGCGGCAGCGCCGAGCACGGGGAAGTCGGTGTACCTGGTGATCGCCCGAACTTGTTTGGTCGTGGTCTCGTATGCGTAAAGATTGAACTCACCATCACGATCGGAGCGGAAGTACACGACATCACCAACCCACATCGCGTCGATATCGTTTGATCGTGATGACGGCTGCGGAATCTTTTCCACCGCATTCGTGCCGCTCGTAAAGAGCCAGATCACCGAATTGCGACCGCCGCGATAGTGTTTCCACTGCAGAAACGCCGGCGGCAACGGATTGTACGCCACACGCTTGCCGTCGGGTGAGAACGTCGCCTGATACGCATTCGGAATCGGCAGTCGATCTTCGGCGCTGCCGTCAATCGCCACGGTGTACAACTGTGCGTGCGCGCCGGTGAACGCGTTGCGGCCAGAGGTGAAGAGCACGCGCTTCCCATCAGGCGTGAACGCCTGCGCGACATCAGCACCAGGGTGATAGGTGAGTCGACGCGGACTTCCACCGCCGACGGGAATTACGTACACATCCTGATTGCCATCGTAGTTGCCGGTGAACGCAATCATCGACCCGTCCGGCGAAAACACGGGTGAACTCTCATCACCGTCGGCCGTCGTCAATCGTCGCACGTCACTGCCATCGAGCTTCGCCGACCAGAGATCACCGGCGTACGCGAATGCCACATGCGTGGCGCTCACAGCGGGTTGACTGAGCAGCCGAGTGTCGGTCGTGCTTTGGCCGCGCAGCGGTAACGCGCGAATGGCGAGCGTTCCGCAGCAGAGCAAGGCGAGCACTACACGACGGGCGAACGCAGACATGGGCCGAGGGATTGATATGGTTGGTGTGATCTGACCTGCAGAGCGTATCACCAGAAGCGGAAAGCAGCTACCCGCCGCCTGCCTGCCTGCCTGCCTGCCTGCTACCGACACGTGAACGCGGCCGCATCATCCGTGCGGCCGGTGCCGTTGTACCGCGCGGTCATCGGGTAGGCGCACAGCGGATGCGTCCGTACCGCCTTTGTGTCGCGCTCCTTGCGCGCGACGATGCGTGACGGCGCCTCACCTTGTTCCACCCAGCGGCGGATGATCCCCGCCCAGTCCACTTGATCGCAGCCGCTGCCGCCCGCGCAGTGCAACACACCGGGCATCATGAACAGCCGCGTGAACGACAAGGCCTGCGGCGTACGGGCCTGCACGGCGTTGAAGTACTCGATCGTTGAGCGCGCGTTGAGCGCGGGGTCGGACCACCCGTGCGCGAGCAGCAGCTTGCCACCGCGCGCGCGGAACGCTGAGAGATCGGGGTTCGTCGCGGAGACTATCGCGTCCACCTTGGCGCCGTCGCGGGCGGCGCGTGCGAGGTTGTAGCCGATGTAGCGCCACGCCGAGTCCCCGTAGATGAAGTACTTGAAGAACTCGGTCCCGAAGGCGGCCTGAGCTGTTGGTAGGGTGCCTCCAGTCGCTGCCAGCAGCTGCGGCACGGGGCCGGTGAGCCACCTACTCCAGCCCTCCTCGCCGGATTCGTCACCGAAGGGCTGCCCGGGATGGCGCACGGCACCGGCCGTGAGTGGCCTGGTGAACGTCGACAATGCGGCACGTTGCGCACGCGTCACGCACCCGTCGGCCGCGGTATTGTTTGCGCAAGCCGGCAACGACGCGAGTGTGAACGCACACGTCTCAGGGTTCTCGAGAGTGCCATCGCGCACGCCGTCGGTCGCGTCGCACTTCTCGGTCACCTTCGCGGCCAGCAGCGTGAGCACGGCCGGCGTGACGACGGGAGCGTTCATATCACCGGTCGGATACTGCGCTTGCAGATTGCGGACGAACGTCGTGGTGATGGCGAGGAAGTTGTACGCCGCGATGAGGCGCTTGGTGACCTCCGCCGAACGATGCACCGCTCGATACGCGAAGTCCGTGACGCGTTCGTCGTTCTTGAGTGCCCATCCCGCTGTGAGGCTGTTGGCGCTGTGCCCCGCATCGGTGCCGACGGTGGCAAACCCCTCGTGCACCGTAGCGGCGAACTGGTTGTCCACGGCGCCCACGTATCCGCCGCCGCCGCCCATCAGGAACCGCCCATTCCAGTCGACGGGGAGCAAGGCGACGATGTGCGTCTCGACGTCGACGGTGGCTTCGACGCGACAGTAGGGACGTCGGCCGAGAGCGCGGAGCGAGTCGTTGGGCTGCACAGCGCGCACCGCGGTAACGCGCGCGTTGGGGAGCGCGATCGGCATTGCCGCCGCGCAGTTTACCGCGGTCCGCGCGGCGCGGGGACCACGCTCGGTGGCCGCCGCCGTTGCCACCTGAGGCGTGGCGAGCAGGAGCACCGACTGCAATGCCAGCGCTACGCGATGGCGGGACACGCTACGAATCGACCGGGCGTGCATTAGGAGCACCGGATCAGGGGCTCGGCGAACGTGGGTTGTTGGTGTTTGGCCGCGGCGAACGTGTCGACGGGACGCACTACACGGCGAATCGACATGGACCTGCCTGATGGGGTGGTGCCGTCACCGCCGTGGCAAGACGCGCGCGCACTGCGGGTCCTCACCCATCGGGAAGATCGGCGACAGTTTACGACATCAGTCGCTCCAGCATGGTACGGCATCCGACCGTCACGAACCATCGCGCGACGGATTTCAATCGGCCCCGGCATTCCGCGCGCGTTCCCGCCACAGCGCCTTGAGCGCATCAAACCGGCTCGCCCGTTGATCCACCGCCACGGCGCGCGCGGCCCGCAGTCCCTGCAGCATCGCCAATTCGTTCCGCACCAGTACAATCAGTGCGGTGCGTGTGTCCGATGTCTCGTGACGGTGCGGCGCCGATTCGAGCGCGGCGATCCGTTCAGTAACACGGCGGACTTCGCTCGCCGGCGCATCGCGATCGGCGGCGGCGATGCGCTCGTCGCATGCCGTGATGGCCGCTATCAGTTGGTGGGCCTTTGCCGACCGCGTCTGATTCGCCGGTGCTCCGCCGTCGACGTGAACCCGATCAAGCCCCATGATCGCGCGCACGTAGTCCGATGGCACGTCGCGCTCGGGTGGCCGCACGCTCGGCGACCGAGGGCGGAGCCACCACCCAATGTCCGCGCGCGACCAAAACGTTGAATCGGCGGTGGCGCCCGCGAAGAAATGTAGTGCGTCAAGGCCCGCGAGCTTCCACTGCTGCGCCCACCACGCGATCCCGGCGACGACCATCAGCAGCACGGTGCTCAGTGTGAGCAGCATGGGCAGCGCGTCGCGGTGCAGCATGTCAATGAACGCGCCCAGCGTTCCTTCGCGCGGGCGTAGGTTCAGCGCACTCAGCATGGCCAATCCGATCAGTACGCTCAGGAGCGCGCGCGCGCCTCTCGCCGACCTCGGCAAACGCGACCACACATCATCGGTCCGGCGAATCATCGGTGGCCACCACAAACTCCACCACAAGGGTGGCCAGAAGAGCACGCGCGCAAACTGCGCGCGATTGATCGATGGAGCCGAAACGCGTGCGATCTCGAGTCCGAGTCCGAATGGCACACAGGTGGCGAGAAAGAGCAGCAGCACGCGCCTGCCGGTGGATCCGACATCAGGCATGAGCGACGACCAGAACCCCACCCACACGATGGCGCACGCACCATACCCCGCGACCTCGCGCAGCGCTGGCGGAATGCTCACGTCACTCGCCGGAGACACTCGATCGATGGCATCGCGTAACGCGCGCGCGTCGCGCCATCGCTCGCCCGGTTGGGTCGCCAGACACCGCATGATGACCGCCGACAGATCAGCCGGCACCGCCGCGTTCTCGCGATGTCCGGGGATGATCGTGTGATTGCGCTGGTTCGTCAGCAACTCCGCGACGACGACATCAGCACGTGGGGCATGCCCGGTCAGCATCGCATAGGCGACGGCGCCCAACGCGAAGCGATCCGTGCGCGCGTCGGCCGCCGCCGCGCTCACGAACTGCTCGGGGGCCATGGACTGCGGCGTGGCGATGACGACTCCGGTTTCGGTCAACCCGTCGGCGTCACTGAGCATCTTTGAAATACCGAAGTCCATCAGCAGCGGACGCGCGCGTTCGGCATCGAGGAGAATGTTCGCCGGCTTGATATCCCGGTGAATCACTTGGCGTTCATGTGCGTGCACCAACGCATCGCTGAGCGCTCGAAACACCTGACGCGCTTCATCGACCGGTAGTCGCCCTTCGTCGTGAAGTCGCTGCGCCAAGGTCGGTCCGCGGACGTACTCCATCACGAGATACCACATCCCTGCCGCTTCACCAACGGCGTGGAGTGGCAGAATGCTCGCGTGCGACAGTTGTGCCGCGATGCGCGCCTCGCGCCGGAATCGGTCCTGACTACTAGGGGTCATCGCATGCGCCAGCCGTAAGACTTTGATCGCGACCTGTCGATCGAGTGCGCGATCGCGTGCCAGAAAGACGGCACCCATGTCGCCCACACCGAGTGTGGAGAGGATGTCGTAGTGCGTGCCGAGATTGACCTGCAGCGTCGCGCGCAGTGCGTCAACCTCGGCTTCACTGCGTGCGTCGCTGAACGCACGCGCTCCTCCACCGACCACGCGATCAAGTGAATCGCCGGCGGCGCTATCCGTTGGCATCGCCGAAAGCAAAGACTCGACCTCGGCCCGCAATTCGGCATCATTGCCGCAGGCGCGATCAAGCACGAGCGTGCGTTCGTGCGCCGGCACTTGCGTGGCGCCTGCAACCACCGCTTTGATCTCGTGCCAGCGTTCGGCTGTCATGCGTCTTCTAACGCACGGCGCAGCCAGGCGCGCGCGAGACGCCAATCCGCCTTCACCGTCGTCAACGAACGCCCGATCACCTCGGCCGTCTCCTCGATGGTCAGGCCGCCGAAATATCGCAACTCGAAATGATGCGTGCTTGGTCCGGGTCGAGCACGGCAAGGCTCTCGAGCGCGTCGTGGAGGGCGATCACATCGAGCGGCGAAACATCATCGGCCGAGTCGGGCAGACCACTATCCGTCAGTGTCACCATCGCCTGACCGCCGCCGCGATTGTCGGCGAGTCGCGCCCGCGCATAATCGACCAGAATGCGGCGCATGAGCTGCGAGGCAACGCCATAAAAAAGGGCGCGGTTCTTCCATGTCACACGCCGTTGATTGACGAGGCGCAAATACGCTTCGTTCACCAGCGCGGTGGCTTGCACGGTGACCTGCCCCGGCTCCCGACGCATGGCGCGAGCCGCCTGCTGATGCAATACATCATAAACGGCGTTGATCAAAACTTCTGGAGCGCCCTCCTCGCCATTCCGTCACGCCAACAGGTACGCGGTGACATCGGGGACGTCATCGGGCACCGCGGATATTGGGGGCATTGGGGCCACCGTGGGGAGTGCGCTGCTCGATGCTGCGAGACGGTGAACTAACGGGTCGCCAGAGGAGCGGTCAAGTCATTCGCTGCCCGTCCAACGGGGGTGGTGATGGCGGTTCCGACCAGTTCGACCGGCTTTTCCGCGTACCTGAGTGGCGGCAATCTCGCCGTCTGCTCCGGAGCCCTCATGACGCGTCGATCGATCCCACTATTCGTGCACAGGCATTGTCACGTCCCACACTCGTGGTCGGCGCGTCGTTCACTCGTCGCGGCACTGGCTCCCCATCGTGGGTGCTGCTGACCGGGCTGGTCGGCGGCCTAGAGAGTATGGGGAAACTTGAAGCGCGATTGCTGCTGCGCGGATATCGTCTCGTCACCATTGACGTGTATCGACTGTCGATCGACTCGGCGGACGTCAGCTTTGCGACGTTGGCGCGGCGCGTGGATGCACTGCTGGCGGATGCCAACATCGGGCATGCACACGTGGTTGGACATGCGCACGGCGGCGGCGTGGCGCTGCGACTCGCGGCGTCGTACCCAGCGCGAGTGTCCGCCGTTGACCTGCTGGATGTCGGCGCGCTCCCCGCGAGTGGCACCAAAGCCCCCTGTGTCAGAATAGTTGTCGCATGTCCAGTGCACCGTCATCGGTACTCTGAACAACAGCAATGGGGGACGTAGATAAGGGTATGATGACATCGTACAGTCCGGCATTTACGGCGCGGGTCGTGCAGCGGTTGCTAGGGCCCCGCCTGGTGGAGCGCTAGGTCATGACCACCATCTCCTTCCACGAATGCACGCACCGCGAGTGTGCGCATCCTGCCGGCGAACGCGTCTTCACCGCGCCAACGTTCATCATGTTGACGCGGACGCTGGCGACGTTGATAGTCGGATTCTGGGGCGCGGCGGATCACTCGCTTACACTGCTGCTCTGGGCGCTCGGCGTGTACTGGTTTGGCGATATGCTGGACGGTGCGGTGGCGCGACACACCAATCGCGAAACACGGATCGGTGCGACGCTCGACATTCTCGGTGATCGCATCTCCGCTGGTGTCTTCTATGTTGGCTTTGCGTGGTTTGATCCGACAATGTTTGTGCCGGTGGGGATCTATTTGTTCGAGTTCATGGTGATCGACATGTATCTCTCGTGCGCCTTTCTCGCATGGCCCATCTCGAGTACCAACTATTTCTATCTCATCAATCGGCGGCTGTGGTACTGGAACTGGTCCAAGGTTGGTAAAGCGCTCAACTCAGCGCTCTTCGCGTTGTTGATGGTGTGGACGCGAGAGCCGGTGATCGCCGGGGTGATCGCCTGCTGCCTGCTGGGGCTCAAGATCACGTCGACCGTGTGGCTGATGCAGTTGGGACTACCCGTGCCGGAAGGGTGCGTTCACGCCGGGACGTTGCGGCGTGGACGGCGCACATCATGAACGCCCTGCTGAGCACGTTTGCTGTCGGTGACCTCTCTGCGAGTTCCCGTTCGTGAATTTGGAGGCGTACCTCGCTGGCGTGGCCGTGCTCGTTGGCGTTCATAGCGTATGGACGCTCGCGATGACAGCCGCGGCCGGGCAGGTCGTTGGCAAGGTTGCGTGGTATGAAGCGGGGCGTTCGTCGGTCCGTTGTGGTATGGTGCGTCGCACGCTCGAGTCGCCGACGTGGGGTCGGACGATTGCACGACTTCACGCGACCATGCAACAAGGGTCGTGGACGGGAGTTCTGATGCTTGCTCTGTCCGCGGTACTCGGTATTCCGCCGCTCGCGATCATGGCGGTGCTCGTTGGTCAATCGAAGTTTCCGCGGCCACTGGTTGTAGCGGTGCTTCGGACGGGTCGTATGCTGCGCTTCGCGGTATTACTGCACGGGGTGTCGCTGCTCAAGCCGCTGGTCGTGGGGTGAAGAATCCGGGCCGCGCGCCCTTCACCGTGTGGGTGGCCGAGCGCAAGATCGCACAAATTTGTTCGCATTCCTCACTGCGGGCGTGTTCGTCGCATGGCGCGTATCGTACGCATCTCTTCGGCGGCGGCGACCCCTACGTCACCGCTGGATCGCCCTGGAAGATGACCGGCACATTCGGCAGCGGCGCTTCAGCGGCGTGGACGGCCGGGAAAACAGACTGTGCTAATGTGTACATCGGCATCATTGACGAGGGCCACATATACACTCACCTCGATCTGGCGCCGAACGTCGGAAAGTACCCCGGAGAGATTGCTGGCAATGATGTCGACGACGATGGCAATGGCCTGGTCGACGATGGCTACGGATGGGATTTCGCGGGCAACAATAACTCCGTCATTGATGGCGTCGGCGACGACCACGGTACCCACGTGGCGGGGACGATCGACGGGGACGATCGGCGCGCTCGGCGGCAATGGTTCCGGCGTCGCCGGTGTCTGTTGGAGCGTGAAACTGCTGAACGCGACATTCCCCGGCAGCCAGGGTGGTACCACGGCGAACGCCATCAAGGCGGTCGATTACATCACCGACCTCACGACGCGTCACCGCATCAATCTCCTCGCCACGAGCAATTCATGGGGCGGCGGCGGTTTCTCGTAAGCGCGGCGGGATGCGATCAGCCGCGCGAACACCGCGAACATCCGCGTCGTGGCCGCGGCGGGAAGCAGCACGTACAAGTGTGCTGTGACGGCGCGCTATCCGGTAAACAATGCCGTGGACAACGTGATCTCGGTGGCTTCGATCACGAGCACGGACGCGATCTCGTCGTTCTCCAATTTCGGCGCCACGGCCGTTGATATCAGTGCGCCGGGCAGCGACATCTGAACCACGAGACCAGTCGCGTCAAAGGGCAACAGGGTGGTCGCTGGCTATGCGAGGTATAGCGGTATGACGATGGCGACGCCGCACGTCAGCGGTGCCGCCGTGTATGCCGCCTACCATCCATCGTATGCCGGTCGGGATCGTGCAAGCTGCGACGGACATTGTGCTGCGCGCGGTCTACTGCGCGCGCAGCTGTAGCAGGAACGGCAGCAGCAACGGATAGACGTCGTAGCCGCGGTTGATGCGGGTAGCCTTCGTCGTTGACAGGTCTAGGGTCCAGAGACCGGCCCAGCTCGGATTGTCTGGACAGGACGTCGAGAAACCAATCGAGATCGGATGGCACGCGGCCGCACTGACCGCGAGCGCTCTGATACTTGGCGTCTGATTTCACGCTCTTCTTCGCGGCGCGGAGCGGGCTGCCTGTGAGGGCGTGCACCCCGGGGATAACGCCGGCGATTAGGCCTTGACCGGCTTGGGGTCCACCGTGACCCCAATCTGGAAATGTAGGTGGGACTGGTGGGCCTCGCGGCCCCCAGAGCCGAACGGCATGGAAGTGGCGTGGTCGGGGTTCATTATGCTGCCCCCGCTGCCGATCGCGCTGATTGGATTGACCACCGGCGGCCCGGCGGCAAATGGCCCCTGGGAAGTGTTCTGGTTCAGGTCCTGGTAGTCGTCGGCGATGAACCGGTACATAGAACTGAAGAAATTGCGGGCACGGGTGATGCTGGCTTCCCGCAGGTCCAGTTTAGCCGAGTGGTCCACCTTTGCTTGGGCGACCTTGACGGGGTCTTTGCCGGCCTTGGCGATGGCCACCTGCAGTTCCCCCAGCGCATCGGCTTCGATCGCGGCACGGTTCAGCGAATCCAACCGGAATTCGAGGGTCTGTGAGCGGTTGATGCTGAAGCTGTCGAACACCGTGACTTGGAAGGTGGTCTCGACCCCGTCCTTGTCCTTTCTTGTCCGATTCTGCTGCTTGGTAATGACGTCGCTCTCCGGCCATCCCGACTTGATGTGGTCGGCACCGATAATGCCGGGCAGGCGCTTCTTAGTCTTCGGCTTCCCGATCTCGCTGGCGTCCGGCACCGAGCGCTGCGCCCAGTCCTCCAGCACGTAGATGTGGTCCGGGCCGCCGCCGGGGGGATCGGGCACGCGCGCACCCACGAAGTCCACCGCACGCCCTTGGTTGTGGCAGTCCAGCGTGTTGTCCCCGCCTCGGCCGATACCCGCGTGGTGGAATTCGATGATGTTGAAGGCTGCTTTCAATTTGCGAACCAAGCGAATCAGGCCCACCGCATTTCGCAGGTCCACGTGGTCGATCACAGGATCGGTGGAGGCCGTAGACGACGTCCGCGTGGTACCGTTCAGGTTGGTCTTGAACTGCACCCCGTCGATCTTGCCCGCGATCTTGAGGCAGGCCGTGTCCGCCGTGCACTTGTCGACGCCCGGGCTCTTGGGCTGCGGGGCGCAGGTGCCGTTCGTGACGTCGAACACCGGCTCCGGGATGAGCCGGATCAGCGTTTGTTTGTGGAACGTGACCAGCACCTCGCGCGCCTGCTCCAGCGTCAGGTTACGGGCGGGAATGTCGGCGTGCAGGTTCTCGGTGAAGTTGAACAGGCACTCGTCCATCAGCGTGAGCACGATTGGCGTCTTGGGCCCGAAGCCGTCCTTGCCCTTGACGAACCGGATTCCGCCCGTGACAAGGACCGTTCCGCCGGCCTGAAACTTGCCGCCCTTCGGCGGCTCGGGACCGAACTTGGACCCGGGGATCGCAGCGGTGATGTTGAGCAGGCATTCATCCGCGGCGAGCGGCTTTCCGTCGGGGCCCACCGCGGGCGGGTTCTGTTGGCGCTCCAGGTCGGCGGTGCGCTCGAACTCGTCGTCGGTGATGACCCAGTCCATGCGGCCGTGCTTGTCGGTCGGTCTCCCATTCCTGGGATCCAGATCCGGTTTTGTGATCTCCTCGCGCAGACCAATGGTGGTCACCCGGACCCCAGTCAGGATGGCTCCCGACGGCGTCTTGGCGATCACCGAAAGCGGCGTTCCTTTGGGCGCCTCCTTGGCGGCTCCCATCTCAGGCCTTCTCTCGCAGCTTGTCGGCCATGGTGTCGTGCACTTGGTGGATGGCTCGCTGTGTCAGGGGGTCTAGTAAGCCGGTCACGACTAGCCCGAACTCGTCCGCGTAGACCGACTGGAATCCCGACACCGACTGCGGCAGCGTGAGGCCCCCGCCGAAGCCTAGGTTGACCAAGCGCCGCTGGGCTTGGGTCGCCGGATCGCCCTTCAGGTCCAAAAAGATGGCGTCCTGAAAAGCCAGCACAGGGTCCTCTTCTTCTTCCACCGACGGCCCCCATTGGATCGTGCCCGCGGTGAGACCCGGGGCGCGCCGCACCGTGAGAAACCCTAGCGGAGTGGTCACGCCTTCGCGCGTGTCTTGGCCGCTCAGTTCCAGCTTCCAAGCAGCGTTGGGGATGAACCGGCCGCGCGTGTCGTAGAGCCGTACCCGGAGCGGCAGCGGCAGGAACTCGCACGGCGACTCTCTCGCCAAGCGGTCGTAGAACCGGCAGGCAAAGGTATCGCGCTTGTCCGGGTACTCGCGGCGTACCTCAGTGCTGGTGCGGCGCTTTTCGCCGTCAGAAAAGAAGCGCTTCTTGCAGCCGCCGACCCCCTCTTTGACCCGCGGGCATGGCCAGCGAGCCGGGTCGATCCGAGTGTTCTCTTGGAAAATGAACACGAGCACCCGCCGGTTGGGTGCGTTCTGCTCGTCGCGCTCGGCCTTGTTCTCGGGCTTGGAAAACTCTTTCACCTCGTCTTTCGTGAACAGCAGCACCGGATTGAACTCGCCGCAGCCCTGGAAGTCGGCCTTGTGGCCGGAGTCGGCGCCCTTCCCCAGGAAGTCGTCCTTCTCGAGCTCGAGATCGGGGCCGCAAAGCCGGTCCATGTATTCGCGGAAGAGCTGGTGGCGGGCCAGCTTGTCGTGAGCGCCCTTCTTAGCGCGCTGCTCGGGGTCAGGCTTGGATTCTGGGGCGGCGGTGTCCTGCGAATCCTCGTCCAGATCGTCGTCCGGTCCGGTGGGCAACCGCGTTTGCGTATGCAGCGGACAGCCGGCGCCGGGGTCGCCCGTGTCCTCGATTTCCGGTTCAGGATCGGGGGTCGGCGGCTCGTCTCCTCCTCCGTCCTTCCTGGGCTGGGGAGGCTTGGCCACGGTGCGGGCCATGATGGGCAGGGTGTTCTTGCGCCAGTCGTCGTGTCCCAGCGGATGGTCGAACAACTCGTCCCACAAGCTCACATCGCGGGTCAGCAGCGCATAGATGGCTTTGGCGCGCCGGCCGCTCAGGTCCTTGTTATAGACATCGTTGCCCACCGGATCGGCGTGGGCGAACACCGAGAGCGGATGCTTTGGAAATTTCTTCACCAGCGCGGCCAAGGCCCGCAGTTCGACGGCGATCTCGGGGGTGACGAAGGAGGAGTCAAATGCGAAACGCATGTCGTCTACGCACCAACTGGCGGTGACGCGGAGCCCCGGCGCGAAGGTGTTGACGCCGGCGGCCGTGGTGGGAGCCACTAGGAAATCGTGCTCCTGGGGGTCCGGATGCTCGATGGCCGCGCCGGCCTCCAGATGCAGGCTGAGGGGTTCGAGCTTTTCTCCGGCCATAGTTCTTTCGTCCGCCTCGAATTGCGAGCAGGAATACGGGTCGGCGCCGTAAGCCCCGTGGCCGGCATGAGCTGCAAGCCATAGGGCAAACGCTATCGTCCGCGTGACACCAGGGCAAGCAGAGCGGCCCACCAGCGCGCGCATGAACCGCAGCGTCTTCGTTTCGTCAGCAGCTGCGCGTCAGCTCAGCTCAGCTCCGCTCAGCTCAGCTCCCGTGAACTTCTTTGAGCTTGGCCTGCGTGCGCGCATCATACACGCCCGTCACCTTGCCCGAGCCGTCGCGAATATTGTGGTCACATTGGAATTCCTCGACCGCCGAGTTGAGCAAGTCGGCATCCACGTCACCGAGCGGTCCTGCGGCGTATCCGAGGTTGTTGAGGCGCGCCACCTGTCCCGTTTCTGTGTCCACGGGATCGAGGTTGCCGATCTGCACGGCGATATCGGAATCCATGATCACGAGGCGTCCCTTCGTGTCTGTGGCCGCGATCTCCCGCTCGATCACGCCGGCGTCAGTCGTCGTCTCCGTCTTGGTAACGCCTTCGACCTCGAGCACGCACGCCGCATTGGCGATCGGATCGCTGAAGTAGTCTTTGATCGCAATGCGCAGCATGAGCTTCGGCTGCGTGACCTGGAACGTGTGGACGGTGGCGTCGGCCGCGCTTACGGTCCTTTCCTGCTTGTCCGGAATGGTGATGACATCACCGGGATACAGCACAAACGGGTTGTCGCGCGCCGCCTTGAGATCCGCATTGGCACTGTCGTCCCAGATCAGGTGGTAATCGAAGAAATTGTACTGGTGCGCCAGCGCGCTGATATGCTCACCCTGCTTGACGGAGTGCTGGGTCATACTTGCTGCCACTCCTTGGCGTCGATGTCGGGAAAGCACACGACGCTCTGGCCCGGCGTGATACCGTTGATGCGCGCCTTGCCTTCACCATCCAGTACGCCCGTCACCGTGGTGGCATCCGGGAGCTTCACGCGATACTTCTGTCCGGGCACCGGCCTATTGTCATCGTCAACCAGCCGAATTTCAATCCAACTGCGCGTGCACGGCTTCACGACCGGCTGACCCGGCGTCGCGCTGGCCATCTGCTGCAGCTGCGATTCGCGGATGGTCAACATGTAGATCAGGAGAAGCGCAGATTCACTGAGAGAGCAGTGCAAGAGATATAATGTGCGGGCGCACCGCCGCGCGAGGCTTTCGGTCGGTGCCATCTCCTTCGCGCGCCTTCCGCATCACACGGCGTCCGCAGTCGCGAGTGCCTTGCGCATCCGGCCGAGCGCGCTGCGTGCCCGCGTCTTCACCGTGCCCAGTGGGACGCCAAGTTGCGCGGCGACATCGGCGTGGGAGAGGAGTTTGTCGTCGTGTGCACGACAGGATGCGAGACCTCGCGCGAGCGCGAGATTCTGACGCTGAGCTCATCCGGTCTCTACACCAAAGCCATCACCGAGCGGCGCGCCATCAGCATCAACACGGTCGGCAATCATCGCAGCAACATGGTACAGCGGCTGGGTGCCCGGGACACGACGGCGCTGGTGCAACTCGCCAAGATGGCGGGGCTTATTTAGCTGATGTGGGCGACAACCCACCGCCGTTCACAACGTGCAAGCGACTGGTTGCGAATCCCGCGACGATACGCAGACTACATCCATGACGCTTTTCATTCGCACGGAACAGTCGCAGCAGATGGCCGATGCCCAGCCGGGGCAGCAGATGGTCAAGCCGTGTGCCCATACCGCGGCGTGGATTGAAGTGCAGCTGGTCGATACCGACGGCGACCCCGTGCCCGGCGAGCGCTTTCAGGTGCGCCTGCCGGACCAGTCGATCCAACGGGGCCGGCTCAATAGCGAAGGCAAGGTGCGCTTTGAGGGGATCGTCGCCGGCACGGCGAAAATCTCCTTCCCCGGCATTGATGCCAAGGAGTGGCGGCCGCTCTGACGCCTCGTCCGCGGTCAGGCGTTGGTCAGGCGTTGGTCGGCTTGATCTGCTCGGTCACGGTGAGCTCGTAACGCAGGTCGTAGTCTGGTTTGACGGGAAAGAGCGTGACGGGCGCAACGGCGGTGTCTTCTACGAGAATCATTTCCGGCGCGATGGCCCGCGCAAAATGCGCGAGGCGCTGCGCACGCACCGTCAACCCGAACTCGTCTTTAACGACGGTGGGGTTGTTCTGCTGCGACGGGCCGCGATTGCCCACGATGTCGGGATCGATGAGCCCCAGCGGGGAATTGTCGAAGCCGAGCGACAGCTTGCTTACGCCATCGGTGGTGCCAAACATCATCTTCTTCATGTACTCGAAGAGCAGACGGTCGCGTTCTTTTTTGGACGGTGGGTCAACGATGCTGCTCCAGAGGGCGCGCTGGCCGCTTTCAAAGCGCAGCGTGCGATCGTTGATGCCTTGGCGCATGATATCACCCACCGGATCGAACTCGGTGCCGTGCGAGGCGAACATCAGCTCGTCGCCCTTGGCCAGCGCAAACTTGAAGGTGAGTTCGTTGGCGTTGAAATCGCGTGGCGGATTTTTCGTGCGACTGGGGCCGACGGTGACCGGCTCAAAGAAGAACGCCACCCACACACCATTCACGCCAATGCGGAACAGCCACTCCTCCGACTTTTCCGTCGGGAGGAGGCCTACCAGCAGGTCGATGAATGCCTCCAGCGCGTCGCTGGCAACCTTGCGCGCGAACACGGCCACCGGGCCATCACCCTTCAGGGGAAATACTTTGACATTGATGAGCGGCAGGGTCACCTCGACTTTTTCGAGCTCCTTGAAGATGGTCTTCTTGAGATCTCCCTCCTGTTCCGCGAAGATCTTGCGCAGCTTCTGCGCCGGGTTGTCGCGATCGGTGAGGCGCATCTGCAGCGACTTCACGTCCACCTCGCAGAGCATCACCGTCTTCGCCAGCTCAAGCGAGGGATCGTGCCAGCCCAGTGACAGCTTGAAGCCGTAGGCATCGGCGCCATCGAGGATGCCCTTGGGAATGGTGAGCCGCACCTGCTGCGGCGGCGTAGCGCCATCGGCCGGGGGCAGGATCTCGATGATCGGGTTGACGGCCTTGCCACCGATGCGCTCGAGAAAACGCAAACTCTTGAGCAAGCGCGGACGCACGACAAGCGTGTTGTGCGGCACATTGTCGGTGTTGGCAATCGGGTACGGGGACGCCGGCGACGGTCCCGGTGGCAGGTCGATGATGAAGACATAGTCTTCGTCGGCCATGGTGTCGTGTTGGATGTAGCCACCACGGCGCGACGCAATGAACATGAACTCGATCGCCGGAACAAAGAACGTGCCGTTCTCGCGAAACTGAAACGCTTGCCACCGAGCGGTCGCCATGGCGCGCGCCGGATTGATCATCGCGCACATCTTCGGCGGCGTGGCTTCGACATCAGCCTTCTTGGGGTCGGCGCCTGCCTTATGCGTGACGCGGCTGCAGTCGTACACGTGGCGTCCCGATGCCCACACGAACATGCCAGGCATCGGCCAGACGAACGCCGTATCGAGTTCGGTGCCGCCATTTTCGATCTTGTTACCCTGCGCGGCGGCGATCACCATGGGCCCATCGGCCTTGGGCATGTCCTTGTCGGCGATCTTCGTGTTGTAGATCGCCTGTTCGCCGGCACTCAGCAACGCCCCGGCATCCCACTGAATTTCGAAGGTACCCGGCTTGATGATCGAGCGTTCGGTGCCGGTCATGCCGCTGGTGTTGGGCGGATCCGACACAGGCGACAGAGCCTTGGCGTATTCCGGTTCCGGCTGCACCTCCACGTTCCACGAAAACCACGTGTGCCAGTTCACGAGTGGCGCGTCGACCGGATTGCCGAAGCTTCGCGTGCAGAGCCCTTCGATTTCGATAATCTGCCGACGGTCCACCGAATTACTGGAGAGTCCTACTTCCACCGGCACCCACTGCGGCAGCAGGCGGTTGGCGCGAATCATGATGGGCCGGGCAACGCTGATCAGGAAGACGCGCAACGCTGTTTCAATGGGCGTGATGATGCCTTCCACGATGGCGCGAATAGGCAACAGCGGCACCGCCGCCGCGGCACCCAGTGCCTTGACCAGCGGAAACGCTAACGCGAACGCGACGTCCCCCGCCTCCTTTTTGATCACCGCGAGCAGCAGATCGGCCAGCTTGTTCGGATTGAGGGCCAAGCGAACGATGTCGATGACTTGGCCGACGGTCTTGCCCAGAACGCTGTCACGCGTGTCCGCGAGAAACGCCTCGAGCTTTTCATCGATGTTGCCAAGGTCCTTGTCGATGCGACAACCATTGGCAGCCCCGTCGCCGTCGAGCGCGCGGATGGGAATGAACGCCTTGTTGTCGACGCGCCGGAACGGCTTGCGGCGATCGAGCGGTTTGGTGGCGGTGTTCATGGCATCATCACGAATACGTTTCGGTAGATCACGGTGGTGGTGGCGGAGGCTGTACGCTCGGATCGTCTTCGGGATCGATCGGTGGCGGCACGTCCTCCAACTCGTATTCCTGTTGCAGCTTGGTGCGCAGGTCGGCGCCAGCCGGAAGCTGTCGCGACGCGCGATACGCGCGGGCCGCCGGCACTTGGTCGCGCTCACGATTCCACTTCGCCGGATTGTTGGGACCGAAGCCGAGGTTGTACAATCGCTGACGTGATGCGAGGTCGGCTTGGTCATCGGCGCTTCGCATCACCTTGAGCGCGCCGGCGTCGAGTACCATCGTGAGAAAACTGTCTTCGTCAGGAAAACGGCCATTCACCAGCTTGGTGGGATCTTTGGCTGGATCCGCCGGCGGTGGCGGCGCGGTCGGATCAACGAGCCGGCCGAAGGCATCGACCTTGAGCGTCATCAGCACGTGCGGGTCGAGCACGGGAATGCGCAGCTCCCCCGTATCGCTGAGCGATCCGCGAATCACCGCCGACGCACTCGACTCGCCCATCCTGAGCACGAAGCGCGCATTCGCCAGCGGCACCAGTGTGGCCGCGGCCGGCGGCTTGGAAAATCCGTCGATGCGAATGCGCACGATCCATTCCTTCAACCCGGCTTCACAGGGCGAGTAGGCGGCAAAGCCGTGATAGAAGCGGCAGGCCATCGTGTTGCCGGTCTCACGAACATCGCGAAACGCGACGTTGCCCTTGTCATCCACGTCGAAGTTGCCGGCGTCATCGGGCTCGGCGAGTGCCATCTCCTTGCCGAATTGGCGACGATCTTCGCCGAGCTCCAGGCGCGCTTTGCCATCTGACCAAAACCGATCTTTGCACGCGTCGAGGTTGGCGGGTGTGTTTCCCATCGACGCCAGCGGGCATGGCCACTTTTTCGGGTCGATTTCTGTGCCGTGGCGAAAGATGTAGGCGACCACGCGACGGTTGCGCGCATACAGCTGATTGCGCGCATCGTGAAACTCTTTCTTGGAGTTGAGCAGGTCGTCTTCCGCCTTGGACAGCAGGAAGATCGGGTTGAATTCGCTGCACCCCTGCACGTCACCCTTCAAGCCCTTCTTGTCCTTGCTGCGCGCGAGGAAATGCTGCTCGGCGATCAGCACGAACGGATCGCCCGCTTCATCGTGGCACAGCACATCCATGTATTCCTGGAAGAGCAGGTGCCTGGTTTTGGTATCGAGGGCGGCCGAGACGGGTTCCTTGGTGCCCAGCTCCGCGCTGCGCGCGCGCTTGTAGGCTTTGATCGCCTCGTCGGTGTCTTTCTCAAGCGCCGCCTTTTCCGCCGCCTTGGCCTCCTTCGGCAACTGCGCGGGGCCCACAAAAAAGGGCGGCTCCTTCACACCACCTTTGGGACGGCGCAGCGAGGTGCCCAGCATGCGCCGCTCGGCCGGGCGTCCCCATTCGTCGCCCAAGTGTCCCTTGAACAGCGTGTCCCAGATATCGACCCGTCGCGTGAGCAGGCCGTACACGGCGAACGCGCGTCGCCCCGACAACGGCGCGTTGTATTCCGGCGTGCCAGTGGGATCGGCGTGCCCGAAAATCGAGATCGGTGGCAGTCGCTTGGGCTCGACCGTGTCCTGCGCCTGCAACAGCTTCATCAGCTTCGAGAATTTTGTGAAGCGATTCTCAGCGTCGGGGCCGATAAACGACGAGTCGAATTCGAAGTGATGGTGCGGCAGGTGCATGCACCCAATGGCGACCAGCGGTTCGCGCACCGTGTTGAGCGCGGTGCCTTTGGCTTCTACGGGAATGGGCGAGAGCAGCACCGGCAGTTGCAGCCGCTCGGGATGCACGGCCACGGCACCGTCGGGGCCGATATCCAAGAAGAACACTGCGTTGGCCATGAAGTGACGTCGCTCCTACACGCCGTGCGTCACGCGCAACTTCTCGATGAGATCCGCCGCCACGATGCCGGTATTCGTCGCCGCGTTCGCGGCATCGGGGGTGGTCTCATCGCCGTTGGCCACCGGCTTGATGGGCGGACGTCCCTTGATCCGCTTGCCGACATGATCGCAGCGGAATTCTTCGGCGGCC
Organism: Gemmatimonadaceae bacterium; assembly: GCA_031366985.1. GTDB lineage: Bacteria > Gemmatimonadota > Gemmatimonadetes > Gemmatimonadales > Gemmatimonadaceae > Gemmatimonas. Next base: position 35,156 of record JANLPE010000067.1, read on the forward strand.
CACAACAGCGCGTCGACATCGCGCACGGTGTAGCCGGCGAAGTACCCAAGGTTAGACAGGCGCGCCTGTTGCCCGGACAGCTTGACGTGCGGATTGAGATTGCCGATCAGCAGGTCGTACGTGACATCACGCTCGGGCGGCTCGCCGGGCGCCGGCGTTTTTACTGGCGCATGCGCCACGAGCTTACCACGCTGCTCGCGGGCGCGGGAAATCTGCTTTTCCAGGATGCCCTTACCGTCGGTCGTCTCCGACGTGGGCGTGTTGGCGGGTGGGAGCGTCAGGTCGCACGCCGCGCTCTTGATGGCTTCACCATCGATGTCGAGCAGTTTCACGCGCGTGAAGAGCTTCGGAATGTCCGCTTCGAACAGGCTGACCGCGTTCGTACCGCGCTGCTCGACGCGTTCGACTGCATCCGGAATGAACACACTGTCGCCCGGAAACAGCGTGTGCGCATCACGCAATTTTTTGAGATCTGCGTTTTCCGGACGATCGAGAATGGTGTGAAAATTGGCAAAGCCATTCTCTTCCGCGAGGGCCGACAGATGATCGCCCTGTTGCACGACGTGCGTTCTGGACATCGGAGCCGCTCGAGGTGTTGTCACGTCTCGACCGGAGTCGAGCGGGTATCGGTGCGCGGGCGTGGCAAATGGTACCGCGAGATCCTTGTCCCCGCCATGGTGGACGTCCGACAGTTCCACCATCTTTTCTACGCTCACTGACACGCTCCAATGACCCTCGCACTCCGGTTCCAGATGCTCGTGCCGTGCATGCCCGTGCGACCGACGGCGCCGCGATGAAGCGACGGACATTCCTGCTCGCCGGTCTCGGCACTGGGGGCGCACTCTTCTTTGGCTGGGCACTCCTGCCGCCACGCCAACGCCTCATCGGCGGCACGCCACCCGATACGCCCGGTGGCGCCATCGCGCTCAACGGCTGGGTCACCATCGCACCCGACGACACGGTCACCGTGGTCGTGCCCAAGGCCGAGATGGGACAGGGGATTCACACCGCCCTCGCCATGCTGATGGCCGAGGAACTCGGCTGTGCGTGGGAGCGCGTGCGGATCGAACACAGTCCGGTCGACAAGATCTACGGCAATGTCTCCGCCATCGTCGACGGCCTTCCGTTTCATCCTGACCTGGACAACACGCTCATTCGCAGCGTGAAATGGATGACCGCGAAGACGATGCGCGAACTCGGCGTCATGATGACCGGCGGGTCGTCCAGCGTACGCGATTGCTGGATGCCCATGCGCGAGGCCGGCGCATCCGCGCGCGCGTCGCTCGTGGCCGCCGCCGCCGCACGACTCGGCGTGGATGCAGCCACCTGTCGCGTGGACCAGGGCGTCGTGGTGTGCGGCACAAAGCGTCTGCGCTTCGGCGAGGTCGCGGCCGACGCCGTCGCGCACCGGCCATCACGCGTCACGCTTAAACGCTCGGCTGAGTTCACGCTGTTGGGCACGTCGACCGCACGGCTCGACTCCTCGCCCAAGTCGCGTGGTGAAAGCACCTTCGGTATCGATGTGAAGCGGCCGGGCATGGTGTACGCCGCGGTCGTCATGAGTCCCACCTTCGGCGGCTCGCCATCACGCTTCGACGCTGAAGCCGCACGAACGCTGCCCGGCGTGCGCGCCGTTGTGCCGCTTACCGGCAGTCGCTATGGTGACGCGGCCGGCGTCGCCGTCATCGCCGATTCCTGGTGGCGCGCGCGACAGGGCGTGAACGCACTGGCCGTGCAATGGACGCCCGGTCCCGCGGCGACGCTGTCGTCGGGCGCCATCATGCAGCAACTCCGTGCCGCCGCCGCGACGAATGATGGCCTCCCATTTCGCACGGTCGGCGACGCGAAGGACATCCTAGCCAAGGCCTCGCATACGCTGCACGCCAGCTACGACGCGCCGTACCTCGCACACGCGACCATGGAGCCGATGAACGCCACCGTGCTCGTGGGCGCCGAGAAGGCGGAACTGTGGACGGGCACGCAGGTGCCGGGATACGCACGCGCCGCGGTAGCGCATGTGACGGGATTCGCTGAGCATGATGTCGACGTGCACCAGCTCGTGCTCGGGGGCGGCTTCGGCCGTCGGCTCGACGTCGACTACGTCGCGCAAGCGACCGCAATCGCCAAGGCGCTGCCGGGCGTGCCGGTGCAGACCATCTGGTCGCGTGAGGACGACATGCGGCACGATTTCTATCGTCCGGCCGCGGTCTCCAACCTGAGCGCCGCGTTCGACGCCAACGGCGGACTGACGGCCGTCACTTCCCACTCGGCCAGTCAGGCACCATGGAAGTCATACAGCAATCGCGTTGGCTTCCTGCTCTCTCGCGCCGGCCCCGACAAGACGACCGCCGAAGGCACCTGGGATCAGCCCTACGAGTTTGCAGCGCTGCACTCCGCGCACGCCGAAGTCGATCTGCCTGTGCCCGTGGGTTCGTGGCGTGCCGTTGGTCATTCGCACCAAGGGTTCTTCCTCGAATCGTTCATGGACGAAATCGCGGTTGAGACGAAGCAGGATCCCGTCGCATTTCGCGCGTCACTTTTACAGAAGCATCCACGCGCGCGCCGTGTGCTACAGCTTGCCGCGAGCAAGAGCGGCTGGGGGCAGCCGCTAGACCCGGCGCCGGACGGGCAGCCGCGTGCGCGCGGCATCGCGTTGCATGCATCGTTCGCATCGACCGTCGCCGAGGTGGCGGAAGTGTCCATTGCACACGACGGCGCCATCCGCGTACACCGTATCGTCGCGGCCGTCGACTGCGGCTTTCCCGTCAACCCGAACATCATCACGCAGCAGGTGGAGAGCGCGATTATCTACGGACTATCGGCCGCGCTTTACGGCGAGATCACCATCTCGCAAGGACAGGCGCGCGAAGGCAACTTCGACGCGTATCGTCCGCTGCGCATCGCCGAGTGTCCGGTGATCGAGACGCACATCGTGCCAAGCATGGACGAACCCAGTGGTATCGGCGAGCCTGCGCTTCCGCCCGTCGCGCCCGCGATCGCCAACGCGCTCTTCGCACTCACCGGCACCCGACTGCGGTCGTTGCCGTTGCGCATGCCGTTGCACATGCCCAAGGCGGGGAGCCCCACATGAACGCGCAACAGCCCGCCAGCATCACGCTCGAGATCAACGGGCGCACCGAGACGCTCGCCGTCGAAGCCGACACGCCGCTGCTCTGGGCGGTCCGGCAGACGCTTGGTCTCACCGGCACCAAGTTCGGTTGCGGCATCGCCGCGTGCGGTGCCTGCACGGTGCATGTCGACGGCGTAGCCACACGTTCGTGCGCGACGCCGGTGTCGGCGGTGGGAGGTCGCAAAATCACCACGATCGAGGGCGCGTCTGGCACGGTGGCGGCCGCCGTACAAGCGGCGTGGACATCGCTCGACGTGCCGCAGTGTGGGTATTGCCAGTCGGGACAGGTGATGGCGGCGATCGCACTGCTCAACACAACGCGCGCTCCAACGGATGCCGACATCGATACGGCGATGCAGGGAAACGTCTGCCGCTGCGGCACGTACCCGCGCATCCGCGCGGCGATTCACGCGGCGGCGTTGGCGTTGGGGTGAGAGGTCGATATGTTCGTCGACGTGAAGACAATACTCGATGCTGGGAAGACTCCGAAGTTGGGGTACATCGCCCCGTGCTTCATCGTGCGCGACGTGATGGCATCGATCGCGTTCTACAAAGATCGCCTCGGCTTCGACGTGACGTATCTGGGCCCGGATGATGGCCCGTACTTCGCCATCGTCACGCGCGATGACGCTCGCTTGATGCTCAAAGTCATCACGCCTGACGTGCTGCCGACGCCCAATCACACTCGGCACGACTGGGCCAGGTGGGACGCATACATCCACACGTCCGATCCCGACACGCTCGCCAAAGAGGTCGCCTCCCGCGGTGTTTCGTTTCGCGAGCCGCTGGGCGTGAACAGCGATCAGCTGCGCGGCTTCGAAGTCATGGATGTCGATGGGTACGTGCTGTACTTCGGACGACCGGCTTGATTGCGTCACATGGACGCCATCGCGCGCCTGTGGTTTGCAAGCATGCGACAGTGCGATCCGGACGTGCGAGAACTCCTGCACGATGGCTTCGCGACGGTCTGCGTACGTCGCGCGCCGTTCGCCTACGTCGCGGCGTTCCGGGCGCATGTGAACATCGGCTTCTTTCATGGCGCCGCGCTCGCTGATCCGGCGAGCATGCTACAGGGCACTGGGAAAGCGATGCGTCATGTGAAGGTCATTCCCGGTCATCCCCGCAACGTCGTCGTGCTTACTGCGCTGATCACCACCGCGTATGTCGATGTACAGCGGCGATGGCCGGACGACGGCTAGCGCGTCACCGCTTCACGATGGCGCACCGCTTGGTCGTGCGGATCTTGATGTAGCGCATGGCGAGCGCGCCGTTGTGGTCGCCCTGAATCGCGATGTAGCCGACTTTCGCCATGCCGAAATCTTTGTACGGCGCAAACTTGAGCGGCTCCTTCGTCGGGTCGCTCGGATCACCGTGCAGTTTGAGATTCCATTCGGGCGACCATAACTCGTATTGCGCGATGAGCACACCGTTCAGCCAATGCTCGACGTGCGGTCCCGTGCAGAGAATGCGCGTGCTGTTCCACTCGCCCGCTTTGTGCGCCACGCCACGCTTGGACGGATTAACGCCGTACACCGCCGCGACCGATGTCATGATGTTGCGGCTGTCTGGCGTGAGCGAATCTTCGGCGATCTGATACTCCAGTACACCTTGGTTTCCTTTTCCGTGGCGCGATAGAAGATCCCCGCGTTGCCGAGCAGCTCGACCTTCTAGTCGACCATGAGTTCGAAGTCGCCATACTGTTCGCGTGGCACGATGTCGTTCGTGGTCTTCACCTTCGTCATCGTGCCATCGGAGAGCAGCGTCCATCCGGCTTGCTTTTCGGCTGGTGTGAGCGTGTTGAGTGGCGTGGTCTGCGCGAGCGAGAAAGAGCTCGTGAGCACGGCGAGCGTGGCGTTGGGGTGACCGGTTGAATGCTCCCGAACCCTTGCGTCCGGAGGTTATTTTAGGCTAGACTAATTTTTATGACATCTTATACTAATTTTTTGCTTCGGGCACACGTATTTTCTTTCGCAGTTGCGGGCTTCGTGCCCACGGCGGCCCAGGCACAGCAGAAACCGCCGACCGATTCCGCGCGCACGACCCGCGTCCTGCCGAGTGTTCAGGTGACGGCCGCGCCTATCGCAACCGACGTGCGCCAGACCGCGCAGCCCATCGATGTGCTGGCCGGTGCCGCACTCCGTCGCAGCAATGCGGCCTCGCTTGGCGAGACGCTGGAGCAGCTCCCCGGCGTGCGGTCGCTCTCCATGACGACCGGCATCGGCAAGCCCGTGATTCGCGGTCTCACGAACAACCGCGTTGTCACCTTGGCCAATGGACAGCGTACCGAGACCCAGCAGTGGGGGCACGATCATTCGCCCAACGTGGAATCGGCCGACGCCGACCGCATCGAGGTGGTGAAGGGGCCGGCAAGCGTGTTGTACGGGTCAGATGCATTGGGCGGCGTGGTGAACGTGATCCGCAAGGCACTCCCGCATGGACCTTCGGGAGACGTCATGACCCGCGGCCGGGTGGCGCTCGCCTATCACTCGGCCATGAACGCGCCCTCGGCGACGCTGGTTGGAGAAGGTGCCGTCGGCGCCTTCGGATGGCGCGCCTCTGGCACGAGTCGACGAGCTGACGATCTGCGCACGCCGACAGGGATAATCCCGAACACCGGCAATCGCACCGGCTACGGCGAGCTGGCGCTGGGTTGGCGGCGCAACGAGACGGTCGCGTCGTTGACGTCATCAACGCGCAACGAGCGCATTCGCGTTGCCGACAGTCCGATCACGGCGCCCGGGTACACGGGCCACCAGCAGATCCGAACCGAGCGCGTCACCCTCGACGCAACGTCGACGGTCAAAGGCCAACGTCTGCAATTATTGGGTGGATGGGAGCAGAACCGGCGCGCCGAGTACGCGTCGACGACGGCGCGCGATGTGACGCTGGGCTTGCGGTCGACGACCGCCAACGGCTTCCTGAATTGGCGCCATGCGCCAGTTCGCGGTGTGTCGGGTGCGCTTGGCATCAACGTGCAGCACACCGCGTTCCGCACGTTCGGCACGCAGACGCTGATTCCCGACAACAGCGCGTCGGCCATCGGCGTGTACGCGTACGAACAACGGGAAGTCGGCACATTGGCGTTCTCGGCGGGCGCGCGTCACGATTGGCGAACGCTCGAGACGCCGGGCAATGCCGTGCTGCGCTTGGCGACGACACGCCGCGCCTTCCAGGCGACCACGGGTACGGTTGGTGCCGTCTGGCGCAGCCGCGAACCGATCGCGGTCGCGTTCAATGTCGCGCGCGGCTTTCGCGCGCCGAGCGCGTCGGATCTGTTCGCCAACGGCTTTCACGAGGGCACGCGCGCGTTCGAGATCGGCCGTGCCGACCTGCGCGTCGAGTCGTCGCTGAACACCGATCTTGGCCTGCGCGTCCGGCATGCGCGAGGCAGCGGCGAGCTCACGGGCTACGTGAATCGCATCCGCGATTACATCTACCTGGCACCGGTGGGTGCACCCGGTCGCGCGCTGGACTCGCTGGAGGTACTGCAAGGCGATGCGCGCTTGATGGGCGTGGAAGTGGCCGCCACCGTGCCGCTGCGTTCGACGGCACGATCGTCGCTGCAACTGCAGGTCAGTGGCGATGTCGTCAACGCGCGCAACACTGTCGATGGCAGTGCTCTGCCCTTCGTGCCGCCGATGCGCGGCGTGTCCACCTTGCGCTGGGATGAACGCGCGCCGGGGCGGTATCTCGCCGTAACCGGCGAGTGGAACGCGCGGCAGTCTCGTGTTTTCCGCCGCGACTTCGCACCGCCCGCGTGGCAGCTGTATTCGGCGTCAGCCGGTAGCGGCTTTCTTACGCCGCGCGGATTGGTGTTTGTGGACGTGACCGTCAAGAATCTGCTAGACGCGCGCTATCGCGATTTCATGTCGCGCTACAAGGAGTTTGCGGACGCGGCTGGTCGCGCCGTCGTGCTGCGCGTGTCCGCCGACTTCTGACGCGCATCGCGACTGCATCGCGACTGCATCGCGACCGTTTCACGATCTAACGCGCGCTACTTGATCGCGCGGATCTTGATGTTGCGCATGGCGAGCGCGCCGTTGTGGTCGCCCTGAATCGCGATGTAGCCGACTTTCGCCATGCCGAAATCTTTGTACGGCGCAAATTTGAGCGGCTTCTTGGTCGGGTCGCTCGGATCGCCGTGCAGTTTGAGATTCCATTCGGGCGACCACAACTCGTATTGCGCGATGAGCACGCCGTTCAGCCAATGCTCGACGTGCGGTCCCGTGCAGAGAATGCGCGTCGTGTTCCACTCGCCCGCTTTGTGCGCTACGCCACGCTTGGACGGATAAAAGCCATACACCGCCGCGACCGATGTCATGATGTTGCGGCTGTCTGGCGTGAGCGAATCTTCGGCGATCTGATATTCCGGCGCACTCCAGTACACCTTCGTCTCCTTCTCCGTGGCGCGATAGAAGATCCCCGCGTTGCCGCGCAGTTCGATTTTCCAGTCGACCATCAGTTCGAAATCGCCGAACTGTTCGCGCGTGACGATGTCGTTCGTGGTCTTCACCTTCGTCATCGTGCCATCGACCGCCATCCACTCCGGCGGCAGATCGGTCTGCTGGTAGCCACGCCATGCGCTGAGCGACGTGCCATCGAAGAGCAGCGTCCATCCGGCTTGCTTTTCGGCTGGTGTGAGCGTGTTGAGTGGCGTGGTCTGCGCGAGCGCGAGCGAGCCCGTGAGCGCGGAGAGTGCAGCAACGGCAAGGATGCGGCGGAGCATAGTCGGCGGGCGGATGGATCGGTGGGTGAACGGCGTGCCGCAAGATTGCGAGGAGACGCAGGATTGCACCAGTGAAGCGGGTCGATTGGCGCGACGTCGGGTTGCGCCAAAACGTATTGGCGCACAGCATCAGGGGCTTCGCGTTCCCCGATTGCGATCTCTCTCCTGCCCACCGTCCACGCCGATGCTGTCGCTCACCCTGCAGGACTTCGTCGATGCCCGCGCCCGCATCAATGCCCACATCAAGCGCACGCCGCTCCTCGGGTCGCGACAGCTGAGCGAGCTCACTGGATTCGACGTGCGACTCAAGGCGGAGAACCTGCAGACCGTGGGCTCGTACAAGATCCGCGGACCGCTCAACAAGCTGGCGCAGATGTCGGAGGAGGCCAAGCAAAAAGGCGTCGTGTGCTCTTCGGCCGGCAATCATGCGCAGGGCGTCGCGCTCGCGGCGCGCATTCACGGCGTGCGCGCCGTCGTCTGTATGGCCACCAACGCGACGCCAGCCAAGATCGCGGCCACCCGCGGCTACGGCGCGGAGGTGGTGTTGTTCGGCTCCATCTGGGATGACGCCAACGAGAAGGCGAAAGAGCTCGTGCGCGACGAAGGGCTCACGTACATCCACCCGTTCGACGACGCGCACGTCATCGCCGGTCAGGGCACGCTCGGCCTCGAGATCGTGCAAGACTGGAGCGAGGTCGATGCGATCGTCGTGCCGATCGGCGGTGGCGGACTGATCTCCGGCGTCTCGATGGCGGCGAAGGCGTTCAATCCGAAGATCCGCGTCATCGGTGTCGAGTCGTCAGACGGACCAGCGATGCAGGCGAGCGTGCAAGCGGGTAGCCTGCAGACTATCGACTGCGGAACGATCATCGACGGGCTGCGCGTGCGACGCGTCGGAGAGCTGAACTACTCTGTGGTGCAGCGCTATGTCGACGACATCGTCACGCTTCCCGATCGCGAGATCTTCGAGGCAATGCTCTGGATCATGGAGCGATGCAAGCTCGTCGTCGAGGGCGCCGCGGCCGCGTCGGTGGCGGCGCTCATGCACGGGCTTGTGCAGATGCCCGCCGGCTCGCGCGTGGCGGCCGTGCTTTCCGGCGGCAACTTGAATCTTGATCAGTTACGCGCGCTGCGTTGGAACTGACGCGTCGGGCGGCGATGCGACGCGCAAGGGTCCGTCGGTCTTGAGCAACGTGCACGGGTCCACGCCACAATGCGTCCAGTTTTTTGCCGATGTACGTGTCGTAGGGAATCCAGACGTGCGCCATACCATCGTGTAGGTGCGCCGTCGCCGGTTCACCACGGAACGCCGCGTGCCCGCAGCCGATACGGCGCTTTACTTCGACCGGATCCGTGAATGGCGACGACCCGAAAACGCACGCTGCCGCGAATCGCGGCGCCGCATGCCCATGGTCATGTGCACCAGCGTCGTCTTGCCGTTACTATTTCTGCCCAGCAAGGTCACCACGTCTTCGTGCTGCATGCTGAAGCTCACTTTTCGTCTGTGCAGAGCGGCGCGCGACGTCCCCGATGTCGAGCAATGGGGTCATCGGATCGTTCCAGTTTTCCGGCGGTGCGGTGCCGGACCGTCCGTGAGTTCGCGATTGGCGTGTCGCAGCACGCGCACGACGTCGGGCAATCGCAGACCGGCGAGATACGCCTGCGACAACAGCGCCCGCGCCGCCACCGCCAATTGTGTCGTCTGCACCGCGCGTGGAATGCGCGGCAGGCGCGCCGTCACGAAGGTGCCGCGACCGCGCTGCGTCTCGACGTAGCCGACTGACTCAAGCTCGTCATAGGCCCGCTTGACCGTGAGCGCCGCCACCTCCAAGCGCGCACTCAGTTCGCGGTGCGACGCGAGCTTCTCTCCGGGCGCCAGTCGTCCACCCGCGATCGCGTCGGTGAGCTGCCGCATGATCTGCCGGTAGATCGGGACATCGGCGGCGGCGTTGATGACGAGGTGCATCGAGTGATATAAATGACTATATCACTTTACGTGTCAAGCATGGGGTGGATTCAGCGCCAGTTGCGCCACAGCTTAGCGGCCTGCGGCATCATGCGCCGCCCGACCCCACACAGTGGACGGCCGCCGTAGACAAGCACGGAGCGCCATGACGCGCCACCTTACTCTACCTCGCCTCACGTCACCTCCGTGGGGCAACGTGACGTGATGACTCGCAGCATAACCAGCGTCTACCAGCCGCTCTTCGTGGTCAGGTTCGAGTACAGCTGGGCATCCAGGTACTTCTCGCCGATGGGAGCGTGCCAGTCGTAAGTGCCTCCCGCGTTGACAAGGCCAACGCGCTTTCCCCGCGACGTCCACTTGACCATCTTGCCGATAAATTCCTGTCGGAACTCACCCGGTCTGCAGACAATACCGGCCCACGGGTCGAGAACCCACGAGTCGTCGCCCATCGCGCTCATCTCGGCGATACTCTTGGCCGTCGGCTTCGCATCACCCAGAATGCAGAACTGGTGGTCGCCGGGATCGTCGATGGTGACCATCCAGATTTGGGCATTGCTCTTCTGCGCCATGAAGCACGAGAGATAACACATCTCACCACAATTCCCTGCGAAGAGCTTCTGGTTGAAGATTAATTGACCGATCTTTGCCGGCGTGTCAAAAACGCCACCGCCCGCGCGCCGCTCCCCCAGCTCCGTCCGCAACAGAGCGCGTCTGATCGATGCCAGCGATTGATTCGCATTTCGCGTCTCAGCCTGTTCATCCTTTAGCAGCAGGACAGGAGGATCGACATATCTTTTATTGTCCGCTCCGAGGTCCTGCCCGTACTTTCCGCGAACCCATTTAACGACCTGTTCAGCCTGTTCCTTCGACGCCATCTCGTACCTCCAGAATCATCGCCAGCTGACGGTGCAACGCTTGAGGCGAATTAAGCACAGGGGGTCCGAAGCGGACAGTATTATCGGAAAAGCGGACCGTAGTGCTCCAGATCTCGCCGATCGCTCAACTACGAGGAATGAGCTGCGCTGCTCAATGGACCGAACGGGTCACTTGGTGTCAGCGTCGGGGAACGAGCTTCCGAGTCCACCTTTACGAGCGAGATATCGGTTTCGGCCCCGCCGCAAGCCGCGTTCGCTAGGTTCACCGCTTCCCGATCGCGAGAACTTCGAGGCGATGCTCTGGGTCATGGAGTGCTGCAAGCTCGTCGTCGAGGGCGCCGCGGCCGCGTCGGTGGCAGCGCTGATGCACTGGCTCGTGACGATGCCCGCCAGCTCGTGCGTAGCGGCCGTGCTCTCCGGCGGCAACTTGAACCTTGGATCAGCTGCGCGCGCTGCGTTGGAACGGACGCGACACGATTCCTACGGTCAGCGCTGACGCCTACGCCAGCCCTATCCCGCTCGGCCGCCGTGTCGCGCTTTGCCGAGCGGATGATCGACGGTGGATTCGGTCGCGTGCACCGCATCGTCGGACATCGGACCCTCGACGAACTGTTCGGGCGGCGCTTCTGGTGTTGGCGACGTGTCGGACGCTTTCCCCGACTTCGAGTCGGCATGTTTCTTGGTAGACATATGCTTCCCGTGTGAATGGACGACCGTTGCCGGTGCGATGATCCGCATCGAGCGTGTTCAGTCCAACCCCCTCGAGGCGCGTGAGTTTCATTCGGCGACGGGCAGATGGCCGGACGTCGTTTCTACGCTTCGGCGAGCTGGTGCAGTGCCGTCCATACCGCGAGATCGCACTAGCGCGCCGATCGGCCGCCTTCGTCACCGCCGATGAATGTGACGGGGTCGTGCTGCGCGAGGCACGGCAGAGCCCTGTGGCCGAAGCGCACGCTTTGTGCTCGGGGCTGGCCGCGCCAATAGCGCCGGCAACGCCACCCGTTGGGGATCGAGATCGAGCTGGCGGTATGAGGCGGCGAGGCGGTCCGCGGCTGTCTGGATGGCAAAGTTTCCAGCGCTTTGGCCCGTTCGAGGATGCCGGCTCGTGCGACCGGGCTGACCAGCGGCCGCGATTGGTTGACCGGTGGTCTGGCGGCTCGTACAATTGCGGTCCCCCGCGTCGATTCGACCCCGTAGTCTCAGGCATTCACCCAGAGGCCAGTGCAGCAGATTTTCGCGGGCGTCGTCACGTATCTGATCGGTCGGATCGGGCCGTCTTCCGCGTTCCCGGCGGCGGAGGCACGCGTTGGCAACGTGCAGGACGCGGTGTCTGCCACGAACGTGCTGCACCGGTGCGTCGGCGACCCGTCCGCCATGCGAGTACTTCGCGCACAGCTGGCCGTTCTCCTTCGTGATTCGCAGGTCGCACCGCTCAGCGACGCCGCCGTCGTCGAGCGGGTCGTTTCGCTCATCGCACAGCGACGGCTGCGCCTGATTGGTCCGTACCCACCGTCTCTCGCGCGCGAGAACGTCCCGACCGGTGCGTTGTCGACGAGGAACGTGCTGCAGCGGTGCCTTGGCGACCACTATGCGATGCGCATGCTTCGCGCACAGCTGGCCGATGCCCTTCGTGATTCGCAGGTTCCACAGCTGAGCGACGTCGCCGTCGTCAATCGTATCGTTTCGCTCGTCGCCCAGGGGCGGATGCAACTGCGGGGTCCGTTCGCACCGCTTCGTGCGGGCGGAGGCGTCTCCGCGGTCGTTGAGCCAGCGCCAGGTCCGGCGGCGGCGCCGCGTTCGACGCCACGGCCGTCGACGCCAGCGACTGCGGTGGCCGCTGAGCCGTCCTTTGCACCGAACGTCGACGCCGCGGCGCTCGCGGCAACGCTGACCGACGCCGCGAAGGACGGGACGCCATTCGTTGAAGAATGCGCCCGCGCCGCGCGCGCGGCATGATGACGCACACGAAGGTGGTGGCCGACGCGGGGTATGGGGGGTGGCTCGCTTCGCTCTGGCCAGCCGGCCGCTCAAGTGTCGCCGAAGTCTTTGCCGTGCTCGACGCAGCGCGTGACGAGCGGATTCACCGACGCGTCGAGGCGTATCTCGATCAGAAGGCCTGTCTGTACGAAGGTCCGCTCACGCGCGAGTTGCAGAGTGCCGCGCCATACCTGCTGCGTCTGTTCCACGATGATCGATACTGTCACCAGCTGTTCGATGAAGGCTGGGGACACTCGTGGGGCGTGTACGTCGTGTCCTCGACGTCGCTGAATTCGTTGCGTCGGCACTTCCGGCAGTTCATGGTCGTGCGCGGGCCTTCAGGCGCACGACTCATCTTTCGCTGGTACGATCCGCGTGTGCTGCGCGCGTATCTGCCGACGTGCAACGCCGAGGAGCTGCGCACGATCTTTGGATCGATCGATGCGTTCATCGTCGAAGGCGTCGCACCGAAGACGGCGCATCGATTCTCGTTCGATGGCGCACAGTTGACGGACACGCTGTTGCGGCTCGACGGGTAGCGTACGCGCCGCCCGGTCACGCACCCTCGTCGGGGCGCGCTTATTTACCGGGCTTTGGCAGATATCGTTCACGCTCGGCGCGAAACGCCGCCGCTTTCTCCGGCTGGTGCAGCGAGTCATAAGCGATCGACAGATCGAGTCGCGCCGCCTGCAGGAAGCTGACGCCGGGACTCGCCACCTTCGCGACGACCGCGTAGCCGTGCGTGGTCTCGGTCTCCGCCGCGCGAAACTTTCCACTGCGCAGCAGACAGCGACCCAGTTTGATGTAGCCGATGCCAGTGTTCAGATGGTCTGCGCCTTGCGACGCGAGAAAGTGACTCAGCGCCTGGCGATACAACGGCTCCGCACGCCGATAGTCTTTTCGATACAGATAGGTGTCCGCAAGATTGCCCGTGGCAACGCCGGTCTTGTAGTTCAGTCCAGGATACGCTGCCTTGTAGATCACGAGCACGCGCGCGAACGCCTGCGCCGCGTCGTCGTATCGTGACTCCCTGATGCCCAGTGAACCGATTTCATTCAGCGTGTTGGCCACCGCGGGATGCATCGGGCCGTACACCCGCTCGCGAATGGCGAGCGATTTCACGAATGCGTCCTGCGCCTCGGCGTAGCGATTTTGCAGCAGCAGTGCGCGGCCCAGATTCACCAGGCTGCCGGCCGTCTGGAAATGATTCTCGCCATAAAACGCCGTGGTTCGCGCTAACGCGTCGCGGAAGTACTGCTCGGATGCCGAGTAGTTGCCGCGCTCTTGTTCGGTGGCGCCGAGATTCATCAGCACCTCCGCCACGCGAGGATGCCGATCGCCGAACACCCGCCGCGTCACGTCGAGCAGGCGACGATTCAACGAGTCTGCCGCGTCGTAATGTCCCGCGTAGAAGTGCGCGCTGGCCAGTGCGCCGAGGCCGTCCAGCAGGACCGTGGAGTCGACGGCTCGCGGTGAGAGCGCGACGACCGTGGAATCGAGCGCACCGATGGCGCGAGGATAGTCGCCGCGCTCGGTCAGTGATCGCCCCAGCGCGACATTCGCCGCGAGTCGCGACGCCTCGGCGGCTCCCGCGTCACGCAGTGTGGAAATGCCACCCCGTAGTTCTCGCTCGGCGTCGTCATATCGCGCCTGGTCCGTGCGCAACTCGCCCAAGGCCACGCGGCCACGTGCCGCGTTCACGCTGTTAGCGCCCTCGAGTGCGGTCCATCGCGTCACGCCGGCACGCAACAGGGTGTCGGCGTGGTCGAATCGGCCGAGTTGTCGGTACAGTCGACCGAGCGTCAGCAGCAGATCGGCCTGCTCGGCTGGCTCGTTGTTGAGCGCACGCGCGTTGGCGACGCCGCGATCGAGCAGCGTGACAACACGCAGCGAATCCGCCGGACCGGCATCCTTGTCACCACCTTCGAACAACGACGTCATAAATTGCTGAATGCGTTGCGCGCGCACCGACTCGCTGAGCGCCACGTCGCGTGCCTGCGCGAGTCGTACGGTATAGAAAGTGACGAGCATCAACAGCGCGGCCGTGGCAACGCTGGTGGAAAAAACGGCGGCGCGATGACGTTGCACGAACTTCGACAGGCGATAGCGCACGTCATCGGCGTGCGCATCAAGCGGCTCCCGACGCCGAAAGTGTTCCAAGTCGCGCGCGAGCGCGTCGACCGACCGGTAGCGACGCGCCGGGTCCTTGTGCATCGCGGTTTGACAGATGAGATCGAGCTCATCCCACTCGCGCTCGCTCGCCCGGATCGCCGCGATCCGCGATTTTTGCGAGGGGCGCGTCGGTGCGTCATGGAGAATTGCCTGCTCGAGTTCGCCCGCCGACATTGCCGTGCCGTCGAACGGCAGCGCGTCGGTCAGGAGTTGAGAGAGCATCACGCCGAGCGCGTACACGTCGGTCCGGACGGTGGCGGCCTCTCCGCGCACTTGTTCGGGCGCGGCGTACGCTGGTGTGAGCAGCCGCGTGCGCGTCGCGTTCGGATTCGCCGCTGGATGCGCGTGCTGGTCCGGTCCGCCCTGGTCCGGCCCGTCGTGCTCGACCAGTTGCTTGGCGATGCCGAAATCGAGCAGTTTGACGGTGCCGTCGTCGCGCACCATGACGTTGCCCGGCTTGAGATCGCGATGCACCACCAGATGGGCATGCGCATGCGCCACGGCCTCGCAGACTTCACGCAGCAGCGTCATGCGCGCGGCGAGCGGCGCGGCGCGCTGCACGCAATGCGCGTGCAACGTCGTGCCCTCCACGTACTCCATTGCGATCCACGGCGTGCCGTCCGCCAAGGCTCCGGCGTCGAACAGGCGAGCGATTGCTGTGTGATTGAGCTGCGCGAGCATCTGTTGTTCGCCCACGAAGCGTGCGCGCCGATCGGGCGACAGCCACGCATCGCGCAGCAACTTGATAGCGGCCACGCTGTGCAGATCGTCACGTTCGGCGAGATACACCACGCCCATGCCACCCTCACCGATGACGCGCTGCAGTCGATACGGCCCGATCTGTTGCGCGGACAACGGTAGCGGCGCGTCCGGTCGCATCACCAGGCCCGCCACCTCGGCGGTGCGTCGATCGAGCAGCGACGACGCGGCGGCGTCGCCGACCAGCATGGCTTCGACGTCGCGCTGGAGTTCGAGGTCGCCCGCGCACAGCGTCTCGAGACGCGCATCTCGCGTCGTCCCAGTTAGGTCGACGACGTCATGGAAAATGACTTGCACGTGTTGCCAACGTTTCGCGTCCATGGTCGTGACCGGTCGTCGGGATCCGCGTTCGCCGGCGACGGACGGACGCGGTTAGCGGGGGTGTTGCAGCGCTACGGTAAGCCACGCGCGTGCGGCGCGCCAATCGCGGAGCGCGGTCGATTCCGACACCTCGAGCAGCACGGCGGTCTCCCGCAGTTCGAGGCCGCCGAAGAATCGCGCCTCAACCATCATGGCCTGACGGGGACTGATCTGCGCGAGCTCGGCGAGCGCCTCATCAAGCGCGAGCACGTCGTCGGACGTGCTGTCCGCGATCGCGAGCGCTTCATCGAACGTTACGAACAGCACGTCGCCGCCTCGCTTGGTGGCTTGGCGCCGTCGAGCGGCATCGACTAGCACTTGGCGCATGGCGCGCGCCGCGATGCGCGCAAAATGCACGCGCGACGTGCGCGCCACGCTCGGTGACTCGCGCAGGCGCAGCCACGCCTCATTGACCAGTCCGGTTGGACTGATAGTCGCCCCGGGGTCGGCGGCGTGTACTTGACGGGCGAGCCGTCGTAGCTCGTCATAGGCATCACTGAAGAGCCCATCGAGTGCGGCGCGGTCCGCCGTCGTCTCGCTAGTCGAGTCAGATGAGGACGCAGACACGTCGGCGGTCATGTCGAAGGAACGAAGGAGGGCGCTCTGGCGTGACGAAGCTGCGGAAACGTGAGCGCACCCGCCAGATGTGCGTGACGGTTTTGACCTCGCTTTTGCGCAATGCTTCGCGGACCCCTTACGTCAATTCCCGATTCTCTCCCGTTTGAGGATGCAATGATGCGAGACGCGCGTTCCGGTAGCACCACTCGACCCGCACGGTTTGCGCTCCAGCTCATCTTCTGCCTTGTCGCCGCATTATTGAATGCATGTGGTGGCGGCGACGGTGGCACCACGCAGCCGCCGGGGCAAACCGGCACGTTGAGCGTGACACTGGTCCCCACGAGCGTCTCAATCAGCGTCGGCGGCACGAGCGTTGTGGCGCTGCAGATCACGCGCGGCGGCGGCTTCAGCGGCGCGGTTTCGCTCAGCGTCGGCGGCTTGCCGTCCGGTGTGACGGGGACATTGACGCCGGCCTCACTCGATGCCTCGCTCAGCGGCGGTGCGTTGACGCTGGTGGCGGGGAGTGGTACCACGGCCGGAACCAGCACGATCACGGTCTCCGCGAGTGGCAGCGGCCTATCGACGGCGACCGCCAGTCTGCAGCTGACGATCACGCAAGGCAGCTTCACGCTCACCGCATTGCCGACATCGCTCACCGTGGCGGCCGGCGCGAGCGCGGCCAGCACCATCACGATTGCGCGCGCCGGCGGCTTCACGGGTGCCGTCGCATTTTCGGTGGTGTCGCCGCCTACTGGCATCACGTTGGCGTTCTCACCCGCATCGGTCACCGGCACGACATCGTCGGTCACGGTGTCGATCGCGTCGACTGTGGCCGCTGGTGCCTATACCGTGAACATTCTCGGTCAGGGTGCTGGTGCCGCCGACAAGTCCATCGCCATCCCAGTGAACGTGACGGCGGCGCAGACCGTTGGCTTTTCACTGACGGTTGATCCCGTGGAGTTCGACCTCCCCGCCGGGCGCGGATGGACCGGAAACGGTATCGTGACGATTGCGCGCAGTAACGGGTTCACCGGCGCCGTGACCATCTCCGTGGCGCCGTTCTCCGGGGGCGGGACGGCGGCATTCGCGGGCCCATCGCCGCAGACGATCGCAGTCGGCTCGACCTCGACGAACTTGCTCGCACTGACCTTTGACGGTGCAGCCCCTGGCGTCTACTCCGCGACGGTCAAGGCGTCCGCCGCTGGATTTGCCGATCAAGTGGTGCCTGTGCGCATTCGCGTGTCGCCACCATCGGCGGGCGCGGTATCTTGGCGTTTTTGCAACGCGAGTCGCGTGCCGAAATATTTCGCCGTGCGTGATGGCGCCACCGGCGCGTGGCAACACATCACGCCCGACGGCCCAGCGGCCGCGTCCGCGACGACCGCTACCACATTCTCGTTCTCACTGACCCAGCCCGTCGCGGCGGTGGCGTTCATCAATCTCGGCGAGAAGACGAGCGCGTCGTCGCTCATCGAAGGACATGACTGGAAGGTGTACTACATGACCGCGCAGGAGATCACCGAGCTGGCCGCGCAGGAGTGCACACGTTTTCCCGACGTCAACGCGCGTACGTCGTCGTTGACGGTCACGGGCTACACGGGGTTCGACCTGGTGCTCGCGAACGTGAGCGCGAACAACCTGCAATACAGTGCGAGTACCGGACAGGCCTCGACGACGTTTGCGCTGTCGAATATTCAGCCGGGTGCGTTCGATCTCATCGTATCGCGCTCGACGTCGTTGAGCGGCAATTTCCTCACCATGCAGTCGCTGTCGCTGCAGCGTGGACTCACGCCCGCGAACGGGGTGGCGATTCCCGCGGTCAATCTCGCCACCGTTGGTGTGGCACCGGTGGCCGCGAGTGTGACCGTCGGCAATACGAACAGCGAGACGTTCTTCAGCACGCAAACGTTCATGACGGCGGCGGGACTTAACGGTTTGATGGCCACGTCCGGTTCGTTCAGCACGAACACGCGCCCGTGGTGGGGCGTGCCGGTCGATCGTACCATCGCGGGTGATCTACATCAACTCGTGCTTACGACCGCCGTCGGCGCGCCGCGACGTGCCGTGATCACCTACGCGCGATCGGTCTCGACGCGTTCCATCGACTTCGGCCCCGTCCTCGGCGCACCGACCGTTACGGCCGGCGCCAACGGCGCACCAGCGTGGATCGTGCGCGCCACCGGTACGCTGTCGGCCGACTACGTCAATCGGGCGTCGCTGTATCTGCGTGAGTCGTTCGCAGACCCGCGCACCATGACCGTCGTGGCCACGCGAGGCTTCCTTGGCGCCGGCGGCGCGTACGACATCGCCGTCCCCGATCTGTCTGCCGCATCAGGCTTCACGTTTTTCTGGAACTTCCACCGCAGCACCGGCGTCGCATGGACGGTGACCGGAGGTGCGGGTGATCCGGGCGGACCGAATGAAGCCAGCTGCATGCTCTCGGGTGTGTGCACCGTCAAAGCGATCGATGGCGCGACGTACAAATCGGCGCAGGCCATCGGCACCGTCACGGTGCCGTAAGCCGAACGGCGGGCGGAGTCATCGAATGCCTGATGACGCGGTGACTCCGCGGGCGTGATACTTGTCTCGGCGACATACTCTTCAGCCCACGACATGACCGCGATCTCGTCCGCTCCACGCGCCACCGCTCCACGCGCCACCGCTGCCGCACCCGCTGAACGCCACTACTTCGATCGTATCGGCTGGCTGCGCGCGGCCGTGCTCGGCGCGAACGATGGCATCGTGTCGACGGCCAGCCTCGTCGTCGGTGTGGCTGCGTCTGGCGCGGCGATTAGCGCTGTCATGATCGCGGGCGTCGCGGGTCTCGCTGCCGGGGCGATGTCGATGGCGGCTGGCGAGTACGTCTCCGTCAGCTCGCAGGCCGACACGGAACAGGCCGACATCAATCGCGAAACGTTCGAGCTGGCCAACCAGCCGGAGCAGGAACTCGCCGAGCTCACGAGCATCTACGTCACGCGCGGACTCGATGCGACGCTGGCGCGCGACGTCGCCGTGCAGCTCACGGCGCACGACGCGCTTGGCGCCCACGCACGCGACGAACTCGGCATCATCGACCATCAACGCGCCCGCCCGCTGCAGGCAGCCTTCGCGTCGGCGGCCACGTTCACACTCGGCGCGGCGCTGCCCCTCGCAGCCGCGTGGCTCTCACCGTTGGCGCGACTGTCGTGGATCGTGTCCATCGCGTCGCTGGGATTCCTCATGTTGCTCGGCGCGATCTCCGCACGCGCGGGTGGTGCGAAGGTGATCGTTGCAACGTGGCGCGTGACCTTCTGGGGCGCGATGGCGATGGCGATCACGTACGGCGTCGGTCGGTTGTTCGGGGCGGTCGTGTAGGCGAGGCGTCATTGGCGAGCGTCGCCTCCGGTCCGTAGCTTCGCACGGTGAGCGAGCCGCCCCTTGCACCCGAACGACTATATGCTGCCGTCAGCGCTGTCCCTGTTGCACCTCTCCGCTGGCGCAGTCCGTGTGACGCAGGCCGCGCTGCTCGTCGGCTTGCTCGTACCGAACGCCGGTCGCGTACTTGCACAACGACGGAACGCGCGCGCGTTGGCGACGCATGCGCCTACGACCGCGCTCTGGTTTCGTCAGCCCGCCACTGAGTGGAATCACGCACTCCCCGTCGGTAACGGTCGGCTCGGCGCAATGATTTTTGGCGGTACCGCGCACGAGCATATCCAGCTCAACGAAGAGACGCTCTGGAGCGGCGGTCCCTACAACCCCGTCACGAAAGGCGCCTACAAAGCTCTACCAGAGATCCGTCGCCTGCTCTTCGCCGGTGATGTGCCGCGCGCGCACGACCTGTTCGGACGCACGATGATGGGCGTGCCCTATGAGCAGATGAAGTATCAACCACTCGGCGACCTGCTGATCGACTTCCCCGGACACGAACGCGTCGCGGACTATCGCCGCTCGCTCGATCTCGATTCCGCCGTGGCGCGCGTGTCGTACGTCGTAAACGGTGTGACGTTCACGCGTGACGTGTTTTCGAGCGCGCCGGATCAGGCGATTGTCATTCGACTGTCGGCCGACCGTCCGGGCGCGCTCACATTTTCCGCGCAGTTGCAAGGCACACGCAATCCGCAACATTCCAACTACGGCACCGACTACTTCCGGATGGACGGTCTCGCGCCAAACGAATTGCGCATCACCGGCAAGAACTCTGACTACCTCGGCATCCCCGGCCGACTGACGTACGAAGCGCGACTGTTCGCACGTGCCGAAGGGTCGCGTGGCACGGTGACGATGGACAACCGCACGCTCCGTGTGAGTGGCGCCGATGCCGTCACCATTGTGCTGGCCGCCGCAACCAGCTTTGTGAACTACAAGGACGTCAGCGGCAATGCGGCCGAACGTGTACGCGCGGTGCTCGACCGCGCACGTGCACGCGAGTACAACGGGTTGCTGCGCGATCATGTGGCTGAACATGCGCAGTGGTTTCGGCGCGTGCACCTCACGCTCGACGGTACGCCGGCCGATGTCATGGCGCTGCCGACCGATGAACGCATCAAACGGTTCGCCACCGCGCCCGATCCGGATCTCGCGTCACTGTACTACCAGTTTGGTCGATACCTGTTGATGGCGAGCTCGCGTCCCGGCACCGAAGCGGCCAATCTGCAGGGCATCTGGAACGACAACCCGAACCCGTGGTGGGACGCCAAGTACACGATCAACATCAATTTGCCGATGAATTACTGGCCGGCGGAGACGGGCAATTTGCCGGAGATGGTCGGACCACTCGAGTCACTGGTGCGGGATCTCGCCGTCGTCGGCACGGAGACCGCGCGCGAACACTGGGGCGCTCGCGGGTGGATGGTGCATCAGAACACGGACCTGTGGCGCGCCAGCGCGCCGATGGACGGCCCCTCATGGGGCGCATGGCCTGTTGGTGGCGCATGGTTGATGGCCAACCTCTACGAACATTATCGGTTCTCGGGCGACACGGCGTATCTGCGCTCCATCTACCCCCTGTTGCGCGATCAGGCGCGCTTTCTGCTCGACATCTTGGTGCCGCATCCGGCGAAAGGCTGGCTGGTGACCGCGCCGTCCATGTCGCCGGAGAACTATCCGGCGTGGCCCGGCAACGGCGAGTTTTTCGATGAGGTCAGCGGCATCAAACTCGCCGCTTACACCATCACCGCCGGCCCGACCATGGACATGCAGATCATTCGCGAGGTGTTCTCGTCATTTGAGCAGGCGGCCGCGCTGTTGCACGCCGATAGCACGCTCGCTGCCGAAGTACGCGTGGCGAAACCGAAGCTCGCACCGAATCAGATCGGCCAACGCGGGCAGTTGCAGGAATGGGTCGACGATTGGGATGATCTCGAACCGCAGCATCGGCATCTGTCACCGCTGTGGGGACTGTATCCGGGCAGCGAGATCACGCCCGAAGGCACGCCAGAACTCGCGAAGGCCGCGGCCGTGACGTTGGCGTTACGCGGGACAGGCGGATGCGGGTGGTCGTACGGCTGGAAAATGGGACTGCGCGCCCGACTGTACGATGGTGAGCGATCGAATGAGCAGCTGCACGCGTTGCTGGCGAAGTCGTCGCTGCCCAACCTGTTTTCGCTCTGTGGACGCGCGATGCAGGTCGATGCCAATTTCGGCGCGTCGGCTGCGATCGCCGAGATGCTGCTGCAATCGCACCGCGACGTGATTCACCTGCTGCCGGCGTTGCCGTCCGAATGGTCGCAGGGCGCCGTGCAGGGTTTGCGTGCGCGCGGCGGGTTTGATGTCGACCTCGCGTGGTCCGGCGGTCGCGCCACGCAGACGACGATTCGCGCGCATTCAACACGCGGGTGTCGCGTGCAAGCTGCGAACGCCGTCGGCGTCCGCGTAAGCGGGCAGCGCGTACGCATCGTGCGTCGCGGCGCGGACGTCATCGAGTTTCAAGCAACGGCTGGGAAAGCGTACGAACTGGAATTTCGTGCGGCCGCTCCGCCATCCCCGACTGGCGCACGACCGTGACCTACGCGCAAGTTCATCGGATCACGCCTCCCTCTCAGGAATCGCCAATGCATTATGCTGTGCGCCGCGCCCCGCTGGTCTCTTTCGCCATTGTCGCGATTGTGTTCGCCGCGTCGCCGCTCAGTGCGCAAACGCCAGCGCAGAACGATAGTCTGATCAAAGTCTCCGCGAAAACGAACGTACTGCCGCTCGCGACGCCGCGCCGGCTCACGTTCACCACCGACGAAGCGTCGTGGATGTCGCTGGACGTCGCGCCCGATGGCAAGACCATCGTCTTCGACATTCTGGGCGATCTCTACACGCTGCCGATGGCGGGCGGCAAGGCCACGCGCATCACCAGTGGCACGGGATGGGATCAGCAGCCGCGCTACTCACCCGATGGCACGCAGCTGGTGTTCGTGAGCGACCGTAACGGCTCGAAGAATCTGTGGACGGCCAACGCCGACGGATCGAAAGCCAAGGCGCTCACGAAGAGCGAACGTCTCAATTACGCCTCTCCGATCTGGTCGCCGGACGGGCAGTACGTGATCGCGTCGCGCACCGGTCAGCTCTGGCTCTTCAACAAAGACGGCGGCTCAGGGCTGCAGATGACCGGGTTGCGTCCCGATCTGGCAGCGGCCGGCGCAGCGCCCACAGTCTCGCACTACGGTGCGGCGTCCAGTGGTGATGCGCGGTATCTCTGGGTCAATGTGGCCGGAACGGT
Source organism: Gemmatimonadaceae bacterium (assembly GCA_031366985.1). Classification (GTDB taxonomy): domain Bacteria; phylum Gemmatimonadota; class Gemmatimonadetes; order Gemmatimonadales; family Gemmatimonadaceae; genus Gemmatimonas. The sequence continues at coordinate 58,367 of JANLPE010000067.1, forward strand.
GGCACCGACGTTTCTCACTGGGGCCCATCCGGATGGCGCGACGTCCGCGCAGCGGGAAAATGACGAGCTTGAAGCACGCAGCAACGCGCGTCGCTTGGGGCAATATCAGATCGCACAGTTTGACCGTGAAAGCGGACGCACGCTGATTCGCTCGCACGAGGCCGACGGCGCCTTTCGTCCGGTCGCGAGCCCTGATGGGAAGTGGCTGGTATATGCCGCGCGACACGATGCGCGCGAGGCGCTGAAGCTGCGCGACCTCGGCACCGGTGATGAACGCTGGCTCGTGATGGACGTACAGCGAGACAACTCGCAGGGCGGCGGCGTCAACGATCGTGACGTGTATCCCGGTTCCGCCTTCACCCCCGACTCGAAGTCGCTCATCACGAGCTACAACGGCAAGCTGTGGCGTGTCGATGTGCCGTCGGGACGCGTCAGCGCGATTCCGTTCACCGCGGATGTTGATCAGCAGATGGGCGCACTCGCGAAATTTGAATACCCGGTCAACGACTCGGTGCTCACCGTGACGCAAATTCGTGGCGCAAAACCGTCACCGGATGGCACGCGTCTCGCCTTCATCGCGCTCGATGCGCTGTACGTCGGCGAACTGACGGCGTCGCGCGGTGGCGCTGGTGCGACAACGCTGACCGTGCGCACGACGCGTCGCCTCACGCGCGGAGGAACGGTCGAACACGCGCCGGTGTGGTCGCCGGATGGCCGTCACATTGCGTACGTGACGTGGAGCGATACCGCTGGCGGCAACATCTATCGCGTCGCTGCCGATGGCAGCGGAGCACCGGAACGCCTTACGCGGACGGCCGCGTATTTCGACAAGCTCGCATATACCAAGGATGGCGCGCGACTGACGGCGGTGCGTGGTTCGCGCCTCAGCCGCATGCGCAATTTTGAAGACTTCGGAAGTCTGAGTAATTCCGCCGAGCTTGAATACGTGTGGCTGTCAGCGCAGGGCGGTGAGGTCACCCGCATTGCGTGGGTCGGCGGCGGTCAGTCGCAGGAAGGCCGGAATGTTCCGCACATCGGACCTGACAGCACGCGCCTGTATGTCTGGGCGGGATCCGAAGGGCTTGTGTCGATGCGCTTCGATGGCAGCGATCGCAAGGTCGTGGTGCGCGTCACAGCCCCGCCACCGCCAAACAATCCGTTGCCGCCGGGTGCGACTCCACCGCCGCCGCCCGTGCCGGATGAAGTCGTGCTGTCGCCCGATGGCAAGCGTGCGCTCGTCCACGCCGACAACAACGTCTTCTTGATTACCGTGCCGCCGGTCGCTGGTCAGGCCGCCGCGGTGTCGGTGACCGCCGGATCGATTGTGCCCACCACCAGGCTCACCAAGGTGGGCGGTGACTTCATTGGCTGGTCATACGACAGTCGTGTCGCGTTCTACTCCATCGGACGCAGCTACTTCCACTACGATGTCGCGCTCGCTGAAACGGCGATGCGCGATTCGATCACGCGTGCTGACTCCATCGCCGCCGCCGGAACGGCGAATGCCGGAGCCGGAGCGGCAGCAGGCGCGGGCGCGTCGGCGGCGCGCGACAGCACGAACAAGGTGACCGTCGCGTACGAGGCGCAGCGCCACGATATCGCGATCACCGCGGCCAAGGATCGGCCCCGCGGCACGGTCGTGCTGCGCGGCGCGCGCGTGATCACCATGAAAGGCGACGAGGTGATTGCCAACGGGGTCATCGTCATCACCGACAATCGCATCACCGCCGTCGGGGCGGCGGGATCAGTCAAGATTCCGTCGGGCGCCAAAGTCATCGATGTCAGCGGCAAGACGATCATGCCCGGCTACGTGGACATTCACGCGCACAATTGGTTCGGCTGGGGCGTTCACCGTGATCAAGTGACGCAATTGCTGACGAATCTCGCGTACGGCGTCACGACGCAGCGCGACCCGCAAACGTCCGCGACCGATATCCTTTCATACACCGATCTGATGGATGTCGGCGCGCTCATCGGGCCTCGGTTGTACTCGACCGGACCGGGTATCTTCGCCGCTGACAACATCAAGAGTCTCGACGAGGCGCGCGATGTTGTGCGTCGGTACGCCGATCACTACAACACGCAGACGATCAAGCAGTATCTCGCCGGTGACCGCAAGGTGCGCCAGTGGGTCATCATGGCCGCGAAAGAGCTCGGATTGACGGCGACGACCGAAGGCGGCTCGAACCTGACGATGAACTTGACGCTGATGCAGGACGGGTATCCAGGCCTAGAGCACGCGATGCCGATCTTTCCGCTCTTCAAAGACGTCATCCAACTGCAGGCCGCGAGCGGTATCACATACACGCCAACACTGATCGTCGGTTACGGCGGCCCGACCGGACTCAATTACTGGCTCACGCACTACAACGTCGACGAAGACAAGAAGCTTCGGCACTTCACACCGCACGAGGAGCTGGACTCGTGGAAAACGACGCAGTTTTACCGCGATGATCAATACATCTTCAAAGGTCATGCCGAGCAGCTGGCGAAGATGGTCGCGGCCGGTGGCCGCGTCGGCCTTGGCTCGCATGGCGAACTCCAAGGGCTCGGTGTGCATTGGGAGCTCTGGATGATGGCGTCAGGCGGCCTGAAGAATCACGACGTATTGCGGGCCGCGACCCTGCATGGTGCCGATGCGATTGGGCATGCACGGGACTTCGGGTCATTGGAGACGGGCAAGCTAGCCGATCTGCAGATTCTCGATCGCAATCCGCTCGACGATATTCACAACACGAATACCATCCGTTGGGTGATGAAGAACGGGCGTCTGTACGACGGCAGCACGCTCGACGAGATCTGGCCGCGCACGAAAGCGCTGCCGAGACAGTGGTGGTGGACGGAAGATCCGCCGGTGCGGTGATCACGTCGACGCCGACGGCTCGCCGCTCACGGTATGTCACGTCATTGCTCCGTGTCGGCGCGACCGCCATCGGCATCTCACCCGTGTTGGGCGGCGCCTCGTGCATGAAGCAGAACGGTCGGAGAGTCGCGACCGTCCTGATGGACAGGCGGAACTCGGGCGAGAGTGCGCGAAGATCTCGTGCAGCGACTGCGGGCCGCGAAGACGCGCGTGGCCTCGCGGATGTAGTGTAGGTCAGGATGCCGGCGTTGCGCGCGCACAACGGCCGATGGCAAGCGCGAGTGCCAGCACGATCAGCATCGCGGCAACCGCAAAGGTGCCGCGCATCCCAGCGGCGACGGCCTCGGGGCCTGCCGTCTTGACATCTGTAGTCGATGAAGCCATTGCGAACAGCGCACCCATGGCCGATGCACCGGTGATGAGCCCGAGGTTGCGCGAGAGGTTGAGCATGCCCGAAATCACACCCCGCTGTTCGGGGCGAACGTTAGCCATGACCGTCGTATTGTTCGCCGTCTGGAAGCGTGCGTAACCGACCGTGATGCCGACGAGCCCGATGATGGTCATGCGCTGCGCGCCGACGTGATCTGCAAACCGGCCGGCGGGCACACCGGTCAGCGCCGCAGCAATGGGACCGACGGACATCACAATGCCGACGAGTGCCGCATTCAGCCCAAGCGCTCGCTCGAGATAGAACGGTCCGACGACCAGTGTCGACATCATCACCGTCGAGACCAGCGTGCTCAAGGCGAGGCTCGCGCGCAACACGGGGCCACGAAACATCGTCAGCCGGATCAACGGTGAGGCCGTCGTCGACTCGACCCATACGAATATTCCGACGCCGACGACCGCCGCCATCAGCAATAGCGCGTTCAGCGAACTGAAATGACCTCGACCGATTGTCATCGCGAGCGCGTACGCGGCGAGCGCGAAGGCGAGCAACACGGTGCCCACGTTGTCAAAGCCGACGCGTTCCGTTGTCGACCGCACACGAGCAACCGACAGATAGCGTTGCGCGAGCATCATCGTCACGATCCCGAGCGGCACGTTGACGAGGAACAGCGCGCGCCAGCTGAGTGCCGCGATCAACAGGCCGCCGACCGATGGCCTGAGCGCGGTCCCGATCGCCGACATCGTGCCGAGGAGCCCCATTGCGCTCCCGGTCCTTTCCTTCGGCATCAGGTCGCCGACGAATGCCATCGTGCGTGCCATCATGACGGTCGCGCCCAGACCCTGCGCCGCGCGCGCCGCAATCAGCAGCGACAACGTCGGTGCGGCACCGCAGGCGACGGACGCCACGGTGAACAGCAGGAGGCCCGACAACCGTAGCCGTCGGCGACCGATGAGATCACCAAGTCGGCCGACACTCACGATCAGCGTCGTGATCGCGAGCAGATACGCGAGCACGATCCACTGCACCGATTGAAATGAGGCATTGAAGACGTGCGCCATCGTTGGCAGGCCGACGTTCGCAATGCTGGCGCCCAGCGACGACAGTCGCATCGAGAGCGACAGGCTGGCGAGCGCGAGGCGTGGCGAGCCCGTTATGGCCTTCGATGCATTCCGACTGATGGTGCACGGTTCGCCCATGAAATCCCTCCGTGGCTGGTCACCCCCTTCGTGGAGGTGTCAGGACCGTGGGTCGTTCGTGATATGGCGGGAAGCGCATGATTTGCACGGTATTCATGCGTGTGACGCCACATCAGCGGCCGCGTTGTGCGACGTTCGACGCATGTCGATCCCCGATTTCAACCTGCTGATCACGCTCGACGTGCTGCTCGCCGAAGGCAGCGTCGCACGCGCTGCGGATCGGTTGGGGCTGAGCCCGTCGGCGATGCGCCGAGCCTTGGCGCGCTTGCGTGCGACGACGGGCGCTCCGCTGCTGGTGCCGGCGGGACGTGGTCTCGTGCCGACGCCACGTGCGCTCGCCCTGCGCGAGCAGGTCCGTCAGCTCGTCCACGATGGGCGCGCGGTGCTGCGCCCCGGGGAGCGACTCAACCTCAAACAGCTGCCTCGAACGTTCACGATGCGAACCAGCGACGGCTTCGTAGAGCGTGTCGGTCCGACGCTACTCGCGCGTGTCGGCGTGGAGGCTCCCGGCGTACGGCTGCGCTTCGTACACAAGCCGGCTAAAGACGGTGCGCATCTGCGCGACGGCACGATCGATCTGGAAACCGGCGTGGCGGTCGCGTCGACGAGTCCGGAGTTGCCGGCGCAGGTGTTGTTCCGCGACCGTTTCGTCGGCGTTGTGCGCACGGGGCACGCGCTCGGACTGGCACGCGAGATCGTGACGATTGTTGGTGGTTTTTCGACGGCGCTCGCACTGGTTCGCACGTCTGACCTGATCGCTGCGGTACCCGATCGGCACACCGGCACGCTGCGCACCGGACTGCACAGCTTCGCGCGGCCGTTCGCGACGCCTGAGATCACGATGTCGTTACTCTGGCATCCACGCCTCGATACCGATTTCGCGCATCGCTGGTTGCGCGGATGCGTGCGGGATGCGTGCGCCGTGCGCGGACCGCGGTCACGGTGAGAAACTAAGGCTCAGTCCGGCAGGAACGCCAGCGCGTTGGCATCGTCCACATGTCCTTCGCGAACCACATACGTGGGCAGCGCGCAATACAATTCGCTCGATGGCGGCCCATCAACGATGTCCGGGCGATTTGCGACTGGTGCGAGTGGACTCGAATGGCAAATGATGATGACGTTCGAACGACGGCCGAGACTTAAGAATTCCGAATACGCATACAGAGGCACGCATGTTGCCAAGCAAACGTGCAATTGCCCCGCGCTCGCGCGCGCGGCGTAACAGCTTGATCTCCCGCTCAGCAGGTATTCTCATGCGTCTTTCGACGCGATTTGCATTGGTGGTCGCTGCCTCGGTCCTCACGGTTCAGACCGCCCGCGCCCAAGTCACGCTTTTTTCCACCGGCGTAGGCCCCAACACATCCACCGGCTTCGGCAGTGCGTCTGGCCCCGTGCAACCCGTTCTGGTGTCGACGAACACCACAATCAGCGCCTGCGGATTCTGGGGCGGTGTGACCGCGGCAACGAACGTCAAGTTCTACATCTTCGACATAACGTCCGTCACGAAGGTCTTCGAACAGGTGAAAAGCTTTGGCATCACGGCGCCCGGCACGCTGATGTTGTCCGATCCCTTCGCTCTGGTGCTCACGGGTGGTCGCACGTACAACTTCGGGATGATCGCGAGCGGTGCGGTGCAGTCGGTGACGTACTTCTCGAGTATTTTCAATTTGAGCCAGGGGAATTTCAGCATCCCGGGCGGCAACGAGAGCTACGGGCCGTACGCGAACCCCATCGCCCTGAACGACGGCGGTGGCTCAAAGATCTCGCTCCAGATACAGGGGCCGAGTACCACGGTGCCAGAGCCGGCGACGTTCGCGTTGATGGCGGCCGGCTTAGTGATTGTCGGCGGTATCGCGCGTCGTCGCGTGGCGTGAATCGCAGGCGCTGAACGATTCGCGAGTCCGCACAGACCGCGCGCTCACGCTGCCATCGGATTCACCAGCGCGCATCGGTGACCATCGCCGGTGCGCGCTGTGCTATGGACGGCCTCGTGTGCAGCTCCGGCAACGAACGCTGATCACTGCACCCGCACCGCCGTGAACGTCGCACGAAGGGTCCAGCGTCTGGTTTCCGCGTGGGTGGAAACCGAGTGATCGTAGTCGCGATGGATGATGGTGATCGTGCCCGTCGCGGTCGTGCCGTTGAACGTGATGTCGCACTGCTGCAGCGTGAACGGGAGCCACGGGTGGCCGCACTGACATGAGAAATGTCCAGTCGTTCAGCGAGATCACGCGGCCCGTGCCGCCATCCGCGTCAGATTGCACGTCAGGCGCCACGGCAGGCAGTCGTGCGAAGCATCGCGGGCATCTGGGGCATGGATGGCATCAGCCTGCACGCGCAACACGGCGTCGAAGCCCCTCATCGCGGACGCCTCACCGACTCATCACGGTCGAAGGTAACGGCGCGTCATTGGTCGCTGATGCGTTGGTGTCGCCACACGCGGGCCATGGCCCATTCCCGTGACACGGTCGCTCGTGAGATCTCCCGCAGCTCGGCGCTGTGGTCCAGCGACCGTCCGACGAAGCGATTGAGTTCGTCAATGCGCGCCTGCCGTGGATCTCGCGCGTCCAGTTGGGCCAGTGCTTCGTGCACGCCGAGGACATCGTCGGCTGCTGCGGTCGCAGCGATCTGCTCGGCACCGGCCACATCGTCCAACGGGACCGACAGCTGTCGATCGCGGGGGTTCGGCGGCGTGGCGCCGTGCATGGTCCGCCAGAATGCGCCGCATCATGATGGCGGCAATGCCGAAGAAGTGCGAACGACTACGCCTTGACGACGACTGCCCCATCAGGCGGAGGTAGGCCTCAGCGACGGTATCACGGGATTAGTCATGGCGAAGCGTCTCGCCCGAATATGGAGAGCAAGGCGAGGAGCCGATACCCGAAACATTTGCGTGGGCACCGGCTCCGTGCATCTATCGCGATGACCGTGGACTACTGCCCGCCGCGCCCCGGACGCGGCAACGCGGTCGGCGGGAGGATGTTGATCAGCCGCATGTAGTTCGCCAGCTGGCTGTAGTGGTCGGCGATGTCGAGCGCATGACCAAGTGCCATCTGCGCCCGCGTGACAGTGCGGGTATTCCCACCGAAGGTCATCGTGGTCGACTCGGCCAGCTTGGTGTCATCGAGCTGCACGAACGCGTTCTCGCAGAACGCGAACGAGTCCTTGAGCTGCATCATGAGTTTGGCCTTGGGCCACTTGGCCTTCACCGAATCCGCCGTCGCCGTCTCTTCGGCGGCCTGCGTGCGCTTCATATCGCCGAATGCGTTGCAAAAGAGGGTGTTGTCGCTCACGAGATGCTGCGCGATGTAACCGATCGTAAGCTGCGCGGGCGTCGGGTTGTAGCCGAACTTCGATTCGGGAATCGAATCGAACGCCTGGGCGATGTTGCGCTGCAGGCCGATCGTGCGCGTCTTGAACGCGGTGGTGATCGGGTTTGGCTGCGAGCCCGCGGGCGCGGCGGGTTGCTGCGCGGCGAGGCTCAACGGAACGGCGAACGCATACGCGAACGCATACGCGAACGCGAGGAATGCGAGGTGGACGGGCTTCATGAACGCTCCCGGATGGATGGCAGGATCTGCGGCAGCACGGTGCGGCGCAGGCAGCGTAATGTAATCCGGCAATCGCGTTCGAACTCCCGTCCTCGCCTGCGTCCCGCATTGCTCCACGCCATAGACTGGCGCTGAACCGTTCGCCGTGAGACCTTCGCAGGGTCGATTCCAGTCAACCGGATGCGACCACGTCCACTCACCAGCGGAGGATGAGATGTATAGAGTCGGTACGCGACGGGCAGTACGGGGACTCGCGGCGTTTTTGATGGCGATGGGGACATCAACGGCGGCGGCGGCGCAGAGCGGCACGATCGAGGGGAAGGTCAGTACTGCGTCGGGCACCGTGGTCGTCGGCGCGATGATCACGATCGATGGATCGGGCGTCCGAACGACATCCACCGGCCGCGGACGCTACATCCTGAGCGGTGTCCCAGTCGGTCGCCGCATCATGCGGACACGTTCGCTGGGCTACGCTCCGGACTCGTTGGCGGTTACGGTCGTCGCCGGTAAGACCACGGACGTCGACATCGTGCTCAAGGCGTCCGCGCAGCAATTGGCGCCCGTTGCCGTCGTCGTCGGATCCCGCGCCAAACACGCGGCCGCTGAAGAACTGGCAGTACCGGTCGATGTGTTCACCAACGAAGAGATGAAGCGGTCGGGATCCACGGAGACGACGCAGATTCTCGCGAACCTGTCGCCGTCCGTGAACTTCCCCAAGCAAGCGGTCACCGACGCGACGGAAATCGTGAAGCCCTTCACCTTGCGCGGGTTGTCGCCGGATCACTCGCTCGTGCTCATCAACGGTCAACGGCGCCACACGACGGCGCTGCTCAACGTCTTCTCGAACGGTTCTGCGCCCGGATCGAGCGGTGTGGACCTCAACGCATTTCCCGCGGCCGCGATTGAGCGACTCGAAGTGTTGCGCGACGGCGCCTCCACGCAGTATGGCTCCGATGCTATCGCCGGTGTTGTGAATCTCGTGCTCAAGGAGGGCGCCTTCACGCCGTTCATCAACACGAACGTGGGCGGGTACCGCCCCGGCAAGAGCTATCCGAATGACGGCATGACTGCCGACGTGGGCGGCGGCGCCGGCTTCAAGCTCGGACGCGGCTCGATCTCCCTGTTCGGCCAGATCCTCAAGCGTGAATCGACCAACCGCGCGTGTCCCGACGGCAGCTTCGGTGATCTCAATGGCATCGCCGACTCGGTCGCCAATTGCCAAGTGATCATTAAGCGCAATGGCGTGACACAGCCAAACGTGCACTGGGGCGATGGGCTCGAGCGTGATATTCACACGTTTGCCAACATGCGCCTGCCATTGAGCGACGACGGCACGACGGAACTCTATGCCTTTGGCGGCTACTCCGATCGCGAAGGCACTGGCAACGGATTCTTCCGCAAGCCTCGCAACGGTCGCAACTGGCCAGAGATCTATCCGCTCGGCTTTTTGCCGGAGTTCCGCCCGAAGGTCGTCGACTATTCGGCGGCGGGTGGTATCCGCACGGTCCTTGCCGGCTGGGCAGCAGACTTTGGTACGAACTATGGCTACAACTCGTTCGAGTTCAATCTCAACAACACGCTCAACTCATCGTTGGGACCGAGCCTGACCGTCGCCACGGCGCCAGGTCCAGACGGCAAGCTTGGCACCGCCGATGATCCGCGTATCCCGAACCAAACCTCGTTCTACGCCGGCGCACTGCGTCGCGGCGAATTCAACCTGACGGCCAACCTGTCGAAGTCGCTCGATCTCGGTCTGCCGAAACCAGTGAACTTTGCAGTCGGCGCCGCGTTCCGCGCAGAGAAGTACGAAGTCGGTGCTGGTGAGAGGGCGTCCTGGATCAACGGCTTCCACAAGACGCGCGATAGCTCGGGAGTCGCGCAGGGCGGCTCGTCGGTGTTCCAGGGATTTGCGCCCACCGATGCCAGCACGAACAACCGCACGAACATCGGCGCCTACGCCGACGCGGAAACCAATCTCTCGGCCAACCTGCTCGCCAACGTCGCCGCGCGCTATGAGAACTACAGCGATTTCGGCAGCAAGGCGACCGGCAAAGCGGCGTTGCGCTATCAGCCCGACAAGACGCTCGTGTTCCGCGGCGCCCTGAGCACCGGCTTCCGTGCCCCTGGATTGCAGCAGTCGTTTTACAGTCACACGACGACGGCGATTCAGAACGGCGTCCTCGTGGAGATCGGCAACTTCCCGGTCACCAATCGGGCGTCGCGCATCTTCGGAGCGAAGCCGCTCAAGCCCGAATCGTCGATCAACTTCAGCGGCGGGCTCGTATGGTCGCCGACGAACAGGCTCAACGTCGCGGTCGACTACTATCACATCAAGATCAACGATCGCATTCTGCTCGGCGCCACCTTCGACGGCACCTCCGACGACGTCGTGGCGAAGATCCTCGCCGACTCGGGCTTCACGCAGATCGCCGGCGTCCAGTTTCCCACGAACGCGCTCGACACAAAGACGGACGGCCTCGATGTCACCGGCAACTATCGCCTGCTCGCCGGCCCTGGCACGTTCGACTTCTCGCTGAATTTCAACTATACGACGAACAAGGTCACACGCGTCGATCCGCTGCCGAAGATTCTGCAGGGTACGAAGACGTCGTACACCAGCGCACTCGACATCGTCACCATCAACGCCATCGAGCGCAATCGTCCCGATCGTCGCACGGCGTTCACCACGAATTACGATCAGGGTCGCTTCCACGCCATGGTACGTGCGTCCGATTACGGCTCGTATATCGACGGGAGCCTTGACGGCCTTGAGACGTTCAAAGCGAAGACGCTGTTCGATACGGAAGCGGGCTATCGCTTCGAAGCTATCAACATTTCATTCGGCGTGCGCAATCTGTTCAATACGTATCCGGATCAGGTGAAGGTGGCTGAGAACACGAACAACGGCACGTTCATCTATCCCGGCGCGTCGCCGTTTGGCTACAACGGACGCTTCGTGTATGTGCGTACCGAGATCTCCCTGACGCGTTAAGTTGTCGCGATGACCACATCCCAGGGTCCGGGCGCACGCCCGGACCCGCTGCGCCACTTTGGCGTGGCGTCGGCCGCATCGGTGCTGATCGCCAACATGATCGGCACCGGCGTCTTCACCGCGCTCGGATTTCAGGCGAAGGTGTTGCACAGCGGTGGCGCGCTGCTTGCCCTGTGGGTGGTGGGCGGCCTGATCGCGTTGTGCGGCGCGCTGGCCTACGCCGAGCTGGGGACGATGTTTCCCCACTGCGGTGGCGAGTACGTGTATCTCGGCCGCTCGTGGCATCCACTGGCGGGATTCCTTGGTGGGTGGACCTCGATGACCGTCGGGTTCTCCGCGCCGATCGCGCTCGCGGGGATCGCCTTCGGTCGGTATGTGTCGACATTCGTTCCGCTGCCGCCGTTCGCGCTGGGTCTCGGCGCGCTCGGCATCGTTGCATTGATTCACCTAGCCGATCTGCACGCGGCGAAGCGCTTTCAGGTACTGGTTACCTCGATCCAGCTTGTGCTCATCATCGCATTCATCATCGCCGGCGCGACCTTTCACCCGCCGGTCCCGATCAGATTCCGCCTCGATGGCGCATCGCTGCATGAGATCGCGTCGACACCGTTCGCGGTCTCGCTGGTGTACGTCTCCTATTCGTTCACTGGATGGAACGCCGCTGGCTATATCGGCGGCGAAATCGACGCGCCACAACGAACGATTCCTCGAGCGTTGATTGCAGGCACGACACTTGTGACGGCGCTGTACGTGCTGCTGAACTGGTCGTTTCTGCGCACCGTCCCACTCGCATCGCTCGCGGACAAGGTCGAAGTCGGCGCGCTGTCGGCCACCGCCATGTTCGGGCACGCCGGCGGCGTCGTGATGAGTGCGATCATCGGCACGGTACTGATCGCGACGATCAGTGCGATGGTGCTCGGCGGGTCGCGCGTGACACACGCGGTCGCCGCAGATTTGCCGCGTTGGGGATTTCTCGGGAAACGCTCGGCGGATGGTGTGCCGCGCAACGCCATTCTCGCGCAGTTGGCGCTCATCATCGCGCTGCTGCTGACCAATTCGTTCGAACAGGTCATGCTGTACGCCGGTTTCACACTCAATTTCATGTCGCTGCTGACCGTGCTCGGCATGATGCGCCTGCGCTGGCGCACGCCGAACGCGCCGCGTCCGTATCGCGCGTGGGGCTATCCCGTCACGCCGCTCGTGTACACGGCGCTCAGCGTGTGGTCGCTTGGCACGTTGCTACGGGAGCGACCGGTGGAGTCGATCGCCGGACTGGGGACACTCGTGGTCGGGTGGGGCGTGTGGTGGATTGGACGGGGGCGTGCGACTGGCCAGCTCGCCACCGACCAGCGAGCTTGAGTGGAGATCGCCGAGGCGCCGCGCGTGATGTGTTCTCGTGCGTCGTGGCGACACTAGCGACGATACCATCTTCGCCCCGACCAGTTCTATGACGCGTCACCGTCACCGATCGCCGCTCGTTTCCGTTGTGGCGAGTCTTGCGTTTGCCGTCACCTCGGTGGCCGCGCAACAACCTGCAGGATCGCAGCGACTCGCGGTTCGCGCCGCGCATATGATCGATGTCGTGAGTGGCACTCGCATCGATAACGTGGTGGTGCTGATCGACGGCGAACGGATCACGCAGGTGGGCAGCGGAGTGGCGATCCCCACAGGAACGCGCACGATCGACCTAGGTCTAGCCACGCTACTTCCCGGATTGATCGACGTCCATACGCATCTGTCGTCGCAGAGCGGTGACTATTACACGGATCTCTTTCGCCGCAGTCCAATCGACAACGCCGTGCGCGCGCCCGCGTACGCCCGCACGACGCTTGAGGCCGGGTTCACGTCCGTGCGCGATGTCGGCGCGAGCGAATATATCGACGTCGCGTTGCGCGATGCGATCAACGATGGTTCGGTGATCGGTCCGCGCATGGCCGTCGCGACACTCGCCATCAGCGCGACCGGTGGTCACGGCGACTTGAATGGATTTTCGCCGTACCTCACGGTCGGCGGATTCTCTGGCATCGCTGACGGGGTCGACGAGATTCGCAAGCGCGTGCGCGAGAACATCAAGCACGGCGCGGATCTGATCAAAGTGCTTGCCGGTGCCGGTGTGTTGTCTGAGGAAGAATCCGCCGGCGCGCCGCAGTACTCACAGGAGGAACTGAATGCGCTCGTGGCCGAAGCGGCGATGTGGGGGCGCAAGGTGGCGGCGCATGCGCATGGCGGTGAGGCGATCAAGCGTGCGGTGAAGGCTGGTGTCGCGAGCGTCGAACACGGTGGGCTCGTCGATGACGAGACCATCAACCTGATGACCGCGAAAGGCACGTTCCTTGTGCCGGACATCTACACGGACGTCTACATCCTCGACCACGGTGCCGAGCTGGGGCTGCCACCGAAGATCATCGAGAAAGAGCGCTGGCTGCGCGGTCAGCAGGACGTCAACTGGACGCGTGCCTTCACGGCGGGCGTGAAATTCGCGTTCGGCACCGACGCGGGCGTGTATCCGCATGGCCAGAACGCGAGACAGTTCGTTCTGTTGGTCAAGCACATCGGGATGTCGCCCGCCGATGCGATTCGCATGGCGACCGTGAATGCGGCAGAACTCATCGGTTGGTCGAATAAGGTCGGTCGGGTCAAGGCGTGGTTGTATGCCGACCTGATAGCGGTCAATGGCGATCCGCTCGCCGACGTGTCCGAGTTGGAGCGCGTCCGCTGGGTGATGAAAGGCGGCGTGGAGTTCACGAAGAAACGTTGAACGATCATGACGCATTCGTCCCGCTGTAGTAGGTAGGACGAATCGTTCGCTCAGCGCTGCGTGCTGGCATCGAACAACACACCACCGAGGTGCCTCGGCACGCCCGCAAACCGCACGCTAGCCACGTCGATGTCGATCTCGCGCACAGCGATTCCCGCGTTCAACATCGCGCGCCCTTCGATCGCCATCGCGTGCATCGACTCCGCGGTCTCGACGGCGTCGCGAGCCGCCACCAAGCGCGCACCGATCGCGTCCAGATCGACCCCCTCGTTCAGCGAACGCTTGACCTCGCGTTCGGCGAAGAACAGGTGCACCAGCGCACGTCGCGGTGGGCTCTCTAGGCACTCGAGAAAGGCGGCAGACTCGAACGCCATCCCTTCGTCGAACGGTCGCAGTACCGCCGCCTCCACGCACGCGACGATACGCGCGGGCGAGAACAGGTGACCGCTTCGTGCGGCGACGTCGCGCTCCGCCGCGCGCAGCGCCGCCAGGTGGACGGCGACGTCGCGCAGGGCACCGCCATCGCGCGCGCGCCGCGGCGTGGCGGCATGCTTCGCGAGCGCGTGCGCCCACGTGAGCGCTTCAGTTGTCGGATCGTCTGCGATCCGGTCGATGAGGCCAGATCGCAACGCCTCGACGGCAGACAGTCGGCGTCCAGACAACATCAGGTCGAGCGCCAGCGTCGCGCCGCACAATCGAGGCGCCCGTTGCGTGCCGCCCGCGCCCGGCAGCAGGCCGAGCAAGACTTCCGGAAAGGCCAACTCGACCGCGGGCGCCGCGACGCGATAGTGCGCCGCCAACGCCACCTCGAATCCGCCGCCAAGAGCGACGCCGTGCATGGCGACCACGATCGGTTTGTCGCTCGCTTCTAACTCTCGGCAGACCTCGTTCAGCATTGGCGCCTGACGCGGCCCACTGAACTCGCGGATGTCTGCGCCACCGATGAACACCTGGCCCGTGCTGCACAACAGCATCGCGTGCAGGGCGTCGTCGTTGGCGAGCAGCAAGATCGCCTGCGACAGACCGTCGCGCACGGCGTGACTGAGTGCGTTGACGGGTGGATGCTCGATCGTGACGATCAACACACCGTCATCGTGGGTCCAGCGGACTGGCATAGTCATGACCTACGTCGGAATGACAGCCGTCACTTCGATTTCCACCCGCGCGCGCGGCTCCATCAGCGCGGTCACCTGCACGGCCGTCATCGCCACCACGTAGTGGCCGACCAATTCACGGAATGCCTCGCCCACGTCGGGCAACGCCGCACGATACTCATCGCGATCGACGACATACCACGTCATGCGCACGATGTGTTCCGGGCCGGCGCCGCCGGCACGCAGCACAGCGACGACGTTTGCCAGCGCCTGACGGGCCTGTTGCGCAAAGTCGTCGCTGTGAAAGACCTCGTGCGGGTCCCAGCCGATCATCCCCGCCACGAAGATTTGTCGACCTGTCGCCGACACGCCATTGGCATAGCCGCGAGGGCGCGTCCAGCCATCAGGAAGCAGTGGCTGATTCATGTGATGCTCGATTGAAGGTGTTCGCGCAGAGCGTGCGGCGGCGTGCTCAGTCACTCGTGGTTCTCAATTGAAAGATCTTCCGGAAGTTCGTCACACTCTGCCAACCGGAAGCGCTGCAGCTTTCCCGTCGATGTACGTGGTAACTGGGCGACGAACGCGACCGCGCGCGGATACTTGTACGGCGCGATGGTCTGTTTCACAAAGTCCTGCAGCACACGCACCGTAGCGGGCGACCGCGCGATGCCGGGCCGCAACACGACCCACGCCTTCACTAGGTTCCCCCGCTCCGCGTCCGGCGCGCCGTACACACCGCACTCCGCGACCGAAGGATGCTGCAACAGCGCGGACTCGACTTCGGGGCCCGCGATGTTGTAGCCCGACGAGATGATCAGATCGTCCGTCCGTGCGTGATAGTGGAAGTAGCCGTCGGCATCGCAATGATACGCATCGCCGGTGTAATTCCACCCGTCGCGCACATACGCGCGCTGTCGAGCATCGTTGAGGTACCGGCAACCGGTCGGCCCTTTCACGCGCAGCAACCCGATAACGCCAGGCCGCACCGGCATGTCGGCCTCGTCGACGACTTCCGCGCGGTAGCCCGGTACGGGCTTGCCGGTGGCACCGGCTCGCGCGGTGGCTTCGTCGGCGCTGATGAAGATGTGCAGCAGTTCGGTGGCGCCGAGCCCGTCGATCAGTTCGATGCCGGTTGCTTCGCGCCAGAGTGCGCGCGTCGCGGCGGGCAGTGCTTCGCCAGCCGACACGCACTTCCGAAGCGACAGCTCGCGCAGATCATTGGTTGGCGCCGCGAGCGCACGGTACGACGTCGGTGCCGTGAACAGAATGGTCGCCTGAAACTCCCGGATGGCGTCCAGCAGTTGCCGCGGTGCGACCTTCTCGAGCAGCACCGAACTGGCGCCCACCGCCATTGGAAAGAGCACGAGCCCGCCAAGCCCGAACGTGAACGCGAGCGGTGGGCTGCCGATGAAGGTATCGTCCGCCGTCGGCCGCAGCACGTGCGGCGGCCAACAGGCGCAGATCGCCATCACGTCCCGATGAAAGTGCATCGTCGCCTTCGGCACACCGGTGGTACCCGACGTAAAACCCAGCAAGCAGGTCTCGTCCGCTGCCGTGTCTACGTTGGCAAAGGGCGCGTCGTGTCGCGTCATCGCGACGTCAAGACCGTCGACGTCATCCGTACCGAAGTACTTCACGGTGCGGAGCGTCGGTGCGTCCACCATGGCCGACCTTAGATCATCGGCGAGCGCGGCGGCGCAGAGCGCGTGCGTCGCGCAACTGATGCCGATGATCGTAACGAGTTCGCTCGCGCGCAGCATCGGCATCGTCGCCACCGCGATGCCGCCGGCCTTCATGACGGCGAACCAGCATGCAACGAGTATCGGTGTGTTGGGCGCGCGCAGCAGTACGCGATTCCCAGGCACCAGCCCCATCTCCTGCACCAGCACGTGCGCGATGCGATCCGCCTGCGCCAGCAGATCTCGATAGCGCCATGTGATGCCGGGCGCGCGCAGGCAGACGCGATCACCCCAGCCCTTTTCGTGCACGGCACGATCGAGTAGCTCGGTCGCGCAATTGAGCTGCGTCGGAAACTGCAGCGTCGGCAACTCGAAAACGTACTCGGGCTGCTCGTGTGCCGGTGGCAGCGAGTCGCGGGCGAAGCAGTCGACGTGCGCGCTAGACATGGTCGTGACCGTATGGACGGGTGCGAACGCGGCTAGCTGGCGGACGATGTCGACGCGGCCGTCGACGTCTTCACGTCGCGCAGGAGCTCTCGCGCGATGATCAGCTGCTGCACTTCACTGGCACCTTCGTAAATGCGCAGTGCGCGAATCTCGCGGTACAGCCGCTCGACCGGTACATCGTGCACGACACCCTCTGCTCCCCACAGTTGCACGGCCGCGTCGATCACGCGCTGCGCGCCCTCGGTGGCGACGTACTTCGCCATGGCGGCTTCACGGGTCACCGGCTGCCCTTGATCGCGCTGCCATGCGGCGCGATAGGTGAGCAGCGCGGCGCTGTCGATGGCGATGGCCATGTCGGCCAGCGCCACCTGCGTGAGCTGGAGATCGGACAACACACCGCCGAACATGCGTCGGGTCGTCGAGCGGGCCAGCGCTTCATCGAGCGCTCGGCGCGCAAATCCCAACGCGGCCGCAGCGACGGACGTACGGAACACATCGAGCGTGCGCATGGCGATCTTGAAGCCTTCGCCTGCGGCGCCTATTCGCTGCGACGCGGCCACGCGACAGCCACTGAAGCGCAGTCGCGCCAGCGGATGCGGCGCGATCAGCTCGATGCGCGCCGCGATCTCCAAGCCCGGCGTCTCTGCATCGACGATGAAGGCGGAGATTCCACGCGCACCAGCCGACTCGCCGGTGCGCGCGAATACCACATAGAAATCCGCGATACCGCCATTCGAGATCCACGACTTCTCGCCATCAAGCACGAACGCGTCGCCGTCGGCGCGCGCCGCACACGTCAGCGCGGCGGCGTCAGACCCTGACGCGGGTTCCGACAGCGCAAACGCGGCGATCGCCGTCCCGCGCGCGACGCGAGGCAGATATCGCGCCTGCTGATCTGGTGTGCCGGCCAGACTGATCGCACCCGCGCCCAGCCCCTGCATCGCAAAGACGAAGTCGGCGAGTCCATTGTGACGCGCAAGTATTTCGCGCACGAGACAAATCGCGCGCGTATCAATGACATCGTCAGCGCCGCCCCACTGTCGTCCGGCGACCGCATGCGACAGCCAGCCAGCATCGCCCAGACGTCGCACCAACGCGCGGCATTCCGCATCGGTGTCCGTCGAGTGCGCATGCGTGATCTGCGTCGCCGCCCACTGCTCGAGCGACTCGGCAAGCGTCGCGTGCGCCGGCGTGAAGAACGGCCAAGAGAGATAGCGCGTGTCGGCCATGGGTCAGCGTCCCGAGAAGACCGGCGTTTGCCGAGCGACGAAGGCGTGATACGCAGCACGAAAGTCTTCGGTCAGCATGCACAACGCCTGCGCCTGCGCTTCGGCCTCGAGCGCCTGTTCCAGACTGAGGTTCCACTCTTGATGCAGCATCGTTTTGGTAATGCCGTTCGCGAACGTCGGTCCGGTCGCGAGGCCGCGCGCAAACGTCTGTGCGTCGGCGAGCAACGATTCGGGTTCGACGACGCGGTTGTAGAAACCCCAACGCTCCCCCTCGTCACCACGCATGCTGCGGCCGGTGAAGAGCAACTCGCTCGCACGTCCCTGTCCGATGAGGCGCGGCAATAGCGCGCAGGCCCCCATGTCGCAGCCGGCGAGCCCGACGCGATTGAACAGGAAGGCCGTCGAACTACGGGCGGTGCCGAGTCTGACGTCGGAGGCCATCGCGAGTATCGCACCCGCGCCGGCGCACACGCCATCAACCGCAGCAACAATGGGCTGCGGACAGTTGCGCATCGCCAGTACGAGCTCACCCGTCATGCGCGTGAAGCGCAGCAGATCGGGGGCGGTGAGCTGCACGAGCGGTGCGATAATCTCGTGCACATCACCGCCCGAGCAGAAATTGCCGCCCGAACCCGTGAGGACGATGGCATGCACGTCCTGCGCGTATCGCAGCGCACGAAACGTGTCGCGCAGCTCGGCGTAGCTCTCAAACGTGAGCGGATTCTTGCGCTCGGGTCGATGAAGCGTGATAGTGGCCACGCTCTGATCGCAGTGCCAGAGGAAATGCGTTGGCGTGATGCCGGACATCGTGAGACGAGTACTCGCGTCCAGTGCCGAATTCATCGAAGTCATGACGCGCGCTCCTTGCGCGAGAGTGTCGGGGTGCGACGAGGGGCCAGATGCGCGCGCAGCCGACCGAGTTGCTCGTACAGCGCGTCGCGATGCGTTTCGCCGAGTCCTTCAAAGAGTTCGACCAACCACTCTTCGTGTTCCGCCGCCATACGCAGAAAGTGTCGACGACCAGCAGCGGTGAGCATGACTAGGCTCGATCGGCGATCCGTCAAATCCGTGACGCGCGTGACCCATCCGTCTGCGACCAGCTGATCCGACAGGAGCGTCACGTTGCCACCCGTGACCATGAGATTGCGCGACAGCGCGTTGAGACGCAGCCCGTCGGGGTGCCGCTCCAGCTGCGCGAGATAGTCGAATCGCGGCAGCGTCGTGCCAAAACGCTCACGAAGTCGCGCGCGAATGATCTGTTCAATCTGCGTGCTGCACGACAATAGCCGAAGCCACAACCGCACAGCCGAATGATCGGTCGACTGCAGACGCGCCTCTTGCCCTAAACGTTCGTCATCAACGACGTGCACGCGTGTAAATGGTCGGTGAGGCGCCATCGTTACATCACCTCGCCGCCGCTTACGGAAATCGCCTGTCCGGTGATCGCGTCAGCGTGCGGTGAACAAAGCCAAGCGACGGTGCCGGCGACGTCGGTCGGCGTGATGAATCGGCGCTGAGGATTGAGCACCGCCAGCTGTCGGCGCGCTTCCTGCTCCGTCCGACCGGTCTTCGCGACGATGTTCGCCACCGTCGTGGTGAGCATGTCAGTATCGGTGAAGCCCGGACAGACCGCGTTCACGGTGATGCCCATCGCGGCCGTCTCCAACGCGAGCGATCGCGTGAGTCCAATCACGCCGTGCTTCGCCGCCGCATAGGCTCCGACATACGGGTAGCCTCGCTGCCCGGCGCTGCTGGCGATGTTCACGATGCGCCCCCACTTCGTCGCACGCATGCTCTCGAGCACGGCGCGGGTGCAGTAGAAGGTCCCGGACAGGTTCACATCGAGCATACGCTGCCACATGGCATCTGTGGTGCGCCAGACCGGTGCACTCTCGGCCTGCCCCGCGTTGTTCACGAGGACGTGCACCTCAGGGAGCGCGCCGATACACGCGGTGACCGCAGCGCTGTCCGTCACGTCGCAGAGCACGACGCGCGCGTCGCCACCGATTCGCGCAGCAACCGCATCGAGTGCAGCTTGCTGGCGACCGAGCAACGTCACCATGAGTCCGTCTGCCGCCAACTGCTGGGCGATCGCAGCGCCAATGCCGCGACTGGCCCCCGTGACCAATGCGTGCGGACGTCGCGGTGCGCTCATGCCGGGTCTCCAGTGCGTGATGATTCCCGGGCAAAACCACCTGAGGGTGGTCCCGCCTGTTGCGCCCTTTCGCGCGCGAAGCCGGCTTCCAGCTGCGCTTTGGCCGAGCAGTATGGTCTGGGCCAATCCACGTGCTTGAATCCGATGCGCGCCGCTGCGGTCAGCGTCCACGACGGATTGGCCAGATGCGGACGCGCGATCGCGCACAGATCAGCGCGTCCCGCCGCGATGATCGAGTTCACATGATCCGCTTCGCTGATCGCGCCAACGGCGATCGTCGCAATGCCGGCTTCCTGACGGATGCGATCGGCCAGCGGCGTCTGGTACATGCGACCGTACGTCGGCTTCGCGCGTTTGCTCACCTGACCCGATGAGCAGTCAATCATGTCGACATCTGCGCCTTTGAACGCGCGCGCAATCTCCACGGCGTCGGCGGGCGTGATGCCCCCCTCGACCCAGTCATGCGCTGAAATGCGCACCGACATCGGCAGATGCGCTGGCCACCGCGCGCGCATCGCGGCGAACACTTCGAGCGGAAAACGTAGCCGCTGCCTGAGCGTGCCGCCGTATTCGTCCGTGCGCTGATTGGTGAGCGGCGAAATGAAGCTCGACAGCAGATAGCCGTGCGCGCAGTGCAATTCGAGCCAGTCAAAACCGGCGTCCGCCGCGCGCTCCGTGGCAGCGACGAACTGCTCGCGCACCGCGTCCATCTCGTCACGCGTGATTTCACGCGCCATCTGACTGATGCCCGTCAGATACTGCTGGGGCGACGCGCTCACCAACGGCCAGTTGGGGTCGGGCCCATCGCTCGGCAACGGAAGTTCGTCACCATCCCACGCGCGTCGCGCAGAACCCTTGGCACCGGCGTGTCCGAGCTGCATGCCGATCTTCGCGTCGGTATTGATGTGCACCCACAGCACGATGCGCTGCCACGCATCGCGCTGCGCGTCGGTCCAAAGGCCCGGGCAACCGGGGGTGATGCGTGCGTCCGGACTCGTGCACGTCATCTCGGCGAACACCAACGCGGCGCCGCCCATCGCGCGCGCGCCGAGGTGCACCAGATGATAGTCGCCGACGATTCCCTCGACGGCAGAATACTGTGCCATCGGCGACACCACGACGCGGTTCTTGAGCGTGACTGAACGCGCGGTGTACGGCGTGAACATCGGCGGCACGGGCACCCGCGCCGTGTCGGACACGCGCCCCAGCGGCGTGCGCTCGGCGAGCCATCGCTCGTACCCTTCCAGCCAGTCGCGATCGCGCAGTCGGAGGTTTTCGTGACTGATGCGCTGGCTGCGCGTGAGCAGCGAATACATGAACTGTTCCGGCTCGAGCTGGTCGCAATAGCGCGTGCCGCACACTTCGAACCACTCCATCGCGTTCCACGCCGCATTCTGCAGTCGCAGCGTTTCGATGCGACGCAGCTCCTGAAAGCGCGTGAGGACCGCCGGAATGTCGGACGCCGCGTCACCAGCCAACTGAAACTGCCGCACCAGCTCGATCGCATCCTCGAGCGCCAGCTTGGTCCCCGCCCCGATCGCAAAATGCGCCGTGTGCACCGCATCACCGAGCAACACCACGTGACTACCATGGCGATTCTTCAGCCACCACTGCTCGCAGACGATACGCTGAAAGTTCAGCCAGGCGGATCCGCGCAGATGGCGCGCGTTGGTCATCAGCCGCTCGCCCTCGAGCGACTCGGCGAACAGCTGTTCGCAGAACGCGACCGACTCCTCCTGCGTGGCCGTATCCAGCCCGTGCGCACGCCATACCGTCTCGGGGCACTCGACGATGAAGGTCGACGTGTCCTCATCGAACTTGTAGATGTGCGCCTGGAACCAGCCGTGTACGGTGCGCTGGAACTCGAACGTGAAGGCGTCGAATCGCTTGTGGGTGCCGAGCCAGATGAATCGGTTCGGTCGCGTCACGATGTCCGGTTTGAACTGGTCGTCGTAGCTGGCGCGAATTCTGGAGTTGATGCCGTCTGACGCGATGATGAGATCCGCATCGGGGAACTCCAGATCCGACGTCACCTCCCGTTCGAACTGCAACTCAACGCCAAGTGCTTCACAGCGGGCCTGCAGGATGTTCAGCAGGCGTTTGCGACCGATGCCCACAAAACCGTGCCCACCGGAGCGGATGCGACGTCCTTTGAATCGGAGCTCGATGTCGTCCCAGTGACTGAACGCCTGCTCGATCTCGTCGCAGCTCTCCGGATCCCAGCGCCGCATGGTGTCCATGGTGGCGTCGGAGAAGACGACGCCCCAGCCGAACGTGTCGTACGGCTGGTTGCGCTCTACCACGGTGATGTGGTGAGCTGGGTCGAGCTTCTTGAGAAGGAGGGCGGCATAGAGCCCCGCAGGTCC
This sequence comes from Gemmatimonadaceae bacterium, assembly GCA_031366985.1. GTDB lineage: Bacteria > Gemmatimonadota > Gemmatimonadetes > Gemmatimonadales > Gemmatimonadaceae > Gemmatimonas. The sequence continues at coordinate 81,088 of JANLPE010000067.1, forward strand.
ACCGCCGATGCACACGATCCGCATGCGTGACGATAGGGCCAATTACTTGAAACTTCAAGTAATTGCCAGCCGGCCCGGAACGTTGCAGTTTATCGGACGCCCGTCGCGATCCTCCTGCTCCCCGCGCTCATGATTCGACGCCCGCTGATTCGCGCTTCGGCGCTCCTCGCGCTTGTCGTGGCCTCCGGTCACTACCCGCTCGTGGCGCTGTCGACCACCGACCCGCGCTTCGCCGCGATCGCCGCGCTGGCGCAAGCGAAGATGAAGGAGTACGGCGTCCCCGGCATCGCGCAAGGCAAGATCGATCGGCAAGCGCCGGTGCGGACGTACTTGCCTGACTTCCGTGTGCGTGGGAAGACCGTGAGTCGAGACGTGAAAGTGTGGCATCTGCTCACACATCTCGGTGTGTGGGAGGGTCAGGTCTCCGGTCCAGATCATGGGCCCGAGACGCTCAAGGATTTTTTCGCGTCGGCGACGATGACCGATCTCATGCAGGTCGCACCGCCGGGCGCGGCGTGGAGCTACAACGTGCAGCGATTTGCCGCGGGACACTTCGTGCGTGACGGCGTCGTCGCGTTGCATCTACGGTCTGTGGGCGCCATTCGTTCGGCGGCACACCGCGGGCTGCTCGAGTCGCTGCCGTCGGTGCAGCCACTGGCGCCGCAGCCCGACATCGCGCCATATCTCGGCACGTTCCTGCGGCCGTCGAATTCGGTCGTCGTGCGAGCGGAGGGCGACACGCTGTTCGTGCAGGAGCGACCGAACAGCGGCACGCCCGGACGCGCAATGCCAGTCGCATTTTACGGCACTGACCGTGTCGTGGTCCTCGATGGCCCGGAGCGCAATCAGTCGATCGAGTTGGTGCGCGACGCGAACGGTCGCGTGGATTGGGTGCGCGTCGTCGGGCGTGTCGCGGTACGCGCGGTCGCGGTGCGCGCGGCCACAACGGGTGGACCATGACGATGACCGCCTCGACCAAGACCCTGTTTCTGGTTCGTCACGCAAAGTCCGACTGGCAGCATGTTGGGATCACGGATCACGAGCGCCCGCTGAACCATCGCGGTACGCGCGATATCGCGGTCATCGCAGCGCGTGTGGCGGCGTGGCCTGATCGGCCCGCGATAATCGTGACCAGTTCTGCCCTGCGCGCGTTGACGACGGCGCAGTCCATGGCAGCGGCGCTCGGGTTCGTGCCGTCCGCGTTGCAGGTGCGCGACGAGATTTATCACGCCGACGCCGACACGCTGCTGGATGTCATTCAGGGTCTGGACGACCGCTATGCGCGCGTGATGTTGGTCGGTCACAATCCGGGCATGACGGAAATCGCAAACGAACTCACAGACTCGGCGATCGACAACATGCCGACCTGTGCCGTCGCAGTGCTGCGATTTGACGTTGCGTCGTGGGCCGCCGTGCGCCGTCATTCGGCGACGCTCGTGGACTTTGACTTTCCAAAGCGATAGCGCCAGGTCGCGGATGCTAGCGCCGGACGGATTGCTCGTGCCGCAGCCGCTTACGGCGGCGTTGGTATCATCGCGCGTTCATGCTCGAGCACCAGCCCCACCGCGGTCCCGCGCTTGAAGCCTTTCCAGTAGCTGTGCGTGGGCTGCGCCTTCCCGTCGCGATCAAGCGCATACACCGCATCCTTGCCGTTCGGTACGACGTCGAAGTACGCAAGCTTCGCGTGATCACCTTTGAGTCGCGCGTCGAAGTGCGCGGTCACGAAATGCGCCAGAATGTTGTTCATGCGTCGCGTGTCCCACACGGGATCCGCATAGTGCGTGAACGGGAATGCTTTGAGCGTCTCGGAATACGCGTAACTTTCTGGTGGCGCCGGAATCGGCGCCGCAGCGTTGTGCCCCGCGTTCACGAAGGTCAGGAGATAGCGTTCCGCGTTCACGGCCCCACGATAGATCGCGCGCGTGCCGGTTTCGTATCCGGAGACCTCATCCGCGCTGCCGGCGACGAACAGCGTCGGCGTGCGAATGCCCGCCAGCCCTTTGGCATCCCAGACGCCAACCTGCATGCCCCACGGGCCGATGGCGACGGCGGCTTTGATGCGCGCATCGATGGTGGCCGTGTACGCGGGATTATCCGTGCTGCGCTCGAGCAGCAGTTGATTCGGTGGTGCGCCCTGCATCGACGCGGTCGCCGCGCGAAACCCGCCGCCGATTGTGTTGACGACGCCGTAGCCGCCCATCGAATAGCCGATGATCCCGGTGTGATTCGCATCGACACGTCCCGCGAGAAAGCTTCCAGAATTCACAGCACCGAGGCGCGCGAGTTCGTTCAGCACGAACAGTTGATCGAACGGTCGATTGTACAGCGTGCTCGCGAAGGCCTGCAGGTTGTCGTAGGTGCTCTCCGTGTGATCGATCGACACCACGACGTAGCCTTTGCTGGCGAGATTTTCGCCCAGATGGCTCAGCAGAAAACGATCGCCCGGATAGCCGTGCGAAATAATCAGCAGCGGGAACGGCCCCCCGCTGCCGAGCGGCGGTGCATCGCGCGTGGCACGACCGCGTAGCGTGAAGGTGACGGCCGGGTCGCGCATCACCACGCGATACTCGCTACCCTGCGTTTTCGTCGCAGTCGGCGCGGCCGGATACCACACTTCAAGCACCAACGAGCGATCGTAGCGCATCGTCGGTCCGCCCGGCTGCGTGCGCAAAATGTCGGGCCGGTTCTTGTCGGTAACCGTGATCGTGCGTACGCCCACGGCGCCCGTACCAAACGCCGCAAGTTCGGGCGCCATGGGCGTGACCGCGTCAATGCGATTGTCCTGCGCCTGCGCACGCGGCGCGACGGCCGCACTCACCACCGCGGTGAAGAGCAGTACACGGAGGCACTGCACGCAGGGGTTCATTTCAGTCGATCCAGCGCGTCAGTTCAGCGGCAGGCCGCCGCGTCTTCTCGAGCGGCACGTCAAGCGGGACACCAACCGTGAGGACGGCGATGATGCGCTCGCCGTCAACCACACCCGAAGCAAGTCGCGCAGCGGGATCATCCATGATGGCGCCGGTTCGAATATGCGTGCCGAGGCCCTGCGCGACTGCTGACAGACAGATATTCTGCACCGCCATCATCGTCGACGCGTAGTCCTCCTCGCGAATTTCGAGATTCTCGTTCAGCGTCATTGCCACGATCACCATGCAGGGCTGCGCGCGATGTTCATCGCTCGTGCTCTGACGGATCGTCTGCGCCTGCGCGTCATCGGTGGCCTTTTTGGCCTTGCGATTGCCGAGCGCCAGCCCGTAGGCCGCGCGGGACTCCGGTCCGAGGACGCAAAAGCGCCACGGCTGCGTCATGCGATGGTTCGGCACCAAGTTCGCGTCATGGAACAGGCGTTCCAGTTCTTCACGCGACGGCGCGCGATCGGTGAACTTGCGAATGGAACGGCGGTCGGCAATGGCGTCGGAAACGTTCATGGTGAGTCTGTTGAAGTGGTGCTGGCGCGTTCATGCGACTGCGGGCAAGCAATTGCGGACACGCGGATGCTAATAAACTAGTCCAGTCCGCCTTTGCATGAGGTAGTCGCGGTGTCTGTATGATCGAATGTGGTCACACGCCACGACGCGCGGTCGCGACCCGCGAAAGTTGCACCGTCACGACGGGCTTTGTTCGTACGACCGCGCCAAAGTATGCGTGATCGCCACCCAGGATCCCGGTTTCCTCCAGCCGCACGATGGGCGCGCCTCGGACAGGATTCTGAATGAGATCCGTTGCATCGATTCTTTTGCATCAATTCTTTCGCGCCCGTTGAACTGCCGATGGTGCAAGCAGGCACGCCGCGTGCGGGCGTCAAGGATCCGCGCGTCTCGCCGTATCGCGCGGCGTCCTTCACGAAACCTTTCCACCCGGCGCGACATCGTGGCGTGTCGACCGCGGGCAACCTCAGGACCAGCCCGGCAGCACGAAACAAGGTGCTCTATCGCTACGATGTCCTCGTCACGATACCCGGCGGTGAGGCGCTGCCGTTTCTGATCCCCAACACGAATCGCTACCTGCGATTCGTTCCGCTGCGCTCCTGAGCGACCAGCTCGTCGTGAGGCGCACCAGGGCGATCCGTGCCGCCCCACAGGGCGCCGAGCTTCCCAACGGCCTGCTGGGGAGCTACGATCGCCGCGGCGTGATCGGGCGAATACCCGACGCCATGGCGCTCAACGCCACACGACCGATCTGGGGATCTTCCGATGCCGAACTACGAGCGCGCCCGTAAAACAATGCGATCAGTGGTCGCAGCTGCCAAAGATGCCGGCCCGCTCGACTTAATGCTTGGCGTCGGGGACGCGCTCGCTGGTGCCGCGGATACAGCGATGGACCTGGCGGGGTTTGGCTCGCTCAGCGGCGTGTCCGGCTTAATCGGGCTGGTCAGGGCGATCAGCGACGAGGACGACGGGACTGTATTGCCGAACGTGAACTTCGTCACGAACGGTCATGACGACGCTGATAGTCCCATGACGGCGGCGTACTTCAAGGGCCGGTATCTCAAGAACGTCGGTGGCAGCGCGTTCTCGTTGATTGGCGTCGGAGCAGCCGTGGGCACCGCGGGCATCAACGTCGCCGGCGCGATTCAGCATGCGAATGCGACGGGTACGACGCTGGTCCATCTCCTGCAGCTTGGACGGTTGGCGGCCAACGATCGGTACAAGGCCTCCGTCACGATTGCCGATTGGTTACGCGTGCTGTTGCTCGCCAAATCACTCAAGGCCGGCGTGCGCGGCGCATCACTGGTTGGTGCCGTCGTCCCCGCCGCGAGTTTGGGCGTTGGCATCGCGACGTCCGTCGCCAAGTTCGGCATCAAGATGACGCTCAAGACCGTAGCCTACTCGACGGCGCAGGCCATTCATTGGCGTGCGTTTCAGGAACAGGCGATTTCCGGCGGCCTAGGACTTGGCAACGGGCGTGGCGTTGGACCGGCATCGCAGATGTACTGGGAGATGTTCACCAGGCGCGGGCTGACGCGCGTATTTGGCACCTACAACATCGCCGGCCTCGTCAAGGAACCCGCGGGATGGTTGCCACTGGCCGACAAGATCATGCTCATTTAGCATCGCGCGCGTGCAATACGAAGTTCGCACCGGACGGATTCCTCGCGCCGTAGACGCTTGCGGCGGCCGTGATGCGCGCATCGATAGGAAGCCATATAAGGCGCATTGTCGGCGCTGCGCGCGAGCAGCATCGTGATGCGACCATTCGCCTGCAGCGCGTCGCGTGCGTTTGTCACGAGGTGCATGACCGCCTGATCGCACTGCGCCGGAACCATCAGCAGCGACGCGATCGATTACAGCCGGACCGACGGATGAAACCGTGTGGGCTGCGCGGTGCGCCCGTGCCGTCGTTCACGCATATGCTGAACCCGCAAGCGATTGGTCAGCCTTTGTACTTGAAGGACGACCGTAACGACTCCGGCGAGATGACGAAGCCTGCACCGTTCGTGCCGACGGACTGGACGGCCTTCTTGAACCACCAATTCGTGCCAACGTTCCCCTTGTTGTCCACGCTCAGGTAGTTGACGCCGTCCGAAAGCGTGTCGGGCTTGACATCGCCCGAGGTCACGCACTGGTGCCACGGTTTGTACAGGATCGTGACCTTGTCGAATACGCGCCGATATTCCACGTAGGCCGAATCGGAGGTGGCGGACCCGATGCCCGGCGGCCAGTTCGGGACGGTACTCAGGTCGAATGCGCTGATCGGTCCCGAATACTTCAATTCCTTCGCGTAGTACTTGATCTCATCCTTCCACGTTTTGCCGTTCGCCCAGCCGCGCTTCTGGTGAAAGCAGACGCTGTAGAGGTGCACGAAGTCGCGACCCATCGGGTGCCCGGCAACGAACGCCGCGAAGGCCTTGGATTCTTTTTCCAGCGCCTTGCCGATGTGGTCGAACTGATTGCACCCATACACGTGAATACCGAAGAGTCCGGCTGTGGTTTGCAGGCAGATCGCGTTGCAGCCATCGATGCTGGGGAAGCCGAGGGCGAGGCTGTGATAGGCGATCTGGTGTTCGAACAAGTTGTACATATTGAACTCCCGAAAGACGTAACCAAAGCGACGATCGCCGGACGACGAAAATGGCCGTCAGAGATCTTAGACTGATTGCGCCTTGCTGTCGAGGACCGCGCTCGCAACGAGCTCGCCACCATGGCCTACCGTCGTACCTGCACCACCTCCAGCAGGGTGCGACGCACCTCGACATCCTTTCCCGCCCGCTTAAGCGCGGCCCACAACCGTTCGACAGTCTCGTCGTCGACGAGTCCCGCCGGCGATCCACCGACTTGCGGCGTGCCCATGCGTTCACTCGTACGGAATGCATCGACCGCGGCGATCGCATCGGCGCTGAAGAGATTGGCGTCGGCCATCCGTGCCGTCAAGGTCTCGCCTTTCTTGTAAAGCCCAAGCGCGCGAAGCATCACCTTCAGCTGATACACATCGCCGCCCGAATACTGCTGCAACGTGCGATAGCCGAGCGTCTGCGAGACCGCCTCGTAGACGCGACGCAGTTCGCCAACGGGATTGGCGTTCTCGCAGACGTTAATATTCACCGTCTGTCCATCGGTGCGACGCGACACGCCGGCGCGCGAGTCCGCGACGACCACGGCAGCCGATGTGCGAAGGCCGTGTCGTTTATCGCCGCCGAGCACGAAACCCGCGTTGATCGCAGCGATCAGGCGGTCTGCGAGATGCGTCGGCGTGCCCTCACTTGCTTCGAAACTCTTTGCAACGGCTTCGATGACCTCGGGACCAACCAGAATATTGCCTTGCGTCACGTAGTTCTTGCCGGCGCGATGTCCAGCCCACGCGTTCGGCCCGGTGCCGGTGTGCTGCGCCGAACGACCGTCGATCGAGATGACACCGATCTGTCGCGCCTGGAATCCGGAGTCCGCGGCGAGCAATCGCGTGAGTGCGGCATCCGGCGCCTCGCCTTTCGCGAGCGCGTCAAGCAGTTCGTTGCCGTACTCCGTGCGCGTGTTGGCTTGGGTCGCGACCGCACCGACGCCTTTGCGTACCCACGGCACGCCATTGCCGACGCACGGCACGCGGGTCGTGACCGCGACGCCAACTTCACCCGTGCGCGGGTCGATCGCCGCGATTGAAAACGTGTGAAAAACAAGCGAGTCGCGCCACGCGTACGGCTGTTGGGCGGAGGCGTTTTTCGCCGCGAGGGCGGACGCGATGAGGACGGTCGCGAGGACAAGGCGATGCATGCGCATGCTACTGTACTACCTTCGCGCCGAGGGTGTACTTGGTAATCCACTCGTACTCGCGCTTCATGCGATCCATCTGGTGGTAGTACTCCGTGAAGCCGTGCCCTTCGCGTGGATAGAAGACCAGCTCCGTCGTCTTGCCGCGATTCTTGAGGGCGCGATAGAACTCCATCGGCTGACCGATCGGCACGCGTTCGTCGTTGCCACCGTGTAAAATGAGGAGTGGCGTCGTCACGCGATCGGTGTAGCTGATCGCCGAGCGTTCCATCAGCAGCTTCGTCGATGGATTGATCAAAGATCCGTCGTACTGCGGCTGTCCGTTGAAGAACGTGTCGATGTATCCCGGAATATCCGTCGTACCGGCCATCGAGAGCAGCGACGGCAACCCGGCGCCCATCATCGCCGCCTTGAAGCGACCGGTCTGCGACACGACCCACGACGTCATGTAGCCGCCGTAGCTCCATCCCTCGAACGCCATGCGCGTCGAATCGACCATGCCTTTGCGAATGAGATCGTCGACACCTGTCATGATGTCGCGATAATCACCGCCGCCCCAATCGGGGATGTTGCCGCGCATCCACTTCTCGCCGTAGCCCGTCGAGCCGCGCGGATTCGGATAGAGAATCGCCCACCCCTGCGCCGCCCACGACTGGCCGGGGCTCGTGCCGCCCTTAAAGCCGTTCGTGTGCGCACCAGTCGGCCCACCGTGCGCCGAGACCAGTAACGGCACCTTGGTGCCGGGCGCGTAACCGACCGGCTTGAGCAGTACGCCTTCGACCGGCGAACCGTCCTTGCTCTTCCACGTCACGACTTCCGCACTTGCGATGGCGACGTTGGCGAGCCACGGATTGCTGTTCGTGATGCGTTTCGGGGTTGGCGTCGACGCGTCCTGTACAAACACCTCGGCCGGCCACTCGGGCGTATCAAAAACAAACGCCATCTTGCTGCCGTCCTTGCTCACCGACGCACCGCCGACAACGACGTTGTTCGTGACCTTTACGTACGTCTTGGTCGCGCAGGTGTAATCGTACAGACTCTGCCAGACGCGATCGCTTGCGCTGAACCAGAGATGCGTTCCGTCAGGTGACCAGCGCGGCTGACCCGCGCTCACATCGAACGTCGGTGTCGCGTGATCTGTCGCGACGCGCGTTGCAAGATCGAACGTCACGAGATGCGCATTGCGGATCGTACGCGGCATGATGCCGTCCTTGTACGCTTTCCATTCGTGCCCGTTCGTGGTGTACGCGAGCGTCTTGCCATCGGGCGAGAATTGCGGTGTGCTTTCGACGTCGTGTGTCGTCGTGATCGCATCCAGCTGCCGGCTCGCGACATCGACGAGGTAGGCATCACGCCGTTCGTCGCGAATGAGCGTCGTCGGCGATGCATCGAACGTGAGCGTGCGTCCATCGGGCGACCACGACGGCGCGCCACGCACGGTGTACGCGCCGCTCGTGACCTTGGTCGCCTGCTTGGTGTCGAGGTCAACGACCCACAGGTGATTCAGGCGCAGATCGCCTTCATACACTTTGGGATCGTCGCGCCGACGTGCCTTCGCTTCGGCGTCGCGCGTGAGGGAGTCGGGCGTGAGGTACGCAATGTGTTTGCCATCGGGCGACCACGTGTAGCCGACGACGCCATCGCGCGCCGTCGTCAGTTGCCACGCCTCTCCGCCATCGGCATGTAACAGCCAGAGCTGCGGGCGTGGTCCGTCTTCACCATTCGATGCGCCGCGTGCGCTGACGAACGCAATCAGCGCGCCGTCGGGTGACCACTGCGGCTGCGACTCACCGCGCTCGCTGAACGTGAGCTGACGCGCCGTACCGCCCGCGAACAGGACCATCCAGACATGCGAGCGACGATCGTGCTTGTCACCCAGTGCGCTGTCGCCCTTGGCCGGCGTGGCGTTCGAGTGTTCCCACGCGGAGACCGTATACAGCACGCGATCACCGGCGGGCGCGATGGCGACCGCACCGACGCCTCTGATGCGCATGAGATCATCGGCCGTGATCGGGCGCTTGGACTGTGCCGACAGCAGTGTAGGGGCGAGCAGCACCGGGGAAAACAGCAGCGCCACAGTGCGGACGCCAGCACGAACGGTGGGTCGGCGAACGGACATCGTAATTCTCCGATAGAGGGACTCGGCGAATATGCCGCGAGGCCAGTGATAAGACCAGTTTGTTGACACGGTTGTTGTCGCGCCCCAAGGTTCGCGGGGTCGGCGATGAACATGCACACTTCGTGAGAGCTTCATGACCACACCGTGCGGCGATCACGCTGGCGACGCCGAGAGTACTCCCGCCTCCGCTTTTCTGACGTGCGCACGTATCCTGTGGTCGATCTCGCGATAGATCGTGACGCACCCATCGAGCGGATCGCTACGCAACGCCGCGCGTCGTGGATTTCGACCCGTCTACACCCGAACCAAGTGGGAGCACCCGCATGACCGCTGACGGTTCCCTATCACTCCCACGCGCAACGATCGTCCGCGCGATCCGGCCAGACGACCTCGCCGCGTGGACGCCGCTCTGGGGCGGCTACAACGCCTATTACGGACGCGCCGGTGCCACGGCGCTGCCTGACATGATCACGCAATCCACATGGCAGCGATTCTTCAATCCGTTGGAGCCCGTGTATGCGCTCGTCGCCGAACGCGACGGCGTGCTGGTTGGGTTGACGCACTATCTGTTTCATCGCAGCACCACGCGCATCGAGCCAGTGTGCTATCTGCAGGATCTGTTCACCGTCGAGCATACGCGTGGTCAGGGCGTCGGGCGCGCGCTCATCCACGCAGTGTATGAACAAGCGACGGTGGCCGGCGCGAAGCGCGTGTACTGGCAAACGCACACGACGAATGCGGCGGGTCGCACGCTGTACAACAAGGTCGCATCGCATCTGGGGTTCATCGTGTACAGCCACGACGCGCTGGCGTAACCCTTGTGCGCGGACACGCACAGGAACCCTAGGACATGAGCACCTGAAGATGAGCACATCGGACCATTGGCAGACCGTCTACTCGCAGAAGGCGCCGCAGAGCGTGAGTTGGTTTCAGGCGCTACCGACGCGCTCGCTCGCGCTGATCGAGCAGTTCTCGCCGTCGCGCGACGCGCGCATCCTCGACGTCGGTGGCGGTGCATCGACGCTCGTCGATGCATTGCGCGCCGACGGTTACACATCACTCACGGTGCTCGATTTCGCCGCCGCCGCGCTCGAGCACGCACGTGCACGACTGGGCGCACAGGCCGACGCGGTGACGTGGCTCGCGGCCGACGTGTGCACGGTGGTGCTGCCCGACGAGAGCGTCGACGTCTGGCACGATCGCGCCGTGTTCCATTTTCTCAGACAGCCGGAGTCACGCGCGCAGTATCTCGCGAACGTGCGACACGCGGTACGGCCAGGGGGGCACGTCGTGATCGCGACGTTCGCCGAGGATGGACCGACGCGCTGCAGCGGGCTGGAGGTGGCGCGCTATTCGGCGGCGGAACTGCAGGCCGTGTTCGGCGACGCATTCGAACTGCGAGCGACCGAACGCGAGGCGCATGTCATGCCCACCGGTGGCGCTCAGATGTTTACGTATTGCGTGTTTCGATTGGCGACGGCACGCGCGGTGGGGTGAGTATACTCGTTGTTCAATTCTGCGTGGGCACGTTGTTCACGGATCCGCCCTCGCCGTGGCGTGCCCCAACGCTATGTTTGCCGTTGTCCTCGCCCACCACTCACCGGGACCACGCCCGTGCGCATCAGCGACATGAACTGGATGCAGGTCGAGCAGTACCTGCAAAGCGACGACCGCGCAATTCTGCCGCTCGGCAGTACCGAACAGCACAGTTATCTGCGGTTAACCGTCGACTGCATCCTTCCTGAGCGCGTTGCGGTCGACGCGGCCGCACCGCTCGGCATTCCGGTGTTCCCCGTGCTGCCGTACGGCGTCACTCCGTATTTCAGCGCGTTTCCGGGATCAATCTCGCTACGAGTCGAAACGCATCTCAGGGTTGTGAAGGACATTCTCGACGGAATGGCCAACAGCGGCTTTCGCCGGATTCTCATCGTGAACGGGCATGGCGGTAATAGCGCCGTGCAGCAGTTTGTGGCGGAGTGGACCGCCGATCACCCCCACTGTCGCGTGATGTTTCACAACTGGTGGAGTGCGCCCGCCACGTGGGCGAAAGTCCAAGCGATTGATCCCGTCGCGTCACATGGGTCGTGGATGGAAAATTTTCCGTGGACGCGACTGCCGGATGTCGTGCCGCCCGATAAGCAGCGGCCAATGATCGATCTTGCGCGCGTGCGGCTGCTCGATCCCGTATCGTTGCGCAGTTACCTCGGCGACGGCAACTACGGCGGCGTGTATCAGCGATCGGATGTTGAGATGCTCGCGCTCTGGCAGGTGGCGGTCGACGAGACACGCGCGTTACTGAGTGGTTCGTGGGGCAGTGCCACGTGAGCGTGCCGTCGACGGACCACACAATGCGGTGGTTGGTGTGGGGCGCCGGCGCGATCGGCGGCACCCTCGCGGCATACCTCGCGCGTGCTGGCCACGACGTCACGCTCGTCGATACTGCGCGCGCCCATGTCGATGCGATCAACGCGCACGGACTGCAGATCACCGGCCCGATCGACAGCTTTGCGATGCAGATTCCGGCACTGACGCCGGAGCAGGTGCGCGGCACGTGGGATTTGATTGTGCTGTGCACCAAGGCACACCACACCGAGACCGCACTGCAAGCGTTGTTGCCGCATCTCAGCGCCTCGGGCTGCGTGATCAGCGCACAAAACGGGCTCAATGAGCTGGTGATCACCGAGGTGGTCGGTGCCGCGCGCACCGTGGGTGCGTTTGTCAATTTCGGCGCGGACTACTTGGAGCCCGGTGTGATTCTGTACGGTGGGCGGGGTGCGGTAGTGGTCGGCGAAATCAATGGCGAAATCACAAGGCGCGCAACAGCAATCAGGGATGCATGGGCGGCGTTCGATGCACGCGCGATCGTCACGGCGAACATCTGGGGCTATTTGTGGGGCAAGGAGGCGTACGGTGCGATGTTGTTTGCCACCGCGCTCACGAACGATTCGATTGCTGACGCGCTGCACGCATCGCAACATCGGACGCTTTATATCGCGTTGACACGCGAGATACTTGCGGTCGCGGCGGCTCGCGGCGTGGTGCCGGCGTCATTCGATGGATTCGATCCGTTAGCCTACCTCTCCAGTGCGCCGATCGGTGCTGCCGAGGCCTCGTTGGAAGACCTCGTCACACACAATCGAAAGTCCGTGAAGACGCACAGCGGGATCTGGCGTGATCTGGCGGTGCGCAAGCGCGCGACCGAAGTTGATGCGCAGCTGGGTATTGTCGTGACGCTGGGCCGCGCCTCAGGAGTCGCGGCGCCGATCACGGCGCAACTAGTGGCGATGATTCACGCCATCGAACGTGGTGAGCGCGTTCAGTCGCGCGCATTGCTCGACGAACTGGCGCTGTTTGCGCAATAGTCACCACACCGATTCTCACGCCACCGTCCATGCACATCGAATTTTCCGGTCGAACGGTCGTCGTTACAGGCGCAGCGCATGGCTTTGGTCGCGCCATCAGTACGGCCTTTGCGGCTCGCGGTGCGTCTGTGTGGGCCTGCGACGTCCTCAGCGACGAACTCGACGAGACGCGCGTGCTCTGCCGAGCGGCGGCATCGCAGCGTATCGATGCCTGTGAAGTGCGCATGGTAGATGTGCGCGATCGCGCGTCGATAGACGCCTTCGTCGCGGAGGCCACACACCGGCACGGTTCGGTCAGCGTGCTCGTGAACAACGCCGGTGGCGTGCTCGGGCAGGTGGGACGTCCACTCGAAGAGGTTTCGTCCGACGCGTGGCAGTCGATTTTCGACGTGAACGTGACGGGGGCTTTTTACTGTTCACAGGCCGTGGCGCCGGGCATGAAGTCCAAACGGAGCGGACGCATCATCAATATCTCCAGCGGCGCCGGATTAGGCGTCAGTCTCACGGGTATTCAGGCGTATGCGTCAGCGAAAGCCGCGCAGATTGGTTTGACACGTCAACTCGCCCATGAACTGGGCGCGTGGGGAATCACGGTGAACAACATCGCACCTGGCTTCGTGCGCTCGAACGCGGCGACGGAGCGGCAATGGGAGGCATACGGTCTCGACGGTCAGCGCGCCTTGCTTGATCGCATCGCGCTTAAGCGTTTGGGAGCGGTCGAGGACATCGCCAGCGGGGTGCTATTTTTCGCCTCGGATTTCGCCGGTTGGATCACCGGTCAGGTGTTGTCGATCGACGGCGGCAAGTAGCCATGGCGTCGACAACGCTTGCTCCGGTGCTACGCGCGCTGCGCGACGCGCACGAACAGATTCTCAGTGAACTCATCGAGTTTGCCGCCATTCCCAGCGTCAGTACCGACCCCGCGTACGCGAGCGATATCACCGCGGCTGCGAACTGGGTGGCAGCTACACTAGCACGCGCAGGCCCGATACGCGTGCAGCAGATGAGTACCCCGGGAAATCCGGTGATTTATGGCGAATGGACAGGAGCTCTAGGCGCTCCCACCGTGCTGGTGTACGGGCACTACGACGTTCAGCCGCCCGATCCGCTGGAGGCGTGGGTCAGTGCACCCTTCACGCCGACCGTTCGTGAGGGGCGCCTGTATGCGCGAGGCGTCTCCGACGATAAAGGACCGATGCTCATTCCCATCAAGGTCGCGGCCGCGTTCTTTGCGACGTGCGGCGCCTTGCCGGTCAACGTCAAGTTCCTGTTCGAAGGCGAAGAGGAGATCGGCAGTCAACACCTGGAAGCGTTCATCGTGCAGCATCGCGATCTACTCGCGGCCGATGTCGTGCTGTCGGCCGACGGGGCGATGTGGCGCATCAACGAACCGTCACTCACCGTGGCGAGTCGTGGCTTGGCAGGTCTCGAGTGCACGCTCACGGCAGCGGCGAAGGACTTGCATTCCGGTCGGCATGGCGGTGGCGTCGCCAATCCACTGCATGCCATGGCACGCTTGGTTGCGTCGTTACATGACGACGAGGGACGGGTGCGCGTATCGGGGTTTTACGACGCGGTGCGCGAGCTCTCGTTAGCGGAACGGCAGGCCATTGCGGCACTGCCGTTTGTCGAGCAGGCGTACCTCGCGCAGGTCGGCGCGCCAGACACATTTGGTGAAGCCGGTTACACAACACTCGAGCGGCAATGGACGCGTCCAACGATCGAGGTGAACGGACTGTGGGGCGGATATCAGGGCCCGGGACAGAAGACGGTAATCCCCAGCGTTGCTCACGCGAAGCTCACCTGTCGTCTCGTGCCCAATCAGGATCCACACACGATCGTTGCTCTGGTGCAACGTCATCTCGAGTCGCACACGCCGCCGGGTACGACGCTCTCGGTGCGTGTGGCAGATCACGGCGCGCGACCATCCCACATCGAAAGCACACATCCGGCGCTGACGTCCGCGGCGCGTGCGCTGACCGACGTCTACGGCGTTGCACCGCTCGTCGTGCGAATGGGTGGCACCGTACCGATCGCGGAATTGTTTGCTCGGCACATGCAGCTGGCCACCGTGTTTTTCAGTTTCTCGACCGCTGACGAAGACTACCACGCGCCCAACGAGTTTTTTCGAGTGCAGCGTCTGCACGAAGGACTCGAGGCATGGGCCCGCATCTGGACCATTCTTGGCGAGGCCTACGCATGACGGCACCTGGAAACCGCAAGCTCGCCCGGGCGGAAGCGGAAGTCACGGCGCACAGCGACACGCTCAAGAAGGTGCTGGGCGTGAAAGACCTCGCGCTGACGCAGATCCTCTTCATTGTCGGTCTCACGTGGATCGGCGTCGCCGGCAAGCTTGGACCGTCCAACGTGGTGTTCTGGCTGCTCGCGATCGTGCTGTTCTATCTGCCGTCCGCTGCCGTGGTGATGTATCTCAACAAGCTGATGCCCCTGGAAGGCGGGCTGTATCAGTGGGCGAAACTGGGATTCAACCCAACGGTTGGCTTTCTGCTCGCCTGGAATTTGTGGCTCTACGTCATCGCCCTGAGTTCGGAAGTCGGGCTCTCGGCCACGACATATCTCTCGTACGCGCTGGGACCGGACTATGCGTGGATGACGACCGGTGCACTGATCCCGGCGATCTCATCGGCGGTGATCATGAGCGCGATGGTGGCCGCATCGATCATCGGTCTTGCCGTGGGCAAATTGGTACACAATGTCGGCGGGATTCTCATGCTGATCATTTTCAGTGTGCTGATTGTGCTGCCCATCATCGGTCTCCTCACGGGCACGTTGCACGCGTACAATCCATTTCGCACTCGCTTGCCGGAGCTCTCCCTCTACAACCTGAATCTTCTGGGCAAGATGGGATTCGGTGCGCTGGGTGGATTCGAGTACATCGCGATTCTTGCGGGCGAAACCAAGGCGCCGGCCCGCGCCGTCAGTCGGTCGGTGTGGATCGCCGCGCCGATCATCGCGCTGATGTTTATGCTCGGGACGAGCACCGTCGTCGCGTACATCCCCACTGACCAAATCGATCTGGTCGGGCCGCTCCCGCAGGTGTTGCGTGCCGGCTTTGCGCCGTTCGGCATTGCCGGACCGATGGTGACGGTCGCGATCCTGATGACGCTGGCGATGCGCATTGCCCAGTCGAGCGTGAGCTTCACCGCCGTGACGCGGCTGCCGATGGTGGCCGGGTGGGACAGCATGCTGCCGTCGTGGTTCAGCACCTTGCATCGCACGTATCGTACACCCATGAACTCGATCATGCTGGTGGGCGTGTGTTCGTTCGGACTGTCCGTGCTCGGTAATATCGGCGTGGGACAGGCGGAGGCATTTCAGCTGCTGTTCAACGCCAGCGGCATTTTTTACGCGCTCACGTACGTGGTGATGTTTGCAATTCCCGTCTTCGGCTTGCGGGGCATCACGCCGGCGCCGGCGCTCTGGCTCCGCCTCGCGTCGTTGTCGGGTTTGGCGATGACGCTGCTGTACGTGGTGTTATCGGTGTTTCCGATTATCAAAGTCGCCAGCGTCGCGACGTTTGCGATCAAGATCACCAGCGTCGTGATCCTGATGAATCTGGTTGGCGTGATAATTCTCGTGTTGGCCAAACAACGAGCGACGGCCGCGCGCGCCTGACGAATGTGAGGGACGTCCTAAGGCGGGACGCGACGAAGAGTCAATCGCATCGGTCGGCTCTGGACGTTGATCAGGGTTTGCAGTCGTGCAGCGGTATCGGCACGGCTCCCGCGCTCACCTGCTGCGAAGCGCGCATCCCGCCGACGATCCATCCCTCGCGCCCTACGCGCGCGAGGCCGCGGTGATCCATCGTCGCCACGGGCATCGGCGCGCGTGTGCGCCAGGCAAGCAGCGACACGTCGATCTCGAGCACGGTCGCCAGCGGGTCCGACGGCCGCGTGTCATAGCCGATGCCGTTGTAGTTGTACGGATTCGCCGTGCCGCCAGCAATGATGAGCCGCGTGCCGCACGTGGCTGCCGCCGCGCGATACAAGGTCGGACCCGGATGTGGAGGCCCTGCTGTCCAGCGGATGACGGTCGGACGCGCGGGATCGATGTGACCCACCCACACCTGCGATACCAGCGCGTACTTTGCGCCGTTCGCCTGCTTCGCCGCACCGTCGATGAAGACGATCGTGCTGCCCACCACGCCCCCAGTATGTCCGAACACGCCCCGCCCCGGGATCGGCGTCGCGTTGCTCCACCGATCGTGCACCATGTCATACACCTGCACGTCGCGCACATTGTCGGTGTCGTGCCATCCCGACACGATAAACACGAGCGAGTCGCGCCAGACACCGCTGACCGCGTCGTCCACCGCGACGGGCATCGGCGCGCCGGCGCTCCACGTCATCGTCGCGGGGTCGAAGCGGTCGACGTTCGGCAGCGAGTGCTCGGTGCCCGCCGAGTCCACGGTGTAGCCACCGAACAGCACCAGCCGCCCGCGTACTACCTGCGCCGTCGCGGCCAACCGTCCCACCGCGCCCGGCACGTCGGGGAGCGCGCGCCAGCGCTGCCGACGCGTGTCCCATGCCTGCGCGCGACGCGTGATGCCGCTAAACCGCTTGGTGCTGTCCACGCCGAGCGCCGAGAAGACCCACGTGTCGGCACCGACGCGCCCCGCGGCGACCGCGTTGTTGGTGACGGGCACGGGAAGCGGCGGCACAGACGCCGGCGCTTGCGCACCCGCGACCGACGGCGCGCACGCCACTGGGACCAGCAACGCGACAAGTCTCAGCAAACGCACGCCACGCTCCGCGGCGCCGGTGTCCGCCTGGTAAAGCCCGATGCCTTCGACCGTACTCGCGGCTACCTCTGCTCCGACACCCAGTCGATCCACAGCTTTATGCGCTCAGAAGAGGAATTTGAATCGGGGTCGTTGAAGGATGCGGTGCGTTCCCCCGCGGCGCGAGGACGCGTGGCAGGAGGGGCGGACTGGAACGGCGCTCGATGCGGGCCGACTTCGCGGTCGTTGTTGCGTTGTTATTCGCGTTCAGGCCGGCGACAACGCGACCGTGGCGTTTCGCTTCGCTCGCCGTCCAGACGACAGGACAACCGCAGTCGATGTCGGTATGTTCAAGTACACGGTGATCTCCAAGGCTGGCGTTAGCACCACGCTGAACTCTGACCACAGTTTGCACCTATCGCCCGATCACAAGATCAGTGCCGCAATGATTCAAGAAACGATTCAGCAGTTAGAAGCGGATTTACGCGCGGCGCAGCTGAGCGGGGACGTCACCGCACTGGGTCGATTGATCGACGACGCGCTGTTGTTCACGGGGCCGGACGGATCGCTCGCCACCAAAGCTGACGATCTGGCGTTGCATTGCAGTGGCGCGATTCGCTTCTCGACCCACGCACCGAACGACGTACAGTGGCAGGTGGTCACGCCCGATGTGGTAGTCGTATCGATGCGCACACGCCTCGCCGGTTTTTTTCATGGGCAATCGTTCGCGGGCGACTATCGCTACACCCGCGTCTGGGCGCGGCGCGACGATTCGTGGCGCATCGTTGCCGGCCATGTCAGCGCGGTCGCGATTGGAACGACGTGATCCGCCTCAATTCTACGCCCATGAATCGCGCGCCCGCCGCAGGCCAGCAACTGTCGTTCCATGCCAGTTTGGAAAGCTGGGCCGCAGGAATGGACTATTGCGCCGTCCCCGTCCCCGCGGAGATCACTCAGGCTTTGGGAACGAAGGGCCCCGTCCTGGTCATGGCGCAGGTGAACGACTCGCAGCCTTTTCAAGTGAGTCTTTTTCCGGTCGGGGGCGGGCAGCATTACATGCGCATCAAGGCAAAAGTTCGTCGGGAAACGAAGACCAAAACCGGCGATCGCGTTCGAGTGCGAATCACCGTCCTCGATCGTGCCGACGTGACGATTCCGGAGGACCTGATGAGCGCGCTTCGAGTCGAGGGTGTGACGGAAGACTTCACGTCGCTGCCGCCCGGCAAACAAAATTTCATCATCCGGCGGATCGCTGATGCGGCCAAACCGGAGACTCGCGACAAGAGAATTCAGGAGGCCGTGGAAGCCGCGCGGCAACCAGCGAAACGATAAGCACAAACACATTCGCCGCCCACGTGCCAACAACCGGCGCCACCACGAGCCGGTCGGCCAGCGTCTCACCGGTCATGATCAAGCCGTAATAGGCGCCGAATAGCACGAGGCCCCCACCAATCACGAGGCCCATGCCCCCGCGCGGCATTCGGAACGCCAGCGCCATGCCTGCCAACGCCAAGGCGAGGCAAGCGGCAGGCAGAGCGAGCTTCTTCTGAATTTCCACTTCGTACGAGGCAACACGTGAGAGGAGCACGGGTTCGGTGCCGGTCCCCACGTTCCGCGCGGCTTCGCGCAACTCACCAATGGTCATCGACCGAAGGTTCTTGCTGGTGGTGCGTCCCGCGAGCACGGCCGCCAGTTGTTCATTCGCTCGAGGTACAATCTCTGCCGTCACCACAAACGAAAGCATTGTTATGCCAGCAGCCGCGGCGAGCACCGGGACCACCAGCCGCCGCACACCGTCACGAACATGACGCGCTTCGGCAAGCATGCCGTTCGCGCCAAGCCGGGTGAACTCCCGCAGCACCGACAGAAACACGGCCATTGGAATTGTCAGCGCCGCCGTGAACGGCAACGCCAGCAGCAGCGTGTGCACGATGGTGCCGAGCCCGGCGCCCCTCGCGGTCAGCGACGGCACCTGTTTGCTCGCGAAGCTGAACAGGAGCAGCGCGGTGCATCCCACAAACGCCATCGTGAACGAGACCGCATGGCGACGCAGCAGCTCTCGTGTGGTGGGACGTTGCAGAGGCGGGCGTTCCATTCGACGGGCTCCCATGCGTAGCAGTTCGTAGGCGGATCGTTGTATCACGTCCCAGATGCCCATGACACATGCAACAGCTGCGTGCCGCCGTCCGCGCGCGCGGGCGTGCGCGAGTTCACGCGCGAAGAGGGATTCCATAGCCGTACCGTGCTTGCGTTGCAGCTCTCCCGGAAGCAATTGCAGGGTCAGGCGGTATATGCGGATCACGGTCGGACACCTCGCAGCGCAAGGCGCGTGCGTGCCACGCGGGCCAGCGATTCCATTCGCAGCGCCTCACGCTTGAGTGCGGCGCGGCCTACCCGCGTAATCCGGTAGAAGCGCTCGCGCCCGACAATCCCTTCTGGACGCTCATCGTCGGGCACTTCCTCCAGCCACTGCTGTTCGACGAGCTCCTCCAGCGAACCGTACAGGGTTGCCGGCCACAGGCGCACGCCCCCGTCGCTGAGCTCACGCACGTCATCCTGAATGGCCGTGCCGTAGCGCGGTGCGGCGGAGACAGAGAGGAGGATGAAGAACCAGTGCGACTTCATGGGGCGCGATGGAAAGGCGTGGAGGAGTGAACTACAGTACAATACTATGAAATAATAGTTTATAGTGCAAGACCGGCAGTACGAAACTGCAACGTCGGAGGGTGCGTAGTCCAGCGGTGGCGCTGTGCCGACTCTATCTCCTGCATCAGGTGTACAGCGCCCTGTTGCCGGCGATGCCCGCGATTCTCCGCGAATCCGAGGCCCAGCGCTATGAGATCGACGAATCGGCGCGTGTCCCAATGCGCGACGGTAACGTGCTTTCGGCAATCGTGGTTCGCCCCCGTCGGCTTGTCGGCCCGCCGCCGGCAGTGCTCGAACTCACCATCTACGCCAGCGAGCAGAATCGTACGACCGCGCTGGAGGCCGCTGCGCAGGGGTTCGTTGGATGACTCCCCCCGCGAGAACGGGATCGTACTCAATTTCCCGTACAGTTGGGCCACTATGTCGGAAACGACTCATTGCTGGACGTCGCGAGCTACCGCGATGGTGCGCGCTGGGCGCGGCTTGACCGCGCGTGAGTTTGCAGCGCTCGCGATCCCCGTGTCGACCATCACTGGCCTCTTCGACGGGGCGCAGCCGGGCGCGCTTCACTATTTCCGCGAGCAACTTGCCTCCCTCCCTTCTGCAGATCACACGCTGTTGATCGGGCCGTGGGACCATTTTGGGTCACAGCGCCGTCCGTCACCAGTGTTGGGGCACCGGCGGATCGATCCGGTTGCAACCCTCGATATCATCGGTATCAACTTCCAGTGGATGGAGCACGTGCTGCGTGGGGGCCCGAAGCCCCTGATGCTCTCAGATCGCATGAACTTCCAAGTGATCGGCACGAACAGCTGGCGCCACGTCCCTTCGCTTGCCGCGATAAGCAATGACACGCTCACGCTCTATCTGAACGCGGAGCGGGCGGGTATCGATCACCGACTGCTACCGGTCCCCGATTCGACGAGCACCGGTGTCGATTTGCAAGTGGATCTCACGAATCGCACCGAAGTAAGCAGTACCTTCATCGCTGTCGGCTACGACTCCACCCTTGCGCGTTCAAACGGAGTGGCGTTCATGAGCGACCCGTTGCCCGCTGCAACGACGATCAGTGGAGCGTTCTCCGGTGACCTAGTGGCCACACTCAACGTTCGCGATGTCGACGTTGGGGTCGTGCTCTACGAACTGACGGCAGCAGGCAAGTACATTCAGCTATCGTTCTACCTCGGCCGCGCGAGCGTGGCGCGGAATCCGACGCAACGACAGCTCCTTACGCCGGGGTCGCGCGAGCGCATCCCGTTGAACGGAGCACGAATCATCAGTCGCGTCGTACCGGCCGGCAGTCGGCTTGTCGCGGTAGTGAACGTCAACAAAAATCCAGACAGCCAGATCAACTACGGGAGCGGCAAGGACGCGAGCGACGAGACGATCCGCGATGCCACCGTCCCGGTAGGGCTCACCCTGTTCGGAACCAGTCACCTCCGGATTCCGGTGCTACGTTAAGCGAGTACGGCATCTCACCACAGCATGAGGTTTCACATGCGTACCGATCGCATCACGAACTGGTTGGCCATCGCGTGCCTGCTTGCGCTGCCCCAGTCGCTCAACGCCCAGCGCATGCGCCCGGCGTCTCCGAGCGATACGGTCCTCTTCATCTGCGAGCACGGGACCGTGCGGAGCCTGATCGCCACGCTGCTCTTTGAGCGCTATGCCCGTCAGGTCGGATTACCCATGACGGCGGTGTCCCGGGGCACGGCGATCGACTCGGCGGTGCCCCCGTGGTTGCAGCGCGCGTTGACCGCAGATCACTTCACGCTCGGCACGTGGCGTCCGCATACATTGGCCGCGGCCGACCTCGCGAGCGCCCGGTATGTGGTCTCGTTCGATCTCCCGGCGAACATCAGCGCGAGCGCACGCGCGCCCCGCGCCCAGTGGGATAGCTTGCCGTCCGTCAGCGCGGACTACGCGTCCGGTCGCGACGCGATCGACACCCGCGTGCGTCGCCTGGTGGACTCGTTGCAGCGAGCCCGCGCGACGCGGCGTCCGTCGCCGAAATGAACAGTCTTTTTCGAGCGATGGCGCGACGGTCATGGTGCAGCGTGGCCGTCGCCCTTGTTGTTGCGTGCACACCGGAGCGTAAGATGACCCAGAAAGATCGCGTGGCCGAGATGGCCGCCGCATATACCGTGGCCTGGTGCAGCCAAGATCCCGCGCGGGTCGCCGCGCACTATGCTGAGAACGGATCGCTCACGATCAACGATGGCGCCGCTGCCGAGGGACGCGCCGCCATCATGGCGTCCGCCCAAGCGTTTATGACGTCGTTTCCAGACATGATCGTCGCGATGGACAGCCTACGCATGACTGGCCCGGCTGGCCGCTACTACTGGACCCTGACTGGAAAGAACACGGGCCCCGGCGGGACAGGGAAGGCGGTCCACATCAGTGGCTACGAAGAGTGGACCCTCGATGCGTCGGGTCTCATCGAGCGTTCGCTCGGACACTTCGATGCGGTCGAGTACGCGCGGCAGATTCGTGACGGGTTTTCCAACGTGCCGTGAATGCCGTGCTCCCGGTCAACGCATCAAGCACCTGTTCGCTTCATCGACAATCGGTCGCCTGAATTCCTAGGGCGGTTCATGGTGCAGACGCCAATGCGCGCGGTGCCGGCACAACCAAAACTCGCCCGAATCCGGATGGCGAACTCCAGCGCGAACGACGACGTCGCGAACAGTGATCTGACCTCAGTCGGCATAGCCATGGGCACGGGCGCGTTGCAGCAGATCAGTTCGCGCGCAGCGCCTCGCTCGGATCGATGCGGCTTGCGCGCGCCGCCGGCAGCCAGCACGCCACCAGCCCGACCGTGGTCATCGTCACCACGACGGCCACTAACGTGAACGGATCGCGAGACGCCACACCGAACAGCAGCCCCTCGATCGTGTGCGAGAGCGCGAGCGAGCCCGCCACGCCAACGAGCAGTCCGAGACCCACCAGCAGTCCGCCTTCCTTGAGGATCATCGCCGTGACTCGCGACGGCGCAGCGCCAAGCGCCATTCGAATTCCGATCTCGTTCGTGCGCGCACTCACGTTGAACGCGAGCACCGCCGCGATTCCAATCGATGCGATCACAAGCGCGAGCAGCCCGAATCCGCCTAGCAAGAGCGCGTTGAGACGGCGTGGTCCGATGCTCTCGTCGCGCACCGCTTCCAACGACATGACACTCTTGATCGGCTGATCCGGCGCAACCGACCGGACAATGGCGCGCGCCGCGTTAGACAAGCCCGTTGGATTGACCGTGCTGCGAATGACCAACCCGCCAGATGGGAAATCGCCTTGCGTGAGCGGAAGAAAACTGACCGCCAACGGCTTGGCATCGAGACCGCCGTCCTTCGTGTCGCCAACAACGCCGACCACCGTACGCCATTCATCCGACACGCCAATGAATCGCAGCACATCACCCGTCCACGCGACATGACGACCAATCGGGTCGACGCCTGGGAACAGACGATCCGATAGCGACTTGTTGATGATAACTACTTTCTCGCTCGTTTTCACGTCACCAGCAGTGAACTCGCGACCCTGCAGCAGGCGAATACCCGACGCGCGAAAGTAATCGGGATCGGCCGTGCGATACTCCGCCGAAGGCGTCGGCCCGTTGTCGAAGGTGCGACCCTGCGCCTTCATCTCGAGCAGAATGTTGGTGGTGCGCAACGGCACGGTGGACCCGACGCCAACGAGCTCGACGCCCGGCAACGTCGACAATTCACGTTGCAGCTGTTCGAAGCGCTGGCCCAGTTTGGGGAAGTCGCTCGTCGCCGTGAAGTCGGGCGGCACTTCCATGGTGAGCACGTTCTTCGGATTGAGCCCGGGATCGACCGCGGCGAGCGATTGCATCGATCGCACCAGCAGCCCGGCACCGGAGAGCAACACCACCGACACCGCCACCTGCGTGACCACCAGCGCTTGCTGCAGTCGTTTGCGTCGTGCACTGCCGCTGGTCTTGACGCTTCCAGCAGCCAGCCCGGCGCTGAGTGCGTGTTCATCGCCCACGCGCGGGACAAACGACAGCACGAAGGCGATGAGCACGGCCAGCAGCGCGGTAAACATCAGCACCATCCAGTCGACGTGAATCTCGTCGGCTCGCGGAGAGAAGCGCGCCACGAATCGCGACAACGTACCGACGCCCGCAATCGCCACAAGCAGTCCGAGCACCGCGCCACTGCCAGCGAGCACCAAGTTTTCAACGAGCAGCAATTTGCGCAGTCGCGACGTGCCGGCGCCGAGTGCAGCACGAACGGTCATCTCGTGTTCGCGTCGCACGCCACGCATCAGGGTGAGGTTCGCGACGTTCGCGCACGCGATGATTAGCACCAGCGCCGCCACGCCCATCAACATCCACAGCATCAGTCGTGCGTCGCGCCCGAGTATTTCCTTGAACGGTGTCAACTCGACCGTGTAGCCCGCCGCCTTGTCGTACGACTCCGGGTACTTCTCGTGCATGCGTTGCGTGATCAGCCCGACCTCTTGGCGCGCCTGATCGACCGTCACGCCGGGGGCGAGTCGTGCGATCATTTCGGTCATGCGGTGCGAGCGCCCCTGCACCATCATCGCACTCACGTGATGCTCGCTGATCGACATGTTCATGAGCGCATCGATCTTGCCGGGAAAAAACGGTGCCGGTTCGAGAATGCCGATCACCTGCACCGAGCGCTTGCCGATGCGCATCGTCTTGCCGACGATCGAGGAGTCGCCGGCGAAGTGCTCCATCCAGTACGCGTGCCCGAGCATGATGACCGGCGGCGCGCCGGCCCCATCGTCGGCCGACGTGAAGTCGCGCCCTCTGATCGGCGTGAGCCCCATGACGTTCAAATAGTTGCCGGTCACGAGCCCGACCGCGACCTGGGAGGCATCAGCGTCTTCGATCAACGACAACGTCAACGGCGAGTACTCGGCGACCTGCCGCAGCGCGCGCGACTGTTCGCGAAAGTCGTTGATCTCGGGCACCGAGAAAGCGACGTCGGTTTGCCCCTGATTCACCGTGTGGTGGCGCAGGTACATCAATCGGTCGCCGTCAGCGTGCGGCAGCGGACGCAGGAAGACCCCGCGGACCGCCGAGAAGATGGCCGTGTTGGCCCCTATGCCGAGACCGAGGGTGAGCACGACGGCGGCGGCAAAGCCTTTGGCGCGCGACAGCGAGCGGAGGACGTAGCGGAGATCGAGCGGCATCGTTGGAAATTGCAGCCGCGACGCGGAGTCGGACAGCCCCCGTCCGAAGCGATAGATTCTCCTGGATGCGCTCACTCCCTAGCTGGTTACGTCCGTCGCGCGCCGCGCGACCTGTTCGCTCACTGCGCCTCGTTGCCGGCGCACTCTCGGCGCTCGCGCCGGTCGTCGGTGCGTGGGCACAGCGTCCGCATACCGACCGGTCGCTGGTCGGCGATTGGGATGCGTATGTCGCACTGGGCGCGACCGCACGCGGTGGCTTTGAAGGGTGGCGACGGATGGGCTTCGCGCACTTCGACGCCAGTGACTCGGGCGTGGTGGGCATCGTCCGACGTCGGACCGGCGAGCCGATGTTGACGGTGCGCGGTGCGCGCATCCATGGCGACTCGCTGTGGCTTTTGGGTGATCGCGCGCAAGCGCTCGATGCCGCGTGGCACCACGACACACTGTCCGGCGTGCTGCTCGCGCAGGGTAAACCCTCGGGCAATCGCATGCGGCTTGTACGTCGCACGACGGCTGCGGTCGCCGAGGTGAATTATCCGCTCTGGCCGGATGCGGTGTCTGATTCGGCGTACGCGGTCACCGAAGACACGGCCGTCTTCATGTCGACGCGCGATGGGGCGAAGTTGGTAAGCTACATCGCACGACCCGTCGGCCCCGGACCATTCGGCGTGGTGCTGCTGCGCACCCCGTACACACGCATCACCCGCCCGGCCGGTCGCTATTGGGCGTCGCACGGATACATCTACGTCGCGCAACACGTGCGTGGTCGCGATCAATCGAGCGGCAACGACTTCGGCGACTACGACACCGATGTGCGTGATGGCTACGACGCGGTGGAATGGGCCGCGACGCTTCCCGGCGCGAACGGGAACGTCGGCATGCTCGGCCACTCCGACGAAGGGCGTCTCGCGTGGTACGCAGCGACGAGCGCGCCACCACATCTCGCCGCGCTCGCGCCATCCGCCGCGACCGGTGATCCATGGCGCATCGTGCCCTATGAAGACATGGTGTTTTCGCCGATCAACGTCGCGTGGGCGTGCCTGATGCGCGAACGCACGTTGCAGAACACGAGTGAGCTCGACATCGGCACCGAGATCGCCAAACTGCCCATTGTCGACCTGCCGCGGCGTTTAGGCTGTGGCACCGTCCCACTCTGGGATCGCTGGCTCGCGCACCCATCGCTCGATCCGTATTGGCGCGCGCACGCGGTGACGACCAACATCGCGAAGGTGAAGGCACCGGTGCTGCAGATCTCCGGCTGGTACGACGATTCGCGCGGCCCGATCGACTATACCAATGCCCTGAATGCCATCCCGGGCCATCCGCTCATTCGTTTGGTGATGGGCCCAGGCGCGCACAAAGGCGTGGACTACGTCGCCGGTGAGTTCGGTCCGCAGTCACGCGTCGATACACGCCGTCTGCAGCTGCGCTGGTTCGACCACTTCCTGCTTGGCAAAGACAACGGCGTCGAACGTGAACCACCAGTCGACGTGTTTGTACTTGGAGACAACGTGTGGCGCAAGGAAAAGGCGTGGCCACTGCAGCGCGCCACACCCACCAAGTGGTACGTGACGTCAGGGGGACGCGCCAACACCAGTGCGGGCGACGGCGTGCTCGACACGCTCCCGCCGCGCGGTGCCGCCGCCGATACGTTCACCTACAATCCCGCGGATCCGACGCCGTATCTGATCGATTCGCGCGAGCTCGAGACGTCGCTCAACGAAGACTTCACGGCGCTCAACGCCTCGCGTCGCGATGCCCTCGTTTTCACCTCCAAGGCACTCACCAGGCCGGTGGAAGTGACGGGACAGCTGTCAGCGACGTTGTATGCCGCCACCGACGCCAAGGACACCGATTGGAACGTCATGCTGCTCGATGTCTTCCCGGATGGCCACGCCGAACGCGTGCAAGACGGCGTGATGCGCGCACGGTTTCGCAAAGGTTTCGACAAGGTGGTACCGCTCATGCCCAACGCGGTCGAGCGTTACGATCTCGACCTGTGGTTCACCTCACGGGTGTTCATGCCGGGGCACAAACTGCGCGTGTGGATTTCATCGGCGCTCTTTCCCAAGTACGATCGCAATCTCAACACGGGCGGCGACAACGAGCGCGGCACCACCTTCGTGACCGCTCATCAACGCATCCTTCACGACGCGGCGCATCCGTCGCACATCACGCTGCCCGTCATTCCACGCTGAATGCGATCACCGTTCCGCGAGGCAGTTCGACCAAGCGCTGCACGAGACTGAGTCCGATGCCCAGGCCGCCACTCGATCGTTCGAACGCCGGATTCGCGTCGAGGATACGATGATCAACCGCCCGCCCGCTCACGTCCAAGCGCACTTCGACTGTGCATTGGGCTTCATCCATCGCGACCAGAAGCGAGCGGAATTGCGTATCCTCTGCGCGTGGTGTATCTGGCCACATGGAAGCCGTGGGTAACAGATGGGTCTGGTAATAGGTCGACCACGTGTCACATAACGCTACAACACCTCAGCCGGCCGCGCCGAGCGGCGTGGACGTTTGATGCGCCGACGTTTCGACACGGGCCTCGCGGAGGAGACCGCACACATGGAAACTGCATACCAAGAGCGAACCGGACGCCAGCTGTTGCAGATCGGCGTGGTGCTCTTTGCGTTGGGTTTGTTCACCGGGTTCGCCGTGCCTGCATTCGCGAACCCGAGGATGGGTCTCGCAAGCCATCTCGAAGGCGTGATGAATGGCACGTTCGTCAACTGGGTCGCCACGACGTTGGCGGCAGCATGGGGCGCCGGCGTGATGATGCCGATCGCCGCGCAGGGTCACACTGCAAGCCCG
Organism: Gemmatimonadaceae bacterium; assembly: GCA_031366985.1. Classification (GTDB taxonomy): domain Bacteria; phylum Gemmatimonadota; class Gemmatimonadetes; order Gemmatimonadales; family Gemmatimonadaceae; genus Gemmatimonas. Next base: position 109,156 of record JANLPE010000067.1, read on the forward strand.
CCGTACGAGACCGTCATTCGCGTGCTGCTGACGTCGTTGGCGTTGGCCATGGTTGCGGTGTGCGTGCTCTTATTGGTCGGTCTGCGGCGACCACGTGGCGAAGAAGCGAAGTGACACGTCCGCCCGGTCGCTTGCTGCAAACGCCCTGACCGCGCACTATCTATCGGCGTGTGGTGCTCTCCCCTTCCGGGCCTGACCGATGATTTCCCTGACGGTAAATGGTGCGCGTCGCTCGTTCGACGGCGACCCGACGATGCCCCTGCTCTGGTTCCTGCGCGACGAACTCGCGCTGACCGGCACCAAGTACGGCTGCGGTGTGTCGTCATGCGGCGCCTGTACGGTGCACGTCGACGGCCAACCGATACGCGCCTGTCAACGCCGCATGTCCACGCTCGAAGGGCGCAACATCACGACCATCGAGGGACTGCATCCGACGGGCGCGCATCCCGCGCAGGTCGCGTGGCGTGAACTCGATGTGCCGCAGTGTGGCTTCTGCCAATCGGGGCAGATCATGCAGGCGGCGTCACTGCTGCGCACCACACCGAAGCCGACCGACAGCGACATTGACGCGGCCATGACCGGTCACATCTGTCGATGCGGGACGTATCCGCGCATTCGTGCAGCCATCAAGGCAGCGGCGGAGAAGTCCTCATGAGCGACCAGACATCGAATTCGCCGACCGACCCGACACGTCGTCAGTTCGTACAGCTGCTCGGCATGGGCGGCATCGTCATCGCCGCCGGTCCCGGTGGTGTGCGCCGCCTCGACGACGCAGAACGCCTGCTCGCAACGTGGGCAGAACCGTGGTCGCCAGTTGCTTACGTAACAATGCAGGACGACGGCATCGTCAGCATCATCTGCCACCGCTCCGAGATGGGACAGGGCATCCGTACAACGATGCCGATGATCATCGCAGACGAGATGGAAGCCGACTGGGCGAAGTGTCGCGTCGAGCAGGCCGATGGCAACGAGAAAAAGTACGGCTCGCAGAACACTGATGGCTCGACCAGTATCCGCGACTTCCTGCCGCAGTATCGCGCGGCCGGCGCGACCATGCGCGCGTTGCTGGAAGACGCGGCAGCGAAGCAGTGGGGTGTGAACGCCAGCGAGGTCCGTGCGCGGCAGCACACGGTGGTGCACGAGGCCAGCGGCCGAACGCTGCCGTTCGCAACGCTGGTGGCATCGGCGAGAACGCTGCCGATGCCGACGAAAGAGCGCGTGCGCATCAAGACCGCTGCGGAACGCCGGTGGCAGGGCAAGAAGATGCCGTCGATCGATCTGACGGACATGACAACCGGCAAGGCCACTTACGGCGCGGACGTGGTGTTGCCGGGGATGAAGTTCGCGGCGATCGCGCGTCCACCGGTGTGGGGTGGCAAGGTGGTGACCGTCGACGACAGCGCCGCGTTGCGCGTGCCCGGTGTCGAGCGCGTCGTGCGCATTCCGGAGCCACCGATTCCGGCAGGATTTCAGCCACTGGGCGGCGTCGCCGTGATTGCGCGCAATACGTGGGCCGCGATCAAAGGTCGCGACGCACTCAAGATTGTGTGGAACGACGGGCCCAACGCCAGCTACGACTCCAAGACCTACAAGACCTCGCTGCAGGCCGCCGTGCGCACCGCTGGCAAGGCTGGTCGGTCTCAGGGGAACGTTGAGGCCGCACTCGCGTCCGCGACGCGCAACGTGACCGGCGAGTACTACATGCCGCATCTCTCACACGCGCAGATGGAACCCGTTGCGGCGATTGCGCGCGTCACCAACGGCGCCGTCGAGGCGTGGGCGCCCACACAATCGCCGCAGGATGCGCGCGCCACCATTGCCGCGTTTCTCAAGGTCGATGTCGAGAAGGTCACCGTACACGTCACGCTGCTGGGCGGCGCGTTCGGACGCAAATCGAAACCCGATTTCATCTGCGAGGCCGCGTTCCTCGCACGCGAAGTCGGCGCGCCGGTGCGCGTGCAGTGGACACGCGAGGATGACCTGCGCAACAGTTACTACCACAGCGTCGCCGCGCATCGTCTCGAGGGCGGCCTTGATGCGAATGGCAAGGTGATCGCGTGGCGCCATCGCTCCGCGTATCCGGCGATCTCGGCGTCGTTCGCGCCGAACGTCACCGGCGGCGAACCCGATGAGTTGACCAACGGCGCGAGTGATATTCCGTACGCGATCCCCAACATCAGCGTCGAGATCTGCCCGGCCAAAGCGCACACGCGCATCGGCTGGTATCGCTCCGTCAACGCCATTCATCATGGCTTCGCCATCGGCTCGTTCGTCGACGAGATGGCGCGCGCCGCTGGCAAGGACTCGCTGCAGTTTCTGCTCGCGCTGATCGGCCCCGATCGGAAGGCCGACCTGTCGAAAGAGGGCCTCGTCGCACCGGCCAGCAACTACGGCGGCAGCTGGACGGATCACCCCGTCGACAGCGCGCGTGCCAAGCGCGTGCTGCAACTCGCGGCCGATAAGGCGGGATGGGGTGGCGCGCTGCCACGCGGTAAGGGACGCGGCATTGCCATGCATCGCAGTTTCCTGTCGTACGTCGCGATGGTGGTCGAGGCCGAAGTGCTCGACGACGGCACCGTGTTGATCCCGAAGGTGACCGTGGGCGTCGATGCCGGGTTCGTCGCCAATCCGGATCGCGCCCGCGCGCAGATGGAAGGCGCACTGATCATGGCCATGAGCAACACGCTCTACAGTGAGATTACGTTCGCCGGCGGTCGCGTGGTGCAGAGCAACTTCCGCGACTACACCGTGACGCGACTGCGCGCGGCCCCGCACGTGGTGGATGTCCATCTCGTCGAGAGCGAAGGTCTGCCGGGTGGCATTGGTGAACCGGGCGTGCCGCCCGCGGGGGCGGCGATTGTCAACGCAATCTTCGCCGCCACTGGCAAGCGCATTCGCGAACTGCCGGTCGGCAAGCAACTCGTCGGGTGGCGAGCCGGCAATGCTGACAGCGATGCGTGACATCACGCTGTTCTCGCTCGATAAGGCCGCCGCGACGCTGCTCGCGAGCGATCCGTCTGCTTTTGCCGAGCGGTACGAGATGGCCCTCGCACCGCACGAACCGATCGCGGTCGCCATCGCGACAGAGACGGCAGGCATACTCGCGGCCGGCGGCGCGCGCGCCCCATGGGGTGGGTACTTCGCACTTGAGGGTTCAGCTCGCCGCGTAGTGGGCGCCGGTGGGTTCAAGGGCGAACCGGACGGGCAGCGCGCAGTCGAGATCGCCTATTTTACCTTTCCGGGCGACGAAGGGCGCGGTGTAGCGAGCGCGCTGGCAGCGGCGTTGGTAGAGATCGCACGCGCCGCCGAGGACGAGGTCGCACTCGTGCGCGCACACACGTTACCGGAGCACAATGCGTCCTGCCGCATTTTGGAGAAGTTGGAGTTCCAACACGTCGGTGCGGTGATCGATCCGGAGGACGGGCCCGTCTGGCGCTGGGAGCGAGAAATTATTGAGCGGACAGCGCCGGCGGTCTGATACACGTTGCACCGGTCAAGCGATCTACGGATTGCGCGCCGCTCCGCCGCGCTCTTATTGGACTCGCATTTAGCTGCATTTTGGCGTTAGCTCGCGCTCACGTCGTTGTTGTCGCAGACAGGCGCAGTGCCGCTACATCGTCACGTTCAACACGCGAGATTTCGCTGGGGTCGAGCAGTTCGGGCTGCAGACCCTTCACGCTGGATGATTTCCAGAGAGACTTCCGGATGGCGGAGTTGACGGGATTGAGGCGCCAAGCGTGACGACCCATAGCGACATCATCGACTTCGGCAACGGGCAACCGTCGGTGTCATTGCTGCCGGTGGATGCGCTGCGAACCGCCGCTGATCATTGTTTGGCGCGGGGCGATGCCACACTACTGCAGTACGGCGCCGATCAGGGCGATGCCGAATTTCGCGGCTCGCTCGCGCAGTTCTTGAGTCGCCGCTATGCCATACCCGTGCGCGCCGATGAGTTGATGGTGTCGGGCAGCGCGTCGCAGGCGCTCGATCTGGTCTGTACGCGATTCACCAAACCCGGCGACACGATCTTCGTCGAGGAGCCCACGTATTTCTTGGCGCTCCACGTCTTTCGCGATCACGGGCTGCAGGTCGTTGGCATCCCCATCGATGGCGACGGAATCCAGGTGGACGCGCTACGCGACGCGCTGACTCGACATCGTCCCGCACTGCTGTACACGATCCCGTCATTTCAGAATCCGTCGGGAACTACGATGTCGGCCGCGCGTCGTGTGCAGCTGATGGCCTTGAGTCGCGAGTATGACCTGCTCGTGGTCGCCGACGAGGTCTATCACCTGCTCGACTTCGGCACCGCCCCGCCGCCGCCACTCGCTGCGCATGCGTCCGCGCATGCGTCCGCGCCTGCCGCATCGACGCGCGTATTGTCACTGGGGTCGTTCTCCAAGATCTGCGCGCCCGGACTGCGCTTAGGCTGGATCCACGGCGCGCCAGCGCTGCTCGACACGTTGATGGATTCCGGTCTCGTGCAGAGCGGCGGCGGGCTCAATCCGTTCACGTCGGGGGTCATGCGCAGCATGATCGACCTCGGACTGGCTGACGCCGGCCTCGATCAGCTGCGCGCGGTCTACGCCGAGCGAGCGGCGGCGATGTGCCGCACGCTGCGCGACGAATTGCCCATAATCACGTTCGTCGAACCGAGCGGTGGCTATTTCGTGTGGGTGGAGTTGCCGCCGTCGATGACGGCCGCGCAACTGCAACCCATCGCCGCGAAGGAGGGCGTGACGCTTCACGCCGGCTCGCGTTTCATCAGCCGCATCGGGTTCACGCAGCACATTCGGTTGAGCTTTGCGCACTACGACGCCGCCGATCTCGTGGACGGCGTGCACCGGCTGGCGCGGGCCGTCCGCCTGGAGCGCGATAGGTTGTCGCGCCCGACAGGTCGCGCGATCGCGCGCGCATAACGCTCCCGCGCGGCGCAACTCAGGGAATCTCCTCTTGTCTGCGAACGGCCGCGTTGGTAAATGCCATCAGCTCCGATGCCTTCGTGCGAGGGCGCCTCGGCCCGCTGGTTCCGTCCACTTCATGCGAGCACTACATGCGTCGTTCCATTGCGCTGCTTTCTGTTGCCCTGTTCATCGTAGCGTGCTCCAAGGGCATCGAAACGGATCGCGTGCCACTCAGTGCCGCTCCGTCATCGCCGTCCACGGCACAGGCGTCCGCGACGGGCGGCGCCCCGCATGGCGACGCCCTCACGGGCACGCTGCTCGAGCAGATTGCCGCCGCGCCCTACGTCTATCTGCGACTCAAGACCGCCAACGGCGACGTGTGGGCGGCAGTGAATCAGGCGCCGATCACGCTCGGTACCCAAGTGACAGTGTATGGCGCGCTGCTGATGGAGAAGTTCGAGTCCAAGACCCTCAATCGCACATTCGACCGGATCTACTTCGGGTCGCTTGAGGCGCCGGGCGCGCCAGCGGTTGCCTCCGCGGGCGATGGCGCGAGGCCCAATGTCGCCGGGCCTAATGGCGCCGCGCCGACATCGGTGGGAACTCCTGCGGCAGTCGACGCCAAAGTTGGTCATGTCGTTAAGGCGACTGGCGCCGACGCGCGTACGATTGCTGATCTCTGGTCGCAAAAGGACGCACTGGCCGCCAAGACCGTGACGATCCGTGGCGTGGTCGTGAAGTACAACCCCGGTGTCATGGGCAAGAACTGGATCCATCTGCAGGACGGCAGCGGCGACGCCGCAAAGGGCACGCACGACATCACCGTTACCTCGGCCGATGCCGCCGTGCTTGGCGCCACCGTCACCATGACCGGCACGGTTCGCACGAACAAGGATTTCGGCGCGGGCTACTCGTACGCGTTGATCGTGGAAGACGCGAAGGTCATCACGAAGTAGCCGGCAACGTTAGTCATCAACGCTGACGCATCCTCGGTTCGTAAACACCGACTCGACGGTCGCGAAGCGCTGCCCGGACATGGCCCCTGCCCGGGCGTGTCGAGGCACGCTTTCATACGCGCCGTGTCATTCACGCGCGATCTGCTCGCGCCCCCGACCGAGGGCGCGAGCAGACCACTAGCGGCCCCGACGGGACCAGCCCCACCCACCACCACCGAGAAGCAGGACAAGCAGGACGACGATGATCAGTGTATTGGTCGACACGGTGAACTCCTTCCCTTAGGTGGACTCCAGACGGGTGCTTGGCTGGGTACGTGAGAGATGCCAACAGTTCGGCGTCCCCGATCCCACAGGGGAACGTAGGACGACAGCGGTGGCAGACAATCGCTCAAAGGAGTGATCCGGAGCCGATAGCCGGGAGCAACACGGAACACCGTGCGGCGCACGAACCATCTACATATGGGCAATGGCGCCCTGATGAGCGCGACTGCAAGATCAACGAGCCGGTAGATACAAGGGAACGTTTCGCGATCTTCTACCGTCGCCACTCCTACCGCTGTCGGAGGGATTCTTGACACAGGCTGGCAGATCTGGACGGGCGTTCCCCGTCGTCTGCGTCGGCGGTTCTGCCGGCGGCCTCGACGCCTACACACGATTGCTTCGGCACCTCCCATCGGACATGGGTGTCGCCATCGTCATCGTCAATCACGTGCGGACGTTCGCCACCATGCTGCACGAGGTCCTCCCGCGCTTCACCGACATGCCGGTCGAACTTATCACCGAACGGCTTGTCATTGAACCGAACCACGTGTTCATCATCCCTGAGCAGCGTGACCTCCATCTCATCGACGGAGAGTTTCGTCTTGAACCGATATCGAAGCCCAGAGGGTGGCCGGACGTCATTACGGTGTTCCTCCGGTCCCTCACGGAGAACTGGGACGGCACGCTCGTCGCGGTCATCGTCTCTGGCTATGACGGCGACGGGGCAGCGGCACTCGCCGGCATCAAGGAAGTCGGCGGCATCACCATCGCGCAGCGGCCAGACACAGCCATTCAGCCCGACATGCCCGAGAGCGCTATCGCGAGCGGCTGCATAGACCTTATCCTCTCTCCGGAAGAAATCGCGACGGAACTCGTGCGGATCGCACACACTATTCACTGAATGACGAATTGCCGCGCACGCGAGGGGTGGTGAATTCGCTCCCTGAGAGCAGCAGTGCGTCGAGGGTACGGTACGGTATGCTGCCTGTGTCAGTGGCGGACGTGTCATCGATGGTGTCGCGACGTCCGCTGACTCACGCGCTACCTGAGGTACCACTTCCATGTCCTTTCGATCATTGCTGGTGAACACGGCCTGCAGCGCCATGCTGCTCGTGCCGACCACACTGCTCGCGCAGAGCCCCATGAAGCCCAGCGGCATGCAGCCCCCGGTGACCTCTGAGCGACGCATCAAGGTGCAGAAGGACGTGCGCGGCGAAAGCCATGGCACATTGGTTGAGAGCAAAGCCACGATGCGCGCGGACTCCATCGCCAACGCTGAGCGGATGCGACGCGATTCAATCGATCGCGCGGCGCAGCGTGAGCGGGATTCCATCGCGAACGTCGCCACCATGCGCAAAGACTCGATCGACCGCGTCGAACGCGCTCGGACGGACTCGATCGCTGCAGCCGAAGCGGCGATGCGCGCGGCTATTGAAACGGCTCGTCGCGATTCGGTCGCACGCGCGGACTCAATCGTGGCGGCTGATCAAGTCCGGATGCAGCAGGCACGGAATCGGTTTCTGTTCAATGGGACCGGCTGGTACGTCGGCGTTGGTGGCGGCGGTTCGAAGCCCAACGGCGATTTGTCTGATCTCGGCTACAAGAGCGGCTACAACCTGACAGTGCCCATCGGTTGGCACGGCAATACCTTCCTCGGCGCGCGCGTCGACTTGGGGTACACGCAGTTCAGTGGTAATCAGTTCATCGGGCGGGGCCCGTCAGGACTCCCGGTAACGCTCACCAACACCACGCCCAAAGTGTTTTCGGCCGTGGGCAATCTGACGGCGCGTGCTCCACTCAATGCATCGAAGTCGCTCAAGGTGTATGCACTGGCCGGTGGCGGTCTGTATAACTTCCGCGACTTCGGCGCAGCATCGGCCTTGAGTGGATTTCTCGGCAACGATGTGCTGCAGAAGAACGAATCGCTGGTGAAGAAGACGCGCACGAAAATTGGCGCGCAGGCGGGTGCCGGATTTGAGCTCGGCAACGGGCCCGCGCAACTCTTCGTGGAAACCCGGTTTGTGAACGTCTTCGCGGATCGTAACGACTCGGTGCAGTTCACCGATTTCTTCGGCGCCAATCGCAGCAAAAACGTGCGATGGGTCCCGATCATGATCGGCGTCAATATTCATTAAGGGTCAGACCGTCTCGTTACGATTGAGTGTCGCGGTGTACGCCGCGACACTGCGGTACGCGCTCGCCATGGTGAGCGCGTTGATAGGCCTGGTGCCCGGCGTGCGTCTCGCCCACTTGGAGGTGGCCCCGCCGGCACTGCGCGTGGAGATCTCGATCCACGCGCGGAGACTGTGGGTGATTGAAGGCACCGATACGCTCCGCTCTGCGTCCATTGCCGTGGCGTCTGGGCAGACGCTGCGCGTGGGCACGCGACGCTGGCGCTTCGATACTCCGCGCGGGCGACTGCTGGTATTGCACAAATCGGAAGATCCCGTCTGGACGCCGCCCGAGTGGCACTATGTCGAGATTGCGGTGGCGCAGTCGCTGCGCGTGCGTGCGCTGACTACGAAAGGCACGCGATTGTCAGACGGTCGCGTGATCGCCCTGCGCGACTCCGTTGTGGGCATCGAGGCCGACGGCGATTCCAGTTTCGTGGCCTTGCCGCTCGACGAGCATATCATCTTCGACTCCACGGTGTTCATTCCGCCCGTGGGTTCACGCAACCGGCGCATCGTCGGTGAGCTTGGACGCTATGCCTTGGATCTGGGTGGTGGCTATCTCATTCACGGCACGCGTGATTCGACCACGATTGGCACGGCCAGCACGCACGGCTGTATTCGATTGGCCGATGACGATTTGGCGTGGGTGTACGAGCACGTGCCGCTGGGTGCGGTGGTGTGGGTGCGGTAGCGCGATGCGCCAACGCGATGAGCCATCGTGGACGATGTCGCGCGGGCGGCTCGCCACCGCCGATCCCGGCTTCACGCTCGCGCGCTGACCCGATACCGTGCGCGCACCGGACGTCGCGTATGTGTCACGTGAGCGGTTCGCCGGACCGATACCCGACGGCTTTCCGGAGTTCGCGCCCGACCTCGCAGTAGAAGTGCGCTCGCCGCGCGATCGCACGGGCGCGGTCGTGGCGAAGGTCAGCGACTGGTTAACGGCGGGCACCGCACTCGTGTGGGTCGTCGATCCGCCGCGCGAGCAGGTCGTGGTGTACCGCGCGGACGGCACGGTGTCCGTGTTGGCCGTGGGCGAGACACTGAGCGGCGAGGCACTCCTCCCCGGCTTCGCGTTCCCGCTGCAGGAGTTGTTCGCGCCGGATTGAGCGCAGCGTGAACTGAGCATCGCGCACGAGAGCGCCCGCGTTGGCGCGATACTCGTTAGGCGCATAGCTTCGTATTGTGAGCGACCTTCCCGCCATCCCCACGCCAACGCGTCTCGCGGCCGGCACCCTGCTCGGTCGATATCGCCTGCTCCATCGTCTTGGCGAGGGGGCATGGGCGAGGTGTGGAAAGCGCACGACGCGAACCTTGATCGCGACGTCGCCATCAAGCTGCTGCTGCGCGGCGCGCTGGACGATACCACGACGCGCGAACGGTTTCGACGTGAGGCGCTCGTACTCTCGCGCCTGTCGCACGCGGGCATCGCCACGATCTTCGACTTCGACGCACGTGACGGACGAGATTTCCTGGTGATGGAGTACGTGCCGGGCGGTACGCTCGAGACGCGAATGGCCGGTGGGCCGTTGCCCCTCCCCGAGCTGCTCGATCACGGTATCGCGCTCTGCGCGGCACTCGAAAACGCGCATCGCAATGGCTTCCTGCATCGCGATCTCAAGCCGGCGAATGTGGCACTGACATCAGAGGGGCAGCCGAAGATCCTGGACTTTGGTCTGGCGCGACTGCTCAACAACGTCGGCGGTTCGCTCACGAGAACGGGCACCGTGATGGGTTCGGTTCCGTACATGGCGCCGGAACAGCTGCTGGGCGAGGCCGATGACGAACGCACCGACGTGTATGCACTCGGCGCCCTGCTCTTTGAGATGGCCACCGGACGGCGTCCGCTCGAGAAGGAGCGGATGGAGGCGCTCATGTTTGCGATTATCAACACCGCGTCGCCCGCCGTGCGCGCACTGCGCCCCGACATTCCGGCCGCTCTGGATGCCGTGATTTCAGACTGCCTGCGCAAGGATCCCGCGCAACGCCCGCAATCCGCCGCAATGGTCGGCGAGCTGCTGCGTGATATTCGAAACGACACGTCATCAACACCGCGCAATGCCCCGCTCCCCACGCGCATCGGCGCCATCGCGGTCCTGCCGCTTCGCAACGTCGCTGGTGATCTGAAACAGGAGTACTTCGTCGACGGCATAACCGAAGCGATCATCGCGGATCTGTCGCGCATCAAAGCGCTGCGCGTCATTTCGCGTACGTCTGCCATGCGCTACAAGGGCTCCAATCTCTCGGTGCCGGAGATCGCACGCGAACTGAACGTGGATGCGGTGCTGGAAGGATCCGCGCTCCTCATCGGCGCGCGCGTGCGCGTGAGTGTGCAGCTCATTTCCGCTCGCCATGATGAAACGCTCTGGGCCGATCGGTACGATCGTGATCTCGAGGACGTGCTCGGACTGCAAACAGAGCTGGCCCAAACCGTAGCGCGAGAAATTGCGGTGCAACTCTCGCCCGACGAGGCGAAGCAACTGGCGACCCGACCCTCGGTCAACCCGGACGCGCATCTCGAATACCTCAAGTCACGTCATTCCACGCTCGCGGGAACACGCGAGGCGATGGAACTTGGCTACCGTCACGCCAAGCGCGCGTTGGAGATCGATCCGCAGTTCGCACTCGCGTGGTCCGCGCTGGCCGACACCCAAATCCTGCGCGCGGTGCGAGGGATGACGTCATCCGCCGAGGCAGTTGCCGAAGCGTCAGCCGCCGCGAATCGCGCGCTGGAGCTGGACCCGATGCTGGCCGCGGCGTTTACCTCGCGTGGCTTTATTCTCTCGCAAACGGGGAAGATCCGCGAAGGTATTCGCGCGCTCGAGCGAGCGATCGAGCTCAATCCTGGTGACTCATTTTCTCAGGCAATACTCTCGCGCGCGCTGACAGCGCTGGAGCGACACGCTGAGGCGCGCGCGGTCGCGCAGCACGCGACACGGTTGGACCCACTCTCCGCGTTGATGTCGACCATCATCGGGGACGCCAATTACTTCGCGCGTGAGTACGAGAAAGCGGCGTTTTATTATCTGATGTCCATCGAACTCGATCCGCGTTTTGACGGCGCCTATACGGATCGAGGACGTGCACTCGAAGCACTCGGTCGCTTCGAAGAGGCGCGCGCGGCGTACGCGACGGGCCGTCAACTCGCGGGCGCGGCGGCGGGCGCTTCGTTCGGCGTGGGGCACCTGGAAGCCGCCAGTGGCAATGTGGTCGAGGCGCGTCGGATTCTGGCCGAGCTCATTGCCGCGCGTTCGACGCGCGTGGTGTCTGCGTGGGGTATCGCGGCGCTCTGCGCATCGCTGGGCGACGCCGACGACGCCTTCGCGTGGCTGGAGATCGCCATCACGGAAAAGGCGTCCGGACTGCTTCAGCTGCGCGTGCACCCACGCCTGGACCCTATCAGGAATGATCCCCGCTACTGGCCGATGGTAAAGCGCGTGGGGCTCGGCGACGACGTCGCACCGCCGGCGTGAGCTGGGGTGCGTGATGCGCCGTCGAGAGTCGTCTAGGATCGTCGAGGGTCGTCGCGATGAGTCAGACCAGACTCCGGTCATTCGTGCTCGCGCTCACGGTTTTGTACGGGGCCGTTCCGCGACCAATCGTCGCGCAAATCGGGCGTCATCGGCGGCTAGGTGCTGGCCGAACGGACCGAACGATCGATTGCCGATGCCCGCATCGAACTGCGATCACAGAGTGTCGCCTCCCGCAGCGACAGTAGCGGACGGTTTCGTTTTGCGCAGATGGCACCGGGCGAGTATGTGATTGTCATCCGCGCGATCGGGTACGATTCGCTCGTCGCGAAGGTGCGGCTGGCCGCGAGCGATGTGGTCGATGCCGAGTTCCTGCTGACGCGCTCGGCGCAGACGTTGGCGTCCGTCAACGTGGAAGCGGATAGATCGCTCGAACGCATGAGACTCGCGGAATTCGACGCACGGCGCGCACTGCGCTTCGGACGATTCATCGACGGCGCCACTTTCGAGAAGCACGCCGCGAGTCAGGTCGACGTGGTGATCATTGGCCGAGTGCCCGGACTGCGAACGAGACGGGTCGCCGGAAAGACTGTGCTGGCCGCGCAGCGCGAGGCGAAGGCGTGTTACCCGCAAGTCGTGGTGAACGGCGTCTCCGTCTGGAATGGCGCATTCGGTGGCCCTGACGCGAAACGGAATAGGGAGACCATGCTCTTCGACGTGAACACATTGCGGGCCGACGAGATCATTGGTTTCGAGTGGCACAATCCGTCGTCGACGCCAATGATGTACAACACGACGCTCATGATGATGGGCGGGATCTCGCGATTTGTGGCGTGCGCGCCGATAAACACGAGGCTTTCAGTCGCCAAGATCGCGGCGGCCACCATCGTGAGCATCGGCTGCCAGTGCACGACGGCAGGGACGATCAGTCCGACCGAGCAGACGAGCTCGAGCATTCCGAGGGCCGTCCAAACTTGACAGCGAAGAGGCCGGTCTGACGAGATCGCCGGCGGAGGCCCGCGAACGGTTGATTTTTTGAAATTTCAGGAAAATCATACCTTCGGGTGACACCGGAACGGCGGTGACATCGCCACTGTGTGACTTGCCACCGCAACCGTCTCCCAATTTCCGTCATCCATCCATGAAAAACACAGTCATCAAATACGGCCTCATATCGGGCGCGCTCATCTCGGTGATGATGATGCTCACGATTCCCTTCCACGATCAAATCGGATTCGGAACCAGCGGCTTGGTCGTGGGCTACACGACCATGGTGGTGGCGTTCGTGCTCATCTATTTCGGTGTGCGTTCGTACCGCGATACCGTCGGAGGCGGGACCATTCGATTTGGACGGGCATTGGCCGTTGGCGTACTGATCGCTGCTCTGTCCTCGGTCTGTTACGTGGCGACGTGGGAAGTCATGTACTTCAATTTCATGCCAGACTTCATGGACAAGTACTCCGCGTACGTCGTGAAGAACGCACGCGCGCGCGGTGCGAGCGAAGCGAAAATCGCATCACAGCAAGCGGAGATGGATCAGATGGCCGTGATGTACAAGAACCCACTATACAATGCCGCGCTCACGATCATGGAACCGTTGCCGGCGGGACTGATCATCGCGCTGGTCTCCGCAGGCATATTGAGTCGGCAAAGAAAAGTCGTCACCAACTAGCGTCACATCGCAAACGAATCACACTCACCAACGTCCGCACCCCGGAGTGAACCGCGCCGGGAAATCAGGAGACTGGTTTAGTTGAGTACACCCACGGAAGTGTGGGTGTTAGCGGTGGAGTAATACTGCGCGTCGAACGCCGCCGGCGGAACATAGCCCAGCGGTTCCAGCAGTCGTTGCTGCTTGAACCACGCGACCCATTCCAAGGTCGCGCACTCCACGTCGTCGAAGCGG